>JAFUKC010000023.1 GCA_017467885.1 Bacteroidaceae bacterium | reverse complement strand
TCACTCCTTGTCTTGTAACGAACACAGGTTCGATTCCCGTAGGCGCTACAAAGCAAATACGGTGAAGAAAGGAGATGGACACATGCCTCTCACTCCTTGTCTTGTAACGAACACAGGTTCGATTCCCGTAGGCGCTACAAAAGCTTATAAGCTATAATTATAGAAATATTTGGCGCTTTCGTCTAGTGGCTAGGACACATGCCTCTCACGCATGGAACACGGGTTCGATTCCCGTAGGCGCTACTTCGTTAGAACCTATTTAGGTTCTTTTTTTTATTGACAACGCTTGCTTTTCGCAACCCGTGCGGCATTAACTTCGTCAATGCTTCGCACGACCTGTTGCTGCAAGCCTTGTCTATTAACTTCGTTAATTCCCGTAGGCGCTACTTCGTTAGAACCTATTTAGGTTCTTTTTTTTTGACAACGCTTGCTTTTCGCAATCCGTGCGACATTAATAACGTGCCGCTAATATATTTCAAACATGCTCGCACTGTTTCCTGCATACGGCAGGGATTTACGCTCGCTCGCTTACGGTGCCGGATGTTTTTTCAGAATTACCATTGGCAATGCTTCAGCATAATGTATAGCAAAAGTAACTTTTAATCCTCGGCACTGTCAGAAGCAGAGTTCTTGTCAGCAGTGGTAGAGGAAAAAGAACGGGGGATGTTTGAGCGATGTTTTTCGCGATGCAGGCAGAAGTGGGAATAGCGAGTTACCCCGTTCCCGAAACCACAGCGTAAAGACAAGAACGGCGAGCATAAATCAAATAAGTAATGTTGCTGTGCAACTTACGAACGGGAGATTTATGCGAATGCTGAAGTCTGTGCCGGTTTTTGCGTTCCTTTTTCCAAAAAAGGAACAAAGGAAAGTTAAAGTGTGGAGGAAGAATAGTTCGTGGGCCACCGAGGATTTAAAGGAGAGAACTACCAAAATTTTTAAGGATTTTAAGAGAATCACCTCGCCACAGCGGAAGATGCTATTTTTATAGCATCTCATTAGAATTTGCAGGTGAACCTAACTTCTTCTTATTTACTGTTCCAGAATTCGATATATTGTTCTGCAACCTTGGCAGGTGAGTGGTGGCGCTCTACAAATGCTATACTCTCTTTCTGCAATTTTGTGATTTTTTCTTTGTGCAGTATAAGTTCCTCTAATTTGTTGTAAATATCCTCCTCTTCGGGTAATACATTTACTATAGGACGCAATTCTTTCTCACCAAGAATCTCATAACATTCTTCTTCGCCACCTCCTACTACGATTTTTCCTTTCGACATAGCCAATAAGGCATTCATTGCCGGTGAATAGCCATAAAGTTGGTCGAGTTGTATATCACAACTGTTAAGCATTTGGGAATACTTGGCAAATGGAACATCTTCGGCTTTTATTATTTCGCACTCGTTGGGATAGTTTTTTTCTATCCGTTCCAATGCGTGCAACATGATGTCGGTTCCTTTATATATGCTGCGGCTGCGTTGTATTCCGATGAATATGCGTATTTTTCTTGTTGGTGTATACAGTTCTACTGTCTTTTTTTCGGCCTCGATAGGGAATGGTATGTATGTTAATTTGTCTCCGTGTTGTTCCTTATATACGGTGTGATACTCGTATAATCCGGCAATTATTCCGTTGCAATCGTTTGCAATGTATCGGTTCAGTTGTGCCTTGGCTGTACCTTGCCATGCTGCTATCAGTTCGCGGTTCATGGGGGTGTCTATTGCCTTGTTGCCTATGTTGAAGTCGGAGTAGCGAAAAGGGAATGGTTTGCGGGTGCAGTAGTCTACCCAATATGCGTCCATGCCATTGGCGCCCATGAATACTTTTTTATTGTGCCTGCGCAGATAGTTGTAGATTGGTTTTATATGTTCGGCTTTTATTTCAAGAAACATTGGGTTTATTATCTGCACGACATCGTAGTTTCTAAGACGTGGCAATATCCTGTATAATTTTATAAGATATTTTATTCCGTGGTGTAAGGTGTATTTTTTGCGGACGAGTGATATGTCGCGTTTGTAGTTTTTCCAAAAATCACCGTTGCTTACAACACATACCTCGTGGCCGAGGGAGCGTAATCCTTCGGCGAGGCTCCAATGTACGTTGCTGTATTCGCCAAGCAGTAGAATTCTCATCTCTTTTGTGGTTTTTCTTTAGGTAACAAAATACGCAACATTCTCAATCCTATGGTGTTGTTTGCCAAAATACGAAAAATCCGGTATTTTAGGCCGTATTTTCCCGAAGGCAATGGGTACAGACCGATGGGTTGCAACTCTCCTTTGCATAATCTTTTTATATCTTTGGCTTTTTCTCCATTGTAGAAAAGGTTAAGCAAGGTGTCTGCAGTCAGCATTGTGAGCTTCCGTTCGATGGCTTTTTTCTGTATAGTGTTGCAGTTATGCTTATTGGTATTGCGAAACAGTGTCAGCCGTTTCAATATACCAAAAATATCGTTTATACGTTTCTCCTCAAATTCGTTGTTGGTGTTGCTTGTAATTGACTCTTTGCGAATGCAATAGTTGTATATCTGTGCATTGGTGTTTATAAGGCTTGTGGCAAAGAAGTGCAGTTTGGTGCTGAACTCCTCGTCCTCATGAAACACCGATTCTTTAAACGTTATATTATGCTTTATGGCCAAATCTTTTTGGAAAAAATAGATACAGGAGCTTCCCGGAAGATTGTTGCCTGCCATATATGCAGCTCCACTGATGGTGTAACTATATTTGAATCTTTCTGTTTTCGGCTTTTCCTGTATGCTTTGTTCGTTGGGGCATATTCTGTATCTGAAGCGCAGTATCTGAGGTGCTTCCATGTGCAATAGTTCGATGCATTCGTTCATGCTGTCGGGTATCAGGCAGTCATCTGCATCTATGAATTGTATGTATTTGCCTCTTGCTTCCAACATTCCTGCATTGCGTGCGGCGCCAAGCCCTGCATGCTCAATGTTTATCAGTCTTACAACTTCGTTGGGGTAGCAATCGTTCAGCCATGCAGGTGGGGTGTCCGAACCGTCGTCCACTACAATAATCTCGCAGCTTCCCTGTTCTTGTTTCTGGTTGATTATGCTTTCTATGCAACGCTTCAGCAGTTCGCGTGGAAGGTTGTAGTGCGGAATTACTATTGAGAGAAATATCATGTTGTCGACGATGTTTAGCATAGTTTTTTGCAGAACATCGAGTATATACGCGCATGTACTGCTGCCCCAAAGAGGGCAAATGTGGTATATTTTATTTTATTTCTTAACGAAATATTCATGTGGTAGAGTTCCGATAGGCCGATACGTTCATTTGTAAGCAACCCGCATGCCGATTTCAGTTCTCCGGCACTTCCGTCCGAGCAACGGTGCAAGACTGTCAGGTTATCTATGGCTCTAAATAATATATCAAAAGCTTCTTCTTTCATCTTGTATTCGTTTTTTACCTTGTTGTGAAGTGTAACAAGGTTACGGTAAAGAAAGAAGTATGATTTGAATGTATATGTGTTGGTGATGCTTTTTGGGTGGTAGTGATAGTAGTAGAATCCGGCATCTGAATAGTAGACATTTTCGCAGCTCTCATACAGAATAGGGGTGATAAATGTGTCCTCGAACGATTCACTTTCGGGGAAACGCACAAAAAAGAAAAGCTCTGAACGGTATATCTTGTTACACGAATAGCAGTGTTCGTATCCCTTGCGTTTTATCCAGTCGACAAAGATATTCTCATTGCCCGATACCAACTCGGGCTTGAATGATTTTATACGGCTTCGTGGCGATTCGTAGTGCTCGGTTACGGGGTATTCCAAAATGTCTATCTCGGGGTGCGCCTGCAATATACGCATGTTGTAGTAGTAGGTTCCCGAAGCTATGCTGTCATCGCCATCTACAAATGTTATGTATTCACCTTGGGCAACAGCCAATCCTGCATTTCTTGCCGATGACAGCCCGCCGTTTTTCTTATGAATTACTTTTACTTTGTCGCACTCCTGGGCATAGCGGTCGCAAATAGCTCCGCAGTTGTCGGGCGAGCCGTCGTCAACCAGTATCAGCTCATAGTCGGTGTAGGTCTGTTGCAGAATGCTCTCAATGCAATTCTGCAAGTGACGTCTTACCTTGTAAACCGGTACTATGATGCTTAGTTTCATTTGACTTTTTGGAAATTTTATAATCAAATGCGAAGATAACACTTTTTAATATAATGACGATGGTTCTGCTTGTTATTTATTTGCAATAACAGCCTATTTTTATACTTTTCTTTTCTTTATCCGATAATCTATCGGCTTTTTTACTATCTTCGCAAATAATTTATTGCTACGTTTGTATTGTAATGATTGTTCTTAATATTAGTAACCCATTCTGTCGCAGTGTTGATGTAATAATATATTTTTGATGAAAGAGTCTGAATCGGGTGTACATAAAGGTTATGCAGATGTTATGAAATATTTGGGTATGTTCGGTGGTACCCAATTTATTTCCACTCTCCTTGGTCTTGTAAGGAGCAAACTCTCTGCGCAGTTGTTAGGTGCTGCCGGTATGGGTATCATAGCCAACTTCAATCGTACCATACAACTGTTCAGCGATTCAACCAATCTTGCACTTTCGTTCAGTGCTGTGCGTACACTTTCGGTTGCATACGAGAATTCAGACATCGATACTTTAAAAGATAGCTTGAGGGTTGTTCGCAGTATAGCTTTTTATACCGGAATTTTGGGCGCTTTTCTGTTGCTGATGTTATCGCCGTTAGTCAGCATTATGATGTTCAAGACGGTAGAGTACTATGCCTTGCACTTTGCAATGTTGTCGCCGGTGGTCTTTTTCATGGCCTTGTCGGGTGGCGAGATTGCCATATTGCGTGCTACAAGGCATTATACGCAGGTTGCACTGTATTCTCTTATAGGTGCAGTTGTTTCATTGGCTTTATCGGCACCGTTCTATTACTTTATGGGTATAGATGGAATATTCCCTACAATCTTTTTGATTGCGCTGACACAGTTGCTTGTACTATTCCGTTTTTCGTTACCTTCATACGGCTATCGCATTCTGCCATTCTCTTTTTCGTTGCTTAAAAAAGGGTACGACATAGTCAGATTGGGTGCAGGGTATATGTACGCATCCATCGTAACGGCTGCGTCGATATGGTTGGTTTGCAATTTTCTTACTTCGATTGGCAGCGAGGCTGTAACCGGTATGTTCTCTGTAGGTTTTATGTTTATAACAACCTTGCCGGCGGTGTTGTTCTCGGCATTGGATTCGCAATATTATCCCCGCCTGTCGAGTGTGATGTCCGATGTTGGTGTGCGCAGTTCCATTGTCAATGAGCAGGTAGAGGTGCAACTGCTTGTGCAGGCGCCGGCAATAATAGCTTTTGTGGTTGTTTTGCCGATATTGATTCCTTTGTTATCGACAGTGGAGTTCATGCCTGTTGTTGCCATGACACAGTTTGCTATGCTTGGCATGCTTGTGAGGGCAATGACTTATCCTATATCATTTTTGCCACTTTCGAAGGGCGACTCTTTGGTGTTTGTCATACAGGAATCTTTATATAACCTCTCGTTTGTGGTTGCTATTGTTCTCGGCTATTTACAATGGGGCGTATCGGGAATCGGTTGTGCAATATCTGTTGTACATATAATAGATTTTATTGTGGTGTACAGTATTGCTCGTTGCAGATATTCATACAGTTTGTCGGCAAGTGCCATGCGATATTTTATTTTGCAGTTTCCGCTTCTGTTGCTTACGATAATATCGTGTCGCTGCATGGGAAATGGTAAACTCTATTGGATAACCGGTGCCTTATTCTTTTCAGCCTCCATACTGATTTCGCTTTATGTACTTACTACCCGTACAAAATTATTGGGTATGGTTATGAAACGTTTTAAACGAAACAAAAAATGAAGAAAACAGGCTTTTTCTTTTTACAGATGTTGTTACTGTGTTCGGCGGTTTTTGGGCAGAACGACACCGTAAATATGCGTGCACCTTTGGATATACCATTGTTGTTGAGCGGCAATTTCGGCGAATTGCGTACAAATCATTTTCATGCCGGCATCGATTTTAAAACGCAAGGTACTGTGGGCAAGCCGATATTTTCACCGGCCGACGGGTATGTGGCACGTGTAAAAGTTTCGCCCGGCGGATATGGTCGTGCACTTTATATTATGCACGATAACGGATATATGACGGTGTACGCTCATCTTAATGCATATACAGCCGATATTGCAAATAGAATACACAGTTTTCAGTACGAAAATGAAACGTTTGCTGCCGATATCTCATTTGCTCCCGAGGAATTTCGTGTGAAACGTGGCGAGTTGGTTGCCTATAGTGGCAATACCGGTTATTCCTTCGGCCCGCATGTGCACTTCGAGGTACGTAAGTCCGATGGAAATGAACTTGTCAACCCTCTCCGTTTCTATAAACATCTTATTGCCGACAGCCGTCCGCCTGTGGCGTATGCCTATGCTGTAACTCCTTATAAGGGCGCAGGTGTGGTAAATAGTGGCAGTAATACGGTTACATGCAAGTTTGCCGGCGATACGTTGAATGTCTGGGGTGTTGTCGGTGTATCTGTCAAAGCCGAGGATTTTATGGATAATACAACGAACCGTTACGGAATATACCGATACGAGATGTATGTAGATGATTCTTTGCGTTTTTCAAGTGTAATGGATGGTTTCTCGTTCGACGAAACCAGGTTGATAAATGCATGGGCCGATTACCAACGGCGTTCGAGTGACGGCGACTGGTACCTGCGCTCATACGTTTTAGACAACAATCCTTTGCGTGCGCTATCGTGCGATGAAAATCGTGGTTGGATTACAATCGACGAAGAACGTATATACAATGTCAAGTATCGTCTGTACGATTATCATGGGAATGTGAAATCTTGTTCTTTTGCATTGCGAGGCAAATGCGACACCATCCCCTCTGTATACGACGAAGAAGGGCATTTGTTGCTATGGTATATCAATAACGAAATTTCGTATCAAGGAATGCATCTTGCAATACCGGCCGGTGAATTGTTCGAAGATACATATATAAAGGTATTCGAGTTGCCGGCAACCGATATATCACGCTCTTACGATATTGCCGGTTCTGCAATTCCTCTGCGTAACGGAGCGTTTCTTCGCATGCAGATAAACGA
Organism: Bacteroidaceae bacterium; assembly: GCA_017467885.1. Taxonomy (GTDB): domain Bacteria; phylum Bacteroidota; class Bacteroidia; order Bacteroidales; family Bacteroidaceae; genus HGM04593. Next base: position 35,429 of record JAFUKC010000023.1, on the reverse strand, counting down.
TTCGCTGCCTTATCCCGAAAGATGTTACTATCTTCGTCGGAAAAATGGAAAAGGGTGGCTTTCGGCAGGCGGAAAAGCCTCGAACGGTTGGGTAGAAGGTAAAATATCCGTTCTTGGAATCTACGACGTTGCAGTAGATACTGTGGCACCTCAGGTTAAAGCGTTAAACGAGAAGCGCTGGAGGGGTAGTGGTACTATTATCTTTACATTGCGCGATACGCAGACGGGAATAAAAGATTACAAAGGGTATATCGATGATAAATTTATCTTGTTTGAATTCAGCAGCAAGACGGGTCGTCTGACGTGTAACCATAAACGTGAAGGAGTTTCACCCGGTAAACATAGATTGCGTCTTGTTGTAACCGATTATGCAGGAAACGAAACCATAATAGAAAAAACAATAATTTTATGAAGAAAATCATCTTATCAATTCTTGGCCTTATGCTGTTGGTAATGAATGGCGAGGCATGTACCAACTTTATTGTTGGAAAGAAAGCATCGGCCGATGGTTCGGTCTTTATATCGTACAGTGCCGACAGCTTTGGAATGAGCGGCTTTCTTGCTCACTTTGCAGCCGGTGTACACCCTGAAGGAACAATGCGTGAGGTTTACGATTGGGATACCGGTAAATATCTTGGTTCTATTCCCGAAGCTCCCGTAACTTATAATGTTGTCGGGAATATCAACGAACATCAGGTTGCAATAGCCGAAACCACCTTCGGTGGGCGTGCCGAACTTGTAGATACCACAGGTATTATAGATTACGGAAGTCTTATATACATAGCATTGCAGCGTTCAAAAACAGCCCGCGAGGCTATCGATGTTATGACCAAACTCACAAACGAATATGGCTATTACAGTTCGGGCGAGAGTTTCTCTATTGCCGACCCGAACGAAGCATGGATATTGGAGATGATAGGCAAAGGTCCCGGCGAAAAAGGTACAGTCTGGGTGGCTATACGTATTCCCGACGACTGTATCTCGGCGCATGCCAATCAGTCGCGTATTCGTAAGTTCAATATGAAGGATAAAGAGAATGTAATCTATTCAAAGGATGTGGTGAAGTTTGCACGTAAAAAAGGATACTTCAGCGGTAAAGACGAAGATTTCAGTTTTGCCGACGCCTACTGCCCGGCCGATTTTGGCGCATTGCGCTACTGTGATGCCCGCGTATGGAGTTTCTTTAATATGTATGCCGATTTGGATATGAACGATTATTTGGCTTGGGCTTCGGGAGATGCAACAGCACAGCCTATGCCTCTTTATGTGAAGCCAAAGGCTCCTCTGTCGTTGCAGGATGTACAAAACGGAATGCGAGATCATTACGAGGGAACTCCTTTCGATATTACACAGGATATTGGTGGCGGTATCTATAATATGCCCTATCGTCTCTCGCCTCTCGGTTTTGAATACGAAGGCAAGGAGTATTTTAACGAACGTCCTATATCTACTTACCAGACTGCATTTACCTTTGTTGCACAGTTGCGTTCTCATTTACCCAATCCTGTTGGCGGTGTAATGTGGTTTGGCACCGACGATGCAAATATGATTATCTATACTCCGGTGTATTGTGGTACGAAAACAATACCCGATTGTTACGCCGAGGAGTTCTCCGACCAGGTGACATTCTCGTGGAAATCATCCTTCTGGGTATTCAATTGGGTCTCTAATATGATATATCCCAAATATTCGCTTGTTGTCGATGATATGAAGCGTGTGCAGGGTGAATTGGAGAATAAGATATACGAGCAGAGCAAGGCTGTGGAGCAGGAGGCACTTGCTTCGTTGCAATCATCGCCCAAGCGTGCGCTCCGTTTACTCGAGGAGTTTACCTGCAGCAGTGCCGAGGAGGCCTTGGCCGAGTGGAAAAAGTTTGGAGAGTATATCATTGTAAAATACAACGATTTGGTTGTGAAGCCCGAGAAGGACGGCAAATTTGAACGTACATCAACCGGGTTAGGTGCCACTGTTAAGCGTCCCGGATATCCCGATGCCTATAAAAAGGCATTTTTGGAACAAACGGGCGATAAATATCTTGTTCCTGTTGCAAAATAATAAGAAACTTTTCATTGAAACATAAACAGCTTCTAATATAAATAATTATCTTTGCATCAAGGCATAAAGATGAACAGTTGTTTATGATAAAGTAATAATCAATAAAATATAATATTATGGATTTGGAACTTATTAAAATGGTTACGGAGAAAGCAAACGGATGGCTTGCTCCGGCTTACGATGAAGTTACTCGCAGTGAGGTTAAGAGTATGCTCGAGAGCGAGGATAAAACCCCGCTTATCGATGCTTTTTATAAAGACTTGGAGTTCGGAACCGGTGGGTTGCGCGGAATAATGGGTGCCGGCAGCAACAGAATGAATATTTACACTGTAGGTAAGGCTACACAAGGTATGGCCGATTATCTGAATGAATGTTTTAAGGATAAGGAGCAGATATCTGTTGTGGTGGGTCACGATTGCCGTAACAACAGCCGTTTGTTTGCCGAGGTATCGGCCAACATATTCTCGGCTAATGGTATAAAGGTTTATCTTTTCGAGGATTTGCGTCCCACGCCCGAGATATCTTTTGCCATCAGACATTTGGGTTGCCAAAGCGGTGTGAACATTACAGCAAGCCACAATCCCAAAGAGTACAATGGTTATAAAGCCTATTGGGAAGATGGCGCACAGGTGCTTGCGCCCCACGATACAGCCATTATCGAACATGTGGATAAAGTAGCTGTAGAGGATATTAAATTTGTTGGTAATCCTGCTCTTATCGAGGTTATAGGCAAAGAGGTGGATAATGTATTCCTTGAGCAGATACACACTCTTTCAATAGCCCCCGATGTGATAGCACGTCATAAGGATTTGAAGATAGTATATACACCGATTCATGGATGCGGCCGGGATTTGATACCTGCGTCGTTGCGTCGTTGGGGATTCGAGAACATCCATTGTGTCGAGGAGCAGATGATTAAGGATGGCAACTTCCCGACAGTGGTATCTCCCAACCCCGAGAACCCCGAAGCGATGACTATGGCAATGAATCTTGCACGCGAAATTGATGCTGAGATTGTTTTGGCATCAGACCCCGATGCCGACCGTATAGCCATTGCCTGCAAGAACGATAAAGGCGATTGGGCTATCATTAACGGTAACCAGACTTGCATGATATTCCTCTATTATATTATTACCCAATACAACAAATTGGGCAAGATGACAGGCAAGGAATTTGTTGTAAAGACAATCGTTACAACCGAGGTTATCAAAGAGATTGCACAGAAGAACTCAATAAAGATGTACGATTGCTACACCGGTTTCAAATGGATTGCAAAGGTCATTCGCGACAACGAAGGCATAGCCAAATATATCGGTGGTGGTGAAGAGAGTTTTGGTTTCTTGGCCGAGGACTTCTGCCGTGACAAGGATGCCGTTTCGGCATGTAGCCTTGCAGCCGAAATAGCAGCATGGGCTAAAGATAATGGTAAGACTCTGTACGAAATGCTGATGGAAATATACGTCGAGTATGGTTTCTCGAAGGAGATTACAGTAAACGTTGTTAAGCCCGGCAAGAGTGGTGCAGATGAAATACGTCAGATGATGGAGAACTTCCGTACCAATCCGCTGAAAGAGATGGCCGGTGACAAGGTTGTTGCATATAAGGATTTTAAAGCTTTGAAGCAGATTGATGGAGATGGCAATGTAACCGACATTGACATGCCCGAGGCTTCGAATGTATTGCAATATTTTACAGCCGGTGGAAACAAGGTGTCGGTACGTCCCTCGGGAACCGAGCCCAAGATTAAATTCTACATGGAGGCTAAAGGCAAAATGGAGTGTGCAGCCGACTACGAAGCTGCGTCGAAAGCTGCCGATGCTGTCATTGCCGAGATGAAGAGTGCAATGGGTATCTGATAATAATCATCGTATAAATAAAGAGGCTGACTTAGATTGGAATAAAGCTCGGTATTGTACCGGGCTTTTTCCATTTAGCCTCAATTTGATTCTATCATTATTGTAGTAGTGTATGTATCTAATAAGTTCTTTCTTGAACTGTTCAATATCATCCCACTCCTGTAAATTTAATAATTCAGGCTTCATAAGTCCAAATAAGTTTTCCATCATAGCATTATCTAAGCAGTTGCCTTTGCGAGACATGCTTTGCGCTATTTGATTTCTATGCGATACGATGAAAAGTACCTTTTAATCAATCAAGGCTTTGCCGGCAAGCAGAGGCTGATGCCGTTCTTCAACTGTCAGAATAACGATGACCTTATTCTTGCCATTCAAACAGCAGGTGTTGTTCGTGGGCGCAACGGTTTCTGCAAGGACAAAGGCGGTGAGAAGTTGGACGAGACAGAAGAGAACTTGCTCGAACACCGCACAGACGGAACAGACGCATTTGATACGCTTTATATCGGTGCGGAAAAATTCCCATACAAGGAGATTTATCCTGTTACTTCTTCGGGAATTTTGTAGCGTAGGAGCGTGAATTTTCGAGCAAACGAATGAGTGAAAATTTATTTTCAATCGCAATGAGTGTAGCCGAAAATCGACAATGGAATTGTCAAAAGTTTCCTTATAAGGAGATAATCCTATTACGGCTAGTGGGGTTTTGTAGCGTAATAAAAATGGAGCATTATGTATTGCTCCACTTCTCTATGCGTTCTTGAATTATTTTTTTGGGCAATCTGGTATTGATGTTCATTAAATCTTGTATCTTGCTTATGGCCATTCGAGGAAAAATGACGCCACATTCGATTAATTGATCGAATACATAAATAATGCCTTTTACCGTTAATCTTGATTCTATCGCCTTGTTTCGTAGCTGCCCGTCGCCTGTTAACAATGTGTAGTTATTAATCTTTGCATAATGCCACACAGCACAGTCTGTAATAGACACGTTACCGCCGGCTCTGCTCTGTAAATTGATAATGTCAATCAAATCTTTTGTGTCAAAATTTTGAACTTTCAATTTGCCGTTCTTTATAAACTCGTTTACAGCTTTGAGTTGTTCTGGTTCTTTCAGTTCATTGATAACAAAATCAACTGTGTGCACGGTTATTGGCAATTCAAAGAATTGTTCCAATAGTCCGATTGAGTATAGGTCTATGAATATATTTGTGTCGTTTACTACAATTTCCATTCTATACCAAGTTTAGTTGATTTCGTATTGCATTTACAGGAATGTTTAGCAGCGAGCCTGCCTTTGATATAGAAATAATTTCGCTTGCCAAAGCACGATATACCAAACGTACAAAGCGATTGGATTCTTCTTGTTTATAACGACTTCTTTCTACCTCTTCTTTAAATCTTTTAGTTTGGTTCTTTTTGATGCAGAAAGTCCTGTATCGGGCATCGGTTATAATATTTAATTCTTTTGCTTTGTACATCAAAGCATCAATGGAAATTCCAAATTGAAACTGAATATCCTGCAACTCCTGCAATGAAATATCTTTGCGGTTCATACCTATTTTTTGTATGAATACGCTTTTGGAGATAAGCATTTCATTTGCAAATAAATTGCAAAAATTTTCAACTTGTTTCTCATCTATTGAATTATCAAAGTTGAGAAGCAAATGCCCCAACTCATGCAATGCAGTGAAACGTTTGCGTTCACTATCGAAATTCTTGTTGAGAACAATTACAGGATTTTTGCCATTAGCATATCCGCTTAATCCGTCAAAACTGTTAGGGGCATCTATCTCTATAACTTTTATTTTATTTTCCTCTAATATCTCAATAAGATTATTGATGCCATCCTCGCCAAGTTTCCATTCTTCTTTGATTCGTGCAACAACGGGAAAAATATCATCTTCTCCCTGAATCAAAACATTGTCATATACCGACTTAAAATCAGTTTGAATATCAATTATGGATTCTATTTCGAAATAACGTTCTAACTTATCTCTAACTAACTCTTTGATAGCATCTACCTGTTTTACACCTAATTTTGACCTCTTGCGAAATTCAACTTTATCAATAGATATAGCAATAGGGCGAAAGAAGTAATCGATGCTTACTCCTAACGCATTTGACAAAATAATCAAAGACTTGCTATCGGGCATCATTTTTCCAGTCTCATATTTTGAAATGGCTTGTTTACTGAGTGCAAAATTTGCCTTTTCACAAAGAGAGTCCATTGATAGCCCTTGCATTATACGTGCCTGTTTTAGTCTTATTGGAAATATCTCTTTCATAGTTTTATATTTTAGGTTTACAAAAATAACAATAATAATTTATTTGTAAACTATTAAATTGCCACAAATTTATTTTTTTAACATTTAAAGGGTTTTCTGTATTCTGTATTGACATTATCCCTTTTGCATAAATATTGCTCTTTGGAATAGATTTTCTCTAAAAAATGTTTATATTTGCATTTAACGTGTAATCTATAAATACATAAACAATTATGCTAGAAATGTTTCGAGAAAATACGACAACATTGTCATTGGCTTTTATCTCTTTGGTTTTTATATATTTTCTTTGGGAAGTGTTGAAACTCCCAAGAATAACCAAGCAGATAAGGTTGGTTGCCGATGCAGATGATATTTTAACTGCTATAGGAAAAACAAGGTTGTCTAATATTAAGGACAGCTACGTGTCTTCATTTATTGTTCAGTCTGAAGATGGGGATAAAACTAATATCCCTTCTTCTGAATACTTTTCGTCAGAGAATGTATGTGCTACAGCCAATCTTAATATTAGGATGATTGATACAGCATCAGGAACATTGGTTGGTTTGGGTCTTCTTGGTACTTTCTTGGGATTGACATTAGGTATTCAAGGTTTTGACAGTTCTGACACTACCAAAATACAAGAAAGCATAGAAATGCTTTTAGGTGGTATGGCTACTGCGTTCGCTACATCATTGTTAGGTATGTCTCTTTCTATTATCTTTATTTTTATTGATAAGTCATCTAGAAATAAGTTGTCCAAACAATTATCTAGATTGACAGAGAAATTAGATAGACAATATTATATTGATGATGTAGCTCTTGCTAGTAAAAATCAAGAACAATTGCTAGTTACACTATATGATAAGATTCAAACTCTTATTATAAATCAGTCGAGTGCGATTATATCTAGTTCAGCGGAAAACGCCAAGAGTATAAATGATAAATTAGTTTATTCTAATTCGGATAGTCAGGTCGTATCCATTGGAAATGCTATTCGTGAGATACTTGCTGAAAGCACAGAGCAAACAAAGGCCTTGAAATCTTTCTCTACCGATTTGGCTATAGAACTCAATAATGGGTTTGATGAATCATTATCTCGTCAAATGCAACAGAAGATTTTGCCTCTAATGGAAAATGTTGATGCTACAACAAAGGCAATTATTCAACATATTGATATGGTCTCTGAAAAAGTCACTGCTCCTGCGAATGAGATGATTCAGGGTGTTGTTAGCGAGCTTAAAGATAGTATGGCTACAGTTGTTGATGAATTTAAATCTAGTATATCTAAACCTGCGGTTAATGAACTTGAAGGTCTGGCGATGCAGTTAGGTACTGCAACACAGGCGATGGCGGAATTCCCACAAAATATGGATAGAATATCTATTCAACTTCAAACAACAATTAATGAGGTTAAATCCGCGGTTGCTGACATTTCTACTACTTCTGCAAATGCGAATTCTACAGCTATGCAACAGATGCAGGAGCAAATATCTTTTGCGACAGGAGCAATTAGTGAGGCGATTAATGAAGTGCATAATGTAATAGACGGAATTTCTACTACTTCGCAGGAGCAAAGCAATCAGATGATAAGCAAACTCGCTGATGCTTCTGAAAAAATGGGTGCTTTCCTTAATAGCACTATTTCTTCGCTTTCAAGTTCGGTTCAAGAGTCTGTTGCTAGCATAACTACAGATATCAGTAACAAACAGGCAGACTTGATAGCTTTACAGGAAGATACAACTACTGAAACCCGGAAATTGCTTGAAACATTCAATGAAGGTATTATACGTCTTGGAAAGCTTAATGAAAATATTTTAGGCACTATGAGCCTGTTCCAACAGGCGCAAGGTCAAATAGCAGGAAGTACCGCGCATTTGCAAACAATTACAGGAGATATGAAGTTTGCTACCCAACTATTCAGTAAGAGCCAAAACGAATATTCTGTCAAAATGGAAGAGATTCAACGCAATAATCAGAGGGGCATTGACGCTGTCAAAGAATTACTTGAAAGCTCTGGTGAAATGTCAAGTGAATATGCTGCTAAATTCGAGACTATCAAGCAAGGACTTGGAAGCATATTTGCTCAGTTACAAGAAGGTCTTACACAGTATAGCCGAACAGTACAAGCAACCACGCACAAGTACCTTGACCAATATAGTTCTAGTTTGACTCAAACCACCGATGCTCTCTCTAGTACCATACAGCAACAAAATGAAATCGTTGAAATGTTGGCAGAATCTCTTAATTCACGTAGGCACTAATGAAAAAGAAAAAGGTTACATACAAATCAGATGAGGAAAATGTTTTCTCACAGTCCACAGGAGACCTTATGGCAGGTTTGCTGTTTATCTTTATCTTGCTTCTTATGGGTGCTTTGTTACAGGTTCAAGAAAAAGCGGAGCAGGATGAGGAACTTGTTAGGCAGTATGACCAAATTAAGACTCAACTATATATTGATCTTCAAGAAGAATTTAAGGAGGATTTGAAAGTTTGGCGAGCTTCTATTGACTCTACGCTTTGCGTAAGATTCCAAGAGCCATCTATGCTCTTTGATTATGACAAAGCCGACTTAAAGCCGAAATTCAAAGAAATTCTTGATGATTTTTTTCCTCGCTATATTGCTGTTTTAAGCAGAGAAAAATACAAGGACAGGATTGTAGAAATAAGGATTGAAGGACATACAGATAGCAAAGGAGAGTATTTCTACAATATGGCTCTTTCGCAAAACAGAACAAGAACTGTTCTACAGTATTGTTTTAACTTGATGACTGAAGAACAGTCTGCTTGGCTCAAAGGATTGATTACTGCCAATGGACTATCTTCTAGTCAGCCGATATTAGTAAATGGAGCAGAAGATTTTGAGCTTTCAAGAAGGGTTGAATTTAGGGTGAGAACAAATGCCGAGAAACAATTAGAAGAAATCGCTAACAAAAGATTTAATAAGCAGTGAGCGACGTTTTTAGCCTTCTGAATATAAAGTCAGATTTAATTAAAGATTTTCCGCTTCAGGCATCGCGTATTGATGAAATCCAGCTTAATCGGGTTTTTAATAAAAATATGCGGTTATTGAAGCAGATAGAGGAACGTATGAATTCCGATAGGGGTATAAATGTGTCTCAACGGTCTATAGATGAAATTGTTCTGAAAGTTAAAAGGTGCTCTAATCAAGGTGAAAGTTCTTTTGAGTCTTGGAGTACTCGAGAATTGAGAATAGTCTCTTATTACTTAATGAAGTTGCGCGACGATCCGAAGGATTATTATTTCGCTCTTTCATTACTTGACAGGAGGTGGAAAAGTCTGTTCTTTAATGGACTTATATTCTATGTCTTAAATTCTTGGAATTATATCGAGCCCGAATTTAGAGAGGCAACTTGCCAGCTAATAATAAAAAAGCTTAAAGAATATGAGGACAACAATAAACGCTACATTCTTTTGAAGAACCATTTGAACCTTTTTGATAAGAATGGTCCTTTAAGATTGGCAGCTCTATTAACTGCAAAAAATATAGACTTATTTAATGCACCATCTATTATAGGTTATAAAAGCTCTGCTTTTAAACAATCGTATTATTCTGATGTGATTATCAATTATATTGAAAAGAATAATATTACCAAGCTCGACACAATAAGCGAAATTTTTAGTTTACACGATATTGACAGAACTAAAAAACTTGTCTGTGCTTATTTGGTAGAGAGAGAAAACAGGAGAGGTGATGAAATAAAGCGTTCCATTTTATGTAGATTTATCAACAGAACTCTTGGTGACGTAACCCTTGCTTCGACTTGGGCACCGTTTGCCGGTGCATCTAACGAAGATGCAGCAAGGTTGAAGAAGGCTATGAGACTTGTTTACATGTGGTTCGCACAGCAAATCATAGAAGTATTCTTTGAGGTTTGCGTTCAAAGCAAAGAAAGAAAAAATTTTTGGCTTAAGTATGTCAAATACCTAAGTGGATTTAAAATTATTGGTTCTACTGCTACAAAAAGAATGCTTCAAAGCGACTCTAGAATTGGCAGCACATTCCATAGACATTTCAAAGAAACTAATTCTTATACTTCGCAGACATCAGCTCTTGTTCTGTTTATAAAAAACAAAATGCTTATAGAGTTTTCTGATACCGGAGCTTTGTATGTGTATAACCAAGGGCATAAGCAAGTAGGTCTTGTAACATCTGTTAGAACTATAAATTCTACAAACGACTTAAAAATTCCTTCTATGAATTTACTGGTTGAGCAAGACTATTATCATACTTATCATAATGAAGAAGGTCGTTTTCACCATAGAGGTGAGTGGCAAGACCGTTTAACTTTATGGATGGAGCGGAAAGTTCTATCTGCTTACAACACCTCCTTATCATTTTTTGACACAAAGGATGATGAATTGTTTAAGGAAAAACCTTTGTCAAAAGACTTCGATATATATGAGTCATATTCTGATGACAATCCTAACACAACTATAATAAAAGTTGAAAGGAAAGAACCTGAACCCGATATTGTTTGTGATGATGAAATAACGTATGAAAAGAATGTTCTTTGTTCTATATCTAGTAAACCATTCTTTTATAGTAGGTATAGGATTGTTGCTAATCCAAAAGGGGTTTATCTAAACAAGATAGGCACTTCGGCTTTTGCACGCTTCAGAACTCTTCAAAAAGGCGAGTCTGCTAATGGCGATATTAGAATTAAGTCCCCTATGGATACAGGGTGGTGCGAAATTGTACATTTTTATTTAGGAACATTATTCGTTATTGGTTACATAAAATTAGAAGATGGTGTAATCAAGTTTAAGAATAAACTTAATCAAAGTGATCTCAAGGAAATAAAATTATAATCAAATGTTGAACTTGGATATAAATAGTGCGGGTCTTGTGTTCACCGTTAATCTTAATGGTGTTGATATACCTGTAAATGAATGGAGCAATACCGATGATTGCATCTATTATCTGCCATTGCAGGCTATGGCAGATAATGGTTTTGCTGATTTTTCAGAAAGCAAGTGTACCATTCCTTTTGAATATATTTATCAGCTTGATACTGATGATATGGCTCTCTTGGGTGTTCCTGAACCTTACGACAAAGCATTGAGGTTACGAAGCAACGGAATGCTTAATAGTGTAGATTTTAGATATAAATTAGATTTTTTATCTTATGTCCCGGATGGGGATATTTTGCAATGTGAACGTATTGAGAACATTGTTTCTTGCAATAATAACAAATTTCTTTTAAGTGTCAATCAGTACCTTTTGATTAGAGAGATAGACAAGTTCAATTCCACACAAGAGAGTGAGAAATCAACAGACTATAATTTACGTTGTTTTGCTAGGATAAAAAAACTTGCTTATGAAGCTAATTGTGAACTTGATAGTTATTTAGAAAATGAGAATGTACACGTTCCTGAAAAAATAAAAATAGAAGTAGGTCAAGATGACTTAGGTTATACGATAGACCCTTCTGTTGGGATTACTGATAGTGAAAAATTTAAGAGTGTCTTTGATAAGATGCGGAAGGTACAAGGAGTTTATCCTGTTGCCAAAGAGAATGGTGAGCGTGTGCGTGTTGTCATAACTCCAGAACAAAAAGAAAGTTTGGATTACATCAAACGTACAGGTGGGCGACGTAAATCTTTACAGGAAATAAGGGATATTATTCAAAACCCTACTGAATTCTTTGACCCCGAACAATTTGATTTATCAGAACTATATAGTGATCGTGTTATTGATATAGGAGTATATAAACCGAAATTCTATCCTTTTATTTCTCCGTATAAATCTTGTTGGGTTTTTGGCGCGGCAATTGAATCACCACAAAGTGGCACGACTAAAATATACATATCAAGTAAAGAAGAACTTGATAAATTGGAAGAAGCGATTAAAGAGGCTTCACAAAGCAACTCTCCTACCGTAAAATATGAATATACAGAAATTGCAGTTGAAGACGCAAAATTTTTAGCACAAAAGGCTCTTGAACAGTTAAAGCAGCCTCAATCGCCAATTGATGTTGAAAGCATTCCTAATGAAAGGAAAGTTCTTATAATAAAAGATAATGCAGAAGAACTTGCTTTCAAATCGGATTTTCATAATTTGGAGAATACTGATAAATATACCTTGTATAAGAACCCATTCCTACAAACCTGCTTTTCTTTAAAAAACCACCAAGAAGAAGGTGTTGCTTGGTTACAATATTTGTACAACAATAAGGCCAGTGGGTGCTTAATGGCTGATGATATGGGTTTAGGAAAGACTTTGCAAATCTTATATTTTATTGATTGGCATTCTCGACAATTTCCTAATCATAAGCCATATCTTATAGTAGCACCTATTTCTTTGCTAGAAAATTGGGAAAACGAATATGAACGTTTCTTTATGGCACCGAGATTGAGCATCTGTCGTTTGTCATCAAGAGATATTCCTAGACAATTTAACAAGGCTGTTGTTGATATGATGCAGAAAATGGACATCATATTGACGAACTATGAATCTTTACGCACATCGCAGTTGAACTTCTGTGCTGTTGAATTTGATATAGTAGCTCTTGATGAAGCGCAGAAGATAAAATCGCCGGGCACTCTTGTTACTAATGCAGCAAAGGCACTTAAAAGCAACTTTAAGATTGCGATGACCGGTACACCTGTTGAAAACACACTGCTGGACTTATGGTGTATAATGGATTTTTGCGTTCCAGGACTTTTGGGTAATGCTAAATCTTTTGCTGCCAAGTACCAAAATCCACTTAAAAATGAAGATACTGATATAGTTGCATTAGGAAATGAGATTCATCAAAAATTAGGTGTGTATTTGATGCGTCGCCTTAAAAAAGATGCAGCAAAAGATCTTCCCAAGAAAGAGGAACTGAAACGACCTGTATATATGCCTGCACTTCAGGAGGCTACTTATATAAAAGAGGTAAATAATTATGTTAGTGGCGAACAACCTAATATGCTTTTGACAATCAATCGTATTAAGGAGATTTCGGAACACCCTTTCTTGTATGATATGACATTGCAAAGTCGTGAACCGAGTGAGTTGGTAGGAACTTCTGCTCGTTTACAAGCAACTATTCTTTTTCTAGATAATATTCACAGCTTGAATGAGAAAGTGATTTTATTTGCTGAAAGAAAAGAATCACAGAAAATGCTTCAGCGCATTTGTTTAGAAAGATATGGTATTATCCCTAAAATTATTAACGGAGACACGCCGACTATTAGCACAGGTAGAAGGACGAATAAGCAATCTAGGCAAACAGCCATTGATGATTTTCAGTCAACACCGGGATTTAATATTATTATAATGTCTCCTATAGCTGCTGGAATGGGATTAAATGTTACAGCAGCAAATCACGTTATACACTTTAGTAGGCATTGGAATCCAGCTAAAGAGAATCAGGCTACAGATAGAGCTTATCGAATAGGACAAACAAAAGATGTTTTTGTTTATTATCCTATGGCTACGAGTCCAAAATTTAAGTCATTTGATGAAACATTAGATGAGCTTTTAAGTCGAAAAACCACGTTGGCAACCTCTACTATATTCCCAACTGAACGTATTGAAGTTAGTCCTGATGACTTCGGACAGTTATTTGTATAGGCCGATAAATCATAATGTTTTGTTGAGGGTATCCCAAAAGCCCACTTCCTGAACGAGCAATCCTCGTTAGAGCATATTTTAACAGGGATTGCTTCCTTTGTAAAATGACTTTTGAGTCATCCTCATTTTATTTTCTGCCTACCTCTTCAGGCTTCTAACAGCCGATGTGTTATGTGCCACCGTGCATTGATGCTTAAACTGCACAGCTTTAACTGTGTTGTCCTTGTATGCATATAAAAAAAAGGAAAGCAAGTGAACACTTGCTTTCCTTTTTGTGATTCCGGAGCGATTCGAACGCTCGACCCACGCCTTAGAAGGGCGTTGCTCTATCCAGCTGAGCTACGGAACCGACCTCTGTTATTTGTTTTTTGAATTCAAATACAATATATATTGCATTGAAATCGGGTGCAAAGATAATGGTTTCTGTTGTTATTTCACAATATTTTTGAAAGAATTTTATCAGTTTATTAGAATCGGTTCTTATCGGCTTCTTATATTCTCTGTTTGTTTATTGCATCGAGCGGTAATTTTTCGAAGCCGGGTATTAATATCTCCTTTCTGCTTAATTCAATTAGTCCTTTCTCCTGCATATTGTTGAGTGTGCGAGATATATTTATTCTTGTTTCGTCCAGCAACTCGCCCAAACGCTCCATTTTTATGCATAGCCTTTTTGTTCCGTTTAGCGATTCTGCTCTCAATGCTACGAAGTTGATAATCTTTTGCTCTATGCTGTCGGTTCTGTTGCTCCAGATGCGTTCGTTAAGGGCCTGTGCTCGACGGCTTATGATGTTTAGCATATTTATCATGAATATGTTGTGCTTCTTGAACTCGCTGAAGAGATAACTTTTTTCTACCGATAGGATATCACACTCTCCTTTTGCTGTGTAGTTGCGTATATAGCAGGTGTTGCCACCAAACAGCGAGTAGGGTTCTATGGCGTGTGGTGCACGGTGTATCTCGTTCAGCCGGTAGCTTTTGTCGTCTGAAACGCTCTCTGCTTCAATTTCACCGTTCATCAGTATTACGAATTTTTCGCATTTGCTGCCTTGTGCAATTATTGTTTCGTTGTTGGTGAAATGCTGAAATTCGAGCTTAACCTTATCGAGTATCGATGTAAGGTCGTTCTTGTTCATTCCTTGGAAGTATGGCAGTCGCAATAGGTTCTCGTACATATTTATAAAGCTGTTTTAATTTATTTGGAAACAGTTTGTTTACAAATATAACTCGGGTTATTGTGAAAAAGTACAAAGGTCGATGTGTTTTTTGTTTTTTTTAACTCATGCATCGGGTTAAGTGAAATACTTTGGAATGTTACAATGTTTTATGGTTGCAGATATGTTTTGTTTGCACGTTTTGCTGCTATCTCATTTTTTATTCTTATTTTCGCAGACGTATATTATATGTCGAGAATGGATGATGTGCCTGTAAAATATGATATGCTCTCTGTTGTGGGGCCTACGGCGTGCGGAAAAACGTCGTTGGCTGTGGCATTGGCATTGGCACTTGACGGCGAGGTCATCAGTGCCGACAGCCGTCAGGTGTACAGAGGAATGGATATCGGTACGGGTAAGGATTTGAAAGAGTATAGTTGTGGCGGTGTCGATGTTCCCTATCATTTGATAGATATTGTCGATGCGGGGCAGAAGTATAATGTATTCGAGTTTCAGCGTGATTTTCTTGTTGCTTACGAGGATATAAAACGGCGCGGACGTTTTCCTGTGTTGTGTGGTGGCAGCGGTATGTATGTCGAATCGGTGTTGCGTGGCTATCGTCTTATTCCTGTTCCCGAGAATCCTGTGTTGCGCGAGCAGCTTGAAGAAAAGTCACTCGAGGAGCTTGCCGATATGCTTGCATCTTACCGTTCGTTGCATAATAATACCGATACAGATACCAAGAAACGTGCCATAAGGGCAATAGAGATAGAAGAGTACTATTTGAATTGTCCTGTGGAGGAGCGCGAATTTCCTTCTATAAAGACTCTTACTGTTGGTGTGGATGTTTCGCGTGAGGTGCGTCGTGAACGTATAAGCAAGCGCCTGATGGCGCGAATAGAAGAGGGGTTGCTCGACGAGGTGCAGGGGTTGCTGAATATGGGTGTGACAGCCGAACAACTTATATACTACGGTTTGGAATACAAATTTGTCACATTATACCTGACAGGGGTTATATCTTTTGAAGAGATGCTTTCGGGGCTTGAAACTGCTATTCACCGGTTTGCGAAGAGGCAAATGACGTGGTTTCGTGGCATGGAGCGCCGGGGAGTTGCAATAGAATGGGTTGATGCTTCGTTGCCGTTGGCGCAACAGGTTGATATAATAAAAGGATTGTTGCATGATAAAGGTGCAGAATGATAACAGACATCGATGGGGGGTAATATATTGTCCCCGTGTAGGAACATTAAGGCCTATGAAACGTTGGGGCGAAATTCGTGATTACCTCAACGAGAAAGGTGTCATATATGATTATATTCAGTCGGAAAACTACACTTCGGTGGAGCGTCTGGCGAAAATGCTTGCCGATAACGGCTATGAAACAATTGTGCTGGTGGCAGGCGATGGGGCATTGCAGGATGCCCTTAATGGCATAATGGCTTCTGATAACAGAGGGCGTGTCTCTCTTGGGTTGATACCAAACGGCATTGCAAATGATTTTGCACATTATTGGGGGTTGAATTGCGATGATTACAAAACAGCAGTCGATTATATAATTGCGCATCGGGTGCGCACCGTCGATGTTGGTTGTTGCTCCTATAATACCGAGTCCGGCGAGCAGAAACGTTATTTCCTGAATGTTGTAAATATAGGATTAAGCGCACACGTGGTTGAGATTGCCAACAGGCGCCACTACCTTTTTACGAAGGCTGTATCCTTGTTTGCTGCCATGTCGCATCTGTTGTTCTATCGTCAGAACTTCGGAATGAAATTCAGATTGAACAACCATACGGTAGAAAAGAAGTTCATGATGCTGTGTATCGGTAACTCACGCGGCTACGGCATGACACCGAGCGCTGTACCGTATAATGGTTGGCTCGATGTTTCGGCTATAAAGATGCCTAAATTTCTTGGCATGTTGCAGGGGCTTTATATGGTGTGGAAACGAAAAATACTTAATTACAAACTGATAGAGCCGTTCCGTACGACAGAGATTGTTGTTGAGGAGGCCGATAATGCATTGGCAGGAATAGACGGCAGGCCGTTTGCTCCAACATATCCTTTGCGTATAACGATTCTGCCCGAGGCGGTGAATTTTATTATACCGAATAAATTATACAAAACAAAATAAGTTATGACAATCAGAGAATTAACAGCTACCGATAACTTCTTTCTGCTTGCCGGTCCTTGTGTTATCGAGGGTGAGGATATGGCGCTTAGAATAGCCGAGAAGGTGGTGGCAATGACAAGTGAAAGAAATATACCCTATGTGTTTAAAGGTTCGTATCGCAAGGCCAACCGTTCACGAATAGATTCCTTTACGGGAATAGGTGACGAACGGGCATTGCGAGTATTAAGACGTGTAAGAGAGACATTCAACATTCCTGTAGTTACCGACATACATTCGCCCGAAGAGGCCGAGATGGCAGCCGAATATGTGGATGTGTTGCAGATACCTGCATTCCTCTGCCGTCAAACCGATTTGCTTACAGCTGCAGCAAAGACCGGCCGTATAGTGAATATCAAAAAGGGGCAGTTCTTGTCGCCACAGGCTATGAAATTTGCAGCCGATAAGGTGGTGTCGGAGGGTGGTGCCGGTCAGGTGATGCTTACCGAGCGCGGAACAACATTCGGCTATCAAGATTTGGTTGTGGATTTTCGCTCTATTCCTCAAATGCGTACATTCGGCTATCCTGTTGTGATGGATGTAACACACTCGTTGCAGCAGCCAAACCAAAGTGCCGGAGTGACAGGCGGTATGCCCGAGTTGATAGAAACAATGGCAAAAGCTGCCGTAGCTGTAGGTGCCGATGGTATTTTTCTTGAGACACACGAAAATCCGGCCGAGGCAAAGAGTGATGGTGCAAATATGTTGCGTCTTGATTTGCTGGAGGATTTGCTCGATAAATTAATAAAGGTAAGGGCTGCAGTAAAATAGCCTGCCGCTATTAGGCGGGTGTTTTCATTGTGTATCCGTCACTCTTTTTTATCGTTTTGTTGTTGATATTGCATGAGGTTGTTTGTGCCGATGTTGATTATGCTGTTGCAGGTGTTGCTTATGACGCCTGCAATTGCCGCTATGCCGGATGAATCGTGCAACGTTCTGCTTGATTCATTGTACAAAAGAATAAAGCAAGGCGATTTCAATATTGGCGAAGCTCGCGGGCATCTTTACGTGAAACAGTATGTGGATGTCGAACGTAAAAACATCTTTCTGAACATTTTTCCCGATATGACTCGTTTCGATAAAGGCGAGAAACGATATCTTTCGGAGTTGTACTACGATGTCTTTTTCCCATATTATACAGTTCCCGAAATATCACGCAGGGCATATTTGACAACACACAGGCATGGTAGCGGTGAGATGAAACGTGTAATGGCATTTATGCGCCCCGATATTTTTGATGAAACGTTGTTCGAGGGTAAATACCTTTCGCCGCTTTATAAAAGAAATAGAGATGTATATGATTTCAGTGTAGGAGAGGAGTTTGTCGATGGCTGTATAAAACTCTGCTTTAAACAGCGCATCGATAATATTAAGTTGTTCGAAAAAGGGTGGTTGCTACTGGATTCTTCGGGTTTTTTATGTGAATTTTATGCCGAAGGATGGGACGAGCAGGGGCGTTTTAATATATATTACAAAATGGGTGACGCCCCCGGCAGACGTACTGTTGTCGAAGCGGTAACGCTTGTGCTCGATTACGATTTTCTGGGCAATAAACTGAAGGTTACGGCAGACGGGCGATACAACTATACCGATATTCTTCCGTTGGATTCAATGCCTCTTCCCGATAATCCTTACAATCTGACAAGCACCATCGAACCGAATGTGATGGGGGATACCCTCATTGGTCGCGAACAGTATATACACCGCTACAGGGCAATGCCGCTGACATCTTCCGATTCCCTCTTTTATATAGAAAAAGGAGTGCTGTTTGGTAGTGCCGGTATGCAAAAAAGTTTGAATAACGGCATAGACTTTTGGTTGTGGAGTGTTGGTGACCAAATGCTCTCGAGTCGTTCGATGGAGTGGAATGACAGTGAAATAAAAATGTCGCCGATATTGAATCCTTCGTATCTCGATTACAGTTCGTCGAGGGGCTTGTCCTATCGTATTGCGTTTAATTTCTATACCTCTTTGTCGAAAAACCGCGAATTAAGGATAAAACCTGTCATAGGATATAATTTTAAACAGGGTGCTTTTTATTGGAAGGTCGCCGGGCGTTATCTGTTCGACCCGTTGCATCTTGGTGCAATGCATCTCGAGTTGGGTGCAATGAATAATACCTATAGCAGTTTGATGTTGCAACGTATTGAGGATATGGCACTCGATTCGTTGAATTTTGAGGACCTTAAACTGAATTATTTCAGGAATCATTATATTAATGTGGACGTGAGCCGCGAGATTGCCAACGGCCTTGAATTGTTGGCGGGTGTCAATTTTCATGCTCGAAGGCTTATTGGTGATGGGCAACGCCGATTGGAGTCCGAAGGCTTTCGGTTGAAAAAACAGTACTCACAGTTCGCTCCTCATATCCGCATCACTTGGCATCCGGGAATGTATTATTATATGCGTAATAACCGGAAAGTGAATTTGGGTTCTAAACTTCCACGTTTTTCGTTCGACGTAGAGCAGGGTGTAAGTGGATTGTTCGGGGCACGAAGCATTTATACAAGTGCCGAACTCGATATACAGTATAAATTAAGGGTGAACGAGAGCGACAATCTCTATCTGCGTGTGGGTGGTGGCGGTTTCTTCTATACTAAAGACCTCTATTTTGTAGATTATGCTTTTCTTAAGCCGAGCAACCTCCCGGTGGATAGAAGCGATAAGTTGGGCGGGGTATTTCAGTTGCTCGATTCGGAGTGGTACAACTCGGCCAATAAATACTTTAGGGCAAATGCAACTTATGAATCACCTTTTATGATGTTGCAGAAGATGATGCCTCGTGTAAATTTTCTGCAAAATGAAAAGATATATTTCAATTTGTTGATTATGTCGCAATTGCTTCCGTATACCGAAATAGGTTACGGTGTGGAAACTCCCTATCTCGATTTAGGCGTTTTTGTGAGTCTGCGTAATACACAATTCTATAAGGTAGGTTATAAAATATCGGTGTCGTTGTTCCGCGATTAAGAAAGAACTTTTTGTACATATAATTAATTATTTAATTTGAACGACTCCTGAAATAGTTGAAAATAGTTGTCGGAAATCCTCCTTTTTTACATTTTTTAAAAAAAGACTCTATTAAATTTGTTATTCATATTTTAAATGTCTACATTTGAAAGTGATATGTAAACTATACGAGTTTTACCAAAATTAAATTATAAGAGATGAGTTATTTGCGATTCGAAAAAACTCTGATGACGAACTTGGAAGAGTCGTTGCAAAAGGAAATCCTTAGGACTAACCGTTCAGGCGCTTATCACTGCTCGACAATCGTTGACTGCAACACCCGTAAGTATCATGGGTTGTTGGTTGTTCCGATTCCGCAACTTGATGATGAGAACCATGTTCTGCTGTCGTCGCTCGATGAAACAGTGGTTCTGCATGGTGCCGAATTTAACCTCGGCTTGCATAAGTACAACGCCGACAATTTCAGTCCTCGTGGCAACAAATACATTCGCGAGTTTGCATGGGAGCGTGTGCCCACCACAATCTATAATGTGGGTGGCGTATGGCTTAAAAAAGAGAAAGCCTTTGTGCATCACGAGAACAGAATTCTTATTCGTTACACCCTGTTGAAAGCAAATACAGCTGTTACATTGCGTTTGCGTCCCTTCCTTGCGTTCCGCAGTGTCCGTGAGTATACTCACGAGAATAATATAGCCAACAAGAGTTTCCGAGAGGTTGAGAACGGAATAAGCATGTGCATGTATTCGGGGTACCCCGACCTCTACATGCAGCTCAACAAGAAGAACGAGTTTGTATATCGTCCCGATTGGTATCGTGGCATAGAGTATGTGAAAGAGCTTGAACGCGGATACGATTTCAACGAAGATCTGTTTGTTCCCGGATATTTCGAAGTTAAGATGAAAGCCGGTGAAAGTATAGTGTTCTCGGGTGGAATCGACCCTATCAGTACACGTACCATGAAGGCTGCTTTCGACCACGAAGAGCGCATACGTACTCCGCGCGATAACTTCATGCACTGTATGGAGTGTGCAGGTAACCAATTCTTTAATGTACAAGGCGAGCACATCTATATATTGGCAGGTTATCCCTGGTTCAAATGTCGTGCTCGCGACCTATTCGTTTCTCTGCCCGGCCTTACCCTTCCATTAGGCAAAAAGGATGAATTCGAACAGGTGATGCGTACTGCCCGAATTGCCATCGAAGATTATATAGCCGACCGTCCAAGCGAATGCAAGATTTACGAGATGGAGCATCCCGATGTTCTTTTGTGGGCTGTTTGGGCCATCCAACAGTATGCAAAAGAGTGTGGTATGGATGCTTGCCGCAATCTTTACGGCGATTTGGTTGTTAAGATAATGAATTATATCCATGGCAACAACCATCTTAATCTTCGTCTTATGCCCAACGGCCTGTTGTCGACAAACGGAAAAGACAAGGCTGTTACATGGATGAACTCAACAGCCAATGGGCGTCCGGTAGTTCCGCGTACAGGTTATGTTGTCGAGATAAATGCTTTGTGGTATAATGCTCTAAAGTTTACACAAGAGATAGTTGCCCGAATGAACGATTACAGCGTAGCCGATTGGCTCGTGCGTCTTATTGCGCTTGCAGGTACAGCTTTCAGCGATGTATTCCTCAATGAGTATGGCTATTTGTACGATTATGTCGATGGCGATTATGTCGATTGGAGTGTACGTCCCAATATGATTATGGCTGTAGCACTCGATTATTCTCCACTCGATTCTAAACAGAAGAAAAAAGTTCTTGATATAGTTACACGCGAGCTTCTGACACCTCGCGGTTTGCGTTCTCTCTCTCCAAAGAGTGTGGGTTATAATCCTAATTATGTAGGCCCGCAGATACAACGCGATTATGCATATCATCAGGGTACCGTATGGCCTTGGCTGGGCGGTTTCTACTACGAAGCATATCTTAAGATATATAAAACAAGTGGTATATCATTTGTTGAAAGACAGATGATTGGTTATGAGGACGAGATTGTTCAACACTGCGTCGGTTCTATTCCCGAAGTGTTCGATGGTAACCCGCCGTTCAAAGGACGTGGAGCTGTGGCCTTTGCAATGAATGTTTCGGCAATCCTCAGGACAAGCCATATACTTAAACAGTACGAATCTAAAATGGAGGGATAATTGATATGAAAGTATTAATGTTCGGTTGGGAGTTTCCCCCGCATATTTCCGGTGGTCTTGGAACAGCAAGTTACGGACTGACCAAAGGCTTTGTCGAGCAAGGAGACGTCGAGATTAAGTTCTGTATCCCGAAACCCTATGGCGATGAAGATAACAGTTTCTTGAGAATCGTAGGTATGAATTCAGTACCTATTGTATGGAAGGATGTCGATTCCAGCTACGTAGAATCTCGTGTAGGCAAAATCATTCGTCCCGATGAATACTATCACTATCGCAACCATGTGTATGGCGATTTCAGCTACATGAATACCAACGACCTTGGTTGTATGGAGTTTGCAGGCGGTTATCCCCAGAACCTGCACGAAGAGATTAACAACTATTCCATTATAGCCGGTGTGGTTGCGCGTGCCGAAGAATTCGATATAATACATTCGCACGATTGGCTCACCTATCCGGCCGGAATACATGCAAAACAGGTATCGGGTAAGAAGCTTGTTGTTCATGTGCATGCTACCGATTTCGACCGCAGTCGTGGTAATGTTAACCCCACAGTGTATGCTATAGAGAAGAATGGTATGGATCATGCCGATCACATTGTATGTGTGAGCGAGCTTACACGTCGTACCGTAATTGAGAAATATCATCAGCACCCCGATAAGGTTTCTACATTGCATAATGCCGTTACACCTCTGTCGCAGGATATTCTTGATATTGAACCAAAGAAAATACCAAATGAGAAACTCGTAACTTTCCTTGGCCGTATCACGATGCAAAAGGGTCCCGAGTATTTTGTGGAGGCTGCTGCGATGGTTTTACGCAAGACACGCAACATCCGTTTTTGCATGGCCGGCAGTGGCGATATGATGAACGATATGATAAAACTTGTAGCACAGCGCGGTATAGCAGATCGTTTCCACTTCCCCGGTTTTATGCGTGGTCGTCAGGTGTATGAGTGCCTTAAGGCCAGCGATGTATACATTATGCCTTCGGTGAGTGAACCGTTTGGTATATCACCGCTCGAGGCGATGCAGTGCGATGTTCCAACAATCATCTCTAAACAGTCGGGTTGTGCCGAGATTCTTGATAAATGTATTAAAACCGATTATTGGGATATCAATGCTATGGCCGATGCAATATATTCTATTTGCAACAACGAATCGCTTTACGAGTATTTGAAGGTTGAAGGACGTCGCGAGGTGGATAACATCACCTGGGAAAAAGTAGCCCTGAAACTGCGTAATTTATATGAAAAAGTAATGGCTTGAAAAATAATAAGATAATAATATGAAAACAATTTGTTTCTATTTCGAGATTCATCAACTCAGACAGTTGAAACGTTATCGTTTCTTCGACATAGGTAGCGATCACTACTATTATGATGACTATGCAAACGAGAGTGCAGTTACCGAGGTTGCCGAAAAATCCTATGTACCGGCACTTACGGCATTACTCGAGATGATTAAGGAGGGCGAAGGTGCATTTAAGGTGGCTCTTTCTGTATCGGGTGTTGGTTTGGAGATGCTCGAACTGTATGCTCCGCAGGTAATCGAACTATTGAAGGAGATTAATAAAACCGGTTGCTGCGAGTTCCTTTCCGAGCCCTATTCACATGGTCTCTCCTCGTTGGCTTCTCCCGCAGTGTTTGCCGAGGAGGTGAAACGCATGAACCGTAAGATTAAGGAGCTGTTCGGACAAAAACCGAAAGTATTGCGTAACTCGGGTCTTATCTATTCTGATGAGATTGGCGAGATGGCAGCATCGATGGGCTTTAAAGGTATGTTGTCGGAGGGTGCAAAGCATATTCTTGCATGGAAGAGTCCTCACTTCCTCTACAACTGCAGCACTGCTCCCGGCTTGAAACTGTTGCTTCGCGACTATAAATTGTCCGATGATATTTCTCTTCGTTTCTCAAACCCCGATTGGGATGAGTATCCGCTTTTTGCCGAGACTTATGTCGATTGGATTGCAACGCTCCCCAAAGACGAGCAGATTGTGAATATATTCATGAACCTTACCGCATTCGGTATTGCACAACCGCTTTCATCCAATATTCTGGAATTCCTTAAGGCAATTCCGGTATTGGCCAAAGAGCGTGGCATTACATTCTCTACACCTTCCGAGATTGTTGAGAAACATAAATCGGTGGGTCCGTTGGAAGTTCCCTATCCTCTCTCTTGGATGGACGAAGAGCGTGATGCAAGTTCGTGGCTTGGAAACACTCTGCAGCGCGAGGCATTCGATAAGTTATATAGTGTGGCCGAGCGTGTGTCTCTCTCCGACGATAAGAAATTGAAACAGGATTGGGATTATCTGCAGGCAGCCGATAACTTCCGATTCATGACAACAAAGCAGAACGGTATTATTCCCGAGAGATGCATATATGAATCGCCCTACGATGCATTTACCAACTATATGAATATTCTTGGTGACTTCATGGCACGTGTACGTGCTCAATATCCCGAGGATATCGATAACGAGGAGTTGGGTGCATTGAAACAGGTTATAGAGAATCAAGAGGTTGAGATTGTACAACTTGAGGCCGAGATTGAATCGTTGAAGGCTAAAGCTGCTACAAAAGCAAAAAGATCTGCAAAAAAAGAGGAGTAAACCACTCCGTTTATTTAAAGAGTTATAATTCTATCCTTTAATACGACAAACATCCTTGGCAGAATCCTGCCAAGGATGTTTGTCGTATGATTTATGAATATTTTCTTCGGTAACGTATATTTGTCGTTACACATGCAGTAACGAAATATATGCAGCATTGTATCCACAGTGCATGGTACTCGAAAGATATATCATTTAGCGATGCTCCGGTTTCGTTTATGCTCACAAAGCCGTTTATCCCAAATGTTGAAGGTAAAATGCATGATACAGCCTTCCAGAATACAGGAACAGCGCTTTCCGGCCATGAAATACCCGAAAGGAAGAGAAACGGTACAGATGTAAATACAAACAGTAACATTGCTGTTTCGCGTTCCCATACAAAACAGCCGAGTGTCATTGCCATGAAGATGCAGGCGAGAAGATAGGGTAGCATAAACATTACGAGGGTTAATGCGTTGCTCAATTGCGACAAATCGAACAATGCCGGGACTACACAAAGAACATATGCGGTTACAGGAATGTAGATGGTAAGATAGGCTGTACTGCGCCCCACCACCTGCGCAATTCCGTATATGTTTTTTTTATGTAACTGATACCCCTGTTCGTGTTCGCTGCCCATGCGCATTCCAACACCAAGCAGCAGTGTCTGTTGCAGTATAAGTATCAGTATTGCCGGTATGACAAAATTTGCGAATCCTGCTGATGGGTTGGCTATTCCTATGGCTTCTGATAGTAACGGGCTGCTTTCCACTTCGGCCTGACGTTCGGTGCTTGCTCCCAATTTCGATATAAGTATATTCTTATTCATGGCAAGGCTTGTTTCGGTACATGCAACAAGTATCGATTTATAGTAGAAGAGGCTTGCCATACTGCAATATATACTTATGTGTGCCTGTTCACTGTTGTTCAGATTGTTCGAGAACTCTTCCGGTATATAAATAATGCCTTTTACTTTGTCTTGTTGCATCAATGTGCGTGCCGAAAGCATATCGGTGCAGTATGATTGAATGGTAATTTCGGGTGTAGCATCGGCCATCCGAAGAAATTTACGGCTCTCCTTACTATTCGATAAATCGCATGCAGCTACTTCAATTTCTCTTACTACCTCTTGCGAATATATATAAGTATATAACAAGGGATACCCCAACGGTACCAGAACAAAAAACACCATCACTCCAGTGTCTTTTATGCAGCATTTTAGTTCGTTGAAATATATGTCGAATATTTTTTTCATCTTATATAAGGATATGTGAGCAGAGCTTTTTTTAACTGTCTCATTGTAAAAAACGGCAGAATACAGAATGTCAGCAGTGCCGCATAGTGTATTGCAGCCTCGGCAACAGGGTATCCAAGCAGTGCTTGATTACAGTAAATCATAAAATAGTGGCGTAGCGGAAACAGGTTTGTCGCCGTTTGTATTGCACCGCTCATTCCTTCGATGGGGAATGAAAATCCCGATATTGAGAATGAAACAACGCCCCATAATGATGCAATACTCATCGACCAACGTGGCGATGGCAGTAATCCGGCGAGGAATGTTCCCAATGATTGCGAGGCTGCCACCATAAGCAGCGAGGCTGCAATCATGCTCCATATTCCATCGTGAATGGGGAAGTGCATAAATCGGTACAGATAGATATTGTAGAATATTGCAACAAGTGATATTATTACTGTTTGTGGCAATAACTTGCCGGCAAGTGCAACAGCTATGCTTCCGTTTGCCGACTCCAACCATTGCTGTGCTGTACTCTGTTTAATCTCCGACGTGATGCTGAATGCTGTAAGCAAGATTGTAAGCAGTGACAGGACGCCCGGAAAGAGTGTGTTGTTAAGATATATGGAATAGTTAAGCCAAGGGTTACCTATGGCATGTGTTTCAATGACTATTGGTTGAAGCAGTGCTTCACTTTCTCTCTTTGTGGCTCCTCGTGCCATCAGTGCTGCCTGTCCCACGGCTGCATTGGCAAGCAACGATGTTATGTACATGTCGCGATATGTCAGCGACCCGGCTGCCAGGTAGCTGTAATTGATGTAAAACGAAATTGTGGGCTGCCGGTTCGAAAGCAGTTCCTCGGTTGTTCCTTCGGGGAAATAGTAGAATGCATAAATATCGCCTCTTCGTATAGCATCTGTTGCTCTTTCTGTATCGGCGTATCGGGCAATGATGCCAATCTGTTGCATAGCGTCGAGGTTGCGTGTTATTTTTCGCGTGGTGCTGCTGTTGTCGGCATCTACCACAGCCACCGGCAGTTCTACCGGCAGGCCGGCATTCATCAGTGTTGCAAACAGAACGAACGTGCAAAGCGGTGCAACAACCATACACATAAGATATATCGGTCGCGAGAATATTATTCTTGCTTCGCGTGCGAATACTCTCCTAAATGCCTTTGCACTCTGCATCTTATCTTCTTTTTATAAGTACAGACATACCGGGGCGTACTCCTTCTGCGGCTTCTACAGGACGTGCACGCACCTCGAAGGTTTTTATGTCATATTCCCCTGTGGCTTTAGTTGCACGCCACACTGCATATGTCCCAAGGTCCTTCATATAGTAGATTTCCGCATCTATATGCTTGTCGAGTGCAGGAATGTATGTATTTGTCGTATCGCCTATGTTATACTCTTTTAAATCGTCCTCTCGAATATTGAAGCTGAACCACATTTCGTCAAGATATGCTATGTTCATTATTGGTGCGCCCGAGCCTACAAGCTCTCCCACAGCAGGGAAGATATCGCTTATTTCACCATCCCTTATGGCAGTGAGCACAGTCTCCTCGATATATGAATCCACCTCTTCCACTGCTCCTTGTGCCTGTTCTATCTTTGCAGCGGTAATCTCTTTCTCTTCCACCTGTGCACCTTTCAAAGCAAGCTCATACTCGGCTTTTGCTGCGCGTTCCGTTGCCAAGGCTGCATTCATGGCTGCCTCGGCTTCATCACGTTTTTGTGCTGTTGTCACTCCTTCTTCATATAGCTTTTGTACTCTTGCGAATGATTTTTGTGCAATATCCATCCCGGCTACAGCCTTTTGCCACATCTCGTATGCAGCACGTTTCTGTTCAGGTCTGGTTCCTTGTACAACCTGTTCGTTCAATGCCTGTGCCGCCTTTTTTACAGCTTCGGCCTGTACCAATTTTGCCGTAACATCAGGCGCTTCCAATATTACAACCGTATCGCCGGCATTTACTTTGTCGCCTTCCCTTACGAAATATTTCAGTACTCTTGCCGGTACCTTGCTCGATACCCGGTATTCTTGCACCTCGGCCTGCCCCTGAATAGTGCCGTTATCTTTTCCTAACGTGAATTCACCTATCAATGCAACAACAATGATAATAATGGCAAGTATCATCACAGTTATAACTATGTTTCGTTCCTCTTTTTGCATAGCCACAATATTTTAAGGTTTCAATATTCCTAACGCTTTTTTCAAATATAGTCGTGAGAGTATTACATCTATCTGTGCATCAATTTTTCCCGAGTGTGCCTGTAACCATGCAGTCTGTGCTTCAAGAACATTTTCGCTTGTGAGTACCCCCTCGGCAAATCCGATGTTGGCTGTGCGAAGGTTCTCTTCGGCTTTAAGCACATTGCTTGTGGCAAGTATAAGGCGTTTTTCCGATTCACTTACACGTTGTTCCGATTGATGTACCTGTAATTCTATCATTTCACGTGCATCGGCAAGGGTATATTTTGCAATATTCGTTTGTGCTTTAGCCGCGGCTGTCTTATATATTCCTTCACCCCAATTCCAGATGGGTATATTCACTACGATGCCGATACTGCACATCCCTCGGAATCTCTTTCTGAAACCATCCGTCAGGCTTGGGTTACTTATCATGTAATTGGCCGTAAGGCCAATTACGGGCAGGTATTCTGCACGTGCAATGTTTGTTTTTTGCTTGAATATCTCTACAAGCGATTCAAGGCTTTTCAACTCGGGACGGTTCTGCATGGCGCATTGTATATTTACATTTATCGCCTCTCTGCAGCCGGTAAGTTCTTCGTTGTTCTCGTCGGCAAGAGTTGGTGCATAGTCGATAGGCAGGCCGCATATACGGCATAGATACATACGTGCAAGCATCTCTCCGTTCTCCACCTGCAGCAATGCCGTACGTGCTTCGTTAAGTCTTACCTCCACATTAAGCAAGTCGGCTTGTGTAGCGACACCTTCGTCTTTCATCTTCTCTACATCGGAGTGCAGTTGTTCGAGCATCGATACAAGGGCTGTTGCAAGTTTACGTTTGTTTGCAAGTGATACTATCTGCCAATATGCCTCTTCGGTGAGAACGATAATCTCTTGTATCTTGTTCTCTTTTTGAGACAGACTCGCATTTTCGGCGTGACGTGTAAGTTTGTTATAAGCTATGATTCTTCCTCCGGCGAATATAGGTTGTCTGACGGTGACAGCTGCCACATAGATGTTACGTGTGTCGGGGGCAAGTGCTTCACTTATAGAACTGCCTAATGTGTTCAGTGGCGAGGCTATGTCTATTGATGAAAGCAGCGCTGTCGCTTCACCGGGTTGCGGCAACAATGTTGCCATCTCTTTAAGAACATTGCCTATTCCTTCGTGCAGGGCATCGCCAATGGTTTGCAGGCTTTTGTGTTGTCCGCTTGTCAATAGCGATATTCTTTTATTATTATGAAGGTATGCTCCCTCGGCCGACAGTTTGGGAAGGTAGTTGCTGAAAGCTGCTTTTCGCTCGTATCGTGCGGCCTTTACCTCTTCATCTGCTATATATATGTTTTTATTGTAACGAAGGGCAAGTGCTCGGCAACTGTCGAGCGAGAGTGGTGCATCTTGTGCCAGGGATACCATGCAACAGACAAGGCACAGAGAAATGATTTCTGCTTTTTTTCTATTCATCGGGCTGTTAAAAAAGTAACTCGTACAATGGAAATCCTTTGTACGAGTTACTTTAATAATTCAGCATCCGATACTATTTGATGTTAAATTCGCTGTAGCCTATCATATTGCCATCGGCAAATATGTGTACAAGGTATTTTCCTCCTTGCAAAAACTCCTCTACATCCCAATAAAGAGTCAAGGTCTGCTCGTCACCTGTATATTCAATATCGGTTCTTATCGAATAGTTTATGTTACGATTCTCGTAGGTAAAGGTGTTGTTTGCATTTTTAGTCAGGACATTGCCATCGGGGGTGGTGATGCGTACGTATATGCTCTTTTCACCTGTTGCTGTGGTAATGTTCTTGGCTATTGTAAAACCTATAACAATTTTCTTGGCCTTTTTGATTTTGCGAATCTCTTTTCCGTTTGCTTTTGCCGGATACATTGTTATGTTTGAGGCATCCAACTGCGATGCAAGGTTTACCTTTTCGGTTAGCGCTTCCTTCTCCTCGGAGAGGTTTGTGATGGTTTGCGAGGCCTCTTGGTATCTTGCTCTGACACGACGGTTCTCGTTTACGAGTTTCTCATTTATTCTGTTTAGCGAGTCTATCTGCAATACATATCCGCGCATGACTGCACGCACCGTCTTCAATTCTTTCTTCAGACGGGTTATCTCGGCGGCATCGGTGGCTTTTGTCTGCTTCAGCTCCTCAAGCAACTGCTGTGTACGCAACTTCTCTTGTTCAAGTTTTACCATTAACGAGTCGTTTGTGATTTGCAGCTTCAACTCGTCGTACTGTATTGCATAAGTAGAGTATTCGCTCTCGAGTTCTTCTTTCTCAATAGCGAAGAGTTCCTGCATTTCGGCATTCTGTCTGTTGCTGTCGTACAGCATGTATGCAAGTATGCAGGTAACTGCAATCATTATTCCTGTTAAGGAGTATGTAAGAAGTTTAATAGTCTTGTTTTCCATAAATGTCGTATATGCACCGTCTTTGGCTGCTTCTTATTTGGATAGTTTCTCGATGCTTTCTGTCAGCATTGCAATTTTCTCTTTTGCGTCCGATTGTTTCTTGCGTTCTATTGCAATGATTTTCTCGGGAGCCTTACCTACAAAATTGGGGTTATTTAATTTGGCCTCTACGCTTTTGAGGAATTTTTCGTGATATGCAAGCTCTTCGCGCATCTTGGCAATTTCGGCGTCCTTATCTATAAGCGACCCCAATGGTACTGCATACTCGGTGGTTCCTACTCTGAACGATACGGCTGTGTCATCGGGGGTACTGCATTTCTCGATGGATGAAAGGTTTGCCATCTTTGTCATTACACTCTCCAGTCCCTCCACCGGTGTTTCACCAACAATCTGCAGTGCCAACGGCTCGCGAGGCGAAAGGTTTTTCTGTTGTCTTATGGCGCGTATGTTACCGATGATCTCTTTCATTGCCGATATACGTCCGACAAGTTCATCGTTGCATGGGCGATTAAGTTCGGTTATGCTCTGCACCATTAGGCTTTCACCTTCTTTACGCTCGTATATAGCCTGCCACAACTCTTCGGTGATAAATGGCATGAATGGGTGCAACAGACGCATAAGGCTGTCGAAGAACCCAAGTGTTGCATCGTAGGTTACTTTATCTATAGGTGAGCCGTATGCCGGTTTTATCATTTCGAGGTACCATGCCGAGAATTCATCCCAGAAGAGGGTGTATAGGTTCATCAAAGCCTCGCTGATTCGATATTTACCGAATTGGTCCTCCAACAATGCTGCCGATTTTGCAAGTACTTCGTTGAACCACTCGATGGCAGTCTTCGAACTCTCCGGTTGTTCAATCTCGTTGCTTACACTCCAACCGTTCACAAGGCGGAATGCATTCCATATCTTGTTACAGAAATTGCGTCCTTGCTCGCACAGCGACTCGTCGAACAGGATATCGTTGCCGGCCGGTGCCGACAACATTATGCCCATTCGTACACCATCTGCGCCATATTTCGATATAAGCTCCAGGGGATCGGGGCTGTTGCCAAGTGATTTGCTCATCTTGCGTCCAAGTTTGTCGCGTACTATTCCGGTGAAATATACATTCTTGAACGGCATCTCTTTCTGATACTCGTAGCCGGCCATAATCATACGGGCAACCCAGAAGAATATGATGTCGGGGCCGGTAACAAGGTCGGCTGTGGGGTAGTAGTAGCTTATCTCCTTGTTGCCTGGTTCCAAAATTCCGTTGAACAACGAGATGGGCCACAACCACGAACTGAACCATGTGTCCAATGCATCTTCGTCTTGTTTAAGGTCTGATATTGTGATATTCTCGAATCCTTCTGTCTTGCGTGCAAGTTCCAATGCTTCTTCTGCAGTTTCGGCAACAACGAAGCGTTCCTCTTCTCCGGGAAGGAAATAGGCCGGTATGCGGTGTCCCCACCATAATTGACGGCTTATACACCAATCCTGAATATTCTCCAACCAATTTTTGTATGTGGTTTTATATTTCGAGGGGTAGAATTTGAGTCGGTCGTTCATAACCGGTGGCAGAGCAATGTCGGCAAAATGTTGCATGCGCAAGAACCACTGCATACACAAACGGGGTTCTACTGCCGTGTCGGCGTTGCGCTCGCTGTAACCAACCTTGTTGACATAATCCTCTACTTTCTCGAGCAAGCCTGCATCTTCAAGGTCTTTTGCAATCTGTTTACGTACATCCATGCGGTCCATGCCTATGTACATTCCTGCTGCTTCGCTTATTGTGGCATCGGCATTGAATATGTCTATAGTCTCAAGGTTGTGTGTCTTGCCCAACATGTGGTCGTTTGTATCGTGTGCAGGTGTCACCTTCAAACAACCGGTACCGAACTCAATCTCTACATAGCGGTCTTCAATGACGGGTATCGAGCGGTTTACAAGTGGTACAATAACCCTCTTTCCTTTCAACCAACTGTTTTTGGGGTCTTTGGGGTTGATGCACATTGCGGTATCACCCATTATGGTTTCGGGGCGTGTGGTGGCTACAACGGCGTAGCGTCGGCCTTGTGCATCGCGATGCAGAACCTGATGTTTCACTGCAGGGTCGAATGTATCCTCGGGCTTCAATGTAACTGCATTTTCTTCTTCGCCATCGGTGCAACCCGGTTGCTCGTCGACATAGTATTTAAGATAATAGAGTTTGCTGTTCTCCTCCTTATATATCACCTCCTCATTGCTTAACGCTGTTTGAGCCTTGGGATCCCAGTTTACCATACGCAGCCCGCGGTATATAAGGCCTTTGTTATAGAGGTCGCAGAATACCTTTATGACACTTTTGCTGCGTGTCTCGTCCATTGTGAACGATGTACGGTCCCAGTCGCACGATGCACCAAGCTTGCGCAACTGTTTAAGAATGATACCTCCGTGTTCGTCGGTCCAGTCCCATGCATGTCTTAGGAACTCTTCGCGTGTCAGGTCGCTTTTCTTTATTCCTTGTGCTGCCAACTTTTTCACCACCTTTGCCTCGGTTGCAATAGAGGCATGGTCGGTTCCGGGTACCCAGCATGCATTTTTGCCCATCATTCGGGCATGACGCACCAGAATATCCTGTATGGTGTTGTTGAGCATGTGACCCATGTGCAATACACCGGTTACGTTAGGTGGTGGAATAACAATGGTGTATGGCTCTCTTTCGTCGGGCTCGGAGTGGAAAAGGTTGTTGTCCAACCAATATTTATACCATTTCTCTTCAACCTCTGCGGGATTGTAGTTTGTTGCTATACTCATAATATCTTGTTTTTATTTCATTCTTATACAGTAATTCAAAATTACAACCTGCGAAGTTAGTTATAATTATTAAATTAATTACCTTTGCAAGCGAAAAAATAACACATTATGCATAGTAGAACTGAAATATTGGAGGCTGTCAGCCGTTTTTTGGATGTACTCGACGAACTTCGCGAGAAGTGCCCTTGGGACAGAAAGCAGACAAACGACAGCTTGCGTCCTAATACAATCGAAGAGGTTTTTGAATTGTCTGATGCGTTGGTTGCCGACGATACGCAAAATATATGCAAGGAGCTTGGCGACGTATTCTTGCACATTGCATTCTATTCGAAGATAGCACAGGAGAAGGGTCTGTTCGATTTAAAAGATGTTTGCGATCGCCTGTGTGATAAACTGATTTATCGCCATCCGCATGTATTCGGTACAGCCAAGGCCGAGACTGCCGGCGAGGTTTGCAAGAATTGGGAGCAACTTAAAATGAGCGAGAAAGATGGTAACAAAAGTATATTAAGTGGTGTACCGGCTGCAATGCCTTCGCTCATTAAGGCCTATCGTATGCAAGAGAAGGTTGCTAACGTAGGTTTCGATTGGGAACGTCGCGAAGATGTGTGGGCAAAGGTGCACGAAGAGATAGATGAACTGCAGGCCGAAATGGACAAGGGTGACAAGGCCAATTCGGAAAAGGAGTTCGGTGATTTTCTCTTTAGTATTGTTAACGCCGGTCGTTTGTATGATATTAATCCCGATAATGCTCTTGAACTTACGAATAAGAAATTCCGCAACCGTTTCAATTATGTCGAGGAACATTCGATAAAGCAGGGGCGCAACCTAAAGGAGATGTCGCTTGCCGAGATGGATGCTTTATGGAACGAGGCAAAAAAAGAGGAACGCGATAATTGATTCGCGTTCCCTGATGGCTGTATTTGTGCAGCAATGCTATACTATAATTGGTCGTTTCGCCATTTGTTAAGTTTATCTTGCTGATAGCTGTCAAGCATAAGTAATGCGAAGGTTGATACTATCATCATCAGATATTGTGGCTTTGCAGAATCGAAAGATAAAGTATCCTTCAAAAGTCTTATGCTCTCTGATATATATTCTTTGCAAAAGTTGTATGTAATGAATGCAAATACCGATAATAGTATTATTGAGATAATGACTGTAAATATAATTGTATAATATTTACGTCGTTTCTCAATTTTTAAAGCCTCCTGTTCTATTGCACTCATGGTGTTGAATACAAAATCGTGTGGCAGTTCCTCTTTCTTGTATGCAAGGATGGCTTTTCTTAATCCTTGGTCGTTATTCTTTTTCAAATTCATCGTCTTTCATTAAAAGGTATATTTTCTTACGTGTACGATGCAGTTTAACTTTTGCATTGCTTTCGCTTATTCCCAGAATGTTGGCTGTTTCGCTAATAGGCTTCTCTTCCATGTAGAAGAGTGTGATTAGTACCTTTTCGTCGGCTTGAAGTTTCGAAATAGCTCTGTATAATTTTTCAATCTGCGGGTTGTTATCATCGTCAAGTGCTTTATCTACATCCTCGTCGCGTATATTGTCGAAAAGGCGCTCATCCATCGGCAACTGTTCTTTTGTTCTTCTTCGCAGATGCGAAACGGTGTTGTTGTAGGCAATGCGATAGAGCCATGTGGAGAACTTGCTGTCGGTGTTGAACGAGGCGAGCGACCTGAATGCTTTCAGGAACGTATCTTGTGTAAGTTCCTCGGCATCTTCTTTATTCTCGACCATCCCTATTATCAAACTGTATATCTGTTGGCTGTATTGTTCCACAAAATATGCGAAACTATTGGTCTTGCCATCCAGCACTTCGTTGATAATATGTCGTTCATTGTGTTCCATTTCATATTTTAGACGTTGATTTTTATTTTTGGTTACATGTTTTTTGATATTTTTTTATTCTTATTTTTTTTGTTTATTTATGCGCAGAGTCAACTAGCAAGTGCAACATTACAAAATAAATTTGTAAAAGCACTCTTTTGGTGTTGAAAATTTAAGTTTTTCTCTTGGTC
>JAFUKC010000003.1 GCA_017467885.1 Bacteroidaceae bacterium | reverse complement strand
GGCTCTCGACGGTGGCCGTCGCGGCGAGTGGGGTAACCTCTGGAGCAAGTAAGATACTTTTACGTACCCCACGAGCCGCGAGTGGTGAAAACTGCGAGTAAGTGAGTGCAATGCAAACTCGTTTGCAATTGCGAAACGAACAAAAGCAGTTTCGACAAGCCCGATTATCGGGCGCAGTCAATGGGGTAACCTTTGGAGTAAATAAATTTGTTCCGAACCCCGGTTGCACTCGTTGTTAACCCAAACAAGTTTGGTTTAACTCGTTGACACGGGCTTTGGAGCAAGTAAGATACTTTTAACAAAGATTTGACTACACTTTAATGGAGTCCGGTTCTCATGTGGCCCCATTAATTAAATTAATAAATAAGGTTTTCAGAGCAGACATCCGGGAGGATCTCTGCTCTATTTAATAATAATAGAAATTACTTTTGCTATGACTTTATGCTAAGCCATTGCCAATGGTAATTCCAGAAAAAATATCCGGCACCGTAAGCGAGCCACATTCTTTATTCACCTGTTAGGGTAATTTTACATATAAGATATATTATGAATACGAAAAATTTGTCATTTCGGTTTAAAACTTATACTTTTGCTTAAGAGAATCTTTTGAAAGATATTATGAAGAACGACAAACCGATTATAGGATACACTACAGGAGTGTATGACATGTTTCACGTCGGCCACCTGAACATTTTGCGAAGGGCTAAAGAACAATGCGATATACTTATAGTGGGTGTGAGCACCGACGAATTGGTAGAGCGGGAAAAGAACAAGACACCAATAATACCATTTGAAGATAGGCGGAGCATAATAGAAGCCATCAGATATGTTGACAAGGTTGTTGCACAAACCGACAAGAACAAATTCGGAGCATGGGAGAACCTGCAATTCCACAGAATGTTTGTCGGCTCCGATTGGCAAGGTACACCACAATGGAAGAAGTACGAAGAGGAATTTTCACAGGTGGGCGTAGAGATTGTTTATCTGCCACACACCGATGGCATATCTTCCTCGATTTTAAGAGAGAAAATATCCTGATAATATAAAAGTCAAAAGGTGATATTCACCTTTTGACTTTTATATTATCTGTTTTATTTGCAGATTATTTTGACTGCTGATTGGCATTCTTTATCATCGCCTCGCTTGCATACATATACACCTCGACACGACGATTCTTCGCACGTCCTTCGGGTGTTGTATTATCGGCAACAGGCTCTTTGGAACCAAAACCCTCGATACTCTTTATTTGCGAAGGAGATACACCCAACGACTTAAGATAACTTGCAACCGAGTTGGCACGATTTACCGAAAGCGGATCATTCACTCTGTCGCTACCTGTAGAATCGGTGTGACCGTAAATTGCAACATCGGCATCATTGTACTCCTTTAGCACATCGGCAAACTGTGCAAGATTCTTTTTAGCATCGGCATTCAAGTCGTACATATTTGTTGCAAACAATACACCCGAGTCGAATGTAACCTTCACTGCTGTAAGATTATTTGCATCGGTAACAGTCTCAACAGTTGCACTCTTCACTTGTGCGGCAGCCTCGGCTGCATTATCCATTCTCTTTCCTATAATAATACCGGCGCCTGTTCCAACTGCTGTACCCACTGCTGCACCTACAGCGGTGTTACCTGCAAGTTTACCAACAACAGCACCGAGCAATGCGCCGCCACCGGCACCGATAAGACCACCTTTGGTTGTATTATTCATACTACCACAAGAACCGAAAAGAAAAGCGGCACATAGAGCCAGACACAATGTTTTAAAAACTTTAGTATTCATAATTATGTATTTATTATAATTGTTCAGAACAACGGAACAGGCCTGTAAGTGCCTTTTTCGATGGCGAAGTTATAAATTTTTCGGGATATAACGTGCCAAAGTTGCAAATAATGTGTACATATACGATTTATTTTTGTAATTTCGCGACAAATTTAATTATGTAACCAATATAACAACAATATGGCAGAGCTAAAAGATTTGACTAAACGCAGCGAAAGCTATTCGCAATGGTATAACGACCTGGTATTGAAAGCCGATTTAGCCGAACAGTCACCCGTAAGAGGCTGCATGGTAATTAAGCCCTATGGCTATGCTATATGGGAGAAGATGCAACGCATACTGGATGACAAATTCAAAGAGAACGGTATTTCAAATGCATATTTCCCTTTGCTCATCCCAAAATCGTTTTTAAGTCGTGAAGCCGAGCATGTAGAAGGCTTTGCCAAGGAGTGTGCCGTTGTAACACACTACCGTCTGAAAAATGCAGAAGATGGCAGCGGTATAATAGTAGACCCTGCTGCAAAATTGGAGGAGGAGATGATTATACGCCCAACATCGGAAACAATTATATGGAGTACATTCAAGAACTGGATTCAATCGTACCGCGACCTGCCTTTGAGGGTAAACCAATGGGCAAATGTGATGCGTTGGGAGATGCGCACACGCCTATTCCTGCGTACAGCCGAGTTCTTGTGGCAAGAGGGACACACTGCACATGCCACTCGCGAAGAGGCTGAGGAGGAGGCACAAACTATGTTGCACGTATACAACGACTTTGCAAACAATTATATGGCATTGCCGGTGATAATGGGTGTAAAATCGGCCAACGAGCGCTTTGCCGGCGCATTGGATACATATACTATTGAAGGCTTGATGCAGGATGGTAAAGCACTGCAATGCGGAACATCGCACTTCCTCGGCCGGAATTTTGCAAAGGCTTTCAATGTTCAGTTTGTCAACAAGGAAAACAATTTGGAATCGGTTTGGGCCACATCGTGGGGAGTATCTACACGTTTGATGGGCGCACTTATCATGACACACTCCGACGATAACGGTTTGGTACTTCCACCTGCACTTGCACCCATACAGGTTGTAATCGTCCCCATATACAAAAATCAGGAGCAGTTGAACACAATCGACAGCAAAGTCGCCGAACTGACAGCCGAACTTAAATCGTTGGGTATTAGCGTAAAATACGACAACGCCGACAACCGTCGCCCCGGATTCAAATTCGCCGATTACGAGCTTAAGGGTGTGCCTGTACGTTTGGTACTTGGTGCACGCGACCTCGATAACGGCACAATAGAGGTTATGCGTCGCGACACATTGGAGAAGGAGACACGCCCCATCGAGGGTATATGCCAATATGTACAAGGATTACTTGACGATATACAGAAGAACCTGCACAAGAAAGCTTTGGACATGCGTATTGCCAACACTCGCAGCGTAGATACATACGAAGAGTTCAAAACAGAGATTGAAAAAGGCGGCTTCATCCTTGCACATTGGGACGGAACACCCGAGACCGAAGAACTTATCAAGAACGATACTAAAGCAACAATTCGCTGTATTCCTTATGGCGACTTCGACCAAACACCGGGTACCTGCATGGTTACAGGCAAACCCTCGGCACGTCGCGTATTGTTTGCAAGAGCATATTAAGAAACAGTTTAAAGAGTAAGCAACAAAAAAACAGTCCCAAGGGACTGTTTTTTGTTGCTTACTCGGCCTGTTCGGCGGCTTTCAGACGCTTAGCCTCGGCACGACGTCTCTCACGTTCCTCCATTTTCTTTCGCGTACGTTTCCACCTGTTATGTGTCCATAGCCACAATTCGGGAGTTTCACGAATACTATCCTCCAACAAACGATAATACATATTTGTAAGTTCAAGCTCGGGCAAGTCGGCTGCATTTTGGGCCATGG
The DNA here is from genome assembly GCA_017467885.1 of Bacteroidaceae bacterium. GTDB lineage: Bacteria > Bacteroidota > Bacteroidia > Bacteroidales > Bacteroidaceae > HGM04593. The sequence continues at coordinate 36,737 of JAFUKC010000003.1, read as the reverse complement.
GAATAAAATGTGCAACATATTTTCCTCGCTTCACACGTTTGAACTGCAAAAAGAATACAGCACTGCCTGTACGACGTGCAATCTTCTCCGTTCCTGTAAAAACAGGTGTCTCACGATGAAAGAATGTCAACCAATGATGAATTGAATTCCAGGTAGGGACCTGATCGGCTATAAAACCTATTATAAACTGTTTCTTCTGTTTACCTATCTCTATTATACGCCGTAACGTAGAGGCCATTGAGATACTTTCCGAATTATACTGACCACGCAACTTCAGGAAGAAATCATCGAAATGTTTGTTTTCCAACGGATGGTATATCTGCCCTACAACAACCTCCTTGTTCTTAAGAAAGAGAGGTATGGCTGTTGCAAATTCCCAATTGAACGTATGCGCCATATATGCCACCACCGAACAGCCTTGTGCAAGAGCATCCTCTACAGCATCGACACCGGTAAACGATATATGCTTACGCACACGCTTCTCGCTCATGCCATATAGTTTGACAGTCTCCATAAAATAGTCGCACAAAGAGTGATAGAATCTCTTCTCTAAACGTACAATATCATCGAGCGACTTCTCGGGGAAAGAGCCGACAAGATTTTTCCGTACAACATCACGACGATAGCGGAGAAGATAGTATATCGGGAAGAATATTAAATCGGAAAAGAAATACAACACTCTTAACGGGAGAAGAGAGATAAGAAACCAAAAGGCCTTTACAACAGAAAACAGTATTGCCGACATTATTCAGTATTTTTTCATTTACAATACAGGCGTATAGAGCAAACATGCTTGTGACCCCGCTGGGATTCAAACCCAGGACCTCCGGAACCGGAATCCGACGCTCTATTCAGCTAAGCTACGGGGCCTGCATGCAAAAACCGCTACGAAGATACAACAAATTATTTAAATAGAGAATAATAAAGACGGCAATTGTTTCAAAGAATGGCAGCATGTGAAACGCAGATGATACATTATTATTTATAAAAATACAAAAATTACAACAATATTTTTGTATTTATAAAACCAACAAGCTATCTTTGTTGGCAATATTAAACAGTTAGAAAAGAAACACCGTAAAATTTACAGTTTACAGCCATTTTTATTGAAAATTTGTCAGAAAAACAGATGAAACTTTATAATCTACCAAAAGAATACAGACCGCTGCTCGACCTTAAGCAGACCGAGTTGGCAATAAAACAGATAAAAGAAACTTTTCAGCTGAACCTCTCTTCGACGTTAAGGTTGCGACGTGTAACCGCACCGCTTTTTGTATTGCAGGGCACAGGACTCAACGACGACCTTAACGGCTACGAACACGCAGTAAGTTTCCCCATTGAAGATATGAACGGAGCAGTAGCCGAAGTTGTCCATTCGCTTGCAAAATGGAAACGTGTGACACTTGCCGACTATAATATAGCCGAAGGTTACGGCATATATACCGATATGAATGCGATTCGTGCACACGAAGAGCTCGACAACCTGCATTCTCTGTACGTAGACCAATGGGATTGGGAACGTGTAATCACCGAGAAAGAGCGCAGCCTGCAATTCCTCAAAGAGATTGTAAAAGACATATATTCGGCAATTCTGCACACCGAATTTACCATAAGCGAACACTACCCGCAGATTAAGCCATCGTTACCGCATGAGATAAAATTCATTCACTCTGAAGAGTTGCGACGCCGTTACCCCAACTTGACTCCGAAAGAGCGCGAAGAGGAAATTACACGAGAGCATCGCGCCGTATTCATAATCGGTATTGGCGGAATTTTGGGTGATGGCAAGCCACACGACAACAGGGCACCCGACTACGACGACTATACGACACCGAACAGCGATGGATTCAACGGCCTTAACGGCGACCTTTTCATTTGGTCGGACATACTTGGGAAAGCTGTGGAATTATCATCCATGGGTATCAGGGTAGACAAACAGGCACTGTTGAGACAACTGCAACTATCAGGTAAGGAAGAGCGCACAAAACTGTTCTTTCACCAACGTTTACTTAACGATACACTTCCTTTAAGTATCGGGGGAGGAATAGGACAATCGCGCCTGTGTATGCTGTTATTGAGAAAAGCCCACATTGGAGAGATACAGGCCAGCATCTGGCCCGAGGATATGCGCAAGCAATGCAGCGAGTTGAATATTCCGATTATATAGGAAAAAATGGACGTAAGGATTGAAGAGAGCTGGAAGCAAGAGCTTGCCGAGGAGTTCGAAAAGCCCTATTTCTCCGAACTTACAGCCTTTGTACGGAACGAATACAAAGGAGTAACCGCCATATACCCACCCGCAAGGCTCATATTCAACGCCTTCGACCACTGTCCTTTCAACAACGTAAAAGTTGTAATTATAGGGCAAGACCCCTATCACGGCCCCGGACAGGCAAACGGCCTGTGTTTTTCGGTGAACAAAGGAGTACCATTCCCACCATCGTTAATGAACATATTCAAAGAGGTTAACAACGATACAGGAGCACCGGTTCCGCAAGATGGCGACCTTACTCGCTGGAGCGACCAAGGCGTGTTACTGCTGAACGCAACCCTCACCGTGCGTGCAGCAAGTGCCGGTTCACATCAAAAAAAGGGGTGGGAAGAGTTTACAGATACCGTAATACGTATATTGTCGCAAAAACGCAATAACATAGTGTTTATCCTTTGGGGCAGTTACGCACAAAAGAAAGGCGCTGTAATAGACCGCAGCCGTCATCTTGTTCTGTCATCGCCACATCCTTCGCCTCTTTCGGCCTATCAAGGTTTCTTCGGGAACCACCACTTCAGCAGAGCAAATGAATACCTCAAAAGCAAAGGAAAAGAGCCTATAGTGTGGTAACAGCTATCACTCTTTCCAATTTACAAGATACAACCGCTCCCCCGCACGCGTAAAAGCAGTGTATAGCCATCTGTAATAATCGACATCAAGAGTATCGGGCGATACATAGCCACTATCGAGAAAAACGCAACGCCACTGCCCGCCCTGTGCCTTATGACATGTTACCGCATAGCCATACTTCACCTGCAAGGCATTAAAATAAGGATTCTTCCTAACCTCCTCCATCCGTTTGCGTTTCGACTTTATTTCGGGATAATCCTCCCACACCGCATTAAAAAGCCTATCACTTTCCTCTTTTGTAAGCGACGGAGATTCGCTGGTAAGCGTATCGAGAAGAATTTTGACATCCATCTCACAATCCTCGTAATCGGCAAAAGATAGCGAAACATCGGCAAAACGGAAACCATACATCTCCTCGATACCGCCCACATGTTTAATTTCGGCAATATCACCATTCGCAATGAAATCAATCTTCTCGAGCAACGATTTATCCTCTTTGCCCAACTCTTCGCGCCAATAATAGTTATTTTTCACCACCATCAGCAAATCACTACGGTTAAGTTCCTCCTCACGATAAAGGATACGCCGACGTATTCCCTCATTATAAATATTCGCACGTTTATTGGAACGACACAACACAATAGTCTCATCCATACCAACCCTGCCGTAGCAGTTGTCTATGGCCTCAATCAAATCCTCACCTGAAACACTGCACACATCGGGAAAGCCTTTCAAACGAATCTTGGGCATTACACCCGAGGCTCCCGACGAAATCAACTCGCGAAGCTGTGTGGCATTATTCAAAATACCCGAATCCTCGGTCTGACGCATAACCTGCGTCATCTCCACACGTGTAACATCAAGAAACATCGAGCGTAAATATTCCGGCGACAATGCAGGCGAAAGCACCTCACCCACCGGAGGCAACTGCGCCGTATCACCAAGCAGAAGCAGTGAACACCCCTCGCCCGAATAGACAAATTCCACAAGATCGTCGAGTAAAGCACCCGAGCCGAAACCCGAAGAGCCTGAATTGGAAATCATAGAAGCCTCGTCTACAATGAAAAGCGTATGCTTCGACCTGTTATCCATAAGAGTAAACAGAGCGCTGTTCATTATGGATTTCTGCCGGTATATCCACTTATGGATTGTATAAGCACTTTTTCCTGCATAGTTCGAAAACACCTTTGCAGCACGACCGGTAGGCGCCAAAAGCACTGTTCGGCGCTCCAATTGCTCCAACGTACGTACCAGCGCCGCAACAAGCGTTGTTTTACCGGTGCCTGCGTATCCGCACAGCAGAAATATTTTACGATTATCACCGGAAAGTATAAACTCCGACAACTTTTCCAACGAAAATTCCTGCTGAACTGTTGGAGCAAAGGGAAAATTTTGCTTAATTTGCGAGGTTAAATATTTATTTATCACTTTTTCACAATAAAATAGAGGTATAAAAACGTTTTTCCGTTTTTTTATCTTATTTTTGCCAAATAAAGCCGAAACTTTTAATAAAGTAAACGGTTATTGTGCAAACAATACGCGAAAATACGTAAATAAAATAAAGAAAATAATATAAACAGTATGAAAAAATTAGTAAACGCATTGCTTTTTATCGCAATCATTGCAATGGCTTTCATCAGCTACCGCAGTATCATGGGCCCCATCGAATTCTCCGAGGAGCGTCAAGCACGTGAAAAACAGGTTATCGCACGCCTTATCGACATTCGTACAGCGCAAATCGAGTATCGTAACACACACGACGGAATCTATGCAGGCAACCTCGATACACTTATCGACTTTGTCAAAACCGCAAAAATGCCCATCGTGATGAAAGTTGGCGAGTTGGACGACAAACAGTTGGAACGTGGCCTTACTGAGAAAAAAGCCCTTGAGATTATTGCTAAAGCCCAAAAGACCAACAGATGGAACGATGTAAAGAAGGAAGGCCTTTGGTACACCGCAACCGATACAGTATGGGACGAGGCACACACCGGCTATACACTTAAAGACACATCTTGGGTGTTCCGTCGCGATACAACATGGATTGCGCTCATCGATACAATCTACCCCAAAGGATTTATTGCCGATTCATTGGCATACGTTCCTTTCAGCAACGGAGTAAAATTCGAGTTGGACACAGCTACCATAGAAAACAAATCGGGTTATCAGCACCTGTTTGTTGCACGCACACCCTACGCAACATATCTTAAAGGTGTAAACGACCAAGAGATGAACAACCTTATAAGCACACAAAAGAAACTGAAACGTTACGCAGGCCTTAAGGTTGGTGACATCGAAATGCCTAACAATAACGCAGGAAACTGGGAATAATCACTCTATGAACAGAGTGGACACATACAAACCACAAACATTATCCATTCGTGTAAGTACGGATGGATTTTGTTTTAGTTGCTACTCGGCCGATGAACCCGAGAGCCTTCAATACTTCTACAGCAACAGTGACAACGACATATCGCTAACCGCCAATTTCGAGAAGGCGTGGAACGATTGCCCTTTGTCGACGCAGAAGCAATTTGCGAAAGTACAGGTAATTATAGAAACAGGAGACTTCGGCATTTTGCCGGCCGAGTACGACACCGCCGAGGATTACGACAACTACTATTACAGTTGTTTTCCACACTTTCGAGGAATAAGCAAAGTTGTATACAACCGCATGAATGCACAAGGAATAACAGTCTTGTTCGCGGTTGACAGCACATTGTACGAACGCCTGCGCCGCATTGGCGACATAACATTCTACACACCTGTAAGCATCCTGCTTGGATATGTGGCACGCTATCGACAGGAAGCGGAACGCTACCTGTTGGCATATTTCCACAATAAAAAATCATTATTGCTATCAATCGACAACAACCGGTTGCAATTGGCAAACAGTTTTGCATCAAGAGAACCACACGACCAACTGTTCTATCTGTTGAGCATCTGGAACGAACAGAATCTTTCACAAACCGAAGATATGCTTGTTTTATGCGGTGATAGAACTGTAGAAGAGCTGACACCTCTCATCTCGCAGTTTATACGTCGACACAAACGTATAAACCCTAACGAAGAGTTTCGTTCTACCCTGCTAAACAAGATAAAAGATATACCATTCGACCTGCAAGCACTTATACTATGCGAATAATCAGCGGAAAATATAAAGGACGCCACTTCGATATACCAAAGAATTTCAAGGCACGCCCCACAACCGATTTTGCAAAAGAGAATCTCTTTAATATACTGCTCAATTACATCGACTTTGAAGAGACTACAGCACTCGATATGTTCTCGGGTACAGGCAGCATAAGCCTCGAACTTATATCACGTGGTTGCCCATCCGTAACATCTGTAGAAATGGATGCACAACATTTTGCCCACCTTAAACGCTGTGCAACAACACTGAAAGAGGAAGAATGGCATCTTGTACGCGATGACGCATTCCGTTTCATACGCCGATGCAGTGAAAGCTACGACCTGATTTTTGCCGACCCGCCATACGCACTTAAAGGACTACCCGAAATCCCCGGGCTTGTAATGAGCGGCAATATGCTGAAGCCGGGAGGAATATTCATCTTCGAGCATGGCAAGGATAATGATTTCTCGCAACATCCCGACTTTTTCCGTCATATATCATACGGAAGCGTAAATTTCAGTTTCTTCAAACGCGAGAAACAGGAGTGACAATTCGCCTCAATTCCCTTCTTATTGTATACCGGTGCAGTATAATAAACAACAAAGCAAACAACAGCATGGCAACCCACACTACAAAGGGTGAGGACAGCTCGAAATCGGGAGAAATAACAGATGCAAATGCAAACACAGCCGGGTAAGCAATGTGCACTACAGTAGCAGCCACCACCCACACAAGAATATCGGCAACCACAACCAAAGATATATAAGGTATGGCCATTTCGCTATGCGTAAATCCAAGAGAATGCAGATTGATAAACTTCTCGCGATTTTTTTCTATAAGCAACAGTATGCTCACCATTAGCAAGAAGAAGGCCAAAAACGAAATCAGTACACCTACTCCTATAACCACATACAACACACCATGAACAAACGACTGAAGTCGTAGGTTATCGATGTCTCCTTCAACGGCATAATTCTTTGAATCGATAAATTCAAGCAATTCAGCTTCATCGCCATTGCTGTCTGTTGCAATGATAAGACGCGAAGGAGCACCACCCTGCTCACCCGTAAAAAAGAGATTCGCCTCTTTCAAAAAGCCATCGGGCACCAAAATAGTATTCAACCTATCGGTAAACCCAACAATTTTCGATGAATATGTACGGCTGACACCGTTACCTTTCAGCACCATTGTAATAGGAAACGAAGATGTAAGCCCTTCGCCAAGCTGTGGCAATCCTTTTGTCGCCGCATAGCCGTAATTATAAATATTAAGATATTTACGTGGAATTACCACCGGTATAAAATCGCCTTTGACATCGGCCCGCCAAATATCCGAATCATCAAAATCCACATCCAGAAAATCATCGGGAACCGATTCCATAAACAGATCGGTGGATATGTTAAGATCGCCCAATTTAAACCCACCCCTAATCTGGAAATTAGCAGCAGTGAAGGCTGCCACCCTGTCTACAGACGGATGTTGTTCGAGTTCTTTTATCTCTTCGGTTGTAAATACAGGCTGTATACCCATCATATTGCCCACAAGTGTAAACGTAGATATAGGTTTCGATATTGATATATATCCACCCGAAATCAATCCGTTTTCGACCGACAGCAAGCTATCAATATCACGATAAGCACGCAACCCTGTCAGCACAATAATACCGCCAAGCAAATTAGCAATGACAAAACCGATAATCTGCCAAATATTTATGTTATATTTAAGTAGTTTAAACAACAGTTTCATAAACCATTCTTTCAAGCTTTTCAACAACTACAAACGCAACACGGTGTCGAAATCATAAGCCAACCTGCGGCCAATAGACGTAACGATGACCCCCGCACCATCCTTGCACTGCCTTTCGCGTAACATACGCCCCATTTTAATGGAATTTTCCTCGTCAAGATGACTCACCGGTTCGTCAAGCAGGTAAAAATCGGCCGGCTGCGCAAGCATACGCACAAAGGCAACACGCTGCAACTGCCCAAATGAAAGTATGGCGCAGGGAACATCAAGACGTGCCTCAAGACCAAGTTCACACAACATCCCGCGCACATCATTTTCGTCGAAAAGGCTCGTTATACTATTTTTCAACATCACATTTTCTACAGCTGTCAGCTCAGGGAAAAGCCGCAATTCCTGAAACATCATAGCTATTCCTCTGCGACGCAGCTCACACGACACCTCAGACGTATGCGGTAACATCTCGCCGGCATCATTCATTAGGCATATATTACCTACATAATCATTACGCAAGCCATACACAAAGGAACAAAATGAACTTTTTCCCCTGCCCGATGCCGATTCTATCAACACCGAGCATCCCTTCTCAAATAGCAAATTACACCCCCAAACATCCGAAGGCCCGCCCTCGGGAGGCGAGCCTATAAAGACCTTTGGTAAAACATTTTCAAAAAGAATGGATTTAACCATCAGACACATACTGTTATTTCGGGATATTCCTCATAGCAATATCCACAATCTGTTTCAATGAATTAACATCCTTATCAGCAAATTCTATCACAAATTCACTGTCGAACACATCTGTAGAAAGCACACGTACACTCTCAAAATACTTCAGAATATCAGTAAACGCAGGTTCTAAATCCTTGCAATCTTCAATAATATTATCCATGCCACAGACAACAGCACTCTTATCAAGGTAAACGGTCAAAGGCGAATCGGAGAAATTCTTACGAAGCGCAACAAACTCACCATCTTTCACACATTTTGCATATATATTTTCAGGCATAACGAAGATGCAGTCATCTATATATCCCAAATAATAATCATAACCCGATGTCGTATAAACATAATCATAGCTATAAGTATCATAATTGTACGACGACTTACTCCAATCGATACGTTTGTTCAAACCAAGCGAATATAGGTCGGTGGCAACCTGCGACATATTCTTATTATTCCCGAGCAATGCAGTTGCAACGTAATCGAACAACCCCTTCTTGCTCTCGGCGAAAAACATCATCTGCGGAAGCTGTTTTCCTGCCAAATCTGCCCTTGGCAACAGGGCAAACAGCACATCACCATCAATGTCATCAATCAATTGCATATCAAAATTCATCTGCGTCATCAATTGTTCAAACTCTTTACGAATTTTGTTATCCAACAACTCGAACGATTTTGTAAGATTTTGCAAACCAAGCAAAGCCACGCCATACGCATCCTTGGGAACATATTCGAGATACTTACCCGACGGTGTTTTATTCATAGCCTTGATATATTCTGATATCACAGCCGTATTACCCTCAAGCGACGACCTCATAACAACACGACCATCATCGAAATTCAAAGATGTAAACTGAATCACCCCATCATACATTTCAAGCGTCTGAATTAACTCTCGATTTTGAGGAGAAACAGATGCCGCAATGGTTGACAGTTGGGTATAATCGAGATACAAACCGGCATCATCGTTGCTGCCGACAAATTTACAAAAGTTGCTGTTAGAGAGTGCATTTTCACTCATCTTCATATACTCTGTTGCATCAGCAACCCCTTCGGAAAGCGCTACAACCAGCTTCTCATCATCGAAAGCAACCCACACATTGCGGCGGTCGGATACTACAGTATACCCATCCTCTGCCTGAATATTCAAGTTGTCGGTTTCATCCAGGAACTCCTCTATATTGTCGTTTAATTGCTCTTTATTTCCTACAGCACAACAAACAAGCCCACGCAAAGGAGTCACACCATCCAATACAAAAACAGCCGGTTTGTCGACATCTATTCCCGAGTTGGAAGGTTCGGCCAGAATATCACGCATTATGCTGCGCATATCCCTTGGCATTTCATTAATTGCCTGTCTCAAATAATTATTCACAAGATTGTTTTCTAATATTTTAGAATCATCAAACAAAGCACCGGCATTAATTTTTAAAGCCGCTATCGGCTCTTTGGGTACAGCCGAAATATAATCGGAAGAGGTTGGATTACACGATGTAAACAGCGTTACAGCCGAGAGAACCGAAAAAATAGTAAATAATTTAATGTTTTTCATGGTATTGTTATTTTGATTTATCATGTTTTTATCCCGAGGCTTTCACTATATTGGTTGATTATGCAAATATAAGCAAAACGGGTGAGAAATATCAAACGTCTCAACTTCAAAAGTAGGAGGGGAAGTTATAAAAATAGTATCTTCCGCCACAACAAGGTAGTTCTCTCCTTTAAATCCTCGGTACCTCTAACAATAGCAGTGCATCTGACGGTGCCGGAGATTAAAAATTACTTTTGCTATGGCTTTATACCGAACCTTTGCAAACGGTAATCTTCACTTGACTTTGCCGGGATTTTTATTCACAAAATCGGCCCAAGAGGAATATTTCTTTTCCTGCAAAGGAGTATTTCGTTGCAAGAAATGACAGAATGCAGCTCCCAAAGCATCGGTTGCATCCATAAAATGCGGCATCTCACTATTTGATATGTTAAGCATACGTCGCAACATATCTGCTACCTGTTCTTTAGATGCAGAACCATTGCCTGTAATTGCCATTTTTATTTTGAGAGGAGCATATTCGTGTATAGGAACATCACGACTTATGGCTGCTGCAATAGCAACGCCCTGCGCACGCCCCAACTTAAGCATACTTTGTACGTTTTTACCGAAAAAAGGAGCCTCTATAGCAAGTTCATCGGGCAGAAACGATCTAATGAGCCCTTGAACACGAGTGAAAATCTCACCAAGTTTCATATAAGAGTCGTGACACTTACGCAGGTCTATTACACCCATGGCAATAAGACGGGCCCGATTACCATTCACCCCTATAAAGGCATATCCCATTATATTGGTTCCCGGGTCGATGCCCATTATCACTCTATCGTCCTTGGGAGTTGAAATATTCTGCATAGAAGAGAGGTTTAAACAGATTCTAACAGGCCAAATATTGCATCAGTCCTTTGCATCCTGCAAGAATCTCGTTGTAAGTCTTTTCAAAATTATCGTGATACCAAGGGTCGGAGATATCCTCGCCCATGCCACGTGCCGGGGTATCGGAAAGAAAATCGAGCAACTTCCACACCTTACCCTCGCAATCGCAACCAATTATCCGCATAAGATTACGTATATTATACTCCTCCATCACCACAATCATATCGAAGGTATTGTAATCGTCCATAGTGAAACGACGTGCACGCTTTCCGGCACACACAATACCATGCAAAGAGAGTTGCGATGCAGCAGGCGGATATACCCTGTTGCCTATCTCCTCGCTGCTTGTTGCCGAAGACTCCACATACACATCGGTTACATCTGCTTTCGACAACAAATCTTTCATAATAAACTCGGCCATCGGCGAACGGCAGATATTGCCATGACAAACAAACATTATCTTTTGCATAGTCCTCTATTCAAGAAACGCAGAATCGAACGATAGCGGAAGCAATGCCTTTACACCATCCTCCAGCAGATAACTCTCTTTTGCCCCGAAAAGAATTATTCTCATGGGCACATTGAAACGCTTCTCGGTTTCAAGCATAACCTGCCTGCAGGCTCCACAAGGCGGTATCGGCACCGGCAGTTCACCATGTTCGTTACGTGCGGCAATGGCAAGTGCTACCACAGCCTTATCGGGATATTGTGCGTTTGCCCAAAAGAGTGTTGTACGCTCGGCACATATTCCCGATGGATATGCTGCATTCTCCTGATTATTTCCTGTTACAACTGTTCCGTCTGCAAGAAGTGCTGCTGCCCCAACATTGAATCGCGAATACGGAGCATAACTTTTCGAATTAATCTCACGTGCTGCATCGACAAGCTGTTTATCCTCGGCCGAAAATTCTTCGTAGGAACAGACCTTAATATTTGTCTGCAAAATTTTCTCTTTCATAATCCTTGTTTTTTAAACCTTAAAAGATGTTTAAAACATCATTTATGAAGCATAAGAGCATTGCGAAGGTAAATAAATACTTGCGTAAAAGCAATTTATTCACTTATTTTGTGAATAATTTAATTTATCTACACACATCGGCAGGATTTATGACATTTCGGCCGGCAACAACAGTTATATACTCAAAACAACAGATAATGAAAAATATAGGTTTATTAATATTAGCAGCGGCACTTGTGCTATCATCGTGTAGCACATCCAAGAACAGCGGAAGCAGACAGCACACAAGCATCGGTTATGCCGATAAAACAAAAGATGCCTACGAGAAATATATACTCACATACTATCCGTTGGCTGTGGAACAGATGGAACAATATGATATACCGGCCAGTATAACGTTGGCACAGGGATTATTGGAATCGGGAGCAGGCAACAGTTCACTTACAAAAAAATCGAATAACCACTTCGGCATAAAGGCCAACAGCAATTGGAGGGGGCCAAAAACGTCGTCCATCGACAATGGACGTAAATGCTATTTTCGTGTTTACGACCATCCGAGAGGCTCCTACGAGGATCACTCGAAATTCTTGACAGAGAACAGCAGATACTCTTCACTCTTCAGACTTAAACAGGACGATTACAAAGGTTGGGCAAAGGGACTGAAAAAAGCCGGGTATGCCGAAGACCCTGCTTATCCGCAAAAACTGATAAGCCTTATAGAACGCTACGAGTTGTATAAATACGATGATTACTCGACAAAGGACCTGCCAAGGAGAAACACAGACTATACACAAGCGACAGGAAGCCGACCTATATACCGTTCGAGCGAATTGCTATATGTGATTGCAAATACCGGTGACACTTTTAAATCTCTTGCAAAAGAGACCGGTGTATCGCGCAGGAAACTGATAAAGTACAACGACCTGTATAAAGATTACCCTATCAAGGCCGGAGACATCATTTACCTCGAGAAAAAGCACAACAAGGCACTTAAACCACACAATTTTCACACCACAAAAGATGGTGAAAGCCTGCATTCAATAGCACAGAAGTATGGTATTAAACTTAAAAAACTGTACAATATGAACCCGCAGTTCAAGACTTATGCAACACTAAAAGTGGGTGATATCGTAAGATTACGCTAACACCAAACGCACAAACAATACCACCCACCTATTTTATAGAACCTTATCCAAGTATCTGCGCCGAATGATTCTTGGTATCGACTTTCTCTATTATATCTATAAGAATGCCATTCTCGTCAAAGATATATGTGTAACGCATGATGCCCATATAATCTCTACCGTACATTTTCTTTTGCCCCCATGCGCCGAAAGCCTGAATCATCTCGGTAGAGGTATCGGCCAATAGAGTAAATGGCAAATCATATTTCTCGGCAAACTTCTTGTGTGATGCCACACTGTCCTTACTTACACCTACAATATTATACCCTTTATCAACAAAAGCCCGATAGTTGTCGCGCAGATTGCAAGCCTCGGCAGTACAACCCGAAGTATTGTCTTTCGGGTAGAAATAAACAACTGTTTTCTTGCCTATGAACTCGCCCGATGATACAATCTCACCATTTTGATTTGCAACAGAGAAATCGGGCATTTTATCTCCAATCTTCAGCATACAATATACTTTATTCGTCGTTACTACCTGATTATTGCGAATAACTCATTCGCTGAGCAAGTGATTAAGGAAGTCTTCCATCTCCTCGTCAAATCCTTTCAGCAGATCGTTATTGATAATATACGTATCATCATCGACATATAACAAATCGACTATAGTTTCCATTTCATCATCGACCAGAAGACAAGAGTATGGTTTAAGAACATTCATATTGTCAAGCACACCCTCCTTTTGCAAATCAGTCAGCACAGCACGAATATCCGCCTCTATAACATCATCGGGCTGCTTATTATCGGCATTATCCCACTCATCGATGTGTAGCAACAACAATTCGGTATCGTCATCATCGTAGATGGTCAACATACCTGTTTCGCCGTTTACATGAAAATGAAAATCGGTTACAGTGGTTGTATCGGCTGTTGTGAAACGTTTTGTCATTTCAACAATGGCCTCCTTCAGTGCTGATTGAGATTTTGTACTTAACATAAGAGACTGTTTTTATAGATTCTTACCGTGGCAATTCTTATATTTCTTTCCGCTACCGCAAGGACATGGGTCGTTTCGGCCTACGCTCTTCTCTACGCGGATAGGTTCACGACGCACACTGCGTGTATCATGTTGTGCAGCAGCCTGCTGGTTTGGATCATTCAAATCGGCCTTCGTCTCGTTATATCGGGGTGCCTGACGTGTCTTCGAGGGCTCGGGAGCAACTCGCACATTCGTCGGTTCCTGTACGGGTATCTGGCCGCGCATGAGTACCGAAATTGTTTGATCGTTTATTTTATCTACCATCTTATCAAAAAGTGTAACCGACTCTAATTTAAATATGAGCAACGGATCTTTCTGTTCATAGCTTGCATTTTGCACCGAGTGTTTAAGCTCGTCAAGGTCGCGAAGATTCTCTTTCCATGCATTGTCGATAGTGTGCAGAAGTATCGCTTTTTCGAAACATTTGATAACTTCTTTGCAGTTGCTATCGTGTGCAGCTGTAATATTTACAGGAATCTGATAGACATGACGACCATCTGTAATAGGTACAAGAATCGATTTGTCTCGCATGGCCTCGTTCTCCTTATATATATATTCAATATAGGGCATTGCAACTTGCGCCATACGTTCGTTTTTGCGTTTGAAGTTATCCATAACAACCTCGAAACACTTCTCGGCCTTGTCGTCTATATCCATTTTATCATATACCTCCTTGCTCTCTATCGGCAACTCGGTTGCAAGCACACGCAGGAATTCGAGCTTCGCATCCTCGTATGCATTGTTCTCTAAAATAGTGTAGCAACGGTCCCAAATCATGTTTACAATATCCATCCCGATACGTTCACCAATGAGCGCATGCTTGCGTTGGGTATATATCACGGTACGTTGCTTGTTCATTACATCATCATATTCGAGCAGTCGTTTACGAATACCGAAGTTATTCTCTTCAACCTTCTTTTGTGCACGTTCAATAGATTTTGATATCATTGGATGTTCTATCATATCGCCATCCTGGAAACCAACATATTTGTTATCCAAAATTTTAGATATACGCTCCGAGCCGAACAGACGCATAAGATTGTCTTCCAAAGAGACAAAGAATACAGAAGAACCCGGGTCGCCCTGACGTCCTGCACGTCCGCGCAACTGTCTGTCTACACGACGCGATTCGTGACGTTCGGTACCGAT
Source organism: Bacteroidaceae bacterium (assembly GCA_017467885.1). Taxonomy (GTDB): domain Bacteria; phylum Bacteroidota; class Bacteroidia; order Bacteroidales; family Bacteroidaceae; genus HGM04593. The sequence goes on along the minus strand of JAFUKC010000003.1, from coordinate 21,607 downwards.
GATGGCAAGACCACCGGCATCGCGCACCTCTTTGCTCAATTTAATATCGGTACCACGACCTGCCATATTTGTCGCAATGGTTACAGTACCCGACAATCCGGCTTTTGCCACAATGTCGGCCTCTTTCTGGTGCAGCTTCGCATTCAATACATTATGTTTGATCTTGCGCATGGTAAGCATACGACTGAGCATCTCTGATATCTCTACCGATGTAGTACCCACAAGCACCGGGCGCCCCTGCCCTACAAGCATCTCAATTTCTTCTATAACCGCTTTATATTTTTCACGTTTCGTTTTATATATGCGGTCGTTCATATCGTTACGGGCAATCGGACGATTTGTGGGTATAACCACAACATCCAACTTATAGATATCCCAAAACTCGCCGGCCTCGGTCTCGGCAGTACCGGTCATTCCGGCAAGTTTATGATACATACGGAAGTAGTTCTGCAATGTAATGGTTGCAAAAGTTTGCGATGCAGCTTCCACCTTCACACGCTCTTTGGCCTCGATAGCCTGATGCAGACCGTCGGAATAACGACGTCCCTCCATTATACGGCCAGTCTGTTCGTCAACAATTTTAATCTGCCCATCCTCGCTTACCACATACTCGACATCACGGTCGAACATCGTATATGCCTTAAGCAATTGGTTGATGGTGTGTATACGTTCCGATTTTATTGAGTAGTTCGTAAGCAGTTCGTCCTTCTTCGCAACTTTCTCCTCATCGCTCAATGTAGCATCGTTTTCAAGTTCGGACATCTCCGTAGCAATATCGGGAAGCACAAACAACGATTGATCCTGAGCGTTCCCTGTAATAAGTTCAATACCTTTATCTGTAAGGTCGACACTGTTCTGTTTCTCATCGATAACAAAATAGAGTGGCTCTACAGCCTCGGGCATACGCTTGTTGTTCTGCTCGATATAATACTCCTCTGTCTTAAGCATTCCGGCCTTCACACCGGGTTCGCTCAACAGTTTTATCAACGGCTTGTTTTTAGGCAATGCCTTGTGGCTGCGGAAAAGTGAAATATAACCTTCGGCAACCTCGTCTTTGTTGTCGGAGAAGATTTTTTTACGCGCTTCGGCAAGATATTCGGTTGCCAAACGTTTCTGTGCCTCAACAAGACGTTCTACCAAAGGACGGTACTCTTCGAACATCTGGTCGGCCTGACGGGGAACAGGACCTGCAATGATTAACGGTGTACGCGCATCATCGATAAGTACCGAATCGACCTCGTCCACAATAGCATAATTATGGATACGCTGTACAAGGTCATCGGGCTGGCTTGCCATATTGTCACGCAAGTAGTCGAAACCAAATTCGTTATTTGTACCGAATGTGATATCGGCCAAATATGCATTGCGACGAGCATCGGAATTAGGCTGATGTTTGTCGATACAATCGACACTGAGACCATGGAACATATAAAGCGGCCCCATCCACTCCGAGTCACGCTTTGCAAGATAGTCATTTACCGTAACGACATGTACACCATTACCGGTAAGCGCATTGAGGAATACAGGAAGTGTGGCTACAAGCGTCTTTCCTTCACCTGTGGCCATCTCGGCAATCTTGCCCTTATGCAAAACAACACCACCGAACAACTGTACATCGTAGTGTACCATATTCCATGTCATTTCGTTTCCGCCGGCAGTCCAATGATTACGATATACAGCCTTATCGCCTTCGATACTTACAAAATCGAATTTTGCAGCCAACGAACGGTCGAATTCTGTTGCGCAGACCTCTATTGTTTCATTCTCGGTAAAGCGCCGTGCCGTATCTTTAACGATGGCAAACGCTTCGGGCAAAGCCTCATCCAAAGCCTTGTCCAATTTTTCGAGAACCTCTTTCTCCAATCTGTCTATCCGGTTGAAAACCTCCTCACGCTTCTCAAGCTCTGTATCCTCGATGCTTGCCTTCAGTTCCGCTATTTTCTTTCTTTCATCAGCCACACGACCCTGAATAGTCTCTTTCAATGCTGATGAACGTGCACGCAGTTCGTCATTGCTCAATGCCGAAATCTGCGGATAGACAGCAGTAATCTTGTCTACCCAAGGTTTTATTTCGCGCATATCTCTACTTGCCTTATTGCCGAACAGCTTACTTATAAATTCGTTAAATCCCATATTTTTTATTTTTATTTACTTTTCCAAGCAAGCAAACAAAATATTTGCCCGCAAAATTACCGCGAAGATAGTGACAAACGAGCGAAAAAACAAAGTTTACTTTGATTTTTCACAGCGGCAACGCGAAATATGCGTTGCTTGCCACGACAGAAGATTCATTTCCCTAATGGAGCGCAGCTTGCCATCACAAAGTTTTATGATAAAGCCAAAGCTCTAAAACAGTAATATGACACCAAGAAGCACCGACTAAATAACAAAAAGTGTGCCAAGATTATTTCTTGAATATTTCGTCATAATTGTCGCACTTTATGTAACTTCGCGGCGGAAATTCAATTCAAGCAATGAAAGAAGATTCATTACACAAACGTATCCGCACAAAAATGGGCAAGGCATGTAAGGATTATTCCTTACTGCAAGACGGCGATAAAATACTCGTAGGGCTATCGGGAGGAAAAGATTCGCTGGCACTGCTCCATTTTCTTGCCATGCGCAGCCGAATACACAAACCAAGCATATCGGTTATAGCGGCACACATCGGGATGGAGAATATTCCTTACAAAGCCGATATGAATTTTCTTCAAAAATTCTGTAAGGAGTGCGGCGTGGAACTGATAACATCGACAACATCGTTCGACGCAAGCACCGATACTCGAAAATCGCCATGTTTCCTCTGTTCGTGGAACCGACGTAAAATGCTGTTCACCATTGCACAAGAAAACGGATGCAACAAAATTGCACTTGGGCACAATATGGACGATTTTCTCGAAACCATGCTTATGAACATTACTTTTCAAGGAGCTTTCAGCGCAATGGCTCCCATTATGCAGATGCGCAAATTTCCCATAGCTGTAATACGTCCGTTGTGCCTTGTGAACGAAAGTGACCTTGAGGAGTTTGCACGCAGCAGATGCTATCCGCCACAAAAGAAGAACTGCCCATACGAGAATGCATCGAACCGAAATACAATGAAGGAGTTATTAAAGCATCTCGAGAAGTTGAACCCAGAAGCAAGGTATAACCTGTGGGGCAGCATGAGCAATATTCAATACGAACTGTTGCCACCACCGGCAAGCAACAAAAACAGTTAGAAACAGTTTAGATTTATATCACCAAGCGAAACAATATCTTTCAATATAAGAAATCATTTAGAAATTTAAAAAACTCTTAACAATATGAGTAAAATAGTTCTCACACTATCGTTCCTTATCATCTCAAACACATTCATGACACTTGCGTGGTATGGCAACCTTAAGTTGCAAGAGATGAAATTGATAAGTTCAAGCACACCGCTTATATTCATCATTCTGTTGAGTTGGTGTGTTGCATTATTGGAATACTCTTTTCTGATTCCTGCAAACAGAATCGGCTCCGAGATAAACGGCGGCCCGTTCTCGTTGGTACAGCTTAAAGTTATTCAAGAGGTTATTTCGTGTATTGTTTTTGGTGTTATTGTTTCTGTCTTTTTCAAAGGCGAAGCTTTGCATTGGAACCACATTGCAGCATTTATCTTTTTGGCATTGGCGGTATATTTTGTTTTCATGAAATAATTTGACAAAAACACAAGGCGAGCGACTATCACAGCCGCTCGCCCAACCTTTCAAAACAATATTATTACTTACCGAAATATCTGTGGTACAATCCTTCGAAGCCCTTACCATGACGCGCTTCATCTTTAGCCATTTCATGTACGGTATCATGGATGGCATCGAGATTCAACTCTTTCGCACGCTTTGCAATTCTGAACTTATCGGCACAAGCACCCGACTCGGCATTCATTCTCTTGTCGAGATTGGTTTTTGTATCCCAAACAACATCACCTAACAACTCGGCAAATTTCGCTGCATGCTCGGCCTCTTCCCATGCATAGCGTTTGAAAGCCTCTGCAATTTCGGGATAACCTTCACGATCGGCCTGACGGCTCATCGCCAAATACATTCCAACCTCGGTACACTCGCCCATGAAGTGGTCGTTCAAATCCTTAATCATCTCGTCGTCGCAACCTTTGGCAACGCCTACTACATGTTCTTGTACAAACTCGAGTTTTCCATTCTCTACCAACTCGTTGAATCTGTCCGAAGGAACTTTACACATAGGACATCTTTCGGGAGCACTGTCACCTTCGTGAATATAACCACATACTGAACAAATAAATCTTTTCATAATCATTTAATTTTAAATTGTTATTAAGCCTTAATTTCTCTCTTTCTTAGTTGTTTTTACATGCAGGGCAAATTCCTTTCAAATAAATCTGCATATCTGTGATTTTATAGTTTTCGATTCCTTTTATAGCTCGAAGGCAATCGGCATCTATCTGAAAATCGTATATCTTTCCGCACTCTTCACATTTCAGATGGGCATGCGTTGCAATATTCCCATCGAAGCATCTGAATGTATCATCGATATTAAGCATCAGTATCAGCCCGGCATCGACAAACAGCTTCAAAGTATTGTACACAGTTGTCAACGAAAGTGAACCAAGTTCATCGCGCAAAGCAGCATGAACCACCTCGGCAGTAGGATGCGCTTTACTTTTCCGAACATACTCGAATATCGCCACACGCTGAACAGAAGGACGTATTCCGGCAGCAATCAACTCGTTTTTAAGTTCGTTTCGTTTTATCATCATTTGTACTTCATTTTTGAAATCATTGCAAATATAAAACCATTTCATTATATCTTCCAAATTTTTTCGGACTTTTTTTAATCTTTTTTTCAAATAAATCATTTTTCGCTCCAATTTATTTGCAATTAGAGAATAAGTTCGTACATTTGGACAGAATATGCACCTAATTAATCAAGATAAACTTCAAAAGCATCACACACGGTGCATCCCCTCTTTAGGGGCACACTTTTGCAAGAATATAAAATAAATATGATAATGAAAAAATACTTTTCGAACAAGATTAAAACATCGGCTTTAGCTTTTGTGCTAACTTGTAGCGGTATATTCACAACCGGATGTACCGAGGACATCGATAAAAGCAACAGGTACACATTCACCGGAGAAACCATTGCCGACTATCTGCAAAACCGCCCCGAAGAATACAGCCACCTATGTACCATACTTAAGAAAGCACGTATAGGACGTTCTTCATCGGGAAATATGCTTCATACTCTCTCCACATACGGCTCTTATACAATTTTCGCCCCCGACAACAAAGCCATAGAAGCATACTTAACAGAGGAATACGAAAGATGGCTGAACAGTTTAGGCGGAGATGAGGAAAACATAATATACACAGGTATATATTCGCCCGACGTAGAGGAGTTGAGCGACTCGATGTGTACCGAGATTGCAAAGAATCATATTATAGAGAGAGGACGTAAATTGGACAACCTTACCGAAGGCGTAATATCGGAGACAACATTCAGCAACCGTTTCATACACATGAACGACAGCGTTGCCGGCGAAGGACGTAAAGAGAAATATCTTACATTCGATCGTCAAAACTATGTCAAGGTGAACGAAGTTGACATTGAGGTAGAAAACGGAACCATTCAAACAATGGCCGGAGTACTTGTTCCCTCGAACGAAAAAATACTTCAAATCATTGAAAGATGCCCGGAGTTAAAAATCTTCAGTGCGGCACTTAAAGCCACCGGTTTGAGCGACTCGCTTGAGATTCGCACCATCGACCCCGATTATGACGGAGAGCTATATGGAACCGTAGACATGGGTACCGGAGCTTTACGTGGAGCCAAAGCACCCGAAGACAGACTCCGCAAATACACATTGCTTATAGAGCCGGACGAAGTCTTCATCCAAAACAACATAAACAACATTGATGATTTAAGAATATTCGCAAACAAATGGTATGGCGAAGAATATGAAAAGAGAGGCCTTCCCGTCGATTACGACGACGAAACTTCACGAAACAACCCATTAAACCGTTTCGTAGCATACCACATATTAGACCGTGCTGTAAACGCCGGTTGCGGATACGGAGCATTCCTCATGCACAACAACCAAACATACAAGAGCAACTTCAACGCAAAGACGATGTTCCCCGAAACTTTCGACCGTACCGACTATTTCGAAACAATGTTGCCATATACACTTATAAAAGTAACCTGCCCCACGAACAACGGCACAATCAATCCCGAGGTCATAGTCCTTAACCGTTCACAGGAGAAAGGAACAAAGTCCAACAATCCCGCCATGGAACCCTACAAGGATGTAAACGTTTACTACAATACACCCGAAGAATTGGGTTCACTTGTGCGCACATGCGACTTTGGAACAATTCACCCCATTGACAAGATACTTGTATATAACGAAGACGAAATGGCATCGAACATCCTTTACGAGCGCATGCGTTGGGACTCTTCATCATTGTTCCCCGAACTAACCAACAATAACGTAAGATGGTCGCCCGGTTTCATGAACAACGGCGTTGAGAAACACGGATGCTACATACCTGCCGGTTATTGCGAGCGTTTGAAGATACACAACCCCATGACAAAATTATTCTATCTGCGCCCCAACTCGCCCATAACACACACAGGATGGACTTGTTATCAGGGCGATGAATTTATGATAGAGGGTAAATCGGACATCTCGGTGCGCCTGCCTTATGTACCCGCCGGAACGTATGAAATACGCTACGGTTTCTCATCAGAACCAACATCACGCGGCATCACACAATTCTATTTCGACAAAGACATCACAGGCATCCCCGTAGATATGGCACTTATAACCATAGACAACACCATGCAGTTGTACGGAATTGCTGCCATGGGCGGAGTACCACAGTCAATATCGGGACAGTTCACATACGACCCGCAGACAAGGAGTGAAGAAGAAGAGGATGCACACGACAAAAGCATGCGTAACCGCGGTTGGATGCGTGGCCCGGCAAGCGTAATTGTAAACAACAATTTCGAAATCAGTGGCGGAAGCACTATGAAAATCAGCATGCGCCAGTCGTCCGTTTCGTTCCGCCGAATTGTAACGACAGCTACTATTAATTATATAGATGAAAATGGTAAAAGATACAGCAAGGGACACACACTTCGTTGCAAAAACGTAACAAGCACCAACGGCTCCAACGACCGATACGACGAGAACTCATTCGACTACCTCGAAATGGTTCCGACATCAATAATTTCAGACCCGTCCAACCCCGAAGACAAATATTGATTCTATACATAAGAGGGTGTGTGATTTTTTTACACACCCTCTTATTATACATACATTCCATATAAACAACCTATCATGAAATACGGATTTGCAAAGATTGCAGCAGCAGTACCGATTGTAAAGGTAGCCGATTGCCATTACAACATCGAGCAAATGACATCGCTTATAAAGAAAGCCGAGGAGAAAGATGTTGAAATATTACTATTCCCCGAACTTAGTATCACATCCGTCAGTTGCGCCGACCTGTTTCATCAAGACACACTATTGAACGGAGCTTTGGAGGCCGTGCATTCCTTATTAAATATATCATCGGATTGTGAAACAGTAATAATAGCAGGTGCACCCATACGCATAAGCGATGCATTGCTGAACTGCGCAATAGTAATACATAGAGGAAAAATCGTTGGCATTGTACCCAAAAGCAACTTCAACCAAGAAGAGCTATTGAACACCGAACGATGGTTTACACCCGGAGACTTTATAGCAGACACGACAGTAAAGATATTCGACCAAAACGTTCCGGTCGGGAGCAATATACTGTTCCGCACGCCGGCATGCACATTCGGAATAGCAATTGGCGATGAGACCACACACCCCACTCCACAAAGCAGCAAACTTGCCCTCTATGGTGCCGAAATAATATTCAACCCGGCTGCAATAAACGAAACAGCAGGCATGTATGACAAACTTGTGGAAAGTTGCAGACAACAGAGCATGCGAAATATTTCGGGCTATGTACATTCGGGCTGCGGCTTCGGAGAATCCTCAAGCGATCTTGTATATACAGGAAATGCACTAATAGCCGACAATGGCGAAATAATACAGAGAGGCGAACGCTTTGCGACAGACGGGCAGATGATAATTGCAGAGATAGACATACAACAGATAAGGCGCAACCGCATCAACAACAAATCATTTACAGTTGCAAGGTCGGATTCAGAACATAGCCGGGGAGAATGCATCGACATCGTACAGAAGGAATATACAGGCACAAAACTCACAAGAATATACGACGCACAGCCGTTTGTCCCAAGAAACGAAGAATACGATAATCGTTGCCGGGAAATGTTCACAATACAGGCAGCAGGATTAGCCAAACGCATAAAACATACAAATGCCGCAACCTGCGTCATAGGCATATCCGGAGGACTCGACTCCACCCTTGCACTGCTTGTCACAGTACACGCATTCGACATATTGAAGCGCAACCGCAAAGATATAACAGGAATAACAATGCCCGGATTCGGCACCACCGACCGCACATACAACAACGCAATAGCCTTAATGCAGCAATTAGGCATAACACTACAGGAAATATCAATCAAAGAGGCATGCATACAACACTTCAAGGATATCGGGCACGACATAAACCTGCACGACGTAACGTATGAGAATGCACAGGCACGCGAACGTACACAGTTGCTTATGGATATTTCGAACAAAACCAACGGATTTGTTGTAGGTACAGGCGACCTATCGGAACTTGCATTAGGCTGGGCCACATACAATGGCGACCACATGAGCATGTACAGCGTCAATGCTTCTGTACCAAAAACCCTTGTACAACATCTTGTAAGATGGGCAGCAGATAACATCTCCGACAAAGAGACACGAAGCATACTGCTTGACATAATAAACACGCCTATCTCACCCGAACTGCTTCCGGCAAACGAGAACGGCGATATTAAGCAAAAGACCGAAGACCTTGTCGGCCCATACGAATTGCACGACTTCTTCCTGTTCCATTTTATAAAAGGAGGTTGCACACCCAAGAAGATTTTTTTCCTCGCCAAAAATACATTTGCCGACAAATATGACGACTGCACCATAAAAAAATGGCTGAAGACATTTTTCCGTCGTTTCTTTACACAGCAATTCAAGCGTTCCTGTACGCCGGATGGCCCAAAAGTGGGATGTATAAGCTTCAGCCCGCGCGGTGATTGGCGTATGCCTTCTGACACAAGCTGCTCCTTATGGTTGCAAGAATGTGAAGAACTATAGCAGCAATAAAGACACGTTTTATACGCCATTTTGTCATTAGTTATGACAAAATGGCGTATAAAACATTTTGGAGCAATATTTGTTCATTGTTCACTGAAAGGAGAAAAGACTATGAACATCAACAAATTCACAATCAAAGCACAAGAAGCCATACAAGAGAGTGCAAACCGAGCACAATCACTCGGACAACAGGCTATTGAACCTATTCATCTGTTGGGAGCCGTTTTGAAGACAGGAGAAGAGATTACCTCTTTTCTGCTTCAGAAAACGGGAGTAAACCAGCAATTGATACGAAACGAAATTGAAAAAGAGGAGCAGAAGCTGCCAAAAGTATCAGGAGGAGAGTCCTATTTCAGCCGCGAAAGCAACATGGTTCTAACAAAGGCATCAGAGATAGCACAAAACATGGGAGACGAGTTTGTTTCGGTCGAACCCATTCTGCTGGCATTGTTGGAAGTACAGAGCGGCGCATCCACCCTACTGAAAAATCGGGGAATCAACAGCAAAGAGCTTAAAGCTGCCATATCAGAATTGCGAAAAGGCGAAAAAGTAAAATCGCAGAATGCCGAGGATACATACCAATCGTTAAGCAAATACGCAATAAACCTGAACGAGTCGGCCAAAAGCGGCAAACTCGACCCTGTAATAGGCCGAGACGAGGAGATACGCCGCATCCTGCAGATTTTGAGCAGACGCACAAAGAACAACCCTGTATTGATTGGCGAGCCGGGAACCGGCAAAACAGCCATAGTAGAGGGGCTTGCACACCGTATCATAAGGGGCGATGTCCCGGAAAACTTACGCAACAAAGAGATATACTCACTCGACATGGGTGCACTTATTGCCGGAGCAAAATATAAAGGAGAATTCGAAGAACGACTGAAGTCGGCAATAAACGAGGTGCAGAAATCGGAAGGAAGAATAATACTCTTCATAGACGAGATACATACCCTCGTCGGCGCCGGCAAGAGCGAAGGCGCCATGGATGCCGCAAACATTCTGAAGCCGGCGCTTGCACGCGGCGAGTTGCGTTCCATCGGTGCAACAACTCTTGACGAATATCAAAAGTATTTTGAAAAAGACAAAGCACTCGAGCGAAGATTCCAAACTGTGATGGTAAACGAGCCCGACCGGATGAGTGCCATCTCGATACTTCGAGGACTGAAAGAACGCTACGAGAACCACCACAAGGTGCGAATACAAGACGACGCAATCATTGCAGCCGTAACACTTAGCGACCGCTATATAACAGAACGTTTCCTGCCCGACAAAGCAATAGACCTTGTTGACGAAGCTGCGGCAAAACTGCGCATGGAGCGCGACTCCCTGCCCGAAGAACTCGACGAAATATCGCGTCACCTGAAACAGCTTGAGATAGAGCGTGAAGCCATCAAACGCGAAAAAGACGAGCAGAAACTCAACATTCTTAACAAAGAAATCGCCACATTAAAGGAGGAGGAGAGCAGCCGCCGCGCCAAATGGCAACACGAAAAAGAACTCGCAGACCGCATACAAAGCGCAAAACAAGAGATTGAACAAATGAAGTTTGAAGCCGAGAAGGCCGAACGCGAAGGAGACTATGGACGTGTAGCCGAAATACGCTATGGCAAGATAAAAGCACTAAACGACGAAATCGCCGAGGTGCAGAAACAACTGCATGAAGCACAAGGCGACAGCGCAATGATAAAAGAAGAGGTAACCGCCGAGGATATAGCCGATGTTATATCACGTCGCACCGGGATACCCGTAAACAAGATGCTTCAAAGCGAACGAGAGAAGCTACTAAACCTTGAAGAAGAGTTGCACAAACGCATCATAGGACAGGAAGAGGCCATACAGGCCGTTAGCGATGCCGTAAGACGCAGCCGCGCCGGGTTGCAGGACCCTAAACGCCCCATCGGATCATTCATCTTCCTTGGAACCACCGGTGTCGGAAAAACCGAACTTGCAAAAGCACTTGCAGCTTACCTGTTCAACGACGAAACAATGATAACGCGAATAGACATGAGCGAATATCAGGAGAAATTCTCGGTATCGCGATTGATTGGAGCACCTCCGGGATACGTAGGCTACGACGAAGGCGGGCAATTGACCGAAGCGGTACGTCGCAAGCCCTACAGCGTGATTCTGTTCGACGAAATAGAAAAAGCCCACCCCGATGTATTCAATATCTTATTGCAAGTACTTGACGACGGACGCCTGACCGACAACAAAGGACGCACCGCAAACTTCAAGAATACAATAATAATAATGACAAGCAACCTTGGCAGCAGCTACATACAAGAGCAATTCGAGCGTATCGACTCCGGCAACCGCGAACGCATATTAGAAGAGACAAAAGAAGAACTTATGAATATGCTTAAGAAAACAATACGTCCCGAATTCCTTAACCGCATAGACGAAACAATAATGTTTACCCCGCTCGACGAAAGCGAAATAAAACAGATTGTAAGATTGCAAATAGACAGCATTGCAAATATGTTAAGAGAAAACGGTATAGAGTTGCAACCAACAGAACGAGCCATCGACTTTATCGCCCAAGCAGGTTTCGACCCGGAATTCGGAGCACGCCCCATAAAACGAGCCATACAACGCCACTTGTTGAACGATCTGTCGAGACAGATTCTGGGCGGGAATGTAAACAAGGAAGGGTTCGTTACCGCAGACTCTGATGGCAACAGCCTGACATTCTACAATTAAGTTCCTGATTCTTAATCAAATGTGTGCCAAACTTCACTTTGGCACACATTTTTATTTTTTAACTGAAAAAGCGAGTAAATTAAAAAAAACATTAATTAATATATACCATGCATTATTTATATAGAAAACTATTTTGCGAATTAGAGTTTTATTGCTAAATTTGCAGGCAATTTGAAAGCAGAAGCAGTTTTTCAAAACAAAAAAAGGATGGCCGACAAGGAAAGACAACACATTAACAACGAGGTTCGTATAAAGATAATAGAACACGCATGCAAACTATTCCTGCAGATGGGAGTTAAGGATGTCAAAATGGACGATATTGCAATACAGCTTAAAATATCCAAGCGTACCATATACGAACAGTTCACCGACAAGAAGGAATTGTTGTACGAATGCCTTAACATATCACACAATTATTTGAGAAATAAACTTCTCCCATACTTAAAAAGCCAAGAAATAAGTTCGTTTGAAAAAATCCTGATGTGCTACAGTTTATATTTTAAAATTCTGGAACACACCAACAAAAAATTCTTTATCGACTTAAAAAAATACCCCGAAATAAAGGAGGAAAGACTAAAGCAAGAAGCACATAACGAAAAAATCTTCACCATGTGGTTGAAACAATGCATAAAAGATGGTTATCTGCGTAAAGATATCGAGGTGGGGTTGATAAGAAATATCATAAAAAACAATTTAGAAAAACTTACAATAAGCACAGAGTACCCCGAATATACGCCGGAAGTTTTAGGGCGTTCTTTTATCCTTTTTTATATGCGAGGAATCGCCACAGAAAAAGGAGAGAAGATAATCGAGAAATATATACAAAACAATAATTTATCATTAGATTTATGAACATTAAAATGCGATTGAAAACAGTGGTTGCAGCATTGGCATTCTGCATGATGGCCTATGCACAAGAGACCACACCGACAATGCAACTTACACTCGACAGAGCTATCGAGTTGGCATTGAGCGAGAACCCCACAATCAAAGTGGCCGAGCAGGAGATTACACTGAAAGAGGTTTCGAAGAAGGAGGCATGGCGTTCGCTGCTGCCTTCGGTATCACTCGACGGAACAGTTACCTACAATATCAAAGTTGCAGAAATAAAAACCAGCATGGGCAGCTTCAAGATGGGTATGGACGATTCGAACACATGGAACGGGGCTTTAAACGTATCGCTGCCCCTATATGCTCCGGCGGCATACCGCACCATCAACATGACCAAAGCCGACATTGAATTGGCTGTAGAGAAGAGCCGGGCATCGAAGATAGACATGGTAAATCAGGTGACAAAAGCCTTTTACCAGCTGATGCTTGCACAGGATTCATACAACGTGCTGATGGAGAACTACAAACAGACCGAGCGCAACTATCATGTCGTAAACACAATGTACCAACAGGGAAGCGTAAGCGAATATGACAAGATAAGCGCAGAGGTACAGGTACGCAGCCTATGGCCCAATGTCGTAAGCGGAAAGAATGCAGTGGAACTTGCCAAATTGCAATTAAAAGTGCTTATGGGCATCACCGCCAACGTAGACATAGTAATAAATGATAAGCTGACAAACTACGAAGGAGAGATGCACAAAGCTGCAACAACAGCCGACAATCTGTCGCTCGAGAACAACAGCACCCTGCGCCAAATAGACCTTAACGGAGAGTTGCTGAACCAAACAAGGAAATTGCTGAAGACAAACTTCCACCCCACCCTTGCACTTGTGGGCAGTTACCAATATCAGTCGATGTCGAATACCAATTGGGAAATAAACAACTACAATTGGAGTAATGCATCGTCGCTTACACTATCGTTGAGTATTCCCTTGTTCAAAGCTAGCAACTTCACAAAACTTAAAAGCAACAAGATACAACAGACTCAGTTGGCCGAAAACCGCATAAACACCGAGCGCATGCTACGTATGCAGGCACAAAGCTACCTCGACAATATGACATCGAGTGCCGAACAGATTTCATCAAACAAACAGGCAGTGGAACTTGCACAGAAAAACGTAGAGATAAGCAAAAAGCGTTACGAGGTTGGAAAAGGAACAATTCTCGAGTTGAATAATTCACAAGTATCGCTCACCAATGTGCAGCTTACATACAACAACTCGATATTTAATTACCTTGTAGCCCAATCGGAGTTGAAGACAGTATTAGGAAAAGAATAAATAAAACATAAAGAATCATGAAAAAACATCTCACATTAATCACATTGGCCGCTGTAACACTATTCAGCGCATGCGGCAGTTCAGAGACAGAGAACAATGCTGCAGCAACCGTTCAGGAAGAGAAGCCAAACGTTAAGATTACCACAGTTGCTTCGCAGGAGATTGCACAACTTGGAGAATACACAACAACAGTTGAAGCAGATGTAAAAAACAACATCATCCCCAACTCACCTCTTCGTATCGATAAAATCTATGTAGAGGTTGGTGACAATGTAGTAAAAGGGCAGAAACTTGTTCAGTTGGATGCAAGCAACCTCGAGCAGCTTACATTGCAGGTTGAGAACCAACGTACCGAGTTCAACCGTGTTGCCGAGCTTTACAAAGTGGGCGGTGCATCAAAATCGGAATTCGATGCAGTGAAGACCGCACTCGATGTAAACGAGAAGGCATTGAAGAACCGCACCGAGAACACAGTTCTTGTAAGCCCCATAAACGGTGTTGTATCGGCACGTAATTACGATGACGGCGATATGTATGGCTCAAAGCCCATTTTGGTTGTTGAGCAGATTTCACCGGTAAAAATGAAGATAAACATCAGCGAGAAATACTATTCAAAGGTTAAGAAGGGTGCAAGCGTAAAACTCACATTCGAGACATACGGAAACGAAGAGTTCGAGGGCAAGGTAAACATCGTTTATCCCACCATCGATGCAGCTACACACACCTTCCCCGTTGAAATAACACTTGCAAACAACGACCGCCGCGTTCGCCCGGGAATGTACGGACACGCAACCATCAATTTCGGTAGCGAGAATCGTGTTGTTGTACCCGATGCCGCAGTTATCAAGCAGGCCGGTAGCGGTGATTACTACATCTATACATACGAAAATGGCAAGGTAAGCCACAAGAACATACAGATTGGCCGTCGTTTGGGTGACAAATACGAGATTATCTCGGGAGTGGAACCCGGAGCAGAGGTTGTAATTGCAGGACAGAACGCACTTGCAAACGGCAGAGAGGTAGAAGTAATAAAGTAACACAAATAAACAGGATATAATATGAGTATTTATGAAAGTTCAGTGAAAAAACCGATTATGACATCGCTATGCTTTTTGGCGGTAGCACTGTTCGGTTTATTCTCACTATCAAAACTTCCCATCGACCTGCTTCCGGATATCGAGACAAACACCATAATGGTGTTCACATACTACTCCGGTGCAAGTGCCGAGGATATCGAGAACAACGTAACTCGTCCATTGGAGAACACGCTTAACTCGACAGAACACCTGAAACACATCACATCAAACTCACGTGAAAACGTATCGGTCATCACACTTGAATTCGAATACGGTTACGATATCGATGATTTGACGAACGATGTACGTGACAAACTCGATATGGTAGCATCGGCTCTTCCGGACGATGCAAACAACCCCATAATCTTCAAATTCTCGACCGACATGATTCCAATCATGATGATTTCGGTGAAGGCTGAAGAGAGCCAAAAAGCACTTTATAAGATTCTCGACGAGAATGTCGTAAACCCGCTTGCCCGTATCGACGGTGTAGGTACTGTATCAATCAGTGGTGCTCCCGAGCGTGAAATCAACGTATATATGGACCCTGTAAAGATGGAGGCATACGGAATTACCGTAGAAACCGTAAGTGCCATCATCGGTGCCGAGAACCGCAATATCCCCGGTGGAACATTCGACATGGGTAACAACACCTATTCGTTACGCGTAGAAGGAGAGTTCAACAACCCTCAAGAGATGCTTAACCTTGTTGTAGGCAGCAAGAATGGAGCTAACGTATATTTGAGAGATGTTGCACGCATTGTCGACAACGTACAGGAGCGTGCACAACGCTCGTTCACCGACGGACAGCAGGGAGCACTTATCATCGTACAGAAACAGACCGGCGGAAACTCGGTAGCAATTGCAAATGCCATACGCGAGGAGTTGCCTACGCTGCAGAAACGCCTTCCTTCGGACATAGAGATGGATGTAATCGTTGACACATCAGAGAATATCGTACAGACAGTAAGCACGCTTACCGATACCATTCGCGATGCACTTATCTTTGTGGTACTTGTGGTGTTCGTATTCCTTGGACGTTGGAGAGCAACCGTTATCATCGCCATTACAATTCCCTTCTCGCTTATCGCTTCATTCATCTACCTTTTTGCAACAGGCGGCTCCATAAACATGATTTCTCTTTCATGTTTGAGTATTGCCATCGGTTCGGTTGTGGATGATGCCATTGTGGTACTCGAGAACGTAACGACGCACATCGAACGCGGTTCGAGCCCCTACAATGCCGCCGTCCATGGTACCAACGAGGTGGGTACATCGGTTATGGCGTCTACACTCACCATGTTTGCAGTATTCTTCCCGCTGACAATGGTTACAGGTATGTCGGGTGTATTGTTTAAGCAGTTGGGTTGGATGATGTGTATCATCATGTTCATCTCACTTGTAGCATCACTCACACTTACACCGATGATGTGTGCAAAAATGCTTAAGTTGCAGAAGAAACAGAGCAAACTGTTCATAAAAATATATACACCCATACAACGAGGCTTGGACGCCATAGACAACGCCTATGCAAGCATGATTAACTATGCAGTACGCCACCGCTGGACAGTATTGGGTGCATGTTTCGGACTCTTTGTAATATCGTTATTGTGTGCAAAAGGTATCAAGGGAGAATTCTTCCCCTCGAACGACAGCGCACGCGCAAGTGCAAAGATTGAATTGCCTATAGGTACAAGAGTAGAGCACTCCGAGGCACTTGCATTGCAACTTACCAAAATATGGCAAGACCGCTATGGCGACGATTTGAAGGCATGTAACTTCACAGTGGGACAGGCCGACGAAAACAACACATTTGCATCACTTAGCGACAACGGTTCACACATCATAAGCTTCAACATCAGTTTGGTTCCTTCGGATCAACGTGATTTGAGCCTCGATGAAATTTGCGACCAGATGCGTGCCGACGTGAAACAGTTCCCCGAAATTGCGCGCAGTAACATAACCGCAGGACAAGGTGGCGGAATGGGTGGCCAAAACAGTGCTACATTCGAAATATACGGATACGACTTCGACGAAACAGACAAGGTTGCAAAAGAGCTTGCCGAGAAACTGCGTTCAAACAATATGTTCACACAGGTAACCATTAGCCGAAGCGACTACCAGCCCGAATATCAGGTAGTGTTCGACCGCGAGAAACTTGCAATGCATGGCCTGAACTTGAGCACAGCCGCCACTTACCTTCGTAACCGTTACAATGGCGCATTGGCAACATATTACCGCGAGGATGGCGACGAGTACGATGTCAAGGTGAGATACGAACCCTCGGCACGTCAAACGGTTGAGGATATCGAGAACATCATCATCTACTCTTCCACAGGCAACCCGGTACGAATAAAAGAACTTGGACGTGTTGTACAGGAAGATACACCGCCCACCATCGAGCGTAAAGACCGCGAACGTATGGTTACCGTCGATGGAGTTCTTGCAGCCGGTTCGGCATTGAGCGACGGTGTGACATTTGGAGAGGCAGCAATAGAAGAGATGGATATTCCATTGGGAGTAGCCGTACAGGTAGCCGGTTCATACGAGGACCAACAGGATTCTAACCGCGACCTTGGACAATTGGGAATAATTATCCTTATATTGGTATTCATTGTAATGGCATCGCAGTTTGAATCGCTCACCTACCCCTTCATCCTTATGTTCTCGGTATTGTTCGCATTAAGCGGTGTGCTGCTTGCACTGTTCATCACCGGCGTCAGCCTTAATATCATGTCGATGCTTGGAGGTATAATGCTTATAGGTATGGTTGTAAAGAACGGTATCGTACTTATCGACTACATAATGCTGTTGCGTGAACGTGGTTTAGGTATTATCCAATCGTGTGTAGGTGCAGCCAAGAGCCGTTTGCGTCCTGTGCTTATGACAACATGTACCACTATTCTTGGTATGGTTCCTATGGCAGTAAGCCAAGGTGTGGGTGCCGAGATGTGGCGTCCGTTGGGTGTTGCGGTTATCGGTGGTCTTACCATTTCCACAATAATGACACTGATCTATGTTCCTGCAATGTACTGTGTATTTGCCGGTAACGGTATTAAGGTTCGCCGCAAGAAACTGAAGAAAGATCGTGAACTTGCAGCATACTGGAGCGAGCACAAGCAAGAGGAGCAGTTGAAAGGCAAAGATGTAAACATTAAACGATAAACCAACAATTCTATTCAATCGGCCCGGGCCGATTGAATAGAATACAAAAACAAATCACATGAAAAGTATACTGATTACATTAGATATTTCGCACAAAGAAACCATAATAAATATGTTGGAGCACAACAACTGTCGTGGTTTCTCGTTCCTCGACCAGGTACAGGGACGCGGCAGCAAAAGCGGTGAACCGCATTATGGTTCACATGCATGGCCATCGATGAACGGAGCCATAATCGCAGTGGTAGACGACAACAAAGTAGACAAAATACTTTCTGAAATAAAAAACATAGACGAAGAAACACCGCAACTTGGCTTGCGCGCCTTTGTTTGGAATATCGAGAAAGCATATTAAATACCACTCCGCAGATATAGAATTAAGGTTCACTTCACATTTGAAGTGAACCTTAATTCTATATCTGTGGAGTATGCATAAGAAAGATGAGAAGTCCCACAACTTTTAAAAGTGAGCCGTAATCGACCGGCACAACAAATAAATCAAAAAAAATAACGGCAGATGATGCTGCCGTTATCTAAATATTATCAATCCTCGAATTTACTTGTTACAACACTAATCTTAATTTTATCTTTAGAGCCGCCTTTTAGTTTTGTATTGGTAAGCCCCAAATTATGAGTAACAGAAATTACATTGCCCATATTATCGGTAGATGTAGTTACGGGGATAAGCATTACCTTATTCCAATCGGGATTTTTCTCTTCCCACGCAGCATCGGCCGCCATTCCCTGCATGTATTCATTAGAACAGTGCTTTATAAGCTTTGCAATGTTATTGAATGCATATTCGTTGCTCGATGAATTATATGAACTTATATAGGATGTATTTTTGTCGCTTACCTTGTTCTTCAGGAAGAAACTATACATATCGGACTTACGCACCATAAGCAAGTTGTAGGGGATTGAATAGGGTTTGTTATACTCGCTCTTATCGTTATAGCGTGTAAATACTATTTTAACGGCATTAAGCGTGTCGCAACTCTCTGCAATCTCCTTTATCGGCAGTGTTACCTCGGTGAAAACTCCGGCCGGAGTTTTCAGATAGGTATAATCGGTCTGTTGGTCTATGAACTCCTCGAATGAGTTATTCGGATGCCCTTCGGCCAGGATATTGCTGAATTTGTTTACCTGCAACACCTCACGAGTAGACGAGAATGTGGCAATACCGCTTACAAGTGAATCCAAATTACCGCTTGTACCCGTTGTGTAGAACTGGAAATATACGTTTAAACGAGCCATTGAGATGTTTATCACAGTGCCGTCACCTTGGGTGCTTTTAACATAAACACCTTTAAATACGTTGTTTATAAACTCTTCGGAATTGGCAAAATTAAGTTTACCTATAGAATCGCCTTTTTCGTCAACCTCCAAATACTTTTTCATGAATCTGTTACCCAAATCCTTTGGCAGAGGGATGGTTACACTTGGTGTGTAATCATCATTCAACTTTACGCTGTCGGGGATTGTAATATCTACAGCACAATAAGTTTGCTTTGCAAGCGGCTCTTTTGCAGTGTCGTAGAACTCTTCGGGGTTTATGTTTGTATAGTATGGTACACCCTCCTGCAATGTATTATCAAGCTCGTATACCTCACATTGCATGGTATTTAACGAATCACCATAGAAACTGTTGTAGAAGAGTTTAAGTTCTATTTTCACAACACTGTCGCCTGCAACGTTCGAGGGGAAACCGTAGTTCTCTACACAGTTGAACTGTGCAACAAAATCCGATGTTGTTATGGTGTTGCTCTCCGGGTCGGTGTACCGTCCCAAATAAACCCTGTTGGTATTTGCCAAAATTGAGTCCTTGGCTACCACCGACTTTGTGGTTGCTTCGAAAGTTTTTGTTACGATACTGATAGTGTCGTTCTCGGGAATGACGCTGCTGCCGATTGTGTCGGTATTGTCGTCGCACGCCGTGAATAGGATAAGTGTAATTATT
Source organism: Bacteroidaceae bacterium (assembly GCA_017467885.1). Classification (GTDB taxonomy): domain Bacteria; phylum Bacteroidota; class Bacteroidia; order Bacteroidales; family Bacteroidaceae; genus HGM04593. The sequence continues at coordinate 1,267 of JAFUKC010000003.1, read as the reverse complement.
GCAGAAAGAAAAAAGATTGTTCTTTTCATTTACAATTGTCAAAAATCGTTTCGTAAAAATTATTGCAGGCTTCGATATAAGTATCTTCGCTCTGCTTGGGAAGAATAGGTTTACCAAGCGATTGTGCATACGAAATAAGCGATTCCGAAATATTCTCTCCATTTATTATAACGCCATCGCTGTATCGTATGGCAAATTTCGCAAGTTCCTCGTAGTTAATGGGTTCCTCAACGTCGGCTACCAGGCTGTCGCCCATATCCTTGTGCATCAGTTTCTGTAGGAAACCGGCAGGGAACGTCTTTTGGAAGTTGTCATCATACAACGAGAATACCACTTTCGATTCGCGGAAAGAAGGCTCCTCGCTGTAGGCACTTTTAATGTACAGCGGTACGAGTGCCGATATCCAGCCATGGCAATGTATCACTTCGGGGCACCAACGCAGTTTCTTTACCGTCTCAAGCACGCCACGTGCAAAGAATATTGTACGCTCGTCGTTGTCCTCATACTCGTTACCGTCGGCATCGGTTGTCATCATGCGACCCTGAAAATAATCGTCGTTGTCTATGAAATACACCTGCATACGTGCAGCCTGCAACGACGCCACCTTTATTATCAAGGGGTGATCGGTTTCATCGATTATAAGGTTCATTCCCGACAGGCGGATTACCTCGTGCAATTGGTTGCGACGTTCGTTGATGAATCCCCATTTGGGAGTGAAAATTCTAATTTCGTGCCCGCTCTCCTGTGTTGCCTGTGGCAAGTTACGACCTATATTTGCTATGGTCGACTCGGGAACAAACGGTGTAATTTCTTGAGTGATAAATAAAATTTTGTTCGCTTTCATTTTAGTGTCTCCGACGAATGTAGTCCGTCGGCAGTTGCAAAATTACTAAAATAAAGGGAGAAACGCAAATTCTTTTATCTATTTAAGTGTTTTTGTGAACAAATTGAGAATGATTCACCGTTGTTAACAAACATAAACATTCATTGCCATAAAGACCGCAAAGCATACTGTCAAGATAGAAGTGCAACAAAATTCCCTCCTTGCTCACGACTTTGAGCGTAGCGAAAAGGAGTGAGCAAGGTTCGCCCGACAAATGGTAGCGCCAAAGTCAATCAGCAATACAAAAAAAACAAAAAAGGGAGACCGCCGTCTCCCAAGGATTAAATACTTTTGTATTGCATATGTACAGTCATTTAACCCGTGAGCAAAGGTACGTAATCTACCTGGAACTACAAAGAGGAACGACACAAGAAGTAATTGCTC
>JAFUKC010000002.1 GCA_017467885.1 Bacteroidaceae bacterium | reverse complement strand
TTCTCGTCAGGCAAGGTTGTGTGGAAAAATACCGCAAGCCCTACGGGGCGAGGATGATTTTTCCACGACACCCGCAGGGCTTGACCTTGCTTGGACGAAAAGAACACGAGTTACCTTTGCCTGTGGTTTGGTGAACTCGGCTACGAATCTGTTATGTCATTTTCTTTGATAGGATAGTAAGATTCCTGCCTGTAGATGCTTCGATTTGAAAAATAATTTGTATTTTTGTACTCAGATAATAAAAGAGTTATTTGAAAAGCGTGATGAATATGGCTCAGCCAGACAATCGTATTTTTTCTTATCCATTGCCAATTCTCACGTGAGTTCTTCATAAAGGTTTGATATTCACAAATTCTACATCAAACTTCATCAAATATATGTACAAACGAGCGAGAAATATCAAACTTGTTTGAATATTTTTCACTGCGAGTGCAGTATATATTCGAGCTTTAGCTCAAATATAGTGAAAAACTTATTTTAGAAAATAAAACAGCTTCTAAATCAAAAAATCTTTTTTTTACGTTAAATAGTAACAAAAACTCACATAGGAAAAGATTATGTGCAAAAAAACTTATAAATTTGCACAGGATTGAATATAGAAAATTATTAAGATATGAAAATTGCAATAGTAGGCGTAAGCGGAGCGGTAGGACAAGAGTTCCTACGCGTTCTTGATGAAAGAAACTTCCCATTCGATGAGTTAGTACTTTTCGGTTCGGCTCGCAGCGCAGGTCAGGTTTATAACTTCCGCGGTAATGAATACACCGTAAAGGAGTTGCAACACAACGACGATTTTAAAGGTGTCGATTATGCTTTCGTATCGGCCGGCGGTGGTGTTTCAAAGGATTTTGCCGAAACCATCACCAAACATGGAACAATAATGATAGACAATTCGAGTGCATTCCGTATGGACGAAGATGTGCCTTTGGTTGTACCCGAAGTAAACCCAACCGATGCATACAATACACCACGCAACATCATCGCCAACCCAAACTGTACGACAATCCAAATGGTTGTTGCACTTAAAGCAATAGAGAACCTCTCGCACATCAAGAGAGTACACGCCTCTACATATCAGGCTGCCAGCGGCGCAGGAGCATCTGCTATGGCCGAGCTTTACGAGCAATACCGTCAAGTACTTGCCGGCGAAGAGCCTACTGTTGAGAAATTTGCTTATCAGTTGGCCTTCAATGTTATTCCCCAAATAGATGTATTCACCGACAACGGATACACAAAAGAGGAGATGAAGATGTACAACGAGACACGCAAGATTATGCACTCGGACATCGAGGTAAGTGCTATGTGTGTACGTGTTCCCGCCCTTCGTTCACACTCACAGGCTTTATGGATTGAGACAGAAAAGCCACTTTCGGTGGAGGAGGTACGCAATGCCATTGCAGGTGGTGAAGGACTAGTACTCATAGACAATCCCGAAAAGAAAGAATACCCGATGCCGCTGTTCCTTGCCGGCAAAGATCCCGTATATGTGGGACGTATACGCAAAGACCTCACCAACCCCAATGGAATTACATTATGGGTGGTAGGAGACCAAATTAAGAAGGGAGCTGCGCTTAATGCCGTACAGATTGCAGAGTACCTCATCAACAATCCCAAGAAATAAGAATCCACACTGCAGAAATTTCTGCTATAAAATAATAAAAGCTGCAATATTGCAGCTTTTATTTTATACTAAACGGGAAAATACAGAACCACTGTAGTTACTCTGCCGAGCGATATTTACCTTCACTCTTCTCTTCGAGCATGCTCAAATAGGATTGATATCGCGATGGTGCCAAACGACCGGACTTCAATGCCTCTAAAACGGCACAACCGGGTTCATGAGTATGAGTACAATTTCCGTATTTGCAATTTTGTGACAGTTCGAAAAATTCCACGAAATAATGCGACATCTCTTCAACCTCCATGTCGTATGTTCCAAAACCTTTCACCCCCGGAGTATCAACAATAAAACTTCCAGGCATGAATTCAAACATTTCGGTGTAAGTAGTTGTGTGCATACCTGTATCGTGAGTTCGCGAAATCTCTCCAACACGTGCTGCAACCTGCGGAGCTACAGCATTCAACAGACTCGATTTGCCCACACCCGAATTACCCGCAAGAAGCGACACCTTTCCCTGCATCATCTTCTTAAGGGTTGCTGTACCCGAGTTATCTACTGTCGATGTTTTCAAGCACATATATCCTATACTTTCGTAAAGTGCAATAAGATAATTCAATTCATCGGACTCAGTACTATTGTAAAGATCGATTTTATTGAATACCAACACAACAGGGATACGATAAGCCTCGGCCGAAGCAAGAAAACGATCGATAAAAGTGGTAGAAGTTACCGGATGACTGACGGTAACCACCAAGAAACAGAGGTCGAGATTGGAAGCCAGAATATGCGACTGCTTGGAAAGGTTAGATGCCTTACGCACGATATAATTCTTACGCGGAAGTATATCGACAATGTAAGCCGTACCATCCTCGCGCAAAGAGACTTCAACATAATCGCCTACCGCCACAGGATTGGTACTCTTTATTCCTTTGAGCCGGAAGTTTCCTTTCACCCTGCATTCGACCGACGAGCCGTCATCCATACGCACGCCATATACACTGCCCGAACTTTTTATTACAATTCCTTGCACTGTATATCGTTATACGGTCATAATCTCTTTTTCCTTGTTTGCAAAAATCTCCTCGGCACGTTTAATGAATTTATCGTGTATCTTCTGCAAACTCTCTTCACCATCCTTCGACACATCCTCGGGCAATCCATCCTTTACCGCTTTCTTAACTGTTTCTATTCCGTCGCGGCGAGCATTGCGGATACTGATTTTTGCAGTTTCGAGTTCGCGTGCACACTGCTTTACGAGTTGCTGACGACGCTCACCGGTCAAAGGAGGAATAGCAACTATTATAACCTCTCCGTTATTTGCCGGCATTATACCAACCGGAGAATCGATAATGGCCTTCTCTATTACCGAGAACATGCTTTTATCCCAAGGTTTAATGGCAATTGTACGTTGGTCGGGGGTAGTTATCGTGGCAACATTATTAAGAGCCACCTCGGAACCATACGAATTTACACGTACACAATCGAGCAAGTGCGGATTAGCCTTTCCTGCACGTATATGTGAATACTCATCTTCGAGGTGCATGATTGCAAGCTCCATCATCTCCTCGGCCTCACTTAAACAAGCCTTTACATCTAACATAGTATTTCTCTTTGATTAATCTATTATACAATATACGAAACCATAAGGTTTCATATTTACAAAAATATATAGAAAGAGTGAAGTTGTTGTAATTTTAAGCCTTTTTAACAATTAAGACATAACTGAAAATAGCAAATATTATGATTGACAACAACAACCAAACCTATTAGAAGCATGTTTAGAATAATAAAAAGACCATGAACGAGAAGAGAGAAAGATATGCAAAAGTATTTTGTGGCGACCTGTGGCAAGCACAAATAATACAAAGCCTGCTGGAAGCAAACCACATAGAGTGCATTTTAAGAAATGAACTGCAAGCACCGTTCTCCTCTACAAGAGAGAGAGAAGGCAAGGTGTGGGTATTGGTAAGTAATTACGATGAAATAATTGCAATAGCTGTCATAAAAGAGAGTTCACGCCCATCAAACCCATACAATTAAGCAATAAAATCGGCAACTCTCGTGAAGAGTTGCCGATTTTATTGCTTGTTTCAAGAAACCTTCTTAACCCTTAATTTCTTTAATACGAGCCTTCTTACCGGTAAGGGCACGCAGGTAGTAAAGTTTCGCACGACGTACACGACCGCGTTTGTTAACAACGATGTTGTCGATTGAGGGCGAGTTCAAAGGGAAGATACGCTCAACACCAACTGTACCCGACATTTTACGTACGGTAAAACGTTTCTCGTCACCATGACCACAGATCTTGATAACAACACCGCGATACATCTGGATACGCTCTTTTGTTCCCTCGATGATTTTGTAAGCTACTGTGATTGTATCACCGGGAGTAAACTCCATCTCACGTTTAACGTCAGTAGCAAATGCTTCTTTAGCAATTTTAATTAAATCCATTTTTGTGATTTGTTTAAATTGTTCAAATCTCCAACGCAACATATCAAGTTACTCTTCCTTGACAGCGATTACGCCGAAAGCGGTTGCAAAGATAGTTCTTTTTTATTAATATGGTTCAAAAACAAAGAATTATTTTTTGCAAATTGTTTTATTCGAACCTAAATACTACCTTTGAAGCGTAAAAAAATCAACCATGAGAACGCTTATCATACAAACATTTTTAGTTATTGCATTTATACTCTCGGCCTGTAGCGACAAAGCGAAAATCACAGCCATCGTAGGATGCAACATACCGGTAACGGCAACAAAAATCTCAGAAAGGACAAATCACATAAAAGCCCTTATAGAGTTTGCGTCGAAGAGCGTCGACAGCATTAAAGCACCCATAATAGGCCATGCAGCAAAGACACTTATTGTAGACAGCCCCGAAAGCACACTTATGAATTTTGCAGCAGACGCACTGCTCACAATGGCAGAAAAAAAATGTGATGAGAAAATCGATATTGCAATAACCAACAAAGGAGGATTACGCAGTGAAATAAATAAAGGCACTATTACATTCGGCGATATTTACAATGTATTCCCATTCGACAACACATTAGCGCTGCTCACTCTCAACGGAGAGCAGCTTATGCAACTATTCAGCGAAATTGCAATAAGGAAGGGAGAAGCGATAAGCGGTGCCAGGCTCACTATTACACCCGACGGTAAACTAATCGAAGCGAAAGTCAACGGCAAGAACGTCGAGCCGAAGAAGAGATACCGCATTGCCACGTCCGATTATCTATCGCAGGGGAACGACGGGCTTACCACACTTGCAAAAGGATATGAACGCAAGATATACAGTCATACAATAAGGGAATTGATGATAGATTACATTTCAACATTGCAAAAAGATGGGAAACCCGTCGATTCTGAAACAGACGGACGAATAACAATAATAAAATAGAATAAATTATGCGCAATATAATTATAGCAACAATTGCAATATTATTGTCGACAGGTTGCACCGAAAAAGCCGGGCAAATAGTAATACTTCACACCAACGACACGCACAGCCACATATTGCCCGAAAAGAACGGCGACGGTGGTGTATTGAACAGGGCGCAACTGATAGAAGACATACGCGACTCGCTTAAAGCAGAAAACACGTTGTTACTCGATTGCGGCGACTTCTCACAAGGTTCATTGTTTTATAATGTATTCAAAGGAGAATTCGAAATAGACATTATGAATGAGATGCACTACGACGCAGGTACATTAGGCAATCATGAATTTGATATGGGCATGACAAACCTTGCAAAACTTATCAGAAAAGCAAAATTCCCTATTTTATGTGCAAATTACATATTCGACGATACCCCCTGTGAAGGACTTGTGAAGGAATATACAATAATAGAACGCGGAGGCAGGAAAATAGGCCTATTCGGCCTGTCACCCGACCCGGATGGGCTTGTACTCAAAGAGAACTACGAAGGAGTAAAATTCATATCGCCCATCGAAGCTGCAAAAAAATGCGTATCACACCTGAAAGCAGATGGATGTGATGCCATAATTTGCCTATCGCATTTGGGATGGAAAATATCCAACAAATATAACGACGAAAGGCTTGCGAAAGAGACAGAAGGAATAGATATCATAATAGGCGGACACTCGCACGACCTTTTCAAGGAACCGATTCTATACAAGAACAGCGCAGGGCAAAATGTTGTTATGAATCAGACCGGCAAATACGGACGGAATCTTGGCTTTTTAAGTATATCTTTCAATTAATTTATTAAAGAAACTTAAAGAGAGATGATTTTTACAAACTTTGTCTATCTTTGCGCGAAAACATACAAATGTATAATTGTATTCACTATAAAATAAACGCACAACCTAATTCTTAGAATAAATATGAAAAAACTAACAACAATCGCCATCGCAGTATTGGCAATGGCAGCATGTACACCCAAGCAGACGGGTTATCAAGTAAACGGTACTGTAGCCGATTCTACTTTAAATGGGAAAAGCGTATATCTTTCCGATCGCTACACGAATGTACCTATCGATACAGCAGTAATCGAAAATAACACATTCTGTTTCTCGGGCACTTTGGATGCTCCGTCAGTTGTACGCATGACATTGGGCCAAACTCGCGTAAACATGCTGTTGGACAACTCTATGGTTGTCACAATTGCCGATAAGAATGCAGACGGAGGAGAAATTTCAATATCGGACAACGGTGGTATAAACGACAAGCAGGCAAAACTTCTTTCAGACGCAAAAGCAATCTCACAACAAGCAAGAGATGCTTACGAAGAAATGCAACAAGAAGGTTTAAGCAACGAAGAAATTGGCTATAAAATGGAAGAGTACAACACACAGATGAACGAACTCTACCGCCAATCAATCATCGAAAACAAGGACAACCTCCTTGGTGCATTTGTTTTGGGCATGACTGCAAAAATGTATGATGACCTTACACAATTGGATTCAATGATATCCATAGTGAAATATGCCGACAGAGTTGCAAGCATCGATGCACACAAGAAAAATTTGGAAAGCAAGGAAGCAACAAAAGCCGGAAAGATGTTTGTTGATTTCCCCGGAAAGAATATCGACGGTACGCCTGCAAAATTATCCGACTATGTAGGTAAAGGGAAATACGTTCTTGCAGATTTCTGGGCATCGTGGTGTGGCCCTTGCCGTGGTGAAATTCCCAACCTTATAGAGTTGCAAAACAAATACGGCGGCGACAAATTTACCGTACTGGGTATAAACGTTTGGGATAGAGAGAATGAATTCAAGAAAGCACTCGAAGAGGAAAAAATAAACTACAGCCAACTTTATGCTTCGGATGACCAGAATGCCACTACTCTTTATGGCATACAGGGTATTCCGCAGATTATTCTGTTTGCCCCCGATGGCACAATCGTAGCACGAGACCTTCGTGGCGAATCCATGAAAAAGAAAGTCGCTGAAGTTATGAGCGAGTAATCAATTAATCCGATACAAAAAAAAAAGAACCGAAAATTTCGGTTCTTTTTTTTTTGTATCGGATTAATATCACTCCTTCTCGCCATAACACAAATCACCTGCATCCCCCAAGCCCGGCACAATATAAAAATGTTCATTAAGCATAGGATCTATTGCAGCACAATACACTATTGTATCTTCAGGAAAATGCTCCTTAACATAATCTATTGCCTGACGACTGGCTATCACTGCCGCCAAAACAATCTTCTGCGGCCGGCCTTTAGTACATAAAGCACGAAAACTTAAATCGGCACTGCTACCGGTAGCAAGCATCGGATCGACAAGCAACAACACCTTGCCTTCGATTGAAGGCGAAGCAAGATACTCGATGTGCACATCAAAATGCGTATCATCAATATATTTCCGGTAAGCCGAAACAAAAGCATTCTCGGCGTGGTCGAAATAGTTATGGAAACCAGCATGCAAAGGCAAACCTGCACGCAAAATAGTAGCAAGAACGACATTATCCACAGGGACATTTTGAGTCGATTGCCCCAAAGGGGTTTTAACCGTGAGAGGCACATAATCGAGTTCTTTACTTATTTCGTATGCCATAATCTCACCTATACGCTCTATGTTGCGACGAAAACGCAAACCATCCCTCTGAATATCTACATTGCGTATCTCCGAAACAAAACGGTTCAAAACAGTATTCTGTTGTGATAAATCAACTATCTTCATTATTATATGTTATATTAATGTTTGGCGAAGATAATAAATAAAAAGATAACGGCCGAAAAAAATTATTTTTTTCGTTAAAAGAGCATATAAAATGACAAAATTCATGTTTACACATAATTTTTTATACAAAATAAAAATATGCAAATATCAACCACACAAGATATAACACCCTAAACCTTAACATATTACACTCGCACAACAAATAAAAGCAAAATATATCTATACGTTTTTTTTAAGTAATTAAAGAAAAATTTCTTTAATAGATTTGAGAGTTTAACTAAAAAGATATACCTTTGCATTTGGAGAATCTCGGCAAATTCGAGAAAATCCTAAACAAACGAACCATTAACAAATTAATTTATTTATTAATTATGGCAACAATAGATCTTACCAAGTATGGTATCACCGGTGCAACAGAGGTTATCTACAACCCCTCTTACGATCAGCTTTTTGCTGAAGAGACATTGCCGGGTCTCGAAGGCTATGAGAAAGGCCAGGTTACAGAACTTGGCGCAGTAAATGTGATGACAGGTGTTTATACCGGTCGTTCACCAAAAGACAAATTCATCGTTAAGGATGCAACTTCAGAGAACACCGTTTGGTGGACATCAGACGAGTACAAGAACGACAACAAACCTGTTACAACAGAAACATGGAACGTTCTTAAGAATATAGCAACAAAAGAACTTTCAAACAAAAGACTTTTTGTTGTAGATGCATTCTGCGGAGCTAACCCCAAAACACGTTTGAAAGTACGTTTCATCATGGAGGTAGCATGGCAGGCACACTTTGTAACAAACATGTTCATCCGCCCCACCGCAGAGGAGTTGGCATCTTTCGGCGAGCCCGATTTCATTGTTTACAATGCATCAAAAGCTACAGTAGAGAACTACAAAGAACTTGGTTTGAACTCGGAGACAGCTGTTGTGTTCAACCTTACAACCAAAGAGCAGGTTATCCTTAACACATGGTACGGTGGTGAAATGAAGAAGGGTATGTTCTCAATGATGAACTATTACCTTCCCCTGCAAGGTATCGCCTCGATGCACTGTTCTGCAAACACCAACGAGAAGGGCGAAACAGCAATCTTCTTCGGTTTGAGCGGTACAGGTAAGACAACACTTTCTACCGACCCCAAACGTATGCTTATCGGTGACGACGAGCATGGCTGGGACGATGAGTCTGTATTCAATTTCGAAGGCGGTTGCTACGCAAAGGTTATCAACCTCGACAAAGAGAGCGAGCCCGATATCTACAATGCTATCAAACGCGATGCTCTTTTGGAGAATGTAACAGTTGACGCAGAAGGCAAAATAGACTTTTCAGACAAGAGTGTTACCGAAAACACTCGTGTATCTTACCCCATCAACCACATTCAGAACATCAAACCCGGTTCGATGGCAGCACCCGCAAAGAAAGTTATCTTCTTGTCGGCTGATGCATTCGGCGTATTGCCTCCCGTATCTATCCTTTCACCCGAGCAGACACAGTACTACTTCCTTAGCGGTTTTACAGCTAAGCTGGCAGGTACAGAGCGCGGTATCACAGAACCCACTCCTACATTCTCGGCTTGCTTCGGCGCAGCATTCCTTAGCTTGCACCCCACAAAATACGGTGAAGAGCTCGTTAAGAAGATGGAAAAGAACGGTGCTAAAGCATATTTGGTGAACACCGGCTGGAACGGTACAGGCAAGCGTATCTCTATTAAGGATACACGCGGCATCATCGATGCAATCCTTGATGGCTCTATCGACAATGCACCTACAAAAAACATTCCTCACTTCGACTTTGTTGTACCCACAGAATTGCCCGGCGTAGACCCCGCAATCCTCGATCCTCGCGACACTTATGCCGACGCATCAGAGTGGGAGACAAAAGCACAGGATTTGGCAGGTCGTTTCATTAAGAACTTTACCAAATACACCGGTAACGATGCAGGTAAAGCACTTGTTGAGGCCGGTCCTAAACTCTAATTGAAAAGAGCTTATTTTAAATAATCACGAGGCTGTGTCAAAATTGTTTTTTTTGACACAGCCTCGTTAGATTTGTAAGAATTAACAAAATACAAGGCTTGAAATTTAAGGCAAAAAGAGTAAAAAAAATACCTGACAGAGCCTTAATATTGATAACAACCAAGTAGTTTGTTAATTATGACACGTACAGAAATTTAAACAAAATCGCAATCGACCTACGTAACCATCGCAACAAGCCAGACCAAAGAGAAATGACAGACAACAAAACCTTGCAGTTTATCAAAGAACACCGTGACGAGAATGTACGTACACTTGCCTTAAAGGGGGAGCGCCACCCCGATATAGATATACGCGAGGCCGTCACACAAATCGAGGGGTGGCAACTTGCAAAAGAAAAACTGCCTCATTGGGCTGCAACAGATGGAATATTCTATCCGGTACGATTATCGTTGGAACAGTGTTCTTCGGAAGCAACTGCACAATATAAAGCCTCACTGACAAACGGCGACAGTTTGACCGACCTGACAGGCGGATTCGGAATAGACTGCAGCTACATGGCCAAAAACTTCAAGCAGGCAACATATATCGAACGTAACGAACGATTATGCCGGATAGCCAGACACAATTTTTCCCTGCTCCATTTAGAGCATGTAAAGATTATAAACAGAGAAAGTGAAGATATTATATCGGAACTTACCCCGCAAGATTGGATATTTATAGACCCTGCACGCCGCGACAACAGCGGTAAAAAGGTTGTAGCATTAAACGATTGCGAACCCGATGTAAGCAAATTGCACGATATATTATTGCGTAAAAGCAAAAAAGTTATGATAAAATGCTCGCCAATGCTCGATATAACCGCAGCATGTCACGAGTTGCAGAAAATAGCCGAAATTCACATTGTAGCCGTAAACAACGAGTGCAAAGAATTACTATTTATATTATCCAATGATTATACAGGGGAAACAACAACCCATTGCATCAATATACAAAAAGAGAGTTCAGAGGTTTTTTCATATTCGGACAGTAAGAGAGAACACACCATTCTATATAGCGAAAAACTTGGCAAATTCCTGTATGAACCGAATGTCGCAATCATGAAAGCAGGTTGCTACAAAGAATTGGCAAATCGTTTCGCCCTAACAAAGCTACACCCTAACAGCCATCTTTACACATCGGAACAGATGGTAGAAGATTTCCCCGGACGCATATTCGAAATAGAAAAGTACTGTAATTTTTCAAAAAAGGAGCTCAAAACAACAATTGGAGAAACCAAGCAGGCCAATCTTGCCATACGCAATTTTCCCGACAGTGTGGAAACACTACGCAAACGCCTCAAACTTTCCGACGGAGGAAACACATATCTTTTTGCAACAACACTTGCCAACAACAAAAAGATTCTGATAAAATGCAAGAAACCAGACAGACATAAATTATAATAACAAACAAAAAAAACGAACAACTTCTGTTGTTCGTTTTTTTGTTTGTCCGGAGTGCACAAAATTATCTGCGCAAGCCCAACTTTGCCACAATAGCACGGTAACGGTTAATGTCACGATCCTTAAGATAATTAAGGAGAGCACGACGCTTACCTACCAATGTAGTCAAAGCTCTTTGTGTACTATAATCTTTACGATTCACCTTAAGGTGCTCCGTCAAATGGGCAATACGGTATGAGAACAATGCAATCTGGCTCTCTGCCGAACCGGTATCAGTGTTAGACGTTCCGTATGTGCCAAAGATTTCTTTCTTTTTTTCAGAATCCAAATACATAGATTTGTGTTTTTAAATGATTAAAAAATTCTTTTAGCGGGTGCAAAGATAGTGCTTATTTTTTAAACAGCAATCACATTTCAATAAAAAAGATTCACTTTTGCCCTATTAACACTTTTTAACAATCGAGGCAATATTATACTTTTGCTTTACCTTTGTTGAAAACAGCCTTTTACAAGCTAAACCGAACAGACAGGACAATAATTAACTAATCTAAACCATATTATTTATGAGACAATTCTACCTAAAACAATTTTTTGTTGCACTATTTACATTGTGTTGCATGATGACAAATGCCGAAACAGCCACAGTGGATGGCATCAACTACGAATTTGACATAACAGAAAAAAGCGCAACGGTGTTGCAATCAGGAAACCGCTTTACTATAACAATTGTAATTCCCGAAACGGTAGAATACAACGGAGCGACATATACCGTTACTACAATTGGAGCACGTGCATTCAACCGTTGCACAAGCATCAAAAGCGTAACATTACCCAGTAGCGTTACCGCAATTGAAGCAGATGCTTTCTGCAGTTCTACAAACTTTACCGAAGTACATATAAGCGACCTTTCAGCTTGGTACAATATTAAATTTGGCAATATTGATTCCAACCCGCTGACTTTCGCACATAACCTATATTTGAATGAAGATTCGGTAACCCAACTTACTATCCCGAGTGATGTAACAGAAATAAAAGATTATGCGTTCAGCGGTTGCACCTGCATAACAAGCATAACCATACCTAACAGCGTTACAAGTATAGGAGATGCGGCGTTCAACGGTTGCACCGGAATCACAGAGGTTTATTCACATATAAACACAGATGATTTGTTCTATATATCAGATGAAACATTCGATGACACAGTATATGAGAATGCAACACTACATGTGCCATACTTGACAACGGTTACATACACCAATGCCGTAGCTTGGAACAAATTTGCAAACATTGTAGAGGATAGCACAACGCCCATGGCACTTACAACAGTCTACAACATGGTATCAGAGTATGCAAACAGCATAATAGAGGACACAGCTTTTAGCAGTCATGGACTTATAACAAGCGAAACACAGATATCTACAAATGCACAGGAACCCACCGAAGGGCCCATTGGCAACCTGCTCGACAATGATTTCCTTACATTTTTCCATTCCACATGGAGCGAAAGCAACGCTTCGAAAGAATACCACTACCTGCAAATAGATTTAGGAGAGCCTTTGGAGGCTGTTGCACTGAAATATTCCAAACGAACCGGAACAGGATTTATGGTCGATGGCAGCCCGGTGATGGTACGTGTGTTTGCTACCAACACCCCCGATGGCGAATGGCACGAAATTGGAAGAGGCCGCTTAAGTTACGCCTATGCAATAGATACCATCGCTGTTGGTTACAAAACAATAATATTGGACAACAGCTACCGCCACATACGCTTGCAAGTAGAAGAAACGATCAGCAATAAAACAGACAAACGCAATCTCTATTTCAATCTGAGCGAGATTGGTGCATGGGAGGCGCGTTTCGAGGATGAGCATGCTGCATACAAGGATATACCAAGCGACCTTATGAGTGAGTTGAAAGCCGCGATGGACGAAGCCAAGAACGAACTGATGGCAGGCAATGACAATAAAGCAACCACCAATCGACTTTACACCGCATTCGAAGCTGTGAAAAACTACGTCCCCACAGGCATAGATAATGTGTACGACAGCTACGGCACAGGCCGCTCGACGCCATACTACAACCTGCAAGGGCACCCAACTGAGAACCCCTCGCGTGGCATATACATACACAATGGCAAAAAGGTACTTATAAAATAAGAAACAGGTTAGGTTTTTATCAACCAAGCTTGTTACCACAAGAAACAGACAATTATAACGTGGTACAATTCGGCGAGATAGCGGCAACAGTTGCCGCTATCTATTTTTGCCGGCGTGCGAAACAATGCTCTAAACTCGGTTAGTCTATTTCATCATATATAAAGTGGGAGCGTCGCTAAACAAATTCAATTATTTTCATTAACTTTGCAGTCGCTTGCGACTGCTGCCGAAAGTAATCATAATTTACCATGTGAACATTCTGCACAGATAAGCGCTCTACATTTTTTTTGAGAAAACAAAACATTTATGCAAAACATCCGTAATATTGCCATTATTGCACACGTCGACCATGGAAAAACCACACTTGTGGATAAGATGATGTTGGCCGGCAACCTGTTGAAAGAACAAAACAACGATGTACTCACATTAGACAACAACGACCTTGAACGTGAACGAGGAATAACCATTCTTTCGAAGAATGTATCAATACAATACAAAGAGACAAAAATAAACGTTATTGACACACCGGGACACAGCGACTTTGGCGGTGAGGTGGAACGTGTGCTGAATATGGCAGATGGCTGCCTGCTGTTGGTAGATGCGTTTGAGGGACCTATGCCACAAACACGTTTTGTTCTACAAAAAGCCCTGCAAATTGGATTAAAGCCCATTGTAGTTGTAAACAAGGTTGACAAGCCCAACTGCCGTCCCGACGAAGTTCACGAAATGGTATTCGACCTGATGTTTTCGCTTGATGCAACTGAAGAACAGCTCGATTTTCCTGTAATTTTCGGGTCGGCAAAAAACAATTGGATGAGCACAGATTGGAAAAAACAAACCGACAATATAACTCCTCTACTCGATGCCATCTTAGAGCACATTCCAGCACCAAAACAACTCGATGGTACACCCCAGATGCTTATAACATCGCTCGACTATTCGCCCTACACCGGACGAATTGCCATTGGACGTGTACATCGCGGAACACTCAACGAGGGTGCAAACGTTACACTATGCAGCCGCCGTGGCGAACAGACAAAGGTAAAGATAAAAGAGTTGCACACATTCGAAGGTTTAGGCCGCAAACGCACAGACTCGGTAAGTTCGGGCGACATTTGCGCAATCATCGGATTAGACAAATTCGAGATAGGTGACACTATTTGCGACTTCGAAAACCCCGAGCCGCTCCCCCCTATTGCAATAGACGAACCCACAATGAGCATGCTGTTCACCATTAACGATTCGCCGTTCTTTGGGAAAGAGGGAAAATTCGTAACATCACGACACATACAAGAGAGGTTAGAAAAGGAACTGGACAAGAACCTCGCATTGCGCATCAGCAAAGCACCCGAGGAGGATGCATGGACCGTATTCGGACGAGGCGTACTTCACCTATCGGTGCTTATAGAAACGATGCGCAGAGAAGGATACGAATTGCAAGTGGGACAGCCACAGGTTATATATAAAGAGATAGACGGAGTTCGTAACGAGCCTATCGAGGAACTCACAATAAATGTCCCTACCGATTATTCAAGCAAGATAATTGATATGGTAACACGTCGCAAGGGAGAAATGCTATCGATGGAAGCACAAGGCGAACGTGTGAACATAGAGTTCAATATTCCTTCACGTGGAATCATAGGCCTTCGTACAAACGTCCTCACCGCATCGGCAGGAGAAGCCATAATGGCACACCGCTTCAAGGAATACCAGCCATATAAAGGAGAAATAGAGCGCCGTACCAACGGCTCAATGGTTGCAATGGAAAGCGGAACAGCGTTTGCTTATGCAATAGACAAATTACAGGACAGAGGGCGTTTCTTTATCAATCCACAGGAAGAGGTCTACGCCGGACAGGTTGTAGGCGAACACATACACGAGAACGACCTTGTAATAAATGTAACAAAAAGTAAAAAACTTACCAACATGCGTGCAAGCGGTTCAGACGAAAAAGTACGCATTGTACCACCCATAATATTCTCACTCGAGGAGGCATTGGAATACATCAAAGAGGACGAATATTTGGAAGTCACACCAAAATCGATGCGTATGCGTAAAATAATCCTCGACGAGATAGAACGTAAACGCGCAAACAAACAACAATGACTTCAATATGATAAGAATCGCCTTTTTATCTCTGTTTCTGCTGTGCCTTGCAGGCTGCAAGAAGGATGTATCCACATACACCCTTAAAGGAGTATATGAGAACGGCAACGACACACTATATCTATTCGGCATCGACAACCGACACGACAAAATAGATACAGTTACCACAAAAGCCGACGGTTCATTCACATATACACTTGCAACCGACACCATTGTCCCGCTTACATTATTGATGCCAAATGGCGAGATGCTGCAATTGTTTGCCGAACCAAACATAAATGCAACAATAAAAAAGGAGAATAACGGATGGAAGATAAACGGCAGCAACATTCAACAACAATACGACTCGGTAACATCTACAATAGACACCCTCAGGAATATAAGACAAATATATGATGTTATTGACTCATTCTCCATGCACAACCCTTACAGCGAGATAAACGTTCCTCTTTTAAGGCAACACTTTATTGAGATTGGCGATATACGTAAAATTATGATACGCGACAGAATAACAAGGCTTGGCGGAACGCTGCAAGACAACAGTTATTTGAGCCTCATCAAAAGAAAAGTAAACAACGACGACAAAAACATTTCACGTCGCACCTTGCCGGCTTTCACAATGAAGTTGAACGACAGTACGCAAATAACACAAGCAAGATACAAAAACAAATATCTGCTGATTACTTTTTGTGCATCATGGGACACAATAGGCATGAAAACATTCAAAGAGATAAACAAAATAGGAGCCCAGAAAGATACAGCCGACTTTGCAATGCTTAACATCTCGCTCGACTACGACACTGCACTTTGGAACAGGAGTGTAGCCACCGACAGCATTGCCGGCGATAACATTTGCGACACAAAGATGTGGGAAAACGACCTTATAAGAAGATACGAGATAACATCACTGCCGTTCAACATTCTGGTAAATCCCTATCAACGCATACATCGCTTTAACATAACACCGCAATATTTGCGTGAAGATGTAGACTCCCTTATAACCAAACACAAAAAGGAACAGAAAGAGAGAGAAGAGAGAAAGAGGCGCAATCTTAAACGCAAATAAATGCCGATATGTTAGTAAAAGTATTTGCAGCAGCCATTCAAGGTATCAATGCAACCATTGTCACAATTGAAGTAAATGCCCTGCGCGGAATTCGCTTTTTCCTGGTCGGGTTACCCGATAATGCCGTAAAGGAGAGTCACGAACGTATTAACTCGGCCTTTCAATACAACGGACTGAAATTCCCCAGCAAACAGATAATAGTAAACATGGCTCCGGCCGATATACGCAAAGAAGGGTCGGCCTACGACCTGCCGATAGCCATAGGCATATTGGCCGCAGACGAAGCAATATCAAGCTCCCGATTAGAAAAATATCTTATTATGGGCGAGCTTGGATTAGATGGCGGGGTAATGCCTATAAAGGGAGCATTGTCTATAGCCATAAAAGCGGCCGAGATGGGGTTCGAAGGTGTTATCGTACCTACACATAATGCAGCAGAAGCAGCTGTTGTACGCGACATAAAAGTCTATGGAGCCGACAACCTGTTGCAAGTTGTCAATTTCTTGAACGGAACGGAAGAGATTGAACCGTACAGCATAGATATAAACAATGCATTTTATACAAAACAGAGTATTTTCCCGTTCGATTTCAGCGAAGTACGCGGACAAGAGAGTGTTAAACGCGCCTTTGAGGTTGCAGCAGCCGGAGGACATAACCTTATAATGATTGGCCCGCCGGGAAGCGGTAAATCGATGATGGCCAAACGACTTCCATCGATACTGCCTCCGCTCACACTGCAAGAGAGCCTCGAAACAACAAAAATACATTCGGTAAGCGGATATCTGCCCGACGGAACATCACTCGTGACACAACGACCGTTCCGCAGCCCCCATCACACTATATCATCGGTGGCACTTGTTGGCGGCGGGAGCAATCCCCGACCCGGCGAAATATCACTTGCACATAACGGAGTACTGTTTCTCGACGAACTGCCGGAATTCAATCGCAGTGTACTCGAAGTGATGCGTCAACCACTCGAAGATCGTAAAATATCGGTTGCGCGAGCCAACTACAAAGTAGAATATCCAACAGGTGTAATGCTTGTAGCAAGCATGAACCCCTGCCCCTGTGGTTATTACAACCACCCTACAAAGGAGTGCACATGCAACCCCGGGCTTGTACAACGCTATCTTAACAAGATTTCGGGCCCGTTGCTCGACCGAATCGACCTGCATGTTGAAATTGTTCCCGTCCCGTTCGAAGATATTTCGAGTGCAAAAGAGAGTGAGCACAGTTCTGTAATACGTGAACGAGTAATTACCGCACGCAACATTCAGGAAGAACGCTTCAAAGATGAAGCAGGGGTACACTGCAATGCGCAGATGACACCCGCATTGATAACAAAATATGCATCTATTGATGAACAAAGCCTGGCATTGCTAAAGACAGCAATGAACCGATTCAATCTATCGGCTCGTGCATACGATCGTATACTTAAAGTAGCTCGCACCATTGCCGACCTCGACGCAAGCAGAAATATAGAAAGCCGACATATAGCCGAGGCTATAAGCTATCGCACCCTCGACCGCGATAATTGGGGTAGTTAACCAATATAATTACAAATAAATCTTCAAGAAAATAACATCTAAAACAAAATATTATGACAAGAGAACTATTCACTAAAGAGGCATATAAGATTGCCGATATAAATCTTTGTGACTTCGGCCGCAAAGAGATTGAGATGGCCGAAAAAGAGATGCCCGGTTTGATGGCGTTACGTGAAAAATACGGCAAAGAGAAACCTCTGAAAGGAGCACGCATAATGGGTTCGCTACACATGACAATACAGACAGCAGTACTCATTGAAACACTTGCCGAACTTGGCGCCGAGATACGTTGGGTATCGTGTAATATCTATTCTACACAGGATCATGCTGCCGCAGCCATTGCAAAAGCCGGTATTCCTGTATTTGCTTGGAAGGGTGAAAACCTCGCCGACTATTGGTGGTGCACATTGCAAGCACTTACATTTGCAAATGGTGAAGGCCCCGATACAATCGTAGACGATGGAGGTGACGCAACACTTATGATACACCTTGGTTGTGCAGCCGAAGAGAACCCGTCGGTACTCGAGTATAAAGAGAGCGACCCCGAGGATGAGCGCGAACTGAAGAAATTACTCGCCGAAGTTCTGAAAACCGATAACAGGCATTGGCATAAAGTTGCAGCAAATGTGAAAGGTGTTTCAGAGGAAACCACAACCGGCGTTCACCGCCTCTATCAAATGATGGAAAACAAAGAGTTATTGTTCCCGGCCTTCAACGTAAATGACTCGGTAACAAAAAGCAAGTTCGACAACCTATACGGTTGCCGCGAGTCGCTTGCCGACGGCATTAAACGTGCCACCGACGTTATGATTGCCGGAAAGGTTGCTGTGATATGCGGATACGGTGATGTAGGCAAAGGATGTGCACACAGTATGCGTTCTTACGGTGCACGTGTTGTAGTGACCGAAATTGACCCTATATGTGCTTTGCAGGCAGCAATGGAAGGCTTCGAGGTTGTAACAATGGACGAAGCATGCAAATATGGAAATATATTTGTTACATGCACCGGCAATATAGATATCATACGTATCGACCACATGGAACAAATGCCCGACCAGGCCATCGTTTGCAATATTGGGCATTTTGATAATGAGATACAGGTAGAAGCATTGAAGAGCTACAACGGAATAAGATGCCTCAATATAAAACCACAGGTAGACCGTTACTTCTTCCCCGATGGACACAGCATAATCTTGCTTGCCGATGGCCGCCTTGTAAATCTTGGTTGCGCAACGGGACACCCCTCTTTTGTAATGAGCAACTCGTTTACAAACCAGACTCTGGCGCAAATAGAGTTATTTACCAAAAAGTATGAAACAAACGTATATTGCTTACCCAAACATCTCGACGAGGAGGTTGCACGCCTTCATCTGGGACGTTTGAATGCAAAGCTTACAACCCTGACCGAGAAACAGGCAGCATATATAGGTGTTGATATTAACGGACCATACAAATCGGACATCTATCGCTATTAATGAGTATTAGAAGTATTTGTGTGTACTGCGCATCAAGCAGTCGGGTAGATGCCTGTTACACTCAAGCAGCATATTCACTTGGTACCCTGATGGCTCGTGAAGGAATATCCCTTATTACGGGCGGGGGGTGCCAAGGATTGATGCGCGCAGTAGAAGATGGAGCTCTTGATAACGAGGGGAAGGCCATAGGTGTTATTCCACAATTTATGGTGGAGCAGCAATGGCACCACACCGCATTGAGCGAAACACATATAACCCCCGACATGCACTCGCGCAAACAACTGATGGCCAAACTATCCGATGCTGTAATAGCACTCCCGGGTGGATGTGGCACAATGGAAGAGCTATGTGAGATAATAACATGGAAACAGTTGGGGTTGTATCTGAACCCGATAGTGATACTTAACATAAACGGCTACTACGACCACCTTATTCAACAGTTGGAAAGAGCCGTAGATGAGCACTTCATGGGCAAGATTCATAGCAAAATATGGAGTGTGGCAAGCACACCCCGGGAAGCCTTGCAACAAGTAAACGACATGCCTGTATGGAACCCTGAAATACGTAAATACGCTGCGCTATGACAGGAACCGCAATACCCTATAATCCACTGAACGACGACACCCTGTTGTTACTTTTCGTACTCGACATAATGGGCATGGCATACGTATTCCTAAATAAAGGCGGGAACATTATGGAGCGCATAAAAAGCATGTTCTACTATGGAAAACACTCGAATCCATACAACGACCGTACACATATAGGCATACCCTGCAACATCCTTTTGTATGCACATGTGATATTATACATGTGCATATTGACATACGGTTATTCGAAGGTGGAAGGGAATATTTTAGCAACATCATACTCTGTATTTATCACCGGGACACATGCCGCAATATTCATTCTATTCATGATTGTAAAACTGATAATCTACGAAATAATAAACCGCATACTGTTCTCGGCACAGCAAGCACAAGATTGGAGATTGTCATATTTCTTTACAATTCAACTCTGCGGGTTCATTATATCACCTTTGGCTGTTCTCTTAATCTTCACAAACAATGTATCTGCGGTTTTTTACCGAATATACATAGCTATAGCACTGATAATATACCTCTCAATGCTATTTGTCAACTGTATTAACATCATTTTCACCGAAAAACGATATTTTTTGGATATTTTTTTATACCTTTGCGCGATTGAATTGATGCCTATAGCATTTTTATGGCGTGCAATCGTTGAAACGAACAACTTTATAATAATAAAAATATAGGACAGTGAAGATAAATAAGATTTTGGTTTCTCAGCCTCAACCAAGTACGACAAAATCGCCATACTTCGATATTGCCGAGAAACATAATGTTCAAATCGATTTCCGTTCCTTCATCAAAGTTGAAGGAGTAACGGCAAAGGAATTCAGACAGCAGAAAGTATCAATCCCCGAACACACTGCAATTGTATTTCTTTCACGCCACGCCATAGATCATTTTTTCACACTTTGCAAAGAATTGCGAGTTACAATTCCCGATGACCTCAAATATTTCTGTTTATCGGAAACAATCTCGTTGTACATCCAGAAGTATGTACAATATCGCAAAAGAAAAGTATTCTTTGGCAATGGGCATATAAAAGACCTTGAACCACACTTCGTTAAACACAAAAACGAAAAGTATTTCGTGCCAATGTCGAATGTACACAACAGCGAACTTTGTGCAATATTCGATTCGCATGGAATATTTCACTCCGAAGGCGAGATGTATCGCACTGTCAGCAACGACTTTGAGCCCGGGTTCATCGAACCGTATGATATGTTGATATTCTTCAGCCCTTACGGAATCGAGTCGTTAAAAAAGAATGTACCCGATTTTGTACAGAACGACAAACAAATAGCCTGCTTTGGAAAAGTAACAGCAGATGCTATACGTGAAGCCGGCCTTCGACTCGATTTGGAGGCACCCACGGCAACCGCCACTTCGATGCCGGCCGCACTTGACGAGTACCTGACGAAGTTCAATAAAAAATAAACAAAAAACAAATAAGCAGCTCCGTCGCACAGACGGAGCTTTTTAATATTTATATGGCACAACATACAAACGGATTCCCCAAAAAGGAACACCTGAAAAGCAAAAGTATTATTGATACTCTTTATGCAAGTGGCACATCAGCCACAGTATTTCCGTTACGTGCCGTATTTATATTATTACCGGCAAGAGAAGATGCACCTACAGCAACAATATTGATAAGTGTTGCAAAAAGAAGATTTCACCATGCAGTAGACAGAAACCTTGTTAAACGGCGCATTCGTGAAGCGTATCGCCTCAATAAACAACCATTCATTGCAGAATTGGGGAAAAACGAGAAACAAATAGCCGTTGCCATACAGTACATCGACACAAAACACAACAGTACACAATTCCTGAAACAGAAGATGTCAAAATTACTCGGTAAAATATTGGAAAAACAGAATACGAATGCGTAAAGCAATAATAAAGATATTGATTCTGCCTATACGTTTCTATCAACGTTGCATATCACCGATGACACCGCCCTCATGCCGTTTCACACCAACATGCTCGCAATATGCAATAGAAGCAATAAGCAAGCATGGCCCTGTAAAAGGATTATACCTGGCCATACGAAGACTGCTTCGTTGCCACCCTTGGGGTGGTTCGGGCTACGACCCTGTCCCCTGAGATATGCAGCTATACGATATACATACACATAGAACAGATAGTGAAAATGCAATTATCAATCGCAATCTGACACCGAGCAATACCCGCCCTTGCTCCGTAGGCATACACCCTTGGGAGATTGCCGACAACAGCATGGAACTGTTGCATAAATTAAAAGAGGTTGCAGAATCAAAGAACGTTGTTGCCATAGGAGAATGCGGGTTCGACTTCATAAAAGGAACAGCCACAAAAAAGATACAACAAGAAATCTTTGCAGCACACATTGCCTTATCCGAGGAACTGAATAAACCTTTGATTATACATTCTGTAAAAGCAGAAACCGAATTGCTTGGTACCGCAAGACAATACAAGCATAAACAGGCCTGGATTGTACATGGGTTCCGCGGGAAGCCACAACAGGCAGCCAACCTGCTAAAGGCCGGTATGTATCTATCCTACGGCGAGCACTTCAACCACGAAAGTTTAAGAAACACCCCTCCGGGGCGTCTTTTTATAGAAAGCGACGAGAGTAATCTATATATAACTGAGATATACAACAAAATTTCAAAAGTATTAGGTATTTCATGCGATTTACTCGCCCAACAGATTGCTGCAAACATAAGGAGCTGTAATATTAAACTATGAACAATTTTCAGCAGTTATAAGCGTTAATAGATAATAAAGCCATAGTATAGAAGTGCTCTGCTTCCTTAAAACTGCGTATCTTGCAACATTGGATAATTTTTATAAGAAATATAAACTGCATCTTACTTATTTTGTGTAAGTTTGTAGTTGAATAGAAAAGAGATGGACAAACTAAAGACATATACCGACGAGCGGGGTTGCTTATCATTGGTAGAAGAGGGGAACGAAATTCCTTTCTCAATTACACGCGCATATTGGATATATAATGTACCACAAGGCGAAGAAAGAGGCAAACACGCAAATAAGATCTCATATCAATACCTTATTGCCGTCAACGGCAGTGTGGATATATGCCTTGAGGACATAAACGGGCGCAGAATATACCATCTTGACTCAAAAGACAAAGGATTGCTTGTACCCCCGCGCACATGGAACGAGTTGAGCAACTTTTCAGAAGATGCCGTACTTTTGGTATTGGCTTCACACTCGTATGACACCGAAACATACATAAACTCGTACGAAGAATTTAAGGAGTATATTAAGAGGTAACGTGGAAGCAGGCAAAAAAGAGATTATAACGATTATACGCTACACCAACGAGAGTAAAGACTTGTGGGATAACTTTGTAGCCGAAAGCCGTAACGGGACCTTCCTGTTTGCCCGCGATTACATGGAGTATCACAGAGACCGATTTTGCGACTATTCGTTGATGTTTGCCAAGAACGGTGAAATAACAGCCTTATTACCGGCACATATCTCGGGAACCGACCTATGTTCACATTGCGGACTCACCTACGGCGGCCTGGTCCTATCGAATAAGACAACAGCCAAAGATGTTCTTAATATTTTCGAACAGTTATTCGATTATTTGCGTAAGCACACCAATATTGAGACGTTGCTGTACCGCCCGACACCACACATATATCATAAATACCCCTGCGAAGAGGATCTATATGCCATGTTCAGGTTCAACGCCAATTTGACCGAACGTAAAATCTCCTCGGTTGTATGGCAAAGGCAGCCACAGCCATTTTACGGACGACGTAAACTTACAACAGCATGCAAAAGCAGAATGCATATTGTGGAAGACAGTAATTTTGCTGCATTTTGGGAATTGCTCGAACTGCGTTTACGCGAGAAATACGCAGCACAACCCGTACACACACTATCGGAGATTACACAACTTCATTCATATTTTCCGGGAAACATTAAGCTGATACGTGTAACAGACAACGATGGCAACACTCTTGCCGGAGTGGTAATATACCTGACGTCCACTGTAGCGCACGCACAATACACAGCCACAAGCAACGAAGGGCGCAGAATAGGCGCACTCGATTACCTTTACGAGTATCTGCTGCATGAAAAATTTGCCGATATTGAATATTTCGACTTTGGAACATCGGTAGAAGATGGTGGAAAAATACTGAATACCGGATTGATTTCACAAAAAGAGGGATTCGGCAGCAGGGCTATAGTTTACGATACATACACAATAGAGATAAAGAAGGAGGATAAAAATGATTAAATACTTCGACCTTAAAAGAATCAACGACTCATTCGAGCCGAAATTAAGCAGTGCTGTATTGCGGGTTGTCGGCTCGGGGCGATATCTTTTTGGGCCGGAAGTGGGAAAATTTGAGGAAAATTTTGCAAAATATTGCGGTTGCAGATATTGCATAGGCGTTGGTAACGGCCTGGATGCGCTCACACTTATAATACGCGCCTACTGCGAGATGAGTATCATGGGGCCGGGTGATGAGATTATAGTACCCGCCAACACATATATAGCATCGATACTTGCAATAACAGCAACAGGCCTTAAACCGGTATTGTGCGAGCCACAGCCGGAGAGCTGTAATATCGACCCCAACAAAATAGAGGAACTTATAACACCACGTACCAAAGCCATAATGGTGGTACACCTCTATGGCCGCACAGCCGACATGAAACCAATAACAGATATAGCACAAAAACACTCGTTAAAAGTTATTGAAGATTGCGCCCAGGCACATGGAGCCATATATGACAACAGACGCGCCGGTAATCTTGCCGATGCAGCAGGCTTCAGTTTCTATCCGGCAAAGAATTTAGGAGCCTTGGGTGATGGTGGAGCTGTAACAACCAACGACACGATTCTTGCCGAAACAGTACGTACAATCGCAAATTATGGTTCTCAAAGAAAATATGTAAACAGATACAAAGGTGTAAACAGCCGATTAGACGAGTTGCAGGCGGCAGTGCTCTCTGTTAAACTCCAACGTCTTGATGCAGACAACGAGCGGCGTCGCAGCATTGCCATGCGCTACACAAAGGAGATAAGCAACCCCTATATAAACACTGCTGCCGAATATCACGATAAAGAGCACGTATTCCATGTATACACTATCTTTTCACAACAAAGAGAAGCCTTGCAAAGACACCTTTCCGAGAATGGGATAGAAACCATTGTACACTACCCCATTCCACCACACAAGCAAGAGGCCCTTAAGGAATATTCGCGTCTGTCGCTACCTGTCACCGAAAAAATACACAAAGAAGAATTAAGTTTACCAATCTCACCCATAATGAGTGATGATGAAATAACAAGAGTCATTAAAGCTGTAAACAGCTTTACAAAATAAAATAAAATAAGCAACAGTAACCGAAATAACTATCTAAAAATTTTGCATTTTCGTCAAAGAGCACTATCTTTGCACTGCTTTTTAACAGAAAGCACAAAGGATTGTCCTATGGTGTAATGGTAGCACAACAGGTTTTGGTTCTGTTTGTTCTGGTTCGAATCCGGATAGGACAACAAAGACCGTCAAGAGATATCTCTTGACGGTCTTTATTTGCAACGCCGCAGATAGTCGGCGAAACATCCATCCTGTTTACTTCTTCTCGGGCTTCTTGGTAGAAGTATTAGGTTTACACTCCGCTGCTGCTTGAGCAACCTTCTTTGACGCACAGGATTTTGATTCTTCTTGAATCTTTTCTGTTTTCTTGGTATTCATAACACTGAATTTAAAGTTAAACAATAAGTATATTAATATACGCTATAGGCAAAAAACCTCCAATCAACACACCTCCACCGGTTCGTTTTTCTTTGAATGGTATTTACACCATTCGACATTCTTTTGCGAAGCAGCAGATGTCACCTCTTTGCTACGTTCTTTGGCCAAGCGACGTTCAAGGCGCTGTATCTCCTCTTTTGTTCTATTTGTACCCACAGGTGCCCTGTCGACAAGACCATTTGTCTTACATACCTCTTCTTGAGGTTTATCGATATATTGCCACTCTTCATCGAGTTGGCTGCATGCACCATCATTCCATGGGCCACGAGCATCTTGTCCCTTCGACATATTGAAGTAGAGGTTACTGTATCGGGTATCTGTCTGGAATATACCGGGCGGGAAGTTCGGCTGTATCTCGTCGAGAGCGGCCTCAAATTGCTGATAATGAGCAATCTCACGTGTCATAAGGAATCCCAACGTTTCTTTAACATAAGGGTCGTCGGTAAAAGGCATAAGATATTCGTAACCAATCTTGGCCCTGCTCTCACCTGCCATATTTGAACGTAAATCAACAGTAAGATCGGAGTTGGCAGACACCCACGAGCCGCTCCATGGATTCCCATTACTGTCGGTAAGCATAGGACTGCCAGCCGACACCACAAGAAATTGAGGATTTGTATATGCTTGTTGTATAAAATCCTCTTTTGCAGCCGTGCCATCCATCATTCTATTGATCGGCATCTCCTCAACCACATCTTTCATCCGTCCCGTAACAGGACCAAGCAACATATGAATGGTAGCACCCACAATTTCAAGATGCGCCAACTCCTCAGCCGCAATATCCATAAGCATGTCATAATGCTTTGGATAAGGATTATGACAACCAAAAGCCTGCACAAAATATTGCATGGCCGATTTTAGTTCACCATCCTTTCCACCGAAGGCCTCAAGCATAAGGCGAGCAAAACGCGGATCGGGCTGCGATACCCTGGCATTAAACTGCAAATCTTTTACATGATAAAACATAACACAACTCTTTAGTTAAACATTTAAAAACATCTTAGGACTACTTCGTTATATCGCGTGCAAAATCATGAGCACGCTCACGTGCATCTTCGGCCTTTTCTGCAATCTTATCGGCTACCTTTACGCCGGCATCAACAGCCTTACCTTTCATCTGCTCGAAAAATCCACCGGCATTGCGCATCTTATGGCACATGGCCTCTTTCCACTGTTTAGCCTTTTCTGTGCGTGCACAACGATAGGCAATTGCACCTACAACCACACCGGTTGCCATCCCAATCCAAAATTTACTGCATCCCATAATTAAAAAGATTAAATTATTAATAATTGTCGCATATTACGACCTCCTGAATAACGATGCAACCCAAAGCAACAATATTGCACCCACTATAGATGTAGCCAAACTGCCGATAAGCCCGGCGCTGGGAATACCAAGCAGCCCGAACAGCCAACCACCGACAATACCGCCAACAATACCCAACAGCAGATTTACAATGAGACCAAAACCGCCTCCGCGCATAATCTTACCGGCAACGAAACCTGCAACGGCTCCAATAATAATGTACCAAATCCAATACATGACAAACCATTTTAAAATATTATTAAATACATCGGACGAAGATTACAAAAGGAATCGTCATCCCACTCACAGAAAAAACGAGAGATATTTTCTTTAGTTCGAATGGTCGGGATTTTCTTAACAAGAATTGGGGTAATGTGTAAAAATTGACAATTCATATAAATATCTTTCCATACAATCTAAAAAAAACCTACGGAAACTAATGTTTCCATAGGTTAAAGATAACTTGTACAAGTATTAAACCGTACTCCTACATGCCCAACACTCTTTTTAATCGTTCAATAAATTCACCGGCCTGCTCCATTGAGAGTGACAAAGGTGGCAACAGACGAATAACATTTGTTCCACTTACACCCGTAAACACATGCTCGTCATACAACAACTTGCGACGGATATCCTTAATAGGCTCCTCAAATTCCAAACCTATCATAAGCCCCTTACCACGAACATCCTTTATACATTCAATTTTTGCAAGTTCTTGCATAAGATAAGCGCCAACGCTATTAACATTATCAAGCAGATTCTCGCAGTCCATTGTATCTAAAACCGACTGCACAGCAGCACAAGCAAGATGGTTCCCACCAAAGGTGGTTCCCAATTGCCCTGCGACAGGCTTAAATTTAGGGCTTATCAACACACATGCCACCGGGAACCCATTTCCTATACCCTTGGCTACAGTTATTATATCGGGGCGGATTCCGGCCCATTGATGAGCAAAAAACTTTCCACTGCGCCCACAGCCACTCTGTATTTCATCCAACACCAACACCGCTGAGTACTCCTCGCATGCCTCTTTAAGTTGTTTAAGAAAATCGGAGGATGGGATACGAATACCGCCTACCCCCTGTATTCCCTCGATAATCACAGCCGAGACATCACCTTTTGCCAATTCAGCCCTCACATCTTCGATATTATTCAATGGAAGATATGTTGTGTGGCCATTGCTATTTATAGGAGCTATTATTTTAGGATTATCGGTAATCTCGACAGCAAGTGACGTGCGTCCATGAAAAGCCTTGTCAAATGCGATTACCCGAGTACGTCCATTATGAAACGATGCAAGTTTTAAAGCATTCTCGTTTGCCTCGGCACCCGAATTGATAAAAAACAGACTGTAATCATCGTAACCGCTTATACGACCCAAGGTCTCGGCCACCTGTTCTTGCAAACGATTGATAACCGAATTTGAATAAAAGCCCAATTTTGCGACCTGACTGCTAATAGACTCGACGTATCGAGGATGAGAATGTCCTATCGATATTACTGCATGGCCACCATACATATCAAGATATTCCACACCTTTATCGTCCCACACCTTGCAACCTTCTCCTTTTACGATGTTCACATCGAACAATGAATATACATTATATAAGTCCATATCAATAATCTTTAATACTTAAAAGTTGCAAAACCTCGGTCTTAAAAAGCCGAAGGCTTCAATTGCAACCCAACACTCTCTTCAAGACCAAACAACAGGTTCATATTGTGTACAGCCTGTCCGCTTGCTCCTTTCAACAAATTATCTATAATAGATGTTATAAGCAACTTTCTGCCATGTTTCTCTAAATGAATCAGACATTTGTTTGTATTCACAACCTGTTTCAAATCGAGAGGACGGGGTACAACATGTGTAAAAGAGTCACGTTCATAATATTCTTCATACATATTATACAACGTTTCTATATCCTTGTCGCACTCAACAACCACTGTAGCAAAAATACCACGGGCAAAATCACCACGATAAGGAATAAAGTTAATCTCGCCATTAAAATCGGGTTGCAATTGCTTTATGCTTTGTAATATTTCGGGAAGGTGTTGGTGCTCGAATGGTTTATATATACTCATATTATTATTTCGCCAACTGAAATGAGTTGTTGCCGAAGGTTTCACTCCGGCACCCGTACTTCCTGTAATTGCATTTACATATATTTCACCCGAAAGCAAGTGATGTTTGGCAAGTGGCAACAGAGCTAACTCTATACAGGTAGCAAAGCAACCCGGATTGGCAACGAAACGGCTCTTACAGGTGTTGCGACGGTTCAACTCAGGCAAACCATAGATAAAATCATGTTCGCAACTTTTTATGCGATAATCCATTGAAAGATCTATTACTTTCAATTCGTCGGGCAACATGTGGCTGTCGAGGAACTTACGTGTATCTCCATGTGCCGTACAGAAAAAGAGCAAGTCTATATCCTCTAATGGCAACTCATCGGTAAAGAGCAAATCGGTCTCACCCAGTAATCCCGAGTGCACATCTGTTACACTGTTTCCGGCATTGCTACTGCTGTTTATAAAACAAATTTCTACTTCGGGATGCCCAATCAACAGTCTGATAAGTTCACCGGCCGTATATCCGGCACCACCGATAATACCAACTCGTATCATATATTAAGAAGCTGTTTTGAATTTATTAAATTTATATTTTTGAGCCGTATAATCATATCCGCCTTTTAACGGTTGTTTTGAATTCAATCAACGACAAAAAGTTTGGAATGATTAAAACAGTTTCTATATTTTCTCGTCAGGATGATTTGTATAATACACACGCAACGGCGTAGAGGTAACCTTTATGAAGCCTTTGGCATCTTCGGCAGTCCAACCCTTCTGCATCTCGCCATACTCTCCAAACTTGCTTTTTACAAGGTCGTTAGGTGAATCTACGCCAACTGTTTCAAAGTTTTTGGGAGAGAGTCGCAATATCACAGTGCCACTTACATTGCGTTGTGAATTTTCGAGCATGGCTTCGATGTCACGCATTACCGGCTCGAGATATTGACTCTCGTGCAAAAACATTCCATACCAATTGGCCACTTGATCCTTCCAATACTGTTGCCATTTACTCAAGGTATATTTTTCGAGGAATTTATGTGCACCTATTATTATCATTGGAGCAGCAGCCTCGAAGCCCACACGACCTTTTATCCCGATAATGGTATCACCAACATGCATATCACGACCTATTCCATACGCAGCGCCAATCTCCTCAACAGCCTGTATAGCCTTTATAGGATCATCGAAAGCCGTTCCATTTACAGACTTAAGTTCTCCTTTATCGAAGGTAAGACGCAACTCCTCACTACTGTCCTTGGTAACCTGTTTCAGATAGGCACTCTCGGGCAGGCCCTGTGTCGAATCCAGAATTTCACCACCACAAATGGAAGTTCCCCATATTCCCACATTATATGAATACTTCAATTTCTCAAAATCGGCTTTGAAACCATGCTCATTCAAATAGTTTATCTCGTATTCACGTGTCAGTGCCATATCTCGTGTAAGAGTAATTATCTCTACACCCGGAGCAAGCACAAGAAATGTCATATCGAAACGAATCTGGTCGTTACCGGCACCGGTGGAACCATGTGCGATAGCCGATGCTCCTATCTCATTGGCATACCGGGCAATGGCCAACGCCTGAAAGATACGTTCAGAAGAGACAGATATCGGATATGTACCATTACGCAATACATTTCCGTACACCATATAGCGTAAACTCTTCTCGTAGTACTCTTGTGTAACATCAAGAGTCACATATTTTGTTGCTCCCAATTTATATGCATTCTCTTCATTCTGTTTCAACTGTTCGGCACTGAAACCGCCGGTATTGGCACATGCTGCATACACTTCATACCCCTTCTCTTTGGCCAGATACATTACTGTAAACGAGGTATCCAATCCACCGCTGAATGCTACAACAACTTTTTTCTTATCGTTCATATTATTTTTGCTCATTTATAAATTACATCATTTATCCTTTTTATGCGTCTCGGGGTCGTACAGCATTGCTGTACAAATACAATAACGACGTCCTGTACGTTCCAAAACATCGTGGTTTACACAACCTTGACAACCTTTCCAGAAAGCCTCATCATCGGTAAGTTCCGAGAAAGGAACAGGTACATAACCAAGCTCGGTATTAATCTTCATAACAGCGCCACCGCTTGTCAATCCAAATAATTTTGCTTCGGGCCACATTTTGCGCGACAGTTCAAAAGCAGTTTTCTTAATACGCTTTGCCAATCCGTGACGACGAAATTCATCTGCTACTATAAGACCTGAATTAGCCACATACTGTTTATTTCCCCAACTCTCAATATAGCAAAATCCTGCAAATCTGCCATTACAAAGTGCTATAACAGCCTTGCCCTCCTTCATCTTCTGAGCAACATATTCATGGGTACGCTTTGCAATTCCTGTACCTCTCACCTTTGCTGCAGCACTTATCGTTTCAAGTATCTCATCTACATATACCTCGTGTGAAGCATTGGCTATAAGAACCTGAATATCATCGGTTTTATTCTCTTTCTCCATTGTTTATAAAATTATATATTCGGGATTATTGTGCGTAAAGCACGCAATACTGCCCCTTTTGTAGCATCCTCGGACATTACGAGCAACACTGTATCATCACCGGCAATTGTACCTATAATTTCGGGAAAATCACATCCATCAATATGATATGCGAGTGTACTTGCATAACTTGGACGAGTGTGGATAACAGCTATGTTTCCCGAGAATTTAATCGATTGATAACCGACACTCTCTTGTGGTGAAACCACCGGACGCATCTCCCCTGATGCACCTTCATGACGATACTGTTGCGGACGAGTCAGTACATATCGGTATCGTCCTTTTACCCCAACTGTCTTTACCACGCGCAACTGATGTAAATCGCGTGACAATGTAGCCTGTGTCAGTTTGAATCCCTCCTTTGCAAGTTCGTTGAGCAACTCTTCCTGACTGCCAACCTCTTGTGTTGAGAGAATCAGGCGAATTGCATCAAGACGCGAATTTTTTATTTTCATGATTATGCTGTTTACGTTACATTTATCGAATATTTATTCTTTACAGATGCAAATATACGCATATTTAACCACATAATACAAATAATTGCAACTTTATTTATATAAACAGCTACAAAAAGTAAAAATATGCAATAATATTAGGTTATTGCATATTTCTACTCTATCTGATTTATTATTAATCCAATTCCTGATCGGGCTCATACCCCGCAAGTTCGCGTATTTTATTTTTCAACATCGCAAACTGTTTAAATAAGTCGTGTACAGGTTTTTCACCGTCTTTGTGCATCGGTGCCTTACAATAGAACGACATAAAACCCTGAATGCCATATAATCCGGCACGTAAAGCCACATCGCTGAAGAGTATAAGGTCGAGTACCAGGGGTGCAGCCAAGATAGAGTCGCGACATAAGAAATTCACCTTTATTGTCATCGGATAACCCATCCAACCGAAAATATCTATATTATCCCAGCTCTCTTTTTCATCACCACGCGGAGGATAGTAGTTAATACGTACCTTATGATATATATCGGAATATAAATCGGGATATACATCACTATCCAGAATATTTTCTACAGCCGACATCTTACTGCGACGCTTTGTTTCGAAGTTCTCGGGAGCATCAAGTACAATACCATCACGATTACCCAATATATTTGTTGAGAACCAACCGGTAACACCCAATTGACGTGTAAAAAATGCCGGTGCCAACACTGTCTTCATCATCGTCTGACCACTCTTAAAATCCTTTCCTGCAATTGGAACAACACATTTTTCGGCAAGCTCCCACATTGCAGGAATGTCGATACAGAGATTG
Source organism: Bacteroidaceae bacterium (assembly GCA_017467885.1). Lineage (GTDB taxonomy): Bacteria > Bacteroidota > Bacteroidia > Bacteroidales > Bacteroidaceae > HGM04593. The sequence continues at coordinate 127,597 of JAFUKC010000002.1, read as the reverse complement.
GGAGCACCCATCACAAAAGGACATCCTTCGCTCATTGCAGCATAGGCATAACACATGCTGGGTGCAACACGTTCTACATCATTGGCCTTCATTGCAGCCTCAAAAGCAGCAATACTGCCATGCGCTGCATCGTCACGAGGTATATATTTCTCGGTGCTGGCAATCCATATAACAACCACACGTTCGCAATTATTTTCCTTCTTGAAATGTTTTATATCATCGCGCAACTGCCCGGTAAGTTCCCAACGTGTATCACCAACCTTTACGTTTGGCCCATCGATATTTGTCGCATAACTCTTGTCAAAAAGAGCCTTATACGGACGTATTGCCAATAACTCATCTTTAACAGGCTCTACATCACAAGGTTTAAGCACATTGGCCCTGACAGCAGCTTCATACGCATTATCTTCATATATATCCCATGCCCCGAAAACAATATCATTCAAATCTGCTATCGGAATAATATTTTTAACCTCTTTATAAACTTTCTCGCTGCCCCTGCCCAAACGCATTATGCCGTCACAAGCAAAAGAGCCGGTAGGTTTTGACAACCCTTTACGGGACATTAGTGCTCCTATTATTGTGGTCGTGGTGACAGCACCCAAACCTACGCACATTACACCTAACCTGCCATTTGCCGGCTTTACCTTACACTGTCTCATATCTGTATTTATATTTTTATACAAAAAAACGGTTATTTATTTAATAAACCTAATTTTTTATATTTTGTTTAAATTTATTTCACTAAATGTACAAGCCATCGGGAGTTCATGCCATCTCGAATAACCCCTCCTTTAGAATCTCACACACCGTAGGATGAGGAAATACCGTTCTTTTAAGTTCCTCAACCTTGATACCATTGGTTATTGCCATGCATGCAGCACAGATAAATTCACTAGAGGTATTACCGAGCATATGTACACCAAGAACTTTATTCTCGGCTGAAACAAGAATCTTGCACAACCCCATCTGCCCTTCGTTCTCGGCAACAAACCTGCCTGCATACGCCATAGGCAACTTGCTTATTTTGTATTCCAAACCTTGCGATTGGGCCTGCTCCTCTGTAATACCGACACAACTTACCTCGGGGTTGGTATATACAATTCCGGGGATGGCGTTGTATTCCATCTTATCTTCAATGCCCAATATATGATTCACCGCAACTTCTCCCTCACGGCTTGCAGTATGCGCCAACAACGAGAAGCCCGTAACATCACCTGCTGCATACACATTCTGCATACTTGTCTGCATATACTCATTCACCTTTATACCGCGTTCTACAACCACGGGGATATTCTCCAACCCGAAACCGTCGAGCACAGGACGACGACCGACGCTCATCAATATCTTGTCGCCATCGACATTATGTTCGTTTCCTTCTGAATCGGTATAAAACACCTTATGTCCTTCTATCTTCGTAACCTTGCAAGACAGGTTAAATGTAATGCCCTTCTTTGAATATATTCCACGCAACATTTCACTCACCTCTTTATCCAAACCACCCAATATCTCGGGCAACATCTCTATCACCGTCACCGGAATACCAAGGCTGTTGTAGAAACTTGCAAATTCCATTCCAATTACACCGCCACCTATAATCACAAGGCTCTCGGGAGCTGCAGTGAACGACAATACTTCGCGATTAGTTACTATAGCATCGTTATCCTTCACACCGGGTATAGACGGTACAAACGCCTCACTACCGGTACACACAAGCAGGTGGGCAGCCTCGAAACTTTGAGTATTACAGGTAATAACTATGGAGGTCTCGCTACCACTCTGTATATATGCATCACCACGAACAACCTCTACATTATTGTGCTCCATCTTCATTTTGATACCGGCTACAAGTTTGCGTACAACCTTTGTTTTGCGGTCGGCAATTTTCTTGTAGTCATAGGCCACATTCTCGGTTGTAATGCCATACTTTTTCCCTCCTCGGGCATGGTCATACATTTTTGCACTGTAGAGGAGGGTTTTTGTCGGTATACATCCTTCATTAAGACAGACACCACCTAACTCTCCTTTCTCAAACAAAACAACTTTAAGTCCTTTTGCCCCGGCGTTTTCAGCCGCAACATAACCGGCCGGACCACCGCCAAGTATTGCTAAATCGTACATATGATATTTGTTTATCTGTTATTTCCTGTATTTACAAAAACCTTAAAATCGGTTCTTGCAAACTTATAAAAAATTGTTATAATATACAAAGATTATTATAACTTAAGCCATTGTGCAGGATTCAGCTTGGCTTTCTCCTTTCGCAACTGGAAAAGGATACGCGTATGCCCCGATGCATCGGTTGCAATATCGCCGAGTATATCACCGGCCTTCACCTTATCACCCTCTTTTACACAAATATTGCTCAAGCGGCAATAAACCGTCAGATAGCTGCCATGACGCACAATTACAAAAGCAAAATCATCGGAACGAACCACCGAGGTTACCTTGCCATCAAAGATACAACGGGCACGAGCCCCGGTTTTACCCTGCAATGTAATACCGCCATAGTCAATCATGACATTTCCTTTACCCGACACGCCACGCTGAGTTCCAAAGCTGCTCACCAGATGATATGGGCCTGTAATAGGCACCGGCATTTGTCCTTTGTTATCGGCAAAAGAGCCGCTCATTTTCCTAATCTCCTCACTATTCTCTTTTATATCATCTTTAGGTACACTAGAACTTTGTCCTTCGTTTTTACCCTGTTCTTTGCGTTTGCGAGCTGCTAACTCGGCCTTTTTACGTTTCTCTATTTCGCGTTCAATCGCAAGCTCTATTTCGTCGTTCAGCGCTTTAAGTTGCTTTTGTTGTCTTTTAAGTTCTTTCTCAACTTTACGCGACTCCTGTTGCAATTCAGAAATCAACCTTCGTTGCTCCGATTCCAATCGTTCGAGTGTATTTTTTTGTTCATTCTGCAATTTTAACGACAACGCTTTCTCGTTCCGGGCAGAATCCAGATGCAGACGTTTAACCTTCAGTGTATCAAGTTGCAGTTTCAAATCATTGCCAAGCTTATGATGCGCATTCATATATTCGCGAGTATATCTGTAGCGACGTAACATGGTATTGAAATCATTTGCCGAGACAATAAACAATAATTTATCTTGAAACGAGCCGTTCCGGCACATACGCCGTAAAGCCGATGCATATTCATTACGGCTCTTTTCCACCTTTTCCTCCTTTACTCTTACTTCGATGTCCAAGCGGGTTATTTCCTTATCGAGCAAAGCAACCTCGCCACGCAACACATCAATCAAACCTTTTCGTTCCTTTATCTGCGCCGACAGCAATTCAACATCCTGCAATTTACTGGCTACATCTTTCTTAGATGAAAGAAGTATCGACTCCTTTTCGCTAATCTGCGCCTGCAAATCACCGGCCTTACGCCTCATCTCGCTTATCGAATTTTGCGAGAATACAGGTACCACATATAGCAACATTGCTATGAAAATTGAGAATATAAACCTTTTCATCTGTTTGTGATTGCGTAGTTTCGAGTGCTAAATTAAAAAATCTTTTTTATTGTATGAATTATATGGCAGATATTATCTTTGTTTTCTTCTTTTTAGCTTCGGAAACAACTTTTTAAAATGAATCAATGTATCATTGATATTTGCACCGGCAACAACCATTGTTACCGATAATATAATCATTATCAAACCTATACATATCCGCAGTGTAAGTTTTTCATCGAACACCAGCACACCGATAAATATAGCAGCAAGAGGTTCTATGGCTCCTAAAATAGCAGTAGGAGTGGCACCGATATATTGTACGGCTTTTGTTGTACAAATAAATGATATTGCCGTAGGAAATAGTGCCAATGCAACAATATTTCCCCACAAATACCAATGTGACGGCATGGTAAACGTACCTCCCCATAAAATACGCACAACAAAAAGCGGAAGGCCGAATAACATCATGTATAACGTCAGTTTCAGCGTTGGGATACGCTTAAGACGCGAATTGTTCACACAAACTATATATATGGCATAGAAAAAAGCCGAGAACAGTACCAATAATGTTCCGCGAAGACTGAGTGTCTTACCGGAATCGCCAATGTACAAAAGAGCAATGCCACCAAGTGCAAGCATTATGCACAATGCAACCGGGAGTGTTATTTTCTCTTTATAGAATACCGCCATTATTACAGCTACAATAACAGGATACACAAACAGTATTGTCGATGCAATTCCACCATCCATATACCTATAACTGCCGAAAAGGGATAAAGAAGACAAAGACATGATAACACCCATTGCCAGCAACGGCAGAAACTCACCATGCTTCATACGCAAACTGCGCCCACGAACTTTTAGCATGAATGCCACTATCAGAATTGCAAAAAAATAACGCAGAAGAAGAACCGAATCGGGATTCATTCCACCGATACCATACAAAGGAAGCGCAAACAACGGTATCATTCCGTATGTTGCAGCAGCAACAACTGCATATATGAATCCTCTTTTTCTTTCTCCACCAATCATATCGACAAACTACATATTCAAACGCTCCAACATTTGAGAAATATTCATTTTTCTGTATTCGGCAACATCACTCTTCTTAAGCGAGAAGAGCGTACTACGCAAATTACTGTATTTTATATTCACATTAACAGCATTACCTACCCCATCGACTGAAATATTTATATCATGAGGAAAACTGTGTTTACCAATCTTCTCAAAAGCTGAATATACACAATCTACCGTAACAGCCTTGTTATATATAGCGCGTGTCTGCTTCAGTTCGCCGGTTTCTGTATCAATAAAAAAAGTATACTGCAAACCCCGCTTCTCGGGAGTGGTTATTACATATAGCTTACCCTCTTTCACGATATTCATATAAGCAAGAGACTCCTGAAAACTCCCACCGCCCGAAACAAACGGTTCATTTAACAACAGGGCCTCGAACATTGAATAATCAAGACCGGCATAGCCCAGAAAAGGAATATCATTATATCCAAGCGAAGAATACTCCCTGTTGAATTTGTTTATTAACAGAGCCTCGTTCGGGAAAAACTCAAAACGTGCGACCTCGAATAACCCCAATGCCGTAAATCCAAGCTGAATACCATTGCCACGAACCATCTTCACCGTACCGGTTGTAGAGAGTGATTTTCCATCAACATCAACCGTCAAACGCAGTTTCCCGCTCATACAGGAATCGCCCGGCAACAATGCCTGTGTCGAACATATATCTGTTATCACCGCATTATTTGCCGTTTCCGCACCTCTCTTTGTCGAACGGCAGGCAGACAACAGAAAAACCGACAAACAAACTGTTATCAGTAAATATTTATCAATTCTTTCCATCTGCTATATATTTACGTTTCTTTATCTTACGTTTAAGAATCTTGGATTCATCTCCCATTTGCCGTGCTTTATTCCAATACTCCAAGGCCTTATCCATATCCCCACATTTTGCATATATATCACCAATGTGTACACATAAGACAGCACTCAATTCTTCATCCTTGCTCAACGATATAAGTTTTTCGGCATAAGCTTTTGACTCTTCATAGCGTTCCAGGCCAAAAAGAATCCAGGCATAGGTATCTATATAAGTAGGCTCGTCAGGCTTGGCCTGTATTGTTTTATAACTCATCTCCAAAGCCCTTTCCAAATCACGAGACTCCAAAGAGAGAAAATAGGCGTAATTGTTCAGAACCGTGATATTCTCACTGTCATACACCAAAGCCGAATCGTAGGCTTCATAACAGGCCTGTGTATGACCTAATTCATGCTCTGTGTCACCTAACAGGGCAAAAACATCAGAGATTAAACCTAATTCGGTCTCTTCGGCGCATTTTGCAAGTCCTTCACGGAAGGTTGCGACGGCTTCGGAACGACGTGCCAAATTATAACATGCTATACCTCTGTAATAATACAATGCCAATATCTCGGGATTGTACAGGATTGCCGTATCACATCGCACGACAATATCCTCAAAATCGCTACGCTCTATCGCATAACGCAACATCTGCATTTGAGCAAGATAATTTTCGGGTTCCAACCGCAAAAGGCGTTTCAAGACGGGGGTGACACGCTCCTCGGGAAAATCCTTCGCTACCAGAAAACTTGCATATACATCGGCTATCTCTGCCCGGTCAAACGGTAAAAGCATAAGCTTCTCGAAAAGTTCAACACAATATCCGACAGAATCACAAACAGGCTTGTTTTTTACATAATCGACCAAATTACGAATACGCAACTCTGTATCCAATTTCTCATTCACAAGCAAAGCCTCCATACTCTTCGTGTACATCTCATAATCCTCATTCACTGCATAATAATCGATTAGTGATGATTGTGCCTGCAAATGTTTCGGGTCCTCGGCAAGTACATCCATATATATGGAAAAAGCCGTCTCGTTATCGCCAAATCGTAAATAGGTATCACCCAACGATACGCGATAGCGCAAATCATCGGGATATTCATTGGATAGTTCCTGTAGTTCGCGAATGGAATTCTCCTTATCTTGCAACAACATATAAAGACGGAATTTCTGCTGCGAAAGAACCTCACTCTTCCCCTCCACCTTTTCGAGCTTGTCAAGCGTAGAAATCGCTTTATGATAGTTACCGGTTTCATCATACAAACCGGCCAAATAGATGTACACCTCGCTGTGAGAACTGAAACGCTCGGTCATTGCCTCGTAGAGAGCTATTGCATCGTCGAGAAGAGAATTTTCCTCATAAAAGGTTGCCAGCATCTGATAATACCAAAAATTATCAGGCTCGCGTTCTATTGCAAGCTTCAACAGCCCTATAGCCTCATCTTTTCGCTCCAGATAACTGTAAAACGGTGCAAGCTCATACAATAAAGATGGCGAATAGGGACATATAGCCCTGCAATGTTCCAGCATATCGAATGCAGCAGCCATATCTCCTTGCTCCTTCATGGACAAGGCCTGCATGTAGAAATATTCAAACCGACGTTGCTGAGATATGGCATCTTCATCGGTACTCGCATGAACACCGACAACTGCAATGTTTATCAATGATAACAGCAGAGAAGCAACAAGAAAGCGATACAGACCCATAATTCACACACCGGTATGACCAAAGCCCCCTGCTCCGCGCTCGGTTTGTGTAAGTTCTTCAACATCAACCCACTCAATCTGTTCATGACGGGCTATAATCATCTGGGCTATGCGCTCACCGTCCTCAATAACAAAGGAATCTTCTGAGAGATTGACAAGAATAACACACACTTCACCACGATAATCGGCGTCGATTGTCCCTGGCGAATTAAGGACTGTTACACCTTTTTTTATTGCCAAACCGCTACGCGGCCTCACTTGCGCCTCATAACCGGCAGGAATTGCCATATAAAGACCTGTAGGCACCAACACCCTCTGCAAAGGTTTTAATATAATAGGTTCGTCAATATTGGCTCTCAAATCCATACCGGCAGAAAGAGCTGTGGCATACGATGGCAAACTATGTTTGGAACGGTTTATTATTTGAATTTTCATATACGTTCTGTTTGTTAAATTAAACACCGCTAAAAGGAAAAACTCCGAAAGCATTCTTTTGTTTTCAGAGTTAAACCATTTTAATCGTTAATATCATTTTCATTAGTCGACGGATAAAAAACCTTGTTTGCTCCGGATGTCAATTTAATCGCCCAAGGATTTGCTTTTGCATAGGATTCGATATATCTGACATATTTATCCTCTATAATCTCGTTTACTGCAATAAAAATGCCTGTTTCCTCTACATTCCCGAACTCGGTATTTACTGCTGTTCCAAAAATTTTCATTGTCGGAGAGAGCCCCATATAAGCATTTACCAATGGAGGAATACTTAAACCTAATTTACGAACCTCCTGTTTAAGAATTCTGTAATCGGCCTTAAACGTATCACCGGAAAAAATCTTTGCCAACTCGGCCCCATCATCCTGCAACTGCAAAGGTGAGATAGGAACAATAAGATTATCAGGATCGGCAAAATGCTTGTTAAGAAAATACAATATCATATCCCGTCCATGCGTATTGTAGGAAGGATACATCGTAACCTTTCCAAACAGATATTTCACATTAGGCAGTATCACCGTAAGCGCGCCCAGCCCATCCCAAAGATTATCAAGAGCATAGAGACTCTTCGACCCCATACGTGTAGACTGATACTCCAACGAAACAAACGAACGCCCAAGCTCAACCGTTTCGGGAAGATATTCTTCCAGAAAACGTTTGGAGAATTTAAACATATTGTGTGCCGTAGCCAGAACAGGTTTACCGTTCTCGTCGAATCGTACATCTTTTCCATGAATAAACCTATAGCCTCCGACAATATCGTTTTCCTCGGGATTCCAAACAACTATCTGCTTGTATGGATTCTCCATTGTATCAAATTCGTCAATATCCACAGCCTTTCCGCTACCGCCACCTGCCGCACGGAAAGCAATCTCGCGCAAACGACCAATCTCACGCATTACATTGGGAGAATCGAAGGCGGTAACAACATATATCTCGTTATTACTGCGATTGGTAAAACGTAAACGTTTTTCTTCGGTAAGTTCAGCCAAAAGAAGTTCACGAGGAACCGGTGCTATTATTTCTTCCATATTATTCATAATAAATCAAAGAGTGTAAACCAAATCTTTTACATACTGTGCCCACTCCGACGGTTTCTTTGAATCGTCGAATGTTTGCCATGAGATAGGTTTACCTATCGTAACTTTAAATTTTTTATCTCTGTTCTTAAACATTTCGTCACTTAAATACAGCATGGCTATATTAAATTTGATACCAAGCATCTTGTTCACATTTGCCAAACGATAAAAGAAGTTGGAATTTTGCCCCTCAAAATGAATGGGAACAATATCCCTTCTGCTCTGAACACTTTTTGTAATAAACGTCTTCTTCCATTCGAGGTCGCGAATGACCCCGTTTTGTTTGCGCGAGCATATTCCGGCAGGAAACATCACTATGTGGTTATCAGAGTCGAAAGCGGCGGCAACCTGTTGTGGCAAATTACGCGACTGTTTCCCCGTTTTATTTATAGGGATGAAGAGTGATTTTATGTGAGGAATATTCATAAGCAAATCATTAACAAGGAACTTCACCTTGCAGTCATAATGTTCACCCAATATCAACCCCAAACCCAAACCATCCTGGGCACCCAAAGGATGATTGCTTACAAATGTACAACGACCTTCTGTCGGCAGATTCTCAATACCATGTACCTCGAATGTATTATTGAAATAGCTCATAAAGGCCCTGATAAAATCCAAATCACGCTTATCTTTGTTTATGTTAAGGAATTCGTTCACCTCATCCTGATGAATTATCTTTTTGAGATATGAAACCAAAAAACGAGGAACGTATTTAGCCTTATTACCGGCCTTGGCCTTTAATATAGCATCAACATCAATCTGAATAGTATTGCTCATTACCCCTGAATTATCTAATTATCCGATATCACAGCTATTGCCGCATTAGTCAAATTATATCATGTATCATGAAACCACAATACCGCAATATATCAGCGCAAAGATACGATATATTTTTACAAAAAAAAAGAATTGAGAACCTCAATAAACAAATCAGCAGAATGTTAAAACATTCTGCTGATTTGTTTATTGATAGAGATTTATTTATTACTCGTCAACATCGGAGAAATCAAGAACCGTCTTTTTGCTTGCCATTATTCGGTCATAATCATCTCTTGAGCCCACAACAATACGGTCGAACTCACGCTGACCTGTACCCGCCGGTATAAGATGACCACAAATAACGTTCTCTTTCATTCCCAACAGATAATCGCTCTTTAGGTTGATAGCAGCTTCGTTGAGAACCTTTGTTGTCTCTTGGAATGATGCGGCCGACATGAAACTTGATGTCTGCAAAGCTGCACGTGTGATACCTTGAAGAATCTGTGTAGATGTTGCAGGCACTGCATCACGAGATATCACAGGTTTTAAGTCACGACGTTTCAATGCACTATTCTCGTCACGCAACTTTCTTGCAGTAACAATCTGTCCGGGTTTAAGATTCTCGGAATCGCCTGCATCGACAACAACTTTCTTACCCCATATACGATCGTTTTCCTCTTGGAACTCCAGTTTATCAACAACATGCAATTCCAGGAAGCGTGTATCACCGGGCTCGTTAATCTGCACCTTGCGCATCATTTGGCGTACAATAATCTCGAAGTGCTTGTCATTAATCTTCACACCCTGCGAACGATATACATCCTGTGCCTCGTTTACAATATACTCTTGAACAGCGGTAGGTCCTTTGATGGCAAGAATATCCGAAGGAGTAATTGCACCGTCTGACAAAGGAGTTCCGGCACGAACATAGTCACCGTCCTGTACAAGTATCTGTTTAGATAGTGCAACAAGATATTTCTTAACATCGCCTACTTTCGATGTTACAACAATCTCACGATTACCTCGTTTAACTTTACCCATCGAAACCTCTCCATCGATTTCTGATACGACTGCCGGATTAGACGGGTTGCGCGCCTCGAACAACTCGGTTACACGAGGCAGACCACCGGTAATATCACCGGCATTACCGAATACACGAGGAATTTTAACAAGAACGTCACCGGCTTTAAGCATCTGCTTATTCTCTATAACAACGTGACCACCTACCGGCAGGTTGTAGTTATGCAGTGAGTTTCCATTCTCATCAAGTATGTGAACGGTAGGTATCTTTGTCTTATCCTTGGATTCAATGATAACCATCTCATGAAGGCCTGTACTCTCGTCGGTCTCGACTTTGTATGTAACATTCTCAATTACAGATTCAAAATCAACGGTACCGGCAACTTCGGTAACAATTACCGCATTAAAGGGGTCCCAAGATGCAACAACCTTTCCGGGCTCTACAAGCTCGTCTTCGGTTGCATACAGTTTAGAACCGTAAGGTATATTGTGAGAAGATAAAACAATTCCTGTATTTACATCTACAAAGCGCACCTCGCTCAAACGACTTACAACAATCTTAACAATTGAGCCATCGACATCCACTGTATCAACAGTACGCAACTCCTCGAACTTCAAGCGCGATGTATGTTTTGCTTTAATGCTTGCATCGGCTGCAATATTGGCAGCTGTACCACCGGCGTGGAAGGTACGGAGTGTAAGCTGTGTACCCGGCTCACCGATTGATTGTGCGGCAATAACACCCACAGCTTCACCTTTCTCAACCATACGGCTGGTTGCAAGGTTGCGGCCATAACATTTTGCACATACACCGTGTTTCGATTCGCAGGTAAGCACCGAACGAATCTCGACACTTTCAATAGGTGATTTCTCTATCTCATCCACTATAGCTTCGGTAATAAGTTCACCTGAAGCAACAATTACTTTACCTGTTGTAGGATGAATAACATCATGAACCGACACGCGACCCAAAATACGCTCACCAAGAGTTGCAATTGTTTCATCTCCGTTCTTAAGAGCTGTACATACCAATCCGCGCAATGTTCCGCAATCGTCCTCGTTAATGATAACATCGTGCGAAACGTCAACAAGACGACGGGTAAGATAACCGGCATCGGCTGTCTTCAGAGCGGTATCGGCAAGACCTTTACGAGCACCGTGAGACGAGATAAAGTACTCGAGCACAGAAAGTCCCTCCTTAAAGTTCGAAAGAATAGGGTTCTCGATAATCTGTGCTCCCTCGGCACCGGCTTTCTGCGGTTTAGCCATAAGACCACGCATACCCGAGAGCTGACGAATCTGGTCTTTAGAACCACGAGCACCCGAATCGAGCATCATATATACCGAGTTGAAACCTTGGTCATCGGCCGAAATGGTCTTCATAAGAACATTTGCCAAATCGGCATTTACGTGCGTCCATTCGTCGACTACCTTGTTATAACGCTCCTTATCGGTAATAAGACCCAAGTTATACTCGGCAAGGATCTCTTCTACCTTTTCATTACCCTTGCGTACAAGTTCCTCTTTCTCCTTGGGAATTATGACATCATCAAGGTTGAACGAAAGACCACCCTTAAACGCCATGTGATAACCGAGATTCTTGATACCATCGAGGAATTCGGCCGAACGGGCCACACCCACACGCTTAATAACCTCGCTGATAATATCACGCAACGATTTCTTTGATATAATGGTATTGATATATCCCATCTCGCGAGGAACAATCTGGTTTACGATTACACGACCAACCGATGTTTCACGCAAAACTTCTACATACTCGCCTTCCTCGTTGATATCTTCTACCTTTACCTTAACCGGAGCATGAATATCCACACGTCCCTGATTGTAGGCAATCAAAGCCTCCTCGGGGCCGTAGAATACCATACCCGAACCTTTTGCGCCTTCACGCAATTTGGTAATATAATAGAGACCGAGAACCATATCCTGTGAAGGAACGGTAATAGGTGCACCATTTGACGGATTAAGAATATTATGTGACTGAAGCATAAGCATCTGTGCCTCAAGTATTGCCTCGTTGCTCAAAGGCAAGTGAACAGCCATCTGGTCACCATCGAAGTCGGCGTTGAACGCTGTACATGCAAGCGGATGAAGCTGAATTGCTTTACCCTCAATCATTTTAGGCTGGAAAGCCTGTATACCCAAACGGTGCAGTGTCGGGGCACGGTTCAAAAGAACAGGATGACCTTTCATCACATGCTCAAGTATATCCCAAATGATAGGCTCGCGACGATCGACAATCTTTTTTGCCGATTTCACAGTTTTCACAATACCGCGCTCAATAAGTTTACGTATGATAAACGGCTTATAGAGTTCGGCTGCCATAAGTTTAGGAATACCGCACTCACCCATTTTCAGTTCGGGACCAACAACGATAACCGAACGTGCGGAATAATCGACACGCTTACCGAGAAGATTCTGACGGAAGCGTCCCTGCTTACCCTTCAAACTATCGGAAAGAGATTTCAACGGACGGTTGGCATCGGATTTCAGTGCACTTGCTTTACGAGAGTTGTCAAAAAGTGAATCGACAGCCTCTTGCAACATACGTTTTTCGTTACGCAAGATAACTTCGGGCGCTTTAATCTCGATAAGTTTCTTCAAACGGTTGTTACGTATAATTACGCGACGATAAAGGTCGTTAAGGTCGGATGTTGCAAAACGACCACCATCGAGCGGAACCAAAGGACGCAATTCGGGTGGTATGACAGGAATAACTGTCATAATCATCCACTCGGGACGGTTATTGCCGTTTGATGCGGCCATCGATGAACGGAACGACTCTACAACTTGCAGACGTTTCAAAGCCTCGCTCTTGCGTTGTTGCGACATATCTGTGTTTGCACGATTACGCAACTCGTACGACAAAGCATCAAGATCCAAACGAGAGAGAAGCTCATATACCGCTTCGGCACCCATCTTGGCAACAAACTTATTCGGATCATTGTCATCCAACATCTGATTACCCTGTGGCAGGTTATCCATTATCTCCAGATACTCATCCTCGGTAAGAAGCTGATTTTGCTCTACACCATTAAGTATATTCTCTTTACCTGGAATATCCTGACGCGCATCATTATCCTTACGAGCCATTACACCCGGCTGGATTACTATGTATTTCTCATAGTAGATTACTGCATCGAGCATCTTTGTGGGCAAGCCCAAAAGATAACCTATTTTATTGGGTAACGAACGGAAATACCATATATGGGCAACGGGAACAACCAATTGGATGTGACCCATTCGCTCGCGACGCACTTTTTTCTCGGTAACCATTACACCGCAACGGTCGCAAACAATACCTTTATATCTGATGCGTTTGTATTTACCGCAATGGCACTCATAGTCCTTTACCGGGCCGAATATACGTTCACAGAACAATCCGTCACGCTCGGGCTTATAAGTACGATAGTTGATTGTCTCGGGTTTCAAAACCTCTCCACAAGAATTACCCAAAATCTCTTGCGGAGAAGCAAGACCGATGGTAATCTTCGTAAAACTATTTTTTGTCTTTGTTTCTTTTCTGAAAGCCATAATTCTATATTGACAAACGTGAAGGAATTAATTAATCAAAAGATATACTCAAGCCCAAACCGCGCAATTCGTGCAACAACACATTGAGTGACTCGGGGATATTCGGTGTAGGCATAGGATCGCCCTTGACGATAGCTTCATAAGCCTTCGAACGACCGGTAACATCATCGGATTTGATTGTAAGAATCTCCTGCAAAATGTGAGCAGCACCAAACGCTTCGAGTGCCCAAACCTCCATCTCTCCGAAACGCTGACCTCCGAACTGCGCCTTACCACCAAGAGGCTGCTGTGTAATAAGCGAGTAAGGACCTATCGAACGAGCGTGCATCTTATCTTCAACCATGTGACCGAGTTTAAGCATGTAGCTCACACCCACAGTTGCGGGTTGGTCGAATTGTTCACCGGTACCACCATCATAGAGATAGGTTTTACCGAATCGTGGCAGACCGGCCTTGTCGGTCCATGTGCAAAGGTCATCGAGTGTTGCACCATCAAAAATAGGTGTTGCAAACTTAACGCCAAGTTCCTTACCGGCACGACCAAGCACTGTCTCGAAAATCTGACCGATATTCATACGAGAAGGCACGCCAAGCGGGTTAAGAATAATATCCACAGGTGTTCCATCGGCCAAGAAAGGCATATCCTCCTGACGAACGACACGCGACACGATACCTTTATTACCGTGACGTCCCGCCATCTTGTCACCCACACCAATCTTACGTTTCTTGGCAATATAAACCTTGGCCATCTTCATTGTTCCACTGGGAAGTTCATCTCCGATTGTGAGAGCAAACTTCTCGCGCTTAACCTCTGCATCCAACTCTTTATACTTGTGCAGGAAGTTTATAATAAGCTGACGTATAAGGTCGTTAGTATGTGCATCGTTGGTCCACTTACTCAACTGTATCGAAGTGAAATCCATCGACTCCAACTCGCCTTTGGTAAATTTAGCACCTTTGGCGATAACCTCGGTTCCCATGAAATCCTTTACACCCTGCGAAACACGATTGTCGATTAGAACCAACAATTTGTCAACGAGAACTCTCTTCAAAGCCTCGACTTTTTGCATGAATTCATCATCTATCTTTGGCAGTTTGGCTTTATCGGCCATTTTTGCCGAACGAGATTTTTCGGCACGCTGATAGAGACGACGTCCAATTACTATACCTTGCAACGAGGGAGAAGCCTTCAACGAAGCATCTTTCACATCACCGGCTTTGTCTCCAAATATTGCACGAAGAAGTTTCTCTTCGGGTGTAGGATCAGATTCACCTTTGGGTGTAATCTTACCTATTATAATATCACCGGGCTTAACGCATGCACCAACACGAATGATACCACTCTTGTCGAGGTCCTTTGTTGCGTCTTCGCTCACATTGGGAATATCGTATGTGAACTCTTCAAGACCACGTTTAGTCTCACGAACCTCGAGCGAAAGCTCATCTACATGTACCGATGTCAGTACATCCTCACGCACCACTTTCTCGTTAAGAACGATTGCATCCTCGTAGTTGTATCCCTTCCAAGGCATATAAGCTACCAAAAGGTTCTTACCCAATGCAAGCTCACCGGCCTGTGTCGAGTATCCTTCTGTAAGAATATCACCGGCTTTAATACGCTGACCCTTATCACATATAGGACGAAGGTCGATTGTCATATTTTGGTTGGTACGACGGAATTTAGGTATAATATACTCTTTCGATGCAGGTTCGAAGCTTACAAACTCCTCTTCATCGGTACGATCGTATTTTATGACAATACGTGAAGCATCTACAAACTCAACAACACCATCACCTTCTGCTACAATCTGAGTACGAGAATCCTCGACAAGTTGTTTCTCGATACCGGTTCCCACGATAGGAGCCTCGTTTGTCAAAAGCGGAACAGCCTGACGCATCATGTTAGAACCCATCAATGCACGGTTGGCATCATCATGCTCCAAGAAAGGAATAAGAGAAGCTGCAATTGAAGCAATCTGCTGAGGAGAAACATCCATCAACTCAACCTGGTCGGGAGTCACAACAGGATAATCGGCATCCTGACGTGATTTTACCTTTTTACGTATAAAGTTACCCTGCTCATCAAGAGGAGCGTTACCTTGGGCTATAATCCTGCCCTCTTCCTCCTCTGCAGTGTAATATACTACGTCACTATTATTTATATCGACTTTTGAATTGGCAACCGGACGATACGGAGTCACAATAAAGCCGAGTTCATTAATCTTTGCATATATACACAACGAAGAGATAAGTCCGATATTCGGACCTTCGGGTGTCTCAATAGGACAGAGACGACCATAGTGTGTATAGTGTACGTCACGAACCTCGAAACCGGCACGATCACGCGAAAGACCACCGGGACCAAGTGCCGAAAGACGACGCTTGTGTGTAATCTCTGCAAGCGGGTTTGTCTGATCCATGAACTGTGACAGTGCGTTGGTACCAAAGAAGGTATTAATAACTGCTGAAACAGTTTTTGCATTGATTAGGTCGGTGGGAGTAAACACCTCATTGTCACGAACATTCATTCTCTCGCGAATGGTACGAGCCATACGTGCAAGGCCCACAGCAAACTGATTCGAGAGTTGCTCGCCAACAGTTCGAACACGACGGTTACTCAAGTGGTCGATATCATCGACAACAGCCTTTGAGTTCACCAAACCTATCAAATATTTGATAATTTCTATAATATCCTCCTTGGTCAATACTCTAACCGAGATATCGGTAGTAAGACCAAGTTTACGGTTGATGCGGTAGCGACCTACATCACCCAAATCATAACGTTTCTCGGAGAAGAAAAGGTTGTTTATAACCTCACGTGCACTTGCATCATCGGCAGGCTCAGCATTACGAAGCTGACGGAAGATATAATTTACAGCCTCTTTCTCGGAGTTACTTGCATCTTTATCAAGTGTATTGAATATAAGAGAATAATCAAGAGCATCGGGCTCGTTACTCTCTTTGTGCAACAGAATACTTTCGACACCGCTATCCAAGATGCGGTCTACGAGGTCCTGCTCAAGAATTGCCTCGCGCTCTACAACAACCTCACTACGTTCGATGGAAACAACCTCACCTGTATCGGGGTCGACAAAATCCTCCAACTTTGTCTTAACGACACGACCGGCCATCTTGCGTCCGATGGCTTTCTTAAGGTTCGATTTATTTACCTTTATCTCCTCTGCCAAATCGAATATCTCAAGAATATCCTTATCGGTCTCGAAACCGATGGCACGCAAAAGTGTTGTTACAGGCAATTTCTTTTTACGATCGATATATGCATACATCACATTATTGATGTCAGTAGCAAACTCTATCCAAGAACCCTTAAAAGGA
Organism: Bacteroidaceae bacterium; assembly: GCA_017467885.1. Taxonomy (GTDB): domain Bacteria; phylum Bacteroidota; class Bacteroidia; order Bacteroidales; family Bacteroidaceae; genus HGM04593. The sequence goes on along the minus strand of JAFUKC010000002.1, from coordinate 110,310 downwards.
ATGATTCGTGCCGAATAGAGCGGAGTACCGTTTGCATGCACACTCTGACCAAAGAATACACCGGGAGAACGGTGTAATTGTGAAACCACAACGCGTTCAGCACCATTTATAATAAATGTACCCTGCTTTGTCATGTAGGGGATAGGACCAAGGAATACATCTTGAATAACCGTATCAAAATCCTCATGATCGGGATCGGTACAATAAAGTTTCAACTTTGCTTTAAGAGGAACACTATAGGTAAGACCGCGCTCCAAACATTCGCTTATTGAGTAACGTGGCGGGTCGATATAGTAATCCAAAAATTCCAAAACGAAATTATTTCTTGTATCTGTAATAGGAAAGTTCTCGGCAAATACTTTGTATAAACCGTCATTAACTCTCTTTTCAGGAGGAGTATCTAATTGTAGGAAGTCCTCGAAAGACTTCAATTGTACTTCCAAAAAGTCCGGACAAGGCATCGGATCTTTAATAGAAGCAAAGTTAATTCTTTGATTATTAGGTTTTGACGACATTGTGAAGAATGTTTTAGAACTTACTTTTGTTTTACGCAGAAAAGGTTATGAACCCTTTACAGGGGGTTCATAACCATTTTACCCTTCGTCAGGGCCTGAAAGAACTTATTTAAGCTCGATCTCAGCACCAGACTCCTCGATAGCCTTCTTCAAAGACTCAGCCTCTGCTTTGGGGAGACCCTCTTTCAAAGTGCTGGGAGCAGCGTCTACGAGATCTTTAGCCTCTTTCAAACCGAGACCACAAGCCTCTTTAACTGCTTTAACAACCTGGAGCTTGTTAGCACCAACGCTCTTCAATACTACATCGAACTCTGTTTTTTCAGCAGCAGCCTCACCTGCGCCACCTGCTGCGGGAGCAGCAACTGCTACAGCTGCAGCAGCGGGTTCGATACCATATTCTTCTTTCAAGATAGTTGCAAGTTCGTTAACATCTTTTACTGTCAAGTTAACCAATTCTTCTGCAAGAGCTTTCAAATCTGCCATTTTCGTATAAATTTAAATTGTTTTTTACTAAATAAAATAATTGATTATTCTCTTTCACCGAGTGTCTTAAGAACTCCGTGGATGGTATTACCACCTGATTGTAGAGCTGAAACAACATTCTTGATAGGAGATTGCAGCAATGCCACAACTTCGGCAAGAAGTTCAGCCTTACTCTTAATATGGATAAGAGTTTCGAGTTGGTCAGCACCTACATAGAAGCTCTCTTCAGCATATGCACCCTTAAGAGCAGGAATTTCAGCCTTTCCGGCTACATCCTTAATCAATTTTGCAGGGACATTAGCTGTGTTGCAAAGCAACAGAGCGGTTGTTCCTTTCAAGCATGGATAGAGGGGAGAAAAATCAATCTCTGAAGCCTCAAATGCTTTGTGAAGAAGAGTATTCTTCACAACTATCATTTCAATCTCCTGCTTAAAACATTTTGCACGCATAGCACTGGTAGCAGCAGCATCCAAAGCTGTTACATCTACCAAATAGAAGTGTGCATATTCCTTTATGACCTCGCCGAGTTGGGCGATTTTCTTAACTTTATCTTCCTTCTTCATAGTTCAATCAAAATTAAGCCTCGATAGTTTTAGGATCGATTCTAAGACCCTTACTCATTGTAGTCGAGAGGAACACACTTTTCACATAAGTACCTTTGGCTGTTGAAGGTTTCAACTTGATGATAGTTGACATAAACTCCTTAACGTTAGCCGATATAGCCTCGGGAGAGAATGATGCCTTACCGATTGATGCATGTACAATACCTGCTTTATCAACTTTAAAGTCAATCTTACCCTGCTTAATCTCCTTAACAGCTTTAGGAATATCCATAGTAACGGTACCGCTCTTGGGGTTAGGCATCAGTCCACGAGGACCGAGTACACGACCGAGCGCACCCAATTTACCCATTATTGACGGCATGGTGATGATTACATCAATATCCGTCCAACCACCTTTGATCTTTTCGATATATTCATCAAGACCAACATAATCGGCGCCTGCAGCTTTTGCAGCCTCCTCTACATCGGGAGTACACAAACAGAGAACGCGAACCTCTTTTCCGGTACCGCTGGGAAGAGAAACAACACCTCTTACCATCTGGTTAGCCTTACGAGGATCGACACCCAAGCGTACATCGATATCCACAGAAGCATCGAACTTTGTGAAAGTAATTTCTTTCAACAAAGATACCGCTTCAGAAAGTGAATAGGATTTGGCTGTATCAACTTTTGCGGCTGCCAACTTTTGATTTTTCGTCAGTTTACCCATTCTAATTTAATTTTTAATTGTTTCCGGGAAAAGTTCCACTCACACTGATACCCATACTTCTAGCTGTTCCGGCAACCATCTTCATAGCAGCCTCAACAGTAAAGCAGTTTAAATCGACCATTTTGTCTTTTGCAATAGCCTCTACCTGCTCCCAAGTAATAGAAGCAACCTTTTTACGGTTGGGCTCTGCAGAACCACTCTTAACCTTGGCAAGTTCGAGCAACTGAATTGCCACAGGAGGAGTTTTTACAACAAAATCGAACGATTTGTCTGCATAGTAAGTAATGATAACAGGCAAAACTTTTCCGGCCTTATCCTGGGTTCTGGCATTAAACGCCTTGCAAAACTCCATGATATTGATTCCCTTGGAACCAAGTGCAGGACCAACGGGAGGTGAGGGGTTTGCTGCGCCACCTTTAATCTGTAACTTGATAAGTCCAGCAATTTCTTTTGCCATTGTAAAAAAATCTATAAATTAACAACATAATTGAATGATGTGTGGAAGCCGCATCATTCTTTATCTACTTGCATATAACCTAATTCAACGGGAGTACTACGGCCGAAAATTTTAACCATGACTTTCAATCTCTTCTTTTCAACATTAATTTCCTCGATAGTACCGTTGAAACCCGAGAAAGGACCATAGTTAACCTTGACAGTCTCACCCAAAGCAAATTGCAATGAACTGTCATCGGTTGTCTCCTGTAATTCGTCTACAGTACCAAGAATTCTGTTTATCTCTGATTGACGAATAGGCGTAGGACGATCCATTCCACCCAAGAAGCCCAAAACATTAGGCGTATTACGCAACATATATGCGATATCGCCTTCCAACTCAGCCTCTACCAAAACATATCCGGGAAGATAAGTTCTTTCTTTAACAATACGCTTTCCATTACGTACCTGAACCACCTTCTCTGTGGGTATAAGTACTTGTGTCACCATATCAGTAAGACCACGAAGTTTCACATCTGCCTCGATATATTCTTTCACCTTCGATTCCTTACCGCTGATGGCACGCAACACATACCAATTTTTCTTGCCCTCTGTCATCGTCCACTAAATTAGAGTGTGTATATTGTTTTCATTACAAACTCAAAGAGTTTATCCATTGCGAAAACAACAATAGCGATTATTAAAGAAGCATATAACACAAGAAGAGCTTGACTCGTCAATTGTTTCATTGTGGGCCAAGTAGTCTTATGCACGAGTTCATTGTAAGATACCTTACAATAATTAACAAATTTAGTCAGCATAATTGTTTATTTTGTGGCACGGGAAGAGAGGCTCGAACTCCCGACACCTGGTTTTGGAGACCAGTGCTCTACCAACTGAGCTATTCCCGTATATTCGGCTCCCTCATTAAGAGGGAAGCCGATAAAGTTATCTATAAAATTATTCGAGAACTTTAGTAATCTGACCTGCACCTACTGTGCGACCACCCTCGCGGATAGCGAATGTCAGACCCTCGTTCAATGCAACGGGATAAATCAGAGTAACTGTGATACTCAAGTTGTCACCGGGCATTACCATCTCAACGTCTGCGGGCAAAGTAATCTCACCGGTGCAGTCCATTGTACGAAGGTAGAACTGAGGACGATATTTGTTACGGAATGATGTGTGACGACCACCCTCTTCTTTCTTCAAGATATAAACCTGAGCCTCGAAAGTAGAATAAGGTTTGATCTGTCCGGGGTGGCAAAGTACCATACCACGTTTGATCTCGTTCTTGTCTACACCACGAAGCAACAAACCTACGTTATCACCAGCCTCACCAAGGTCAAGAAGTTTACGGAACATCTCAACACCGGTAACAACTGTCTTCTTGTTTTCGCCAAGACCAAGGATCTCAACCTCGTCACCAACCTTAACAACACCGGTTTCGATACGACCTGTTGCAACAGTACCACGACCTGTGATAGAGAACACGTCCTCAACGGGCATCAAGAAAGGTTTATCGATATCACGGGGAGGAAGGGGAATCCAAGAGTCGCAAGCAGCCATAAGCTCCATTACTTTATCTTCCCACTCTGCAACACCGTTCAATGCACCAAGAGCAGAACCGCGAATGATAGGAGTGTTATCGCCATCGAACTCATAGAAAGAAAGAAGTTCGCGCATCTCCATCTCAACGAGATCCAACATCTCTGCATCGTCAACAACGTCACACTTGTTCAAGAATACAACCAAGCGGGGAACGTTTACCTGACGAGCGAGAAGGATGTGCTCGCGTGTCTGAGGCATAGGACCATCGGTTGCAGCACAAACGATGATAGCACCGTCCATCTGAGCAGCACCGGTAACCATGTTCTTAACGTAGTCGGCGTGACCCGGGCAGTCTACGTGTGCATAGTGACGGTTCTCTGTCTGATACTCAACGTGAGCAGTATTGATAGTAATACCACGCTCTTTCTCCTCGGGAGCGTTGTCGATCTGATCGAAAGATTTCAACTCTGAAAGACCTCTTTTTGCCAACACTGTTGTGATAGCAGCAGTCAAAGTAGTCTTACCGTGGTCAACGTGACCGATTGTACCGATATTAACATGCGGTTTGGTACGTTCAAATTTTTCTTTTGCCATAGTTTTAAGCTTTAATTATAACAATATATTTACCAATATTATCTAAATATAGACAAAAAAGCACTCCTCTTCAGAGCTGTTACCGAGACTTGAACTCGGGACCTCTTCCTTACCAAGGAAGTGCTCTACCACTGAGCTATAACAGCGTTGAAAAAGAGCGGAAGACGGGACTCAAACCCGCGACCCTCAGCTTGGAAGGCTAATGCTCTATCAACTGAGCTACTTCCGCAATACGTTTACATAAAGAATTTGCAAACAAACAAAGACAGTTTTCATATCAGAAACACAGTCGCAGCCGGTTTGCATTCTCTTTTTCAACACATTTGTGGGCAAAGATGGATTCGAACCACCGAAGGCGAAAGCCAGCAGATTTACAGTCTGCCCCATTTGGCCACTCTGGAATTTGCCCCTTTCAATATTTCAGAAAACGCATTTGCGATGCTTTACATTTTCTGCTTTTAGTAGAGCCTCTTGTCGGATTCGAACCAACGACCCCGAGATTACAAATCACGTGCTCTGGCCAACTGAGCTAAAGAGGCGTCGTACTATTTGCGTCACGTTGCTTATGTAAAGCGAGTGCAAATGTACGAGTTTTTTTTTAATCCAAAAATATTTTCGACTTTTTTTTTACTTTTTACCTCATTTTTTCTCGATTTTTCTCGATTTGGCCCTTCAAAGCATCTATTGCACCCATTAAGGCCTCCTCAAAAGTATCACAAACTTTCGAAGCAAACATATCGCCATTGCCCGAGGAAAGACGCAGACTGACCTCCTTGTTCATTGCGGTTTCCGGCTTAATTAACTTCATCGCTACTTCAAGAGAGGTTGCCCCTTCGCACAATCTTTCAAGTTTGGAAACTTTCTTCTCAACAAATTCCAACAACTGCTGCGATGCATCAAAATGAATCGTCTGAACTCTTGTTACCATAATATATCCTCCTATATTTAATTAATTACCGGCCCGTGGATGAGCCTTTTTATAAAAATGAATAAGTTCTTCAAATGTCAAATGGGTATAGACCTCGGTCGTAGCAAGACGTCTATGCCCCAACAACTCCTTAACAGCGCCGAGCTCGGCATTGTTGTTGAGCATTGCCGTCGCAAACGTATGACGCAACACATGCGGGCTGCATTTATTTAACGAGGATTCACGTCGCAACGCCGAATTAACCATGCGATACACAGTGGAACGACTTATTCGCGTTCCGCGCGAGGAGACAAAGAATGCAGACTCATCAGGCAGAGCCACCTTTGCCCTCTCTTCGATATACTCCTCAAAGAGAGAATGAAGCTCCTGAGCAAACGGAATGACACGTTCCCGGTTTCGCTTTCCTTTAACTTTAAGCGTACATCCCGCCATGTCAACACTGCTCATATCCAATCCTACAAGTTCGGCAAGACGAATACCTGTCGAATAAAAGCACAATAGTACTGTTTTATTCCGAAGCATTTCGAACCCGACAGACGACTCCAAGCCATCCACTACCGCATCTATTTCCGTTTCCTTCAAAAAAGAGGGTAACACCTTACGACATTTCGGTCTGTTTATGCCATCTACAGGGTTGACCGACACATAGCCCTCTGAACGCATAAAAGTAAAAAAGGTATGCAACGAGCTCAAGCGCCTGTTTACCGAGGTTGTCGACTCCCCTTTATCCATAAGCGAAGCCGCCCAGCCACGCACAACATCACTATCGACCATCGAAAGAGACAAAGCCACATCAACACCCCTAAGGTATGCATCAAACGATTGCAGGTCGTTCTTGTACGCAGTAAGCGTATGTGGCGAATAACCTCGTTCGCTCTTCAAGTAGCCGATAAAGGAGTCTATAAACATATTCGTTGCCGAAAGAACATCTTTCGGCAACGAATATAATTCAGTTTAAATAAAAAAACAAGAAATCTTGCGTTTTTTTATTCTTCGGCAGCACGAAGTTTCTGAACATAAATAGCATGCTCCATCTTAAGTCTTTTAAGAACAGAAGGTTTGTCAAACTGCTGACGTGCACGCAATTCTTTAATCACGCCGGTTTTCTCGAATTTTCTTTTGAACTTTTTGAGAGCTCTCTCAATGTTCTCATTCTCTTTAACAGGTACTACAATCATTTCCTATTTCTATTTTTAGTTTATATTATTTCCTTATTATGCAAAATGTGGCGCAAAAATAGGTACAAATTTCTTATCGGCAAAACTTTTGATAAAAAAAATGAAGCAAACACCCCAAAAAAGGTGTTTGCTTCGTTATAAGTTCAAAATATGATTAAAGATTTACTTAATATTGGGATTGAGTGCATTCCACTCCGATACAGCAGGAAGCACACCCATTGCGATAACCTCGTCACGAAGAGCGCAAAGATGCTTGTAACTTGCCTTCAATGACTCCATCTCGGCCTCTGTACCTTTGATTTCTTTGCAAGCAACTCCATCCTTTGTAATTTCGGTCTCCATTGCCATCATAACATTTTCGAAACCGGGCATATTGCTATAAGTACCGGCCGGCCATGTGAATGGTGCACCACCCATTGCTGCTGCAATCATCTGAATAGACACCAAAGAAGGACTTTGGAAAGATGAACGTCCGCGCAATTTGATAATATTTGCACCGCCCTGTGTAACAGCAACCTTCAAATCGGCCCACTGCTGCTCGGTCAACTTATCGGTACCGATAAGATCGGTAAGAGGAGTACCGGCAACTTTTGCTGTTGAAGCAAACACTGCCATCTGCTCGCCATGACCACCATAGGTGCGGCAGTTCTCTACCTCGCTCTGTTTAACACCGAAGTGAACAGCCAAAGCACTCTGCAAACGTGTACTGTCGAGAGCCGCCAAAGTTGTCACCTGCGAAGGCTTTAAACCTGAATAAAGAAGAGTAATCAGACCTGTGATATCTGCAGGATTAAAGATAATAACAACATGTTTTACATCGGGGCAGTAGGAACGTATATCCTTACCGAGTTGTTCGGCAACAAGAGCATTACCCTTCAAGAGATCCTCACGTGTCATACCGGCTTTACGAGCCGCACCACCTGACGATACAATGTATTTTGCACCGGTGAAAGCCTCCTCCACATTATCGGTATATGTGATGTTTGCACCGGGAAAAGCGCAGTGGCGCAGTTCCTCTACTACACCCTCAAGACCGGGCATATATACATCATACAAACAGATATTGGGTGTCAAGCCCATCATCAAAGCGCACTGTGCCATGTTTGAACCAATCATACCGCCGGCACCAACGATAGTAAGTTTCTCATTAGTTAAATACTGCATAACATTAATTTTATGGGTTAATTATCTTTCTTTCAATTATATCTTTATTATGACGTCTGCTAATATACTCATTTTTCCACCACACCTGCTATAATTAACAATGTTTAATCACAGACGATTTTAATAAGGCTCATATTAATCATAATCCTATCGACTGTAACACCCGTTTAGAAGCACCGAAATTCTCCGACACGCACTTACCGGCAGCTTCTCCAACCGATTTAAGTTTTTCAGCGTGTGCATCAAGAACTCCTATCTTATCTGCAAAATCACTTGCAGAAGTAACCTCAATACCTCCACCGCACTCCTTGAGCATCGTTGCTTCTTGAAATTTCTTATTGTTAGGACCAAAAAATACCGGCATACCATAGACCGCGGCTTCCAATATATTGTGTATACCGACACCGAAGCCACCGCCTACATACGCAATATCGCCATAGCGATAAATTGACGACAGCAACCCGAAGCAATCTACAATAAGGCAATCAGCCGCACGCACCTCGTCCATGGCCGCCTGTGTATACCTGACACAAACACCTTTTACCTTTTCTTCAATATTTTTCAATCGCTCTTCATTAACTTCGTGCGATGCTATAATGAGTTTCCAACCGCTTCTTGCATTAAAATATGGCAGAAAAATATCTTCGTCGGGTCCCCAAGAGCTTCCGGCCACAAAAACCTTTTTATCACCCTCGACAAAAGCTTCGACCAACGGCAATTGCCTTGCCTGTTCACGTATCTTTGCCACACGGTCGAAACGTGTATCTCCCACCACCGTCACATTATCGATACCGATGGAGGCAAGCAACTTTACAGAAAGACTGTTCTGCACATATATATGCGTAAAACAACGCAAAGCCTTGCGGTAGAAGCCCCCCCAAGGGCGGAAAAATACCTGTTTTTCACGGAATATAGACGAAACGCTATAGGTTGGAATCGATCTTTTTTTAAGCGCAAGCAGAAAATTCATCCAGAATTCATACTTGACAAAAATTGCCATTTTAGGATTCACAATATCCAAGAAGCATGATGCCTGAAGAGGTGTATCGAACGGCATATAACACACCACATCGGCATTCTGATAATTTTTAGCCGATTCGTACCCCGATGGCGAAAAGAATGTCAGAACTATGCCATACTCGGGATGCTCGGCATGTATCTTCTCCATCAGCGGACGTCCTTGTTCAAACTCGCCCAACGACGAAACATGAAACCAAATATACTCGGTCGATTTATTCAATCGTTCGGACAAATCGGCATATATACGTTTGTGACCGGAAAGTTTCAACCTTGCTTTGCGATGACCAAACAATGCTGCGAGTTTCACGAAAGCTATATATATGTATATACCTAAAGTGTACATATTCTTTATGCTAAAACATTAATAGCCCTTTGCAAACGCTCAACTGTCTCTTTTTTCCCAATCAAACCCGAAATATCAAACATTTGCGGCCCCTTTCCTTCGCCAACAAGCGCAAGACGAAAAGCATTCATTATCTCGCCCATGCCATAACCCTTCTGCTCAATCCATTCGTGAACCACACGTTCTTGATTCTCTATAGAGAAATCCTCAAGACCATCCAGCAACTCGGCAAGCTCTCCCATCTGCCGGGCAGAATTCTCTTTCCAACGTTTTTTTACGGTTTTTTCGTCATATTCAGCAGGAGCAATAAAATAGAAACTGCAGGCATCCCACAATTCATGAACGAAATTCACACGACCTTTCATCAAGGATACGATTTTTTCGAGCTTGCACATATCGGTTTTAACACCATGCCCCTCTACCACCGGCATAAATAACTCGGCAATTTCCTTATCCGATTTACGCAAAATATATTCGTGGTTAAACCATATCATCTTCTTATAATCGAAGCGGGCACCGGCCTTGCTACATTTGGAAAGGTCGAATTTAGAAATCAAATCATCCATTGACATCATCTCAACATCATCTCCGGGATTCCAGCCCAAAAGTGCAAGGAAATTTATCACAGCCTCGGGCAAATAATCCGATTCGCGAAAACCCGACGACACAGCCCCGCTCTTTGGGTCGTGCCATTCAAGGGGGAATACAGGAAATCCAAGACGATCACCATCGCGTTTGCTAAGTTTACCATTGCCTTCGGGCTTCAAAAGTAACGACAAATGGGCAAACTGCGGCATAGTATCCTCCCAACCGAAAGCACGATAAAGCAACACATGAAGCGGTGCCGATGGCAGCCACTCTTCTCCGCGAATAACATGAGAAATATTCATCAAATGGTCATCAACAATATTTGCCAAATGATAGGTGGGAAGTTCATCAGCCGACTTATAAAGGACCTTGTCATCAAGAATCGACGAGTCTATGGTCACCACACCACGTATAATATCATTTACAACTATCTTCTCGCCGGGTTGCACCAAAAAACGTACAACATACTGATGACCGCTTTCAATGAGGTTATTCACTTCCTCGGACGACAAGGCAAGTGAATTGCGCATAGACATACGAGTAGATGCATCATATTGAAAATTGTCAACCTCGGCACGTTTACGTTCAAGTTCCTCGGGCGTATCGAATGCAATATAAGCCTTGCCGCTGTCGAGCAATACTTTAACATATTTCTTATATATATCACGACGCTCGGACTGACGATAAGGCCCACAGTTGCCACCAAACGTAACTCCCTCGTCAAATTTTATACCGAGCCAGCGGAACGACTCAAGAATATACTCCTCGGCACCCTCTACAAAACGATTCGAATCGGTATCCTCTATGCGGAATATCAAATCGCCACCATGCTGTTTGGCAAAAAGGTAATTATACAAAGCTGTTCTAACACCTCCGATATGCAAAGGCCCTGTAGGACTTGGTGCAAAACGCACTCTTACTTTTCTTTCTGTCATGACTTTCTTTATATAATATAACACAAATCGGAAAAAGCAAAGACTCCGATTTTGCAAAGATAGCACAAAAGATTTAAAAAATAACAAAATATCACAACTCTATTGAAAAGCAAATAATAATATCATCACTAAAAAAGAAAATAAAAACGCAATAGATTGAAATGTTGTTTTTTTTTATACCTTTGAAAAAACTAATATGCCATGAAAGAGACAATTAAGCAAGCAATCAAGAAACGAATACGCCTTATATACCAAATAACGGCAGCAATTGCGTGTGCTACCCTTATTATATATGTTATGCCACGCGACCATGTTTTCAAGTATCACTTCGAGCTGAATAAACCATGGGGATACGGGCAATTGATGTCAAATTTCAATTTCAATGTAAACAAAAGTTCCGAGCAACTTACAATCGAGCGCGACAGCATCTGCCGTATCTTCGAGCCATATTTCAACAAGGAAATGAGTGTCGCACAGGAGGCCATAAAAGAATTCGAAGAGAAGTATCACTCCGAATTGAGCAGCATGATAACCTATCGTCAATTCGAGGAGTATCGCAACAGATTAAACAAGATATACGAACAAGGAATCATATCGAACAGATTTACCGAAGAGAGCAACACTCAAAGCAATTACATAAGATTGATTACCGACAACAAATCGTCCTCGATTGAGAAGAGTCGTTTTCTTAAAGCACCCGAAGCATATCTGGAACTCACACGAAACGACACCATACCTCGAGACATAGTCAATCGGCTTCAGTTGGAATCATTTATACGGGCAAATATAATTTACGATTCGATAAAATCTGTTGCAGCTCTCAAAGAACAATTGGAAGGCATTTCAACAAGTGACGACATTGTAATGACAGGAGAGAAGATTATTGATCGGGGTGATGTTGTCGACAGCAAAACTTATCGTAAACTACAATCCTATCAGGATGAACAGAACAAACGCGACTATGAGAACAACAAAACCGTTCTCGTGCTGATTGGCCAGATAATATTTGTTATTACGATGATATTCGGAATATTATCATATATATATGTATACTGTCCCGATGTCTACAACAACAATAATAAATACAACCTTATCCTTCTGTCGGCAACCATATTTCCTGTATTAACCGGATTGATGATAAGAGCCGGCACCGGCAATGTATTCATGCTGCCATACGCCATGATACCGATGCTGCTATGCCTTTTCACCACAAAACGAACAGCACTGTTTACACACATATTCAGCATAATGCTATGCTCGATGATGCTTACATCGCAATACGAGTTTCTAATCTTGCAGATAGCAGCCGGCCATGCAGCAATCTTAAGCATGCGCGAATTATCGTCACGCTCACAGATGTTCCGTTGTGTATTTTTTGTTTTTGCTTCATACGCAATATCATATCTCTGCTATGAACTTATAATAGAGAACGACATTACAAAAATCAACCCTATGATGTATGTCTATTTTACAATAAATGCCATACTGATGTTGTTTGCCTATCCACTGATGTTTGTAATAGAAAAACTATTCGGATTCGTTTCCAATGTCACACTTATAGAGATATCGAACATAAACAGTGAACTGCTACGAAAATTATCAGAAGAAGCTCCAGGCACATTCCAACACTCTATGCAGGTTGGCAACCTTGCAGCTGAAGCAGCACGAAAAATAGGAGCCAACAGCCTTGAGGTGCGAACAGGAGCACTATATCACGATATCGGAAAATTGAATGCACCTATCTATTTTACCGAGAACCAAAGCGGAGGTTTTAACCCTCATAGCACATTATCACTGCAAGAGAGTGCAAAAATTATAATAAAGCATGTCACAGACGGCGTGGCATTAGCCGAAAAGCATCATCTGCCAAGCAGTATTGTTGAGTTCATAAAGACACACCATGGGCTTGGTAAAACCGGATATTTCTACATCACATATATGAACGAACACCCCGATGAGGAGATAGATGAGAGCGCTTTCACTTATCCCGGGCCCAATCCGTCAACAAAAGAACAGGCAGTGCTTATGCTTGCCGATTGTGTAGAAGCAGCTTCTCACAGCCTTAAAGAGTACACCGAGGAGAACATAAACGAGCTTGTGAATAATATTGTAGACAAGCGCCTGCAGAATGGTGAGTTAAACATGTGCCCGATAACATTCCGCGATATTGAAACCATAAAAGATGTATTCAAGAACCGACTGAAAGCAATATATCACACAAGAATAAGCTACCCCACCAAGAAACAGAAATAGTATTTTGCAAAATAATGTTAAAAGAGAATGCAGAATGGTAGCAAAAAGAGGTTTATTGCTGCCATTCTGTTTTTCTTTGCATAAACAAACACACAAATGAACCACCTTATCAAATACACGTGGAAAAACAACCTGCTCACCCGATACGGTCTAAGAACTACCGACGGAGAGGATGTTTATATTGTCGCGGCCGGAAGAGAAGAGGATAACACATTCCAAAATGCACGTGTGAAGATTGGAGACAAGGAGTGGATAGGTAATGTCATTATAGATGATGGCAAGAACCACAACAACCTACAGGCAACAGACAACACCATTTTGTATGTCACCGATAAAGAAGATAAGCAACTATTCGACAACAAGATACCAAGATTGTGCATAAAGCTGCCCGAGCAACTTATACAGGAATACAACGAAGCTTCTATGGGAAGAACTCTGCTGCCCTGCACAGAATCTGTTGCAAACACAAATAAAATTTTGTTGCACAGCCACCTATCACGGTTGCTTATTGAACGAATAGAAGATAAAGCAAAGCACATAGAGGATTTATACTCACAATGCAACATGCGCTGGAACGATACGCTGTTCGTTCTACTTTCGAGGAATTTCGGGTTCGGCATAAAAAGTGAGATTTTCGAAGAGTGGGCAGGAATGCTCGACATGAATGCATTAGGCAAGCATCGAGACAATCAGCTACAGGTTGAAGCAATATTCTTCGGACAGGCCGGATTATTGAATACAGAACAGATACCATCATACTACAGAAACGAAGCTCTTAATTCCAAATACTATAATGACATAGTAAAAGAATATAGTTTCTTAAAGAATAAGTTCGATCTGAAATCAATGGAAAGCAAAAAATGGGCTTTTGGGAACAGTACCCCACACCTGCGTATTGCCCGCCTTGCAAAAATCTATTGCAGCGGACACTGCGATATATCAAAGATTGCCGATTGCAACAGCATTGAGGAAATACGTAACCTGTTTCAGATACAACCCGACGGCTATTGGCGAAACCATCTGCAGTTTGGAGGAACTGAGACAAGCGGTACAACACCGCTGCGCAATGCCCAGACAGACCTTATTATAATAAACACTGTTGTGCCTATTTTGTACTCATACGGAAAACACAGAAAAGAGAAGGAACTATGTAATAAAGCCGAAGACCTGCTACACTCGCTGAGGCCCGAAGAAAACAGCATAATACGCCGTTGGAGAGAGAAAGGCATTGTGATAGATTGTGCCGCCGATTCACAGGCACTGATACAATTAAACAGAAGCTATTGCAACAGATACAGATGCAACGACTGCTGTTTCGGTTACACATACATAAAAGAACAACTCTTAAAATAAAAACGCCAAACACTATATAAGATTCACTTCGGTGAATATTAAGCGTAAAGGCTACCCTGGTGGGGTAGCCTTTACGCTTATAATATCCGATATAATTATCAGAACATTATTTCTTTTCACCTTTATTCAATACCAAGTAAGCTGTAGGTGCAGCTATAAAGATTGACGACAGTGTACCGAATACCACACCGATAATCATTGCAAACGAGAAGCTGCGGATGCTATCTCCACCAAGAATGAAGATACACAACAAAACAACCAATGTACTTGCAGAGGTATTAATTGTACGCGAAAGTGTAGTATTCAACGACTCATTGAAAAGTTCATACTTGTTACGTTTCGGATAGAGGTATGTAAACTCACGAACGCGGTCGAAGATAACCACCTTATCGTTAATAGAATAACCTATAGCAGTAAGAATTGCACCGATAAATGTCTGGTCGATTTCAAGCGACATAGGCAAAATACCATGGAACAACGAATAGCAACCGATAATTGCGAATACGTCACATGCCAATGCAACAGTAGAACCTACGCTGTATGCGACATTGCGGAAACGTACCAATATATATAGGAAGATTGCAATCAACGCAAGGATTACAGACCATACTGCACTTGTTTTGATGTCATCCGCAAGACTCGGACCCACCTTTTGCGAGCTGATGATAGAACCGCCGGCACGATTATCGTAGTCGGTAAACACCTCTAACGTAAGGTCCTCACTCAACAAACCTGCACCCATAAATGCATCGTAAAGGAATTTCTCTATCTCGGCATCCACGGTAGGTGCCTCTTCGTTGATACGATAGTTGGTTGTAATACGGATTGTCTTTTTATCGGTACCAAGAGCTATGGCCTGTACATTATCCTCTGTAATCTTCTCTCGCAACAATGCACGAACAGTCTCCGGCTCAACCTCCTTCTCGAACTGTACCACAAAGTTACGTCCACCGGTAAAGTCGATACTTTGGCTGAGACCACGCAACGAGAGAGATACGGCAACAACTACAATGGCAATGGCAGCAACTGTAAACGAAGCCTTACGCATCTTCATAAAGTTGTAGTTTGTATCTCGCATGAGGTTCTTTGACAAGCCTGTAACAAATGTAAGGTTCAACCACTTACCCTTGTTCATGAAGTGCTCGTAAACAACGCGTGTCATAAACACAGCTGTAAAGAACGAGCAGAGGATACCGATAATCAATGTTGTGGCAAATCCGCGGATAGGACCTGTACCGAAATAGAACAGAATAATACCGGTAATAATAGATGTGAAGTTTGAGTCGAAAATAGCCGAGAATGCATTCTTATAACCATCGGCAAGCGCAGCGCGTGTATTCTTGCCTGCACGCAACTCCTCTTTTGTACGTTCGTATATAAGCACGTTTGCATCCACAGCCATACCCAATGTAAGAACCATACCGGCAATACCCGACATTGTAAGAGCAGCCTGGAACGATGCCAAAATACCGAGAGTAAAGAAGAGGTTTACCAAAAGGGATGAATTTGCCACCATACCGGGGATCACACCATAAACTGCACACATATACAGCATAAGGAGTATAAACGCAACAATAAACGAAACGATACCCTGATTAATAGACTCCTGACCAAGAGAGGGACCTACAATATCCTCTGAAACAATGTGCGCAGGCGCAGGCATTTTACCCGAGCGAAGCACGTTTGCCAAGTCTTTAGTCTCTTCTATTGTAAAGGTTCCTGTAATTTCCGAACGTCCACCGGTTATTTCACCCGTCACATTAGGAGCGCTGTATACACAACCGTCAAGAACAATAGCAAGACATTTATCGACATTCATCTTTGTCAGACGAGCCCATGCATTGGCACCGGTAGTATTCATGGTCATGCTCACGCAAGGACGACCATGCATATCGAATGCATCAGAAGCATCAACAATAACATCACCTTCGAGCGGTGCACGGCCGTTACGCTGTGTAGAACGTATTGCATAAAGCTGATACAACTGTGTTTTTTCATCTTCGGGAGATACACTCCACATCAGACGCAAATCGCGGGGAAGAACTCTTTTTGCCTCGGCTGAATGCAACATTGCACTCACTGCTGCAGTATCGGTGTAGTGGACACTGGCCAAGACACAAGCACTTGCGGCACGAGGTTGTTTAAGAAGAGAGAACAAAGGTTGCTGTTCCTTCATCTTCTCGTTGCCCATGGCAGCATCTGTAGAACCAGAAAGCTCTGCACTGATTTCTGCATCGATAGATGCCGCATCCTCTTTTGCAGTATCCTCGCCACCCTCAACAGCGACAGAACGGTTGTTTGCCGCAATCTCAGCATCAATAGTGCTTAATAAGGGAAGAATCTCGGTTGCATTGTATGTTTCCCAAAATTCGAGGTTGGCAGAACCCTGCAACAACTTACGAACACGTTCGGGCTCTTTTACACCGGGAAGCTCTATCATAATACGTCCCATCGAGCCTTCCAAAGCCTGAATATTGGGCTGAACAACTCCAAAGCGGTCGATACGCGTACGCAACACATTGAAAGAGTTGTCAATTGCAGCTTTCACCTCGCTACGAAGCACTTTTTCCACATCGGCATCAGACGATTTTGTTGTCACCTTGTCTTTCAACTGTTGTGTTGCAAACAGTGAAGCCAAGCTGCTCCCGGGAGCCAACTTCTTGTATTCATTGATAAACAATGTGATGAAATCATCCTGACCGGTAACAGCAGCTGCACGTGCTGTTGCTACAGCATTATTGAAATTTACATCATCCTTGTGGTCGGCAAGCGCCTTAATAACATCGGCAACAGAAACCTCCATGATAACATTCATACCGCCCTTGAGGTCCAGACCGAGTCCAATCTCCATTTCGCGACACTCTTTCAGAGTGTATGCTCCGAGCCATACCTTTTCACTCTGCATTGAATCCAAGTAATGTTGAGCACCCATAGGATGCTCGTCGGCCTTGGCCATGTGATGACCAGTCACAAAAGAGAATGAAAGATAGAAGATGCATACCAATGTAAGCAGCAGCGCAAAAACTTTTACAAATCCTTTGTTTTGCATTTTTTTAATTTTTATTTATGATTTAGTTTTGTTCTGTTTAAAAGTTTGCAAATATAATATTTTTTTCTTAAACAAGCAGCCATATAGATCTTTTTATTGATTATTAAGCACACAATAAGATTCAGCACCCGTATTTTTACACAGATATTACATTCCTTTTAGGAAGAAACAGACTATAACGGATTCTATTTGGAAGCATCGAACAAACGCCTCTTTTCATCTTCACTGAGCGAAGAATAACCGCTATGCTTCACTTTGTCGAGAATGGTGTCGATATCATCGGCTTGTGCCCTCTTTTTTGCATTATACTCATAATCAGAAGAACGTTTCCCACCTTTCTCGAAGCGCATCTTTGGTTTACGAGAGAAAGAGAAACGGCGCTTCGGCAAGCCGGCAAAGAAATCAATAACCACATTAATCGGCTTTGTTATCTCATACCCCTTGTTAAGCATATATGCAAACAGCCAACCGGCAAAGGCACCCCCCAGATGGGCAATATTACCGCCGGCATTGTCGGATGTAACCAACAACATCGAAAGTAGCACAGTTGCGAGTGCAATTGTAATAAGCTTCACAGGACCGAAGAAAAGCATATTGACACGATGTTGAGGACTGCGTACCGCAACAGCCATAACTACAGCCAACACCGACGCCGACGCCCCTATCAGGTAAGAATACAGCACACTCTCTTCAAAATAAGGAAAAACATTATATGCCAGTAAAAAGAAGAATCCACCCATTATTCCACCAAGCAAATACACACCGATAAAATGACGAGTGGAGTAGTAAGACAGGAATATTTTGCCAAACACATAAAGAGCCAGCATATTCCACAAAACATGCATAATCTCCTGATGCATAAACATATAGGTAATAATACTCCAGGGGGTTGATATAAAGCGGGTAAAATCGGAAGGCATCTCAAACAACGAGAAGAATGCGCCAACCTTGGCATTTGCAGCAAAAAGCGTAGCAAATACCCCGGTAAGTGCAATTATCACATACACCGCAACATTAACGTAGATATATTTTCCAACAATATCCTCGTTGCGAAACTTTGCCCAAATATCTTTAAAAAAACGGTCCATTGATTCTTCCTGTTTTACGCCAATACAATATCAACAAAAAGCCGAACAACATACCACCCAAATGAGCAAAATGAGCAACATTGTCTCCGGCACTCGGACTTATGCCCGAAATAAGTTCCAACGCTCCGAATATCATCACAAAATATTTTGCCTTTATCGGGAAAGGTATCGGAAAGACAAAAAGACGTTCGTTGGGGAACATCATGGCAAAGGCAAGCAGTATGCCGTATACAGCACCCGAAGCACCGACAGTTATCCACATATTCAGATAATCGCCCATCTTTATTATGTGTCCGGCCATATTTACGCCTTGATATCCGGCAAGTACATTCTCAAAATAGACATACTGCACCAACTCCTGAATAAGACCGGCTCCAATGCCGGCAACCATATAATATGTCAGAAAGCGTTTAGAACCCCACACCCTCTCAAGCAAGCCGCCAAACATATACAATGCAAACATATTAAAGAAAATATGGGTAAACCCGTCGTGCATAAACATATATGTAATCAATTGCCATGGCCTGAAGTCATCGGCAAGAAAAAGGTGCAACCCCAACAAAGCGTCAAGGTCTATGCCATATTTATCGGCAACCACAACCGCAAGAAACATAATTATGTTTATAGCCAGCAGATTTTTGGTCACCATTGGTATTTCTCTCATAAGAACTGTATTTATAAACATTTAAACGATAGCCCGAAATTGCAGACTGCCGAAATTCGGCGCCAAAATTAATACAAACCAAGCGGCAAAACAAGCGAACAAACATAATTACGGCAAAAATAACCGTCAAAATCATCTCCTTTTTTCTATTTTTAACCTAAACGAATTGCATTTTTGCAGAATTTGACAGAAGAAGAGTTGCATTTTCGCACCTTAAAAAAGAAAAAACCATATATATTTTGTATCTTCGCAACGATTTTTACATAACAGCAAACTCTTTGCTTGCAAAGAGATATTTAAGACATTCATTTTGCAGAGAATAAACAAACATATATCATGAATATAGAAATTACTCTTACCGAAAGTATTATTGCAGCCATAAAGGCTCTGTACAATACCGATTACGACAGTGAAAAAATTCAGTTGCAAAAAACCCGTAAGGAGTTTGAAGGCGACTTCACGTTGGTTGTATTCCCGTTCCTCTCCTTATCACGCAAACGCCCCGAGGAGACAGCACAAGAAATAGGAGAATTTTTGAAGGCAAATCAGTCTTTGATTTCGGGATTCAATGTTGTAAAAGGATTTTTAAATATCTCAATCTCTTCGGCCTATTGGATTCAGTTACTGAACGACATCGACCGTTGCGAAAAATGGGGTATCAAAGAAGCAGATGAAAATTCTCCGCTTGTAATGATAGAATATTCATCACCCAACACAAACAAGCCACTACATTTAGGACACATACGCAACAACCTATTAGGTTACGCTTTAGCAAACATAATTGCAGCCAACGGCAACAAGGTTGTAAAAACAAACATTGTAAACGACCGTGGAATACACATCTGCAAGTCGATGTTGGCATGGCAGAAGTGGGGCAACGGAGAAACCCCGGAAACAAGCGGCAAGAAGGGAGACCACCTTATAGGCGACTATTACGTTGCATTCGACAAACACTTCAAAGCCGAAATTGCCGAACTAATGGAGAAAGGGATGGGCAAGGATGAAGCCGAGGCTGCATCCCCCCTGATGAACGAAGCACGTGAAATGCTTGTCAAATGGGAAGCCGGCGACAGCGAAGTGCGCAAATTGTGGGAAACCATGAACGGTTGGGTGTATAAAGGATTCGACGAAACCTATCGTAAATTAGGTGTAAACTTCGATAAGATATATTACGAATCGGACACATATCTTGTGGGAAAAGAGACCGTACTAAACGGATTAGAGAAAGGGATTTTCTACCGTCGTGACGACGGGTCGGTGTGGGCCGATTTAAGCAAAGACGGTTTGGACGAGAAATTGCTGTTGCGCAGCGACGGCACATCGGTATACATGACACAGGACATAGGTACTGCACAACTTCGCTTCCGCGATTATCCCATCGACAAGATGGTATACGTTGTCGGCAACGAGCAGAATTACCATTTTCAGGTATTGTCGCTACTACTCGACAAACTCGGGTTCTCGTGGGGAAAAGGCCTGGTACACTTCTCGTATGGCATGGTAGAGTTGCCCGAGGGTAAAATGAAAAGCCGCGAAGGGACTGTGGTAGATGCCGACGACCTGATGGAAGAGATGATTGCCACTGCAAGAGAGACATCAAACGAATCGGGAGGCAGATTAAACGATCTTACACCCGAGGAGGCCGATGACATAAACAGAATAACAGGCTTGGGAGCCTTAAAATATTTCATGCTGAAAGTGGATGCACGCAAAAACATGCTGTTCAACCCGAAAGAATCCATCGACTTCAACGGAAATACGGGCCCCTTCATTCAATACACTTATGCCCGCACACGCTCTATCGAGCGTAAAGCCGACGAGGCCGGTGTTGTGGCAGAAAGTGTATCGGCACCCTTAAATATCTCCGAAAAAGAGTGCTCTATAATACGTATGCTTAACGATTACCCGGCAATAGTACGCCAAGCAGGCAGCGACTATTCACCCTCGGGCATTGCAAACTACGCATACGAACTTGCAAAAGAGTATAACCAATTCTATCACGACTACAGCATTCTGCGCGAGGAAGAGAGTGCCGTAAGAGCACTGCGCATACAACTTACACGCAACGTAGGTAAAGTAATCAAAAGCGCCATGGGGCTGTTGGGCATAGAAGTACCCGAAAGAATGTAATGAGTAAAAAACGTTTCTACGTAGTTTGGAACGGCCTTCGGCCCGGCATATACCATACTTGGGAAGAGTGTCAGGCACAGATAAAAGGGGTCAAACAGGCACTGTATAAATCGTTTCCATCGCTTGCCGAGGCCGAACGGGCATACAGCGCCCCACCAAACATGTACATAGGAGCCGACAAGAAAGAGCAATCAACAGAAAAAGGCAAACTGCCACAAGCTGTAGAGTGTTGTTCTTTAGCTGTAGACGCAGCATGCAGCGGTAACCCCGGAATGATGGAATACAGAGGAGTCTATTTGGGTAACGGTGAGGAGATATTCCACTTCGGCCCTATCTACGGAACCAATAACATCGGTGAGTTCCTTGCAATAGTACATGCCTTGGCACTGCTTAAAAAAAAAGGCAGTAACATGCCTGTATACAGCGACAGTCGCAATGCCCTGCTATGGATAAGGCAGAAAAGTTGCAAGACAAAACTCGAGCGTACCGAAAAGACCGAAGAGTTGTTCAAGATGATTGAAAGAGCCGAAAATTGGTTAAGAAACAACACATACGCCAACGACCTGAGAAAATGGGATACAGCCAATTGGGGTGAGATTCCTGCCGATTTCGGACGCAAATGACAAGGTTTCCAAAAAACGTGCTCAAACCATGAAAAAATATATCATAAACAAAAACGGGAGAGTCATATTTCTTGTAAGATACTATCTTATCCTTATCGCTTGCTTCATTCCGTCAAGACTGCTCTTTATGTTCTTAAACGGGAAAGAGCCATACACACTAATCGATTACTTGCAGACCGCTTGGCATGGACTTCCGTTAGACATAGCTGTAGCCGGTTACTTTACAGCAATACCGTTGCTTATAACAATCGTCGGGTTATTTGCAAAGATAAATCCACGCAAAACGTTGTTACCATACAGCCTGCTTGTTGCGGCAATTATCTCTATAGCATTTATTGCCGACATAAGCCTCTACCCTTTTTGGGAGTTTAAGCTCGATGCCTCTTTCCTTATCTATATCGATTCTCCGACAAATGCTATAGCAAGCGTATCGACAGAATATATACTGTTGCGTATTCTTTCGTTCATAATCCTTTCAGGCATAATCTTAATACCGTTACACATAGCCACGCCGCAAAAATTTGCAAATACTACAAAAAAAACTCTTAACGGACTATCATTACTGCTGTTTGGAGGGATACTCTTTTTAGGCATACGCGGAGGAGTAACCGAAAGCACCAATAATGTGGGGACAGTATATTTCAGCGACCGACAATTCATCAACCACTCGGCCGTAAACCCCATCTTCAGTTTCCTCTACTCTTTAGGCAAAAACGAAGATTACAGCAGCAGTTACAATTTCTTCGACGAAAAAGAATTGCACGAATATTTCAATGGTTTATATGAACAAGACCCGAATATTTCTGACACACTGCTTACAAACAACCGTCCAAATATCATTACAATAATATTCGAAGGGCTCAACTGGGCAGTTGTAGAAGAGCTCGGAGGCAAAAAGGATATAACTCCGAATTTCGAACGTTTGTCGCAAGATGGAATATTTTTCACAAACTGCTATGCAAACAGTTACAGAACAGACCGAGGCCTTATATGCGCATTGAGCGGTTACCCATCGTTCCCCAAAACATCGGTAATGAAATCACCCATAAAAAGCCAGACGCTGCCATCAATTGCAGGTTCATTGTCAAAGGCCGGATATCACAATACATTCTTATATGGAGGTGATATAAATTTCACTAACATGAATGGATATATGCTATCCTCGGGATACAACAAAACCATCTCCAACCATAATTTCACAAAAAAACAACAAGAAACACACAAATGGGGAGTTACCGACCATATAACCTTCGATTCGTTACTTTATCTCGCCGAGAATGTATCTCATACACCATGGCACATAACATATCTGACATTGAGCAGCCACGAACCTTGGGCCGTACCATTTCACCGCATCGAGAACGACAAAGTTGCCAATTCGTTTGCATACACCGATTCCTGTTTCGGGAATTTCATCGACAGGCTGAAAAAGAGCAAAGTATGGGATAACACTCTAATCCTCTGTTTTGCCGATCACACTGCTACAGGCTATCCTAAAGGGATAAAACAGACCAATATTGAGCGTAATCGTATACCATTGCTGTTGCTTGGAGGAGCGATAAAAGAGCCACGCCGTATAAGCACAATTTGTAACCAGACAGACATACCGGCAACAATACTTGCCCAATTGGGACTTCCTATCGACGATTTCAAGTTCAGCCGTAACATTTTAAGCCCCATCTACCGTTACCCGTTTGCCTATCATAGCTACAACAACGGAATATCGCTTATCGATTCTACAGGATTCTCGGTTTACGACCTCGATGCAAATACCCCGATACTCGAGCAACCAAATGACAACACGCATCGTAGAATAAATGTTGCCAAAACAATATTGCAAAAATCCTACCAAGACTATCTGCAATTGGGTAGCAACAAACCCGAGAACAACCAACCATAGACAAATAACAACAGACAAACCGAGAAACAAAATGAGCACCTTCATCAATAAAAAAAAGAATATACTCATAGCTGTTATCTACAATATACTGCTATCCTATGCACTGCTTGCCGCTTGTCGTATAATATTCGTGCTTGTAAATCACAATTACCTTGCCGACAGTCTTGTACACGAGTCGGCATGGCACATGATTAAAGGCGCACTCTTGTTCGACACAGCCACAGTCTGTTATCTTAATATACCCTATATATTGATTACATTGTTGCCACTACATTACAAAGAGGGCACTTTTACCGATAAGTTATCCCGCCTTATATATGTATTTTGCAACAGCATTGGAATTATCGCAAATATATGCGATGTTGTATATATTCCCTTTACCGGCCGACGTACCACATGGTCGGTGTTCTCGGAATTCTCGAACGAAGGCAACCTTTCCGAAATTATTGGTACCGAAGTAATAAGCCATTGGTACCTTGTATTATTGGGCATAGCCTTTATATGGCTTGCCGGCAAGCTATACACAACCGCACGCTACGAGGATTGGAACCTTCCGCGTTATTACATATCCCGTTCTATTCTGCTTGTTATCTCGGCAATGCTTATGGTAGCAGGTATGCGCGGCGGTATAGACCGCACAACACGCCCCATCACACTTAACGATGCCAACCGCTTCATAAACGATACTAAAGACGCCGCGGTTGTACTCACTACCCCCTTCACAATGATACGCACCATCGGGAAAAAACCATTCCGCGAAATAAACTATTTTCCCAAGGAAAAAGCCGACAGGCTATTCACACCTCTGCAACAGTTCATACACAACGATACCATCAAAAACAAGAATGTAGTTATATTCATTTTAGAAAGTTGGGGAAAAGAATACATAGGCGCATTGAATCCGGACCGGGCAGAGACTTCACGCACACCGTTCCTCGATTCCATTATAGCAGCGAGCCACACTTATGCACGTTCATACGGTAACGGGCGTAAAAGCATCGACGGGATGCCATCGGTTCTATCGGGAATCCCCATGTTTGTGGAACCTTTTTTTGTTACTCCGGCCTCATTAAATAAAGTAAGCGGTATTGCCGGAGAGTTAGGTAAGGCCGGCTATCACAGTGCCTTCTTTCATGGAGCCCCAAACGGTTCTATGGGATTTCAGGCATTTGCCAAAGCAAGCGGATTCAAAGAATATTATGGAAAAGATGAGTTCGATAATTCACCACAATACAACAGCAGTGATGATTTTGATGGAACCTGGGCCATTTGGGACGAACCATTCTTCCATTTCTACGCCGAAAGCATGAACAATATGCCGCAACCATTTGTTACAGCCATGTTCAGTGCATCATCCCATCATCCATTCAAGTTACCTCTTAAATACGAAGAACAGTTCAAAGCGGGAAAAACCGAGTTATCGAGATGCATAGAATACACCGATTATGCGTTAAAGCAATTTTTCGAAACGGCAAAGAATAGCGATTGGTTCAAAAACACACTATTCGTATTCACTGCCGACCACTCGAATAAAAATACAGAACCACGCTACAAGACATCCTCGGGATATTTCGAGGTTCCCATTATATTCTACACTCCCGAATGCGACACCATCCTGCCCGCCGGCATAGACAGTACACACATTGCACAACAGATTGACATTATGCCTACAATTTTAGATTACCTGGGATACAACAAACCGTTTGTTGCATTCGGCAAAAGCCTTATCCGGCAACCGGCTGTTACAGAATACGCAGTAAACTATATAAACGGCATGTATCAATATTACAGCGGTGATTATATTCTGCAATTCGATGGAGAAAACAAAAGCAAGCTGTATAACATCAAAGACGATATACTTATGAATAACGACCTTCTAACAGCACCTGACAAAAATGCTTCTGCCATCGCCGATGAGATGCAGGAATACCTGAAGGCTATCATACAACAATATATGTCGTGTATGACAAACGATAAATTAGTACCCGAAAATTATAAATAGAGCAGTATGTCAACAATAATATTCCCCTCGCCGATATTCGGCCCCATACACAGCCGACGTCTGGGTATATCATTAGGAATAAATCTTTTGCCGGGTGATGGAAAAATCTGTTCGTTCGATTGCCTTTACTGCGAATGCGGATTCAACGCCACACATCGAAGCCACACACCGCTCCCCACACGCGAGGAGGTGGCTGCAGCATTGGAACTACAACTTAAAAAGATGCAGACAGAAGGTATTACCCCCGATGTTCTCACTTTTGCAGGAAACGGCGAACCAACCGTTCATCCTAAGTTTCCCGAAATAATAGACGACACCATTGCCCTGCGCAACAAATACTTTCCGACAGCAAAGGTGAGCGTACTTAGCAACTCCACAATGCTAAACCGACCCGCAGTGTTCGAGGCTCTAAAGAAAGTTGATAACAACATTCTTAAATTAGATACTGTAGATAAGGAATACATACATCGAATAGACCGACCAAATAAAGCATACAACCTCGATGAAATCATCGAAAAAATGAAAGCATTCAAAGGAGACATTCTAATTCAGAGCATGTTCCTTAAAGGCATTGTGAACGGAATTGATGTGAACAACACCGGTGACGAATATGTATTGCCTTGGATACAGGTTATCAAGGATATTGCTCCACGCGAAGTAATGATATACACCATCGACCGCGAAACCCCGCAACAGGAACTTGTAAAAGCAACACACGAAGAACTCGACCGTATTGCCACACTCGTAAAAGCTGCCGGGCTGAAAGTTTCTGTATCATACTGACAACAGACAGTTCGCTGATATACTTTTCGTTAAAGTATCGATTACAAATATACGCTTGGCATTCTTGTGTATGTTATTCAGGTCGTGCCCCACGAGCAGAACTGCACAATTCTTGTTCAAACCATGTAACATCTCGTAAAGATACACCTCGGAGCTATTATCAAGATAGGTATTTGGTTCGTCGAGTATCAGCAGTTGCGGACTCGAGACAACAGCACGCGCCAAAAGTACACGTTGCAACTCACCACCGCTTAATTTGCCTATCGGCTTATTTGCGATGTGCCCAAGCGACATTTTCTCTATTATATCATTTACAACAAGCCGCTCGGGGGCATTATGCCCGAAGCAGAACATATTACGCCTGCACATAAGGCCGAACGAGACAACCTCGCGCACCGACACCGGAAACATTTTATCTATAGCACTGTATTGTGGAAGGTAGCCTATTGTCGGAGCACACCCCGATGTGTATATGATTTCTCCTGAAGTAGGTTTAAGTTGCCCCATTATTATTTTTAGCAACGTTGTCTTGCCACAACCATTGGCCCCCGTTATTGCGACAAAATCACCCGAAGAAATCGTAAGATTTACATCGTGAAACAGAGTGTTTGCGCCATACGAAAAAGATATGTTTTTCAGTTCAATCATTGTTCAGGCAGTCGGCAATATGTAACATTTCATTTTGCCACTCATAACTTAAAGGATTAATATTCACTATTTCTGCATTCAATTCGGCAGCCAGAACCTCGGTTTGGTGTTTATGAAACTCCTGTTGAAGAAACACATGCTTGACACCGATACACCGAGCCTCGTCAATAATCGAACGTATATGCGTCGCCGATGGTTCCTTTCCATCACACTCCACAGCCAACTGTTTCAGGCCATACCTGTTAGCAAAATATGTCAGTGACGGATGAAAAATAACAAAACCTTTCGCATTGCTATCGGCCAGCTTTGCATATATTGCAGAATCAACCGATGAGAAAAGCTGTAGTACCTTGGATAGACGTGCCTTGTATCCGGCGGTATTGATTGTGTCGAATTCACACAAAGAATTGCAAACATTACGGGCTATTTGCATCATATTATCGGGCGATGTCCACAGATGAGGGTCGCTAAACTCACGCTCTATTCCGGACGAAGTATCCACAAGTTGCAACGAAGGATAAGTTTCGGCAATACGCGATACCCACTCACGTTCAAAGCCCAAGCCACCTACAAGAAAAAACACCTTACTATCCTGCAGCGATGCCATTGCCCGGGGAGAGAGATCGGCAGTCTCGGGATTGCTTCCCTTTGGCAACAAACTGTTCACCTGCCACTCGTCACCGGCTACAGCCTCAACTACGAAACGATAAGGTTCAATGGTTACTGTAAGTACCTTTTTATCGGAAGGGACCTTTTCGCATGCCACCAAAATAAGTAACGATAAATATATAATATATCTCATATTCTATGAAATAATACTTTCTACACCCTTAAACGATAGAGCAATGACAACATATCGTATAAATTTACCGAGTGTCATAGCCAACAACACCTTCCACCAAGATACACGCATATTGCCAAGCAGAATCACTATTGCCTCCCCAACAATTGCAAGAAAAGAAAAGAATGCAGCCCAATAACCATATTTACGTATATACACCTCGGCCTTCTGCGCCTTTTCACGTGGTACCTTAAAGAAAGCCGAGAACCATCCCTGTTTTACCACACTACCCATAAAGAAGCAAGTCATACCGCCAAGCGTATTACCCAATGTAGCAACAAGCACCAACCATACAGGACTCATACCTATTCCCAAAAAGAACAACAGAAGAGCATCGCTGGTAAAAGGCAGAATAGAGCCGGAGAGAAACGAAATAAACCACATTCCCCAATAACCGTAGTCCCTGCAAAAATCCATTATCCATTCCATATTCCCAAAGCAGCAATAACCAATAATGTTATATTAAAAATAACAAAAAACATATTTAAAAGTTTAGTGCGCCGCACCGTAAATATATATGCCGACAATAGAGCAAAACCCGGCAGGCGCCATGCAAGAAACACCTCCATGCAAATATTCGAAAACCAAGAAAGCACCCACATTGCAAGATTACTTATCATAATATATATAAGCATATTACGCATCACAGGATTTGCAGGAGAAGAGGTAACGAAAAACAACAGTATCGCAACCGACAGAATGACAAACTCGAGCACCATAAACAACTGCAGGGGCACCTGTATATCCGCGTGAAAAGAATATCCCGAAAACAGGCCCGAAAGGCCGGTATCAAACGGCAACGTTAAAAACGACAGCGACGGTACAAGATATACAGTGCCAAACAATATCCAATAAGGTGTAATCACCCCCAGAAGAGCTGCAAGCGCATGCCTTACTGTCAGCATGCGTACCATAACCAGATATATTGCAAACAGAGGAAACACATACAGAGCCTGCGGGAAAAGCAATGTTACACACGCAAGCAGCATAAATGCCGTATATATACGACGCTCAACACCTTGCGGCCTGTAACAAGAAAACAGCAGAACCGTAGCTATGGTGAACAAAAGGGTGGAAAATGCAAGAATAAAATCGGCATGAATAAGAAACAAAGATGATGCAACCCACAAAAATAAACCGGCCAACCAAGGCGTACTGCTTTCGAGTACAACAAGCGAATTCAGGATATATGCAACAACCACATACAGTATAAAGGAGAACAATCGCCCCGCCCAACCATGCAAAACAGGAGAAGCATAAGGGTCGAGAACAGAGTATACATTATCACCTTCTTGAAATACAAGCCCCGCCAACCACAGCAATAACGCAACAACCGACAGAAATACAGATGTGTATCTGCCGGTTACAAAACGTTTCTGCAATGTATCGTTATAAATCAAAACCTATATCTCCTCTGAAATACTTCTTCTCGAAATCGATTGTTTCTGCCGAGCCGAAAGATTTTTGCAGAGCCTCGTCACGATTTGTTCCGTATGAGCATACTGCTATTACTCTACCACCTGCAGTCACAACTTTGCCATCCTTGATGGCTGTACCGGCATGAAACAATATACTATCCTTAACATTATTCAACCCTGTAATTTCGTACCCCTTACCGTAAGCCTCGGGATAACCACCGGAAACAAGCATCACACAAACGGCTGTACGCTCATCAAAATGCACCGTAGTCCCGGCAAGAGTACCTGCATCTACCTTTTCAAACAACTCCACTATATCATCCTTAAGACGTAACATTACAGACTCTGTTTCCGGGTCACCCATGCGAGCATTATACTCGATTACCATAGGTTCACCATCTACATTTATAAGACCGAAGAAGATAAATCCCTTGTACAGCAATCCTTCGGCTGCAAGGCCATCCACTGTAGGATGTATAATACGTTCTTCAACCTTCTTCATCCATGCTGCATCGGCAAACGGCACAGGCGAGATTGAACCCATTCCACCGGTATTAAGGCCTGTATTGCCTTCGCCTATACGTTTGTAGTCTTTTGCCTCGGGCAATAAAACATAATCTTTGCCATCTGTGAGAACAAACACCGAACACTCTATACCATCGAGATACTCCTCGATAACCACTGTTGCCGAAGAGTCACCGAACATCCCCGAAAACATCTCTTTAAGTTGAGCCTTTGCCTCCTCAAGTGTAGGGACAATAAGTACACCTTTCCCGGCACATAAGCCATCGGCCTTAAGCACGTATGGTGCCTTAAGCCCTTCGAGAAAACGACACGCCTCCTCAACCTGTGTCCCATCAAAAGCCTTGTATGCTGCCGTAGGAATATTATGACGTTGCATAAAATCTTTTGCAAAACTTTTGCTGCCTTCAAGTTGTGCTGCATCCTTCGAAGGAGCAATAACGGCCACATTCGACAACTCTGCATCATTTTTAAAATAATCGTAAATACCCTTCACCAATGGATCTTCGGGCCCTACAACAACCATAGAAATGCTGTTGTCGAGAACAAAGCGTGCTATTGCCTCAAAATCGCATACCGACAGGGGCACATTCTCGCCCACCTGTGATGTTCCGGCATTTCCGGGTGCAATAAAAAGCTTCTCCACCTTTGTACTCTGTGCTATTTTCCACGCAAGTGCATGCTCACGTCCTCCGCTACCTAACAGTAATATCTTCATATTATTTTAGTTTCTATTATTAACGATTACCACCCTTTTTCCCGCGTGGTGTAAAAGTCTTTCCACCCTTCAAATAAGGTTTATGTCGACGTTCCTCATTGTCTTTTGAAGCACTCGTAGTTCCTCTTCTTGGCGCATCGGTGCGCGGTTTCCTCTCTTCACCGCCCCAACCACGCACTGTTTTAGACCTACCTTCGCTATTACGTCCTTCACGTTTCGACACAATTTGTTTTGCTGTGCGTGTTTTAAAGTACGACTCCAATTGACGACGACGTTCCAATGAAGCTTCACTGTCGGGAGTATTCATGGCAAAATCATCGGAGTTGTCGTGTCTGCTGTTTCGCTGTTCACCGTCCAAGCCGGTAAGGCGCGATTTACGTTTAAGCGGAGCAAAATCCTTTTTCAAAGCATTACCTTCGTCGCGGAACCCCTTGTATTTTCCTTGGAACATTTCGTATTTACGGAACTCACAATCCAGGTCTCCATTATAAAGCGGAATACGTGCCGAAGCCTTAAGGCCTATCTGGTCGAAACAATCGTAGCTGCTGCTTATCACCCATGCTTCGTTTCCTTGAAAAGCATGTTTAAGACGCTCACCCAACTCCTTATACGTCTGCAATAGTTTATCAGAGGTCAAACGCTCGCCATAGGGAGGATTTACTATCATAAGAGCACGCCTTTGCGGCTCCGCAAAATCTTTTATCTCGCGACATTCTATCTCTATCACATCGCCCATCATGGCCGATTTAACATTACGACGCGCACATCCCACCATTCGACCATCGACATCATAACCGTATATTTTATAATTAAAATCACGCTCGGCCGAATCATCCTCGTATATCGAACGGAAAAGTTCACTGTCAAAATCGTTCCACTTTTCAAAGGCAAAGCCTTGACGAAAAACTCCAGGTGCTATATTCTTGGCTATTAACGCGGCCTCAATGGGAATTGTTCCCGAGCCACACATAGGATCTATAAAATCACACTCGCCATGCCATCCGGTAAGCATAATCATGCCGGCTGCAAGCACCTCGTTGATGGGTGCGGCACCTGTTTCAACACGATAACCGCGACGATGCAACGATTCACCCGAGCTGTCGAAGGCGAGAGTGCACTCCTCTTGGGCAATATGTATATGAAATATAAGATCGGGATTATTCAGGCGGACCGATGGACGACGGCCACACTTCTCATTAAAATAATCGGCAATAGCGTCTTTCACGCGATAGGCCACAAATTTAGAGTGACGGAACACATCGCTATACACAACCGAATCGACCGAAAAAGTTGAGTTACTGTCGAGGTACTGCTCCCACTCGATACTTTTAATGACATTATATACCTCATCGGCGTCTGATGCTTTAAAATGCAATATCGGCTTCAAAATACGAACAGCCGTTCGCAGGCAGAAGTTTGCCTTATACATCATAGCCTTGTCACCTGTAAACGAAACCATTCGCCTGCCAATCTGCACATTATTTGCGCCCAAGTCAACCAACTCCTTTGCCAAAACCTCCTCGAGCCCCTGAAATGTTTTGGCGATAAGTTCAAATTCCTCCATAAATAATTAAAAAAGAACAAAAGGGTTTATCCCATAATACCATACGAATATAGTGCAAACGGACAAAATATTAAATTTAATTTCTATTTTACGGCAAATGCAACCTATACCCGATATTTATGGCAAAGATACTGAAAGGCGAGCGGAGAATAAAATAAATTCATTTATTTTTTATCCCGAACCACATACAGACTTTAAGGATTACCCCCTGAAGATACAAAGAAGCGCTCAAAAACGTATTTCGCTAAATAAGACAACAAGAGCATGATGTCATAATATAATTACAGAAAAGAGATAATTTAACAGGTTTCAAAAGTCATATTTACCATAAAAATACTATCTTCGCGTTTCCAATAGAGACAAGAGATGCGTAACACTATTCTAAAGAGAATTACAACCTGTATATTTTTTGCAATTACTGTATACACAGCAACAATACTGCTCTCGAGCAGCAATGTAAGTAAAGAGAATATGCCATATTCACAGATTCCTTATTGTGCTGTGTCGCCCAAACTCCCTGCAAGCATAACATTTGCAGGAGAGAAGATAGACCTCACATCACAGGAACACCGCGAACGCATGGACAGGGAGATACTTGCTTTCACCTACTCGCACATAAACACCATGCTGCAAATTAAACGTGCCAACAGGCTGTTCCCAATCATAGAACCTATTCTGAAGGAGTGCGGTATACCCGATGATTTCAAATATCTTATGATAATAGAGAGCAATGGCGATATATATGCCCGTTCCGGTGTAGGCGCAGGCGGCCTATGGCAATTCATGGAAGGAACAGGCAAACAGTATGGGCTCGAGGTGAATAACTTTGTGGACGAACGTTACCACATAGAGAAAGCGACACGCGCCGCATGCCGATACTTAAGAAAGATGTACGGGCTGTTTGATAATTGGATGACCGTTGCTGCAAGCTATAATGCCGGAGAAACAAGCATCGCAAAAAGAGTCGAGGCACAGAAAGAGAAGGATGGAATGAATCTTTCACTCGTACCCGAGACTTCGCGTTACCTTTTCCGTCTGCTGACCGCAAAAACAATATTCAGCGATCCTGTTGCATACGGTTTCCTATTGCACAGCCACGACTTATACCCTCCCTTGCCTATTGCAAAGAAAATAACAATAAAGGGCAATGTCGACAACTGGGCCGACATTGCAAAGAAGCATGGGCTTACATACTTACAACTACGCGAAGCAAACCCCTGGATACGCAGTACAAAAATGCCTAATAAAACAGGGAAAAGCTACACTGTACTTATTCCCGATGCAAAAGCACTACACTACAACCCACAGAAGACCAAGGCTCACAACCCTAAATGGGTAATTAAATAAAGCTACCCTTTATTTATCACCTCCACAGGATTACGGCTTGCCACCCGCCATGATGTAACAGAAACCACTGTGACAACAACTGCAGCTACAACAAGAAACACAACTGCAAACAGCCACCAATGGAGCGGAGCCTGATATATGAAACCTTGCAGCCACTTCTGAACTGCGTAAACAGCAAACGGCAACGCAAATACAAAAGCAATTAATACCATACGAATATATCGCATGTTTATGAATCGCAGTACATCGACAACAGTAGCACCATGTACCCTGCGAACGGCAATTTCGCGCTCGATATATTTCACTTCGAACATAACGGTTGCAAATAATCCTGCAACAGACACCAATATTGCAATTATTGCAAATATGGTAATTTGCATAGCGGTACGCTGCTCGGCTTTATAGTTCCGCTCAAGAATATCATCGAAATATTCAACAGTCATATCGTCACCCTCACGAGTTTTGCAGAATTCATTCACGCAGCAACGTAAATGCCTTGCCACGTCGACCACATCACAGCGGGGAGTGACTTTAAGATATATATGTGCATCGTAAAAATCGTGTGATATTGCAAATGCCATAGGAGAGATTTCGTATTGCAAAGGCTTGAAATTAAAATCGCGACAAAAACCTATAAACGGAGCTTTAGGATAGTATATTCCACAATAATTTTCGGTGGTGATTCGGAACTTGTTCTTTGCACACTCATTACATATCAAAGCCCCACGGCTTGGTGTGATAATATCGTTGTCGAATGTTCCCAATATAAAATCATCGGAGATAAAATCCCTACCCTCGAACACCTCTATACCCATAAGGCGCAAAAAATTCCACGATACCGATAATACCGTACCGCCGAACACTACATCCTTAAAGTCATCGGGACGAGGGCCACCGATAGTAGAGCCGGCTTCGCCGAACTTCGTATCAAATAACATATCACCCGAATATGCGACATCCATAACCGACGGATGCTGTTTAAGTTTATCAGACAATTCATCGAGCATTGAAATTCCCCTCAAACGACTCTCCATTTTCGAAGTAACCAATACCGCCTCCTTATCGAAGCCCATATCGGCATTCATCATAAAACAGTTCTGCCACCATATAAGTACTGCAGAAATTACAAGGACAAATGAAATCACAAACTGCAGCAAAATAAGTGTATTACGGAACAATACACCGGATAAACTGTGACCAAAGCTGCTTTTCAGAACAAACGCAGGCACAAACGACGTTACATAAAAAGCCGGATAAACGGCAGTTACAAAAGAGAAGACAAGAGCTGCGACAAGCGCAATAACCGCAATCGCCACATTATCACACACTGCCACCGATACAGAAAAGAAAGAAGCCAATGAACTTTTTGCAATAATATCGGTCAGCAACCAGGCGACAAACAAGGCCACACCTACAATAAGCAACGATTCGAGCATAAATTCCAAGCGCAAAGAAAAAACCGATGCACCCATTATCTTTTGCGTGTTGACACTGCGCATACGTCGGGGCATCAACGAAAGGAAGAAATTAAGGTAATTCACAAATGCTATTGCAAGAAGCACAAATGCAATAACCATTAAAGTAAGCACATTTGTGAACGAACCCGTTGAGAAATGTGTGCGAGACGTTGCATCCAACACCTTCATCTTATCCGAAAAGTATAACTTATCGAGTGTCTCGGAACGATATTCACAATCATTCGAGGATATATTTTTATGCACTTCAGATGCTATTGAATCAAAATCGGCCGTTGTATATCCTTCGCGCAGTTTCACATAAAAACCATGAGCAAAAGAACGGGCATGCCAATCCGGTTCCAGATTCATGGTACCGATATTCGTAACAGCCCCCAATTTATTTAAATCGCAGTTTTCGGGGAAATCGCGGAATACAGCCTCTACGGTAAACGCTCCATCCTTATTAAACTCTTTGAGGTCGAAAGAAATTCTGTCACCCAAAGACAAACCCCATTTACGTGCTGCACTCTCGCTGATTGCAACGTTACTTACCGATTGCAAATCCTCGGCAGAACCCTTGACAAACTCAAAACCAAACATATCCAGAGCCGACATTGTAATTTCGGTAAGTGCCATTATACCCGAGGTTGAAGAATTTTCAGTTACAAAACGACGCGGATAGTCAACCGGCTCTATTATGGCTATTTGCTCCACCGCAATATTCTGCCGCTGATTCTCAATAAACGGCCGCCACCAATAGGCCTGCCATTTCCGACCGAAAATATAATCCTCGTTACATATAACGCAAGCGATTCTGTCGCTGTCCTTTATGCATTTATTATAACTCAATTCGTAATGCACCTGCACAGCTATCATATAAGCTACCGCCATGGCTACGGCCAGCCCGAGCACATTGAGTACAACAACTGCCTTATATGCACGCAAAGTCACAAAGAAATTTCGTAAAAAGTCCATATTATTAAATATAAATTCTTTTGGTTAACAGTACGAAATAACTTTATTTGAAAGATTCAGACAAGAGAATTTAAAGAAAACAGCCTTAAACGGCCAAAAGTGTGCAAAATTTGCACACTTTTGGCCGTTTAGCGACGTTGAAATAGTAAGCTAACTCTTTTAACTTATTCTTAAGCAAAATTATTCTGCCTGCCTTACACAAACTTATCTCCTAACTTCATACGAACATCGTTAAGAAACTTACGGATATCACTCTCGCTTCCTTTGCGGCAAACCATAAGCACATTATCGGTATCCACTATAAGCAGGTCATCAACATCCTGTACAACGGCAAGCTTTCCATCGGGCATAGAAATTACATTATTATGACTATTATACATCATTGTTCTGCTACGCAGAACAGCATTGCCATTTTGATCTTTAGGATAACTGCCATAGAGAGAATCCCACGTTCCAATATCGGCCCAACCGAATTCTCCAATCTGCACAAATACATTGTCGGCCTTTTCCATCACAGCCAAGTCCATCGATGCATTGGGAAAGGAAGTATAAGCCTCGTAGACACGACGGCGACGTTCGTCCCTATTGGGATATTCACTGAAAACATGTTCCAACTCGCCCATCATATCGGGCAGATGCTTGGTTATTGTATCTATAAGTGTTTTTACATTCCAGATATAAATACCCGAGTTCCAATAGAATTCACCACTATCCATAAACACCTTGGCAAATTCGTAGGCCGGTTTTTCGGTAAATGTACGCACCTTATAGAAAGCACCATCCTCCAATGCCGAATCGTTACTCTCCACTTGGATATATCCGTATCGGGTTTCGGGGCATGTAGGTTTTATTCCTATAATAACAAGCTTACTCTGCTCGGCAACAAAATCGAGACCCTTATCAACCGTTTCTACGAAAAGATTCTCATTAAGCACCAATTGATCCGATTGCGCGACAACAATATTGGCATTGGAATTAAGTTGCCGTATGTGACATGCCACATAAGCAATGCTTGGGGCCGTTCCACGAAATACAGGCTCGTGCAATACCTGCTCGACTGCAAGTTCGGGCAACTGTTCGCGTACCATATCAGAATATTCTATATTGGTAGAAACTATTATATTCTCTTTGGGCACGATGCGACTATAACGGTCGTAGGTCTGCTGCAACATGGTTCTGCCACAACCAAGCAAATCGAGAAATTGCTTGGGGCAATTCTTGCGGCTTAACGGCCACAGGCGACTGCCTATTCCACCGGCCATAATCACACAATAACGGTTATTATCCATCATAACAAGTGAGGTTTATTTCTGTAACGTTTACACACCCTTCTTTATTGCAAATACTCCCTCTAAAAAGAGGGAGTATTAACATTATTTCAAAGAACGGTACTTTTTTTAGAAATCGGCATTATTCGGAGTACGTGGGAAAGGTATTACATCACGAATATTCGACATTCCGGTTACAAAGAGCAGCAAACGCTCGAAACCAAGGCCGAACCCCGAGTGAGGACACGAACCGTAACGACGTGTATCAAGATACCACCACATATCTTTCATGGGAATACCGAGTTCCTCGATACGTGTAAGCAGTTTATTATAATCGGCTTCACGCTCGGAGCCTCCGATAATTTCGCCAATCTTCGGGAACAAGACATCCATTGCACGAACTGTTTTTCCATCTTCATTCTGCTTCATATAGAATGCCTTTATCTCTTTAGGATAGTCGGTGAGAATAACCGGACGTTTAAAATGATGCTCAACAAGATAGCGTTCGTGCTCCGAAGCCAAATCTACACCCCAGTATACAGGGAACTCGAATTTATGGCCACCGGCAACAGCATCTTCAAGAATCTTAATACCATCGGTATAGCTTAAACGCACGAAATCCGTATCTACAATCGAACGTAAACGCTCTATCAGACCCTTATCTATCATGTTATTAAGGAAGGTTATATCTTCCATACAGTTATCCAAAGCCCACTGTACACAATATTTAATGAAC
Organism: Bacteroidaceae bacterium; assembly: GCA_017467885.1. Classification (GTDB taxonomy): domain Bacteria; phylum Bacteroidota; class Bacteroidia; order Bacteroidales; family Bacteroidaceae; genus HGM04593. The sequence goes on along the minus strand of JAFUKC010000002.1, from coordinate 71,965 downwards.
TCCTCGGCCAAGTCCATATTGTCGGTGATATCGTTGAAAGCCACCTCGGGCTCTATCATCCAGAATTCTGCAAGATGTCGTGGTGTATTGGAGTTTTCGGCGCGGAATGTGGGACCGAATGTGTAAATTGCACCTAAAGCTGTTGCAGCCAATTCACCTTCGAGTTGACCCGAAACAGTAAGACTTGCCTGTTTTCCAAAGAAGTCACTGTCATATTTTATACTGCCTTGCTCGTCTTTCTTCAAATCATAAAGATTCATTGTCGTTACTTGGAACATCTGCCCTGCACCCTCACAATCCGAAGCGGTAATAATGGGAGTGTGGAAATAGTAGAAACCTTTATCGTGGAAGAATTTATGTATTGCATAGGCCATATTATGACGAATACGGAATACGGCACCAAAAGTATTTGTCCTTGGACGCAAATGCGCAACAGTGCGCATATATTCCATTGTCTGCCCCTTCTTTTGCAAAGGATAAGTGTTATCACACTCACCCAACACCTCTATTTCGATTGCCTGAATTTCAACAGATTGTCCACCACCTATCGACTCTACCAATGTTCCATTGACACTGAGACACGCACCTGTCGTAAAGAGTTTTACCAGCTCCTCGTCGAACTTTTCAACATCTATAACCACCTGCACATTCTTTATGGTTGAGCCATCGTTAAGTGCAACAAAAGCTACCTGCTTGCTGCTACGGCGGGTACGGACCCAACCTCTCACATTCACTTCGGTACCGTAGGCAGTACTGATAAGCAAATCCGATATTTTTGTACGTTTTATCGTTTTCATAAGGTTTATGTATTTTAATTATTCGTATGCACCCATGCGAAGCATGTTCACCTCTTTCTCGGTAAGATATCTCCAGTCGCCACGTTTCAGATTCTTTTTGGTGAGGCCGGCAAACAACACACGGTCGAGTTTATTCACTCTGTACCCCAAGTGCTCCATCATACGGCGCACGATTCGGTTCTTGCCTGAGTGTATCTCTATACCAATCTGCGAACGGTCGGCATCATTTACATACGATACTTCATCGGCATAAACAGGACCATCTTCTAGTTCAATACCGCTTACCAGCAAATCCATATCAGACATTGCCACATTCTTATCGCATGTAACATGGTATATCTTCTTTTTCATAAACTTGGGGTGGGTAAGCTTCGACGCTAAGTCGCCGTCGTTTGTCAACAACAACACACCGGTAGTGTTGCGGTCCAGGCGCCCAACCGGGTAGATACGCTCCTTGCCTATTCCACGCAGACAATCGAGAACAGTTTTGCGTTCTTGCGGGTCATCCACTGTCGTGACACAATCCTTCGGTTTATTGAGCAATACATAAACTTTACGCTCGGGACTTACACGCTCACCATTGAAACGGATATCATCGGCGTGTGTAACCTTTGTGCCAAGTTCGGTTATTATCCGGCCATTCACGGTTATCAAACCGGCCTGTATATAATTATCGGCCTCACGACGCGAACACACACCGGCATTGGCAAGATACTTGTTAAGACGCAACGGAGCATCGGGGTCTATTGCTGCTTCGCGATAAATAATTCGTTTCTTCTTATTATACTTTGCATTGGGGTCGTATCCACCGGTACGATTACCATGTTGGCCATAGCTACCACGATGCGTGGGATTATAACTGTTGTTCCTGCTATCGGCCGAAACACTTGCACCGGCCTGACGCCAACCACCCTGACGGTTGGCACGCTTATCATCTGTGCGAACCGAGTCGTAACGATTGTAACTGCTTTCGGCAGCATATCGATTGCCACGAGTGCCATGCTCACTATCGAAGCGATTTCCTTCGAAATTACGGCTGTTGCGATTATAGGACTTGTAGCGACCAAACTCGCTACCGGTTTCGTTGTCACGACGCTCTACACGTGCATATTGAGGACGTCCTTCCGACTGTTTTGTAAAACGCGGACGCGACTTCGGCCGATTGTCACTACCGAAATTAGGATTGAATGATGCACGTTCTCTACGTGGAGAGTAACCATCGTTACGTTTGTCTTTGTAATTATCCATTTTCTTATTTTTTACGAACCTCACGGTCCAATTCTTTCATTTCTTATAAACCCGTATAGGAGTGTGGGGTAATGCTTCTAAGTTCCTCTTTTACAGCTTCGGGAACCTCAAGCCCTTCGATAAACTGCATCAACGACTCTCTGTCGATTTTACTGTTGGTGCGTGTAAGAGATTTAAGTGCCTCGTATGGATTCGGGAAAGCTTCACGACGCAGAATTGTCTGAATCCCCTCGGCACAAACGTTCCAACTGTTATCGAGTTCGTCATATATGGCTTTTTCATTAAGCAATAACTTGCGAAGCCCAACCAAAGTACTTTTAATCGCAATAAGCATGTGCCCCATAGGAACACCTATGTTACGCAACACTGTGGAATCGGTAAGGTCGCGCTGCAAACGCGAAACCGGCAATTTTGTCGACAAATGGTCGAGAACCGCATTTGCAATACCCATATTGCCCTCGCTATTCTCAAAGTCTATGGGGTTAACCTTGTGAGGCATAGCACTCGAGCCTACTTCGCCGGCCTTAATCTTCTGTTTGAAGAATTCCATAGAGATATACTGCCAGAAATCGCGATCAAGGTCTATTATTACTGTATTTATACGGCGCATGGCATCGAACAATGCCGCTAGATTGTCGTAGTTAGAAATCTGTGTGGTGTATTGCTCACGATGCAAACCTAACTTCTCGCTTACAAAGCGGTTGGCAAAGTTTTTCCAATCTATGCCGGGATAAGCAACACGATGCGCATTGAAGTTACCTGTGGCACCACCGAATTTCGCCGAAATCACACAATTCTTCAGTAACTCGAGCTGTGTTTCAAGGCGATAAACAAAAACCATAATCTCCTTTCCCAAACGTGTGGGGGATGCAGGCTGCCCATGTGTACGTGCCAAAAGAGGTATATCTTTCCATGCATCGGCATACTCGCGCAACTGCACTATCACCTCCTCTATGGCAGGATAATAAACCTTCTGCAATGCATCTTTTATTGTGCATGGAATAGATGTATTGTTTATATCCTGCGAAGTAAGACCAAAGTGAATAAATTCCTTATATGCCTCTAAACCTCCAATTTCGTCGAAACACTCTTTTATAAAATATTCAACAGCTTTAACATCGTGATTGGTAACCTTCTCGATATCTTTGATACGCCTTGCATCGTCCTCGGAAAAATCGGAATATATCGAACGTAAACGCGAGAATATAGATGCGTCTACTCCTTTAAGTTGCGGTAAAGGCAACTCACAAAGCGCAATAAAATACTCAATCTCTACAAATACACGATATTTCATTAACGCATACTCGGAGAAATACTCGGCCAAAGATGCTGTTTTACCCCTATATCGGCCATCTATAGGTGAAATAGCAGTAAGGTTGTCAAGTTCCATTGTCTGTGAATAAAAAACGTTTTTCACTGCAAAAATAGTACTTTTTAAGCATAAACACCCGTACTATCAAGAAAGTTTATAAAAAATAAACAAATTAGATGTTTTTATATAGCGTATAACAGAAACAACCTGCGTTGAACGCAGGTTGTTATATCGGTGGGCGTTGACGGATTCGAACCGCCGACCCTCTGCTTGTAAGGCAGATGCTCTAAACCAGCTGAGCTAAACGCCCTTATAAAATCAGGGAAGCAACCGGAAAACCTATTATTACCTTCGGTGGGCGTTGACGGATTCGAACCGCCGACCCTCTGCTTGTAAGGCAGATGCTCTAAACCAGCTGAGCTAAACGCCCGATAGGCTGCAACCCTTAATTGCGATGCAAAAGTACGTCTTTTTTTTTCAACCACCAAGCTTTTTCGTAATTATTTTAAGAAAAGAGCCCAAATTTCCATAAACGACACACCAAATACAGAAGAAAAAGCTTGCAGCCACAAAGTACCAACTAAAAAAAAGTCATAATTACAAACGACAGAAAGCAGATACACTTTCTACATAGTCATCTGTCTGCTTGCAAAAAAATAAGAGCGTGAATACACACGCTCTTATTTTATAATGAAATTATTATCGTTTATTATTTCGCAACAGAAATAACTACACGACGGTTGAGGCTCTTGCTGCTTTCAACATCGCTCTCACCAAGACCCTTAGCATCGATCTGCTCTGCAGGAACACCCATGCTTACGAGCTGAGCCATAACTGCATCAGCACGCTCCTGAGAAAGTTTCAAGTTGTAAGCATCAGTACCGGTTGTATCAGCATAACCGAATACATTCAACTTAACGCCAGACTCTTTAGCAGCGTCTGCCAATGCCTGCAAGTTGATGATTTCCTTCTTAGAAGCAATCTTTGAAGAGTTGAATGCGAAGAATACAGACTGAGCTGCATCAACAAACTTAGGCTCTGCCTCAAGTGCAGAAATCTTGTCTGTTGCCTTTGACAAAGCAGCCTTAGAAGCAGCCAACTGGTTCTTCAACTGTGAATTCTCTGCCTCTTTAGCCTGCAATTGAGCGTTGAGCTCGGCAAGAGCAGCAGCGTTCATAGCCATGATAGCATCGATATCGGGTGTATTCTCCCATGTAGCGTTGTTGAACTTGTAAGTAACACCGGCTGTAAGACCCCACATCATATCATGACCTGTAGTTCCGGGAAGACCATTGAAACCGTTACGGAAAAAAGCACCCGAAGCCTCAAGATTGATAGCCCAATTATCTGACAAACGGAAAGTATTCAAGATACCATAGTTTGCAGAAAGAGAACCATGAATATCGCTGTCATAAGGAGAAGATTCAGCACCTGCCCAACCTACACCGATGTAAGGAATAACGTTCCATACACGCTCTGAGTTGTAACCGCAAATAAGGTTGCTGAGGTTAAACATAGCATCGAAATGGAAGTTCATGAATGATGCCTCATCTGCATCCTCAAAAGGTTTAATTTCCCATCCGTTGTAAGCTATTCTCCAACCGAAACCGGGAGTATGCCATTTACCAACATATGCAGAGATTGCAGGTGTAAGATGATCAAACGGACTCTCGCCTAATGTGCGAACACCATTGTAAACCTGAACACCGCCATTCACACTAATAAACCAGTTATCCCACCAACCGTTGGTCATAACGCTGTGTTTTTTAGTAGGAACTACGACCTCGCTTACTGTCTCCTGTGCAAAGGAAACCATTGCAATACTGGCAATAGCCAGTGAAATCATAAATTTTTTCATACTTATATTAATTAGACAATAAAAATTATATATTCAATATCACTCACTATAGAAAAACACGATCCGTAAAGAAAATGTTTTCCACAAACAAAGCATAGAATATACAGATATGCATATTACACTTTATCAGGTTTGCAAATTTAAGTAAATTTTATCAAGTAATTCATCTAACAAACGCGAAAGATAAGCGCGTTAACAAATTTTAACTAACAAAAGACAATAATCACGAATTATATCTTCATTTATTGAAATTTCTATCAATATCATTATCAGACATTGTATATATTATTGTTTTGCCATCGGGCGTCCTTGCAGGCGAACCGGTTGCAAAAAGATGCTCAAGCAGACGTTCCTGTTCCTCGTTTGAGAGCAACTGACCCGATACTATTGCGACCTTCTCGGCCATGGATAGAGCAAGCTGTTCGTGAAGTTTCTCTTTTACGGAAAGAGTCTGCTCGGCAACAGAGTGTACAAGGTTCATCAGCAATTTAGACGGATCAAGACCATCTATCCCCATCGGCACACCTGTTATAGCATAGCTGCCACCTCCCAACGAAGAAATCTCGAAGCCTAAATCTGAAATTTCTTTTGAGATACCATCTATAATCACCTGTTCGTTCGCAGCCACATCAATACGTTCGGGGAAAAGTAATTGCTGCACGTCGCAATGCTCGTCGCACAACTGTTTCATATATTTTTCAAAAAGTACACGCACATGCGCCCTGTGCTGATGCACCCACATAAGCCCAGATTTTACAGGGACCAATATATATTGCCCTTTATATTGTGCTACAGGTATATACTCCTCGGCAAAAATAGGGCGCGACTCCACAACCGGCCCGGCCTCAAGAACAGACGACTCCATCTCGTCGTAAAAACCGTTTTTACCTGTTTCATAAAGTTTTTCCCACTGCCGACCGGAGTGATCATACGGCTGCGTTTTCTTTTTAAACGGGTTATAATCGGGGTTATACGAAATTTTCGGGGCTGCAATTTTATTACGGTCGGTATCCGAGAAGTCGAGAACCGGAATCTCCGGAATATCGGCTGCATCAAAATCAAAACCGGGCGAGGCATTAAAGCGTCCCAATGCTTCACGTACGGCAGCGGCTATTATCTTCCACAAGCTCTGTTCGTCCTCGAATTTTATCTCGGTTTTTGTCGGATGAATATTAACATCGATACGCGAAGGGTCTACATCGAAACATAAAAAGAACGGAACCTGCTCCCCTGCCGGAATAATCATATTATACGCCTCGGCAACAGCTTTTGCAAAATAAGGGTGTCTCATATAGCGTCCGTTGACAAACATGTATTGCTGAACACCCTTCTTACGAGCACTTTCGGGGGAACCTACAAAACCCTTTATATTTATAAGAGAGCTCTCAACGCCAACTTCCACCAACAGACTGTTTATCCTTTTCCCGAAAAGATTGACGATGCGCTGCCTAAAAGAAGAAATCGGCAATGAAACAACCTCGTTGCCATTATGTTTTAAAGAAAACTCGACATTACAGTTTGCCAATGCCACACGCTCAAATTCCGTAACGATGTTATTGAATTCAGTTTGTGTGGATTTCAGGAATTTACGCCGCGCCGGAATATTGTAAAAGAGGTTCTTCACTTTAAAATTACTGCCAATGGCAGACATTACAGGCTCCTGCACCTCAAGAACCGACCCTGCCATCGAGATTTTTGTGCCAAGCTCATCTTCTGCACGACGGGTGACAAGTTCCACTTGGGCAACCGCTACAATAGAAGCAAGCGCTTCACCCCTAAAGCCCATTGTACTAAGGGCAAAAAGATCATCGGCCTTTTTGATTTTTGATGTTGCGTGACGCTCGAAAGCAAGACGTGCATCTGTTTCGGACATTCCCGACCCATTATCTATTACCTGAATAAGTGTACGCCCGCCTTCAACCACCACAATCTGAACTTTGGTAGCTCCGGCATCGACAGCATTCTCCATAAGCTCCTTAACCACCGAAGCCGGGCGCTGCACCACCTCACCGGCTGCAATCTGATTTGCAACCGAATCGGGCAATAAACGTATTACATCCTGCATTATATAAAATATTAGAGACTGTTTTTAAAACGACCAGTTGCCTGTCAGCAGATAGTGAAGTATAAATAGAGCTATAGCAATAGCCACGATAAGTGTCCGGGTGGAAAATCGTTTGCCATACTCCTTACGGCGCTGCAGATGACTGCCTTCGCCTACAAAAGCACCACGGATACGTTCTTCGTATGTAGTTTCTTCGGGTGGCAACATTCCCAATTCCCGCTTAGCATTATCTTCTATCTTTTTTAAACGTTCCTTGCGTTCGTTAACATATATATATTTATGCTCGAACCTGCGAGGAGACGGCATATTGAACACCTTCATATATTACTCTTTCTCTTTAAATCTATCCAATGTAGGCAAGGGCACATTGCTGCGCTCTATCTTCTTCAATTGCATGTCGCGACTCTTGCCACGCCAAAGGAAAATATCTTGTTTGCTTATAGGACGCACATAATCGAACCATGCAAAGTTACCAAGATAGTGCTTATCTGCCGGTATCAGGCTCATTGGATAGAACACACCTGTCGACTCGGTGGGAACAACAATCTTATTCATCTCACCATCTTTCATGTATGCATTCAACTTACCCGATGTGGTTGTATTCATTCCCATATACAGACTATCCTCGTCCATAGCAAAATAAACAACCTCGACATTGCCCAGAACCTGCATCTCATCCAAACGTTTATCTTTAAAGAGGAATATCATCTCTTTTCCGCGTATCTGATTATAGTTTACCGAATCGAGTTTATCCACGTATAACGTTTGGTTAATCACGTGTACCCAGTCAATGGATGCAGTATCCATGTATACCTTTATTTCCTCGCCCAGCAACTGTTGCCCATTGTTCCATAAAATAGGGTCCTTGTACATTGTCATACAGGTGTCTCGCGAATCAAAAACAAGCGAGTCGCATACAGCCTGTATGTCGCTACGAAATGCACGTACATGATGAAAAGCACGCACCTGACGATAAAGAGAATCGGTATTCAAATTATGTGATACAGCCCAAATGGTGTCGGCATGCATATAAAGAGTATCTCCTTGCGAGAAATCCATGACTACGGCCCTGTCGGTAACAAAAGCAGAATCGACCATCTCGTTAAAATAGCCGTAATCACCCGTAAGCATATTCTTGCTTATCGTATCGGCATAAACAATATGGCCGTAAGCCTCGCTGTATGCTGCAATTGCATCATAAAACAACGAATCGGCTGTGAGTTCCTTGTTATCATTAGAAACCACTGAGCGGTTCAGCAAAGTAGCCTGACGCGTGTTTGTATCATAATACCCTAATTCGGAGTATATATGATTTGCACCACTGTTTATGTTTGTGGGACCTACTATTGTTGCCACATTTGTATTCGTATTATAATGCAATGTATCAGACTCCAGGACAAATTGCGGGTTCTGCAGAACAACAGCATCGGTGAACACCGCATTTTTAGTATTAACATTATACTCGCCCCAATACGAATCAAGCGTGCTTTGTTCGTCGAATAACGTTCCGCCGGCAAAGTAATAACCCAGATTTATATTACGGTCGAAATCGAGACTGTCGGTTTCAAGCACCGAGGTGCAATCCTCTAAACGGACATTATTGCGAACACGTGCAAGATTGGTATCGCCATTGTAATCAAGGAAATCGCCATAAAGGAAAAGAGTGTCACCCTGTTCCATTCTTACATTTCCGTAGGCTTTAAAACTGTTCTGTTGCCTATAAAGAAAAGCACTGTCGCAATACATATACATACTGTCACGACGGAACACCACATCTCCTACAAGAATGGTTGCATCGGGGTCGCGTCGCTTGTCGAATTTTGTAACATCAGCGTGCAACAAATATATGTATGTCCGCTTCGACAAAGCAGAACTGTCTGTCGCTGCAACAGCGACAGGCTGCGGTTCCTGCGCTTTTGTATTCACACCAAAAAGCAGAAACGACAGCAACAGAATGGGAAAATGTCTTATTGCACTATTCATTAACGACAACATTATTTCTCCTCATAAAACACCCAACCGGGATATTTGAACTCACAACTGCGATTATCCTTGTTTATCCAAACAAAAGTGGTTGCCTGCTTCTCTTTAATCCATTGATTGACCTTTTTCTCACCAACCGTAGCCATATAAAGTTCTTTCAATGCCTCGTAATCATCCTGCAACGTTGCCTTGTGCCCTTTGAATCTCGACTTCAACCTGACAACAGCACATGTCACCTTACCGTTTGGCAATATCATTGTAAAAGGTGAAGAAACGTCGCCAACCTGCATATCCCCAACCGAACGGGCAACCTCCACCGGCAGTTCCTGTAACGTAAAACGCGAAGATGCTGTTTGCTTGTTATACATTATTCCGTAGTTATTACGAGTATCTACATCATGAGAGTTCTGATAAACCGCGTCATCGAATGAAAGCTTACCCGCACGCACATCGTCGGCTATAGAATCAAGTGCTAAAAGATTGGCTTTTATATCTTCGGACGAAATCTCGGGCTTTCTTAAAATATGACGCACCTTTATCATATCATTACGTTTCTCTATAAGTTGTATTATATGAAAGCCATATTCAGTCTCCACTATCTTTGAAATTTTGTTTGGATCGGTAAGACCGAATGCCACATCGGCAAATTCGGGAGCAAAACGCGACCTGCTCATAAACTCAAGTTCGCCTCCGCGACGAGCCGACGATTCATCTTGCGAATAAAGCAATGCCATAGCCGAGAAAGTTGTTTCGCCCCGACTTATACGCTCGGTATATTCGCGTAAATCGGCCTTTACCCGCTCCAATTCATCGGAATCATAGCTTGGATCTACGGTTATTATCTGCACCTCGAACTGCTCGGGAATAAAAGGAATACTGTCATCGGGCAACGAGTTATAATAACGACGTACAAGAGCCGGAGACACTTTCACATCTCCAACGATTTTATTACGCATGATAGACATCAAATTACGATTCCGAAGCATCTCACGTAATTTTTCACGCCATTTACTTACCGCCATACCCGAGAGTTCCTCTAATTTCTCTTTAGAACCTGCAATCATTATTTTACGGTTTAGTTCTTCATCCACCGCATGCATCAATTGCATCTCCGGAACCTCTACACTATCAAGTTCCGCCTGATGCAGAAAAAGCTCTTGAACAGCAAGGTCCTCGCCCATAATACAGTAAGGGTCGCCCTCGAAGCGACGTCCGTTACCCAACCAGAAACTTATGGCAGCCTCAATATCGGAACGCAAAATAGCCTTGTCACCGACAACCCATTCTACCCTGTCTATTACATTATCCTGTGCGGCAATATGCCCGTTTCCGGGTGACAACATAAATAAGCCGACAATACACAATAAATATCTGTACATTCTCATACGACGCTTTTATTTTTTCGCAGGTTGCAATATATTTCGTAACCCGACAGACGATTTATCATCATAAAATTTCACATCACCCGAGGTTAACGCACTCTCGTACATATTTCGCTTAACCTCCTTTATAAAATTAGCTTTCATCGAATTGGACAACAATTGAGTAATTTCCACTGTTGCCAAATCAACAGGTTTAAACTCTCCTTTTTTCAACAAAGCTGTTGCATTTATAAAATAAACAGAGGTGCTGTCACTGAACTCCAATACATCATCGTACTTCAAACGTGCAAGCAAGTCACTCTCGGTGATAGGCATTTTTGCAGCAACTGAAGCAAGCGAACGCCAAGAATCATTAAAGTACTCGTATGCAATAGCATTTGTAAGGCTGTACTTTTCAAGATTCTCTAAATCAGTCTCATCAAGCTTTCTGTACCATTTACGAACAGAAGACAACTGCGGTGCACCTTTTGCTACTTTCATGAAGAGCCCTTTCATCATAGGCTCGTCGAGTATAAACATATCTTTATTCTGCTCATAAAACACATTTACCTCTTCATCGGTAATTTCACGCTGAAGACGTTGCTCAATCAGACGCTCCTGATATATATTCACAAACAATGCTTTGCGATAATTCTCCACAAGACGCTCTATCTCGGCAGTCTTGGCTACATTCTTTACAGCCATGCGATAGAACAGGGCCTCTTCTATCCAATTTCGAACATAATCTGAAAGCAGAGCCACACTGTCTATATCAGAGTGCCCTGCAACAAACAGCCGGCTGATATCCTCTTTATATAGATATTGCCCACCGACACTCACCACCGGAGTGCGCCCCTCGTGATTGAACGGTTTTTCACATGAACAAATCATAAAAACCGTACAAAAGACAGCAACAACTATTTTAAACTTATTAGAAAGCATGTGCAAATATAATAAATCGTATGCTTTAATCGTGATTATTAACGGTTTTTAGCACCTCTTTATCGACCTTGTAATCGAATTTCTTACGCAACTTCTTCACCCACTGCTTCTCAAGATAATTTTGATAATCATTTACAACATTACCTTTAACATCCTTATAGGTTTCAGGCTTATCAAGCAACACACCTACAACATCGACATAATCAAAGCCACGCTTATTCTTTCCTCCTTCGCCCTGCTTATAAACAAATTTATCAACCCATCCGTTGCTGCCTACTTCAAACACACCAACCTCCAATCGTACGGTATAAAGCGAATCGACAAAGAAGTTCCGCTCAAGAACATTCTTGTATTCTTCATAAGAAACAGCAGAGAGCAGTTCCTTTGCTTTTGCCAAATCTTCAGCAGTTTTTGCATGTATGACTGCACCGCGGAACCTCTCGGTTTCAAATTTATATGCTTTCTTGTTCTTTTTAAAGAATTTCTCGAGCCCTTTTTCATCGGCTGCCGCCTTATTCCAGACCATTCGATTGCAAACTTCGAAGAACAACAAACCATCGTAATATTCCTGCATAAGATTTGCAAATTCGGGATATTTCTGTTCAAGCAGACTGTCTTCGCGAGCCAAAGCCTGCTCGGCTGTAATATTTCCACCGAACTCACGAGCTAACTCCTGCCCCTTAATAAGGCGTGCAGTACGACGGATTCCACGCTGTTCAAGCATCTTTATTATATTTTCACGATAAGTGGAATAGGAGCCGAACGGACGTGAAGAGACACGCATTGCAATATGATACCCTATAGGAGAACGGAACGGTTTGGAAAACCCACCATCGGGCAAAGAATAGACAACATCCTCAAATTCACGATATACCTGACCACGAATAATATCGAATGGGCGATAGGCGTTCGGCGACACATGAAAGTATTTTCCCACCTCGGCAAAATCCTTTCCTTCGCACAACATCACATATGCCGAATCGGCTTTTGCCAAAGCCTCTGATATTTGTGTGGCATTTGCATCCTGCCGTAGAGGGAACACTATATGTTTCACCGACAGAAAACCATCTGCACCTATGGTTGCCGAATCTTTTGCATAAATCGAATATGCCTCACGTTCGATATAATCGGTATCTACAAGATAGCCCTCGGCCAATTGTGCGCGATTATCAGCCAATTCCTTTTTGAAAGAAGCCAACGTATCCAGTTTAAGGGCCTCGGCCTCGGCTACCTTTAATTTAAAATCGATAAACATCGGGACATAATCCTCCACTGCTTTTGAGTTACTACCCAAAGCTGAATTATTCTTATTGAATGCATACTCGAATTCCGAACGTTTAACAGCCTTACCATTAATATGCATCAACACAGGATCGGCATCCTGCGCAATTATGCACATAGATGCCAATACCAAAACAGTTGTAGAAAGTATTCTTCTCATAATTATCTTCTAATAACAACTACATGGAACCGATGTTCTAATTACTCGGGACGGCTGTAGTTGGGGGCCTCGCTGGTGATTGACACATCGTGCGGATGACTCTCGAGCACTCCGGCATTCGTTATACGAACAAATTTTGCATTATTAAGTGTTTTGATATCGGGAGCTCCGCAATAGCCCATACCCGAGCGCAAACCACCCACAAGTTGATATATAACCTCGTAGAGAGAACCTTTATAGGGCACACGCGCCGCAATACCCTCGGGAACAAGTTTCTTACGGTCATTTGTATCGGCCTGAAAATAGCGGTCCTTTGAACCGTTCTCCATTGCCTCGAGTGAGCCCATGCCTCGATATGCCTTAAACTTACGGCCGTTGAAAATAATCGTATCACCTGGAGATTCCTCGGTACCTGCAACCAATGAACCAATCATTACACAATATCCACCGGCAGCCAAAGCCTTAACCACATCGCCCGAATAACGTAAACCGCCATCGGCAATAAGAGGTACACCTGTACCTTCGAGAGCCTGTGCCACATCGTATACAGCCGACAACTGGGGAACACCCACACCTGCCACCACGCGTGTAGTACATATAGAACCCGGGCCAATTCCTACCTTAATGGCATCGGCACCTGCATCAACAAGCATTTTTGCAGCCTCACCTGTTGCCACATTACCTACAACGATATCAATCTGAGGGAAGGCCTTTTTAGCCTCTTTCAGTTTTTGAATTACACCGGCCGAATGACCATGTGCCGTATCGATTACAATAGCATCCACACCGGCATCGACAAGTGCTTTCATTCTCTCGAGCGTATCACCCGTCACACCAACACCAGCAGCTACACGCAAACGCCCTTTACTATCCTTGCAAGCCATAGGCTTATCTTTTGCCTTGGTAATATCTTTGAATGTTATAAGACCTACAAGTTTACCATCGGCATCTACTACCGGCAATTTTTCTATTTTGTTCTCGCGAAGAATTGTAGCAGCCTGCTCCATATCGGTTTTCTGATGTGTAACAACAAGTTTCTCACTTGTCATAATCTCCTTTACAGGACGCGACATTACAGTTTCGAAGCGTAAATCGCGGTTTGTGACAATACCGACAAGTTTTTTCCCATCATCTACAACCGGAATACCACCGATATGATACTCCGACATCAGTTCAAGAGCATCCTGCACTGTAGCATCGACAGAAATTGTTACAGGGTCGTAAATCATACCATTTTCGGCACGCTTAACAATAGCAACCTGATGCGCCTGTTCGGCAATCGACATATTCTTATGAATAACACCGATTCCGCCTTCACGAGCAATTGCAATAGCCATTTTCGCCTCTGTAACCGTATCCATAGCTGCAGTTACGAAAGGAACATTCAAATCAATGTTTCTCGAAAATTTCGTTTTCAAGCTTACATCTTTGGGCAAGACCTCGGAATAGGCCGGAACAAGCAACACATCGTCATAGGTCAGACCGTCCATCACAATTTTGTCTGTTATAAAATTCATAAGATATATTTTTAATGTTTTTATTTTCTGCTATTATTTTATCAGTTGGCCATCTCGGATATAAATTTAACCCTTACAAGACGAATCTCCTCTTCACTGTAATCGCCACCCAACTCGTTCATGGCAACCTCGATATTATCTGTATCCGAATTCTTAAAATATTGATATATTTCAACAAGATTGTCTTCATCCATTATATCCTCGAGGAAATAGTCTATATTCAGTTTGGTACCGGAATATACTATCGATTCTATTTCGTCAAGCAGTTCATCGAATTCCACACCCTTACTGATTGCCAAATCATCGAGTGCCACTTTACGGTCAATCGACTGAATGATGCTCACCTTAAGTTTCGATTTGTTTGCAACGGTACGCACTCTGAAATCTTCCGGCCGCACAATCTCATTCTCTTCACAATGGCGCTTTATAAGCGAACAAAACTCCTCTCCGTATCGTTTTGCCTTTCCGGCTCCGACCCCGGGAATATTTTGCAGTTCTTCAATAGTTATGGGGTATGTGGTGGCCATCGCTTCGAGCGAAGGGTCTTGGAATATCACATAAGGAGGCAACTCCAATTGCTTCGACAACTTCTTACGAAGATTCTTTAGCATTGCATAAAGTTCGGGGTCGACCGCAAAGGTACTGCCGGCCTGCACAACAGCCTCTTCCTCTTCAAAATCCTTATCCTCGACAATCTTAAACGAGTGAGGACGATCGAGGAATTTATATCCCTCTTTGGTAACCTTCAGCAACCCGTAGTTCTCGACATCCTTATCGAGATATCCGGCTATAAGCGCTTGTCTTATTACAGCATTCCAACGTTTAGCATCTTCGCCTTTACCCGAACCGAAACATTCCAGTTCCTCGTGCTTATGCGATAATACGTCATTGGTTTCTTTGCCCTGAAGCACATCTATCACATATGATGACTTAAAGTTCTCTTTTAATGCAACAACTGCATCAATAACCGTTCCAAGCAATTCTTTTGCCTCTACCTGTTTTTTAGGATGACGGCAGTTATCACAGTTGCCGCAATTCTCTACATCATAGCTCTCGCCAAAATAGTGCAACAGTAATTTACGACGGCAAACCGACGACTCGGCATAAGCTGTCGTTTCATGCAAAAGCTGACGGCCTATATATTGTTCGGCAAGCGGTTTTCCTTCGAGGAACTTTTCGAGTTTCTGTAAATCCTTGCTGTTATAGAATGCTATACATTGACCTTCACCTCCATCGCGACCGGCACGCCCGGTCTCCTGATAGTAGCCCTCGAGACTTTTAGGTATATCATAATGTATCACATAACGCACATCCGGTTTATCGATACCCATTCCAAATGCAATGGTGGCCACGATAACATCGATTTTTTCCATTATGAAATCATCTTGAGTTTGCGACCTCATAACAGAATCCATGCCCGCATGGTAGGCCTTTGCAGGTATATCATTAGCCATAAGCACTTCGGCAAGTTCTTCTACCTTTTTACGGCTTAAACAATAAATTATACCCGATTTGCCGGGATTCGATTTTATAAACTTTATAATCTCCTTATCAACTTCTTTTGTTTTGGAACGTACCTCGTAATAGAGATTCGGCCTGTTGAACGAAGATTTAAAATCGACAGCATCTTGTATGCCAAGGCTCTTCTTTATATCGTCACGCACCTTGTTTGTTGCAGTTGCAGTCAAAGCAATCACCGGCGCACCGCCTATCTCGTTTATTATAGGACGAATGCGACGATACTCGGGACGGAAATCATGGCCCCACTCCGAGATACAATGCGCTTCATCTATCGCATAGAACGATATTTTTATAGATTTCAGGAATTCAACATTCTCTTCTTTCGTTAGCGACTCGGGTGCCACATATAACAATTTTGTCTTACCCGAGATGACATCATTCTTAACCTCTTCTATAGCCTGCTTGGTTAACGACGAATTCAGGAAATGAGCTACGCCGTCCTCTTCGTTAAGGTTCCTTATGGCATCAACCTGATTCTTCATCAATGCAATCAAAGGTGAAATAACAATAGCTGTCCCCTCCATTATCAGCGAAGGGAGCTGATAACATAGAGATTTTCCACCACCGGTAGGCATTAGTACAAATGTATCCTTACCCGAAAGCAGATTCTTGATAACAGCTTCTTGATCCCCTTTAAACGTGTCAAATCCGAAATTCTTTTTAAGAATATCCGTTAAATTATACTTCTTTGCCATTCTACAAAAAGTCTATTTGGATAACAAAGTTATAAACAAGTCGGTGAAACCTACAAATTTTTCCAAATATATTTTCAAAATAAATTATAAAAAAGAGATAAACTGCTGAATATGGCGTAATTATCAAACAACCCCATCGGTTTATTGATGAGGTTGCTGATAATTTTCAATATTAAGAAGCCATAAGCCCGGCAGGAGAACTCTTGTCGAGCTGCCTGCTTGCATACTCTTTTGTTATTTTACAAGTCTTTGCATTGCTCGACGGAACCTCGAACATCTTATCCATCATTATTGTTTCGACAATCGAGCGCAAACCTCGTGCACCCAATTTATACTCTATAGCCTTATCCACTATATAATCGAGGACATCGGGTTCAAATGTAAGTTTTACACCATCCATCTCCATCAATTTCACATACTGCTTTATGATGGAGTTTTTCGGTTCCGTAAGTATATTACGCAAAGCATCACGATCCAACGGGCGCAAAGAGGTAAGTATCGGCAAACGCCCCACAATCTCGGGAATAAGACCGAATGAGCGCAAATCCTGCGGAGTAACATACCGCATCATATCCGTCTTGTCTATGCTATGTTTGTTTTGTGCCGAATCATAGCCGACAACATGAGTATTAAGGCGTTGAGCTATTTTTCTCTCGATACCGTCGAAAGCACCACCGCATATAAACAGAATGTTTTTTGTGTTTACGGCAATCATTTTCTGCTCGGGATGCTTGCGCCCGCCCTGTGGCGGTACATTCACTACCGACCCTTCGAGCAACTTCAGTAATCCTTGTTGAACACCTTCTCCACTTACATCACGTGTAATGGACGGGTTGTCACTCTTACGTGCAATCTTGTCAATTTCATCAATAAAAACAATACCGCGTTCGGCCTCTTCCACCTTGTAGTCGGCAACCTGCAAAAGACGTGTCAGAATGCTTTCAATGTCCTCACCAACATATCCGGCTTCTGTAAGTACCGTTGCATCCACAATTGTAAACGGAACCTTCAAAAGACGTGCTATTGTTCGTGCCAACAATGTCTTTCCCGTGCCGGTACTGCCCACCATTACTATATTACTCTTCTCTATCTCCACATCGGCATCCTTGCCATTCTGCATCAACCTTTTATAGTGATTATACACCGAAACGGCCAAAGCACACTTGGCCTCATCCTGCCCAATCACATAATCATCAAGAAAAGCTTTAATCTCTTTTGGTTTCGGCAGTTCTGTCATTGCAAAATCCGAAGTTTGCAACAGCTTCTCGTCACGCAGGATAGTATAGGCCTGCTCTACACAATCGTTGCAGATATAACCGTCTATGCCGGTCATGAGCATATCGACATTATCTTCGTAGCGACCGCAAAAGCTGCAACGTTTTCTATCTTTTCCTGCCATAATTATTTTTTACGTGTAAGTACACGATCTATCATACCATACTCTTGCGCTTCGGCCGCAGTCATCCAATAATCGCGGTCGCTGTCGGCCCAAACTTTCTCGTATGACTGATGGCTGTGCTCGGCAATTATGGTATATAGTTCCTTTTTCAATTTTTGAATCTCGCGTGCAGTAATCTCAATATCACTGGCCTGTCCCTGCGCACCACCCATAGGCTGATGAATCATCACACGACTGTGGGGCAGAGCCGAACGTTTGCCCTCGGTGCCGGCAACAAGCAATACAGCACCCATACTGGCTGCCATTCCCGTACAGATGGTGGCTACATCGCTGTTAATAAACTGCATCGTATCGTATATGCCTAAACCTGCACTCACCGAACCGCCGGGCGAGTTTATATATATCGAGATATCTTTACCGTTATCGACAGAATCAAGATACAGCAACTGCGCCTGAATGGTATTTGCTGTGTAATCATCTATCTGTGTACCGAGAAAGATGATTCTATCCATCATTAATCTTGAAAATACGTCCATTTGTGTTACATTCAATTGACGTTCTTCCAAAATATAAGGATTCAAATACTGCGACTGTGCCTTTATCACATCATCGAGCACCATGCTGTTTATGCCAAGGTGCCGAGTTGCATATTTTCTGAAATCATCTCTCTCCATACATCAAATATTTTTATTGTCGTTATATTATCAATCGTTTTCAGCCACCTTTTTGTTGAAATCCTCTACCGATATTTTTTCTTCTTTAAGAGTGATGGTAGATTTAATGGACTGAATAAGCTTAACATCAACCGAACGATTAATCAAAGCCTCACGTGTTCTGTCTTGTTTCAACATCTCCTTGGCGTAGTTCTCGAGCAGATCCTCGGGGATGTTAGCCATACCATACTGGGCAAACTGCTCACGTGTAGCCTCTTTTGCAGCATTAAGTACATCTTCGTCGTTAACCTTAACCTCGAATTTCTTTGCCAACTGCTCTTTAATAAGATGCCATGATAGTTCGGTTATGCTCTTCTGGAAATCCTCCTCGCTGATAGACTCGGCTCCATCCTGTTTGTTAAGTTCCATTATACGACGTAACAAAGCCTCGGGGAACTCCATCTTGCCGATGCGCTCCATAAGATAGCTGCGTGTATCCATCAACAGTTTATAGTCGCTTTCTATTGCGAATCGAGCCTCGAACTGCTCTGCAATTTTAGCGCGAAACTCTTCCTCGCTCTTTACAGTATCCTTACCAAATGCAGCATCGAAAACATTCTGATTGATTTCACTTGCTACAAAGCGTGTAATCTCGCTTACGGTAAGTGTAAAATCACCTGTTTTCCCTGCAACCTCGCTCTTCTCTATCTTAAGCAAAGATGCAAGCTCTGCCTCATTGCCATCATAAGCAACAGAAGGATTGAAAGTTACAACGTCACCAACCTTTACACCGTTGAAAAGAGCCTTCTGCTCGTCGTTCTTTATATAATTAGGCA
Organism: Bacteroidaceae bacterium; assembly: GCA_017467885.1. GTDB lineage: Bacteria > Bacteroidota > Bacteroidia > Bacteroidales > Bacteroidaceae > HGM04593. Next base: position 52,337 of record JAFUKC010000002.1, on the reverse strand, counting down.
TAAGCACTGCGCCATCTACAACGATACCGCCCTCGACTGCCTCGGCCAAATTACCCTTAAGCATATCACCTGCTTCGTATGACTCCACCTGCTTATATTCTCCGCAACGCTGTGCATAGCTGTTGGCCTGTGTATCTATCATCTCTTCTGTAGGCTGTATATTGTAGTATACAAGAGCATCATCCTTGGAAAGTGTTGCATCAAATTTAGGAGCAAGCGCAAGATCGAACTCGAATGTAAAATCTGTGCCGTTCACAAAATCGAGCGTACCCTGCTGCGCTTCATCGGGAAGAGGTTCACCCAACATATCGATGTTGTTCTCTCTGATATACTTAAAAATCTCGGACTGAAGGATTTTATTAATCTCCTCGGCTTTTACTGCAGTTCCGTACTGTTTCTTTATCAACCCCATGGGAACCATACCGGGACGGAATCCCGGGATATTAGCCTTTTGACGGAACGATTTAAGTGTTTTCTCTACCTGTGCTGTGTAATCAGCCTCTGATACCTTTACCACCAGACGAGCTTCGGTGGCAGTCGAATTAGTTAATGTAAATTCCATTTATAGTAATTTTAAAATTTTATATTCTACTCCAAAAAAACGAGATGCAAAAGTACAATTTATCGGGCACATAATCAAAAATTAAGCACCATTTTGCACAAACCAAACCTAAAAAATCCTTTTTTGCGACTATCGGATAATTCAACAACAATAAATATTATACAAATATACAATAACGCGACACATTAAGAAGAGACGAAAGAATCACTCCTCTCCCAACTGGAAATCTCTTTTACGGAGAACAAAATCGCGACCAAGATATTTTTCCCTGACAATCTCGTTCTCGGCAAGAACCTCGGGAGTTCCTTCAAAAAGGATACGGCCTTCAAACAGAAGATAAGCCCTATCGGTAATACTCAATGTCTCCTGCACATTGTGGTCGGTTATAAGAATACCTATATTCTTATCTTTCAACTTCCACACGATATATTGGATATCCTCTACCGCGATAGGGTCGACACCGGCAAAAGGCTCATCAAGCATAATAAATTTCGGGTCGATAGCAAGACATCTTGCAATCTCTGTACGCCGACGTTCACCACCCGAAAGACGGTCTCCAAGATTCTTGCGCACCTTCTGCAAACGAAATTCCTCTATAAGACTTTCGAGTTTTTCTCTTTGATACTCTTTTGGTTTGTCGGTAAGTTCAAGAACCGAAGCAATATTATCCTCCACTGTCATCTTACGGAACACACTTGCCTCCTGCGCCAAATAACCGACACCGGCTCTCGCACGTTTGTAAACCGGATATTTGGTTATCTCCTCGTCATTAAGGAATATGCGCCCTCCGTTGGGAACGACCAAACCGGTAGTCATGTAAAACGATGTTGTCTTACCGGCACCGTTAGGGCCCAAAAGCCCTACGATTTCACCCTGCTTAACATCGAAAGAGACATTGTTGACCACAGTACGCTTCCCGTAACGCTTCACAAGATTCTCGGTACGAAGCACCATACGCTCCTCACCGGCCATAACCGCACTATCTGATACCTCACTCATTTCGGATTGTTATAATATTTATGTGGCGAAGATAATGCAAATTTAGCTTTCACCAAAAAAAAAGAACAGCTTCTAACGCAAAAAGCGGGAAAATAAGTAACTTCGCACAGTTTAAAGTTGTTTAAGTATTTGTTTGAATTTGAAGATTGTTAAAAACACCCTCTTATTTGAACTGCAATTTAAAGATTAAGATGATATTTTTAAAATCGATAAGTACTTTCGGAAGCTACCTGATATTGATGAAAAGAGTACTTGCGCGCCCGCAAAGATGGAAGATGTTTTTAAGACAGTTCCTGCGCGACATCTATCAATTGGGAATAAATTCAATCCCCATAGTACTGCTTATTTCATTATTTATCGGAGCAGTCATCTGCATACAGATGAAATTGAACATAGAGAATGCCTGGATGCCGAAATTTGTCGTGGGATACGCAACACGTGAAATTCTTTTATTGGAGTTCTCATCGTCAATAATGTGCCTTATTCTGGCCGGCAAAGTAGGCTCAAACATAACATCGGAAATTGGTACTATGCGCGTGACACAACAGATAGACGCTTTGGAGATTATGGGTGTCAACTCGGCCAACTTTCTTATACTGCCTAAAATTTCGGCACTTGTATGCATGATTCCCATTTTGGTTATTTTCAGTATAGCATCCGGGATTCTTGGTGCATACGCCATAGGATACATAACACAAATAATGACCGCAGAGGACCTTACAACCGGCCTTCAATATGAATTCAAGCAATGGTACATTTGGTGCAGCATCATAAAATCGCTGTTCTTTGCATTCATCATATCATCTGTTGCCGCATTCTACGGCTATCGTGTCGAGGGAGGCTCAATCGAGGTAGGCAAAGCCAGCACCGATTCGGTTGTAAGTTGCAGCGTGCTGATATTATTTGCCGATATAGTTCTAACACAATTATTAATGCAATGATACAATTAGAGGGCGTAATTAAACGGTTTAACAACCAAGTGGTATTGAACGACATAAATACCACCTTCGAAAACGGACGCACAAACTTGATTATCGGCCGAAGCGGTGCCGGAAAAACCGTGCTTCTAAAATGCATTGTAGGGTTGTTGACCCCCGATGAAGGACGAGTTTTGTTTGATGGACGCAACATCCTCAAATTTGGAAAGAAAGAGAATCTGATGATACGTCGTGAAATGGGTATGCTGTTTCAGAATGCTGCACTATTCGATTCCATGAGTGTATTGGAGAATGTCATGTTTCCACTTGACATGTTCTCTTCGATGACATACAACGAGAAATTGAAACGTGCCCGAGCATGCCTTGCCCGAGTTGATATGCTTGACGCACAGGACAAAAGCCCCGAAGAGTTATCGGGTGGAATGCAGAAACGCACTGCCATAGCACGGGCTATAGCTTTAGGCCCCAAATATCTGTTCTGCGATGAACCAAACTCCGGATTAGACCCGCAAACGTCACTGATTATCGACGAACTCATTCATGGAATCACCGACGAGTACCAAATAACGACAATCGTCAATACACACGATATGAATTCGGTAATGGGGATAGGCGACCACATAATATTCCTATCTGACGGAAAGCTTGAGTGGCAAGGAAACAAAGACAACATTTTAGATGCAAAAAGCAAAAGCCTCAACGATTTTCTTTTCTCTTCCGACCTCTTACGCAAAGTGAAGGAGAGAGCTATGATGTCACAAGGTATCTGATAAAAAAGATACAGGCAACCCCTGGATTGCCTGTACATAGTTTCCCTCATACAAGTATAATCGTATCAGTTACGTCTTATTCTTATCTGTATTGCATTTTCCACAGGAGTATCGTTTATCAGCACCAAATAACCTCCACCTCCGGCACCGGTAATTTTCACACCTTTAACGCTGTCTTTATACTCATTTATAGCCGAAAGGACATAATCGGGAGCCATATTGGGGAACATTGCCAATTGTGCCTCCAATGATGCTGTACATGCAGCACCCCACGCATCTATATCCTTTGCAAGAATTGCTTTCCAACATGCATCCGCAGCCTCGGCCAAGCGGCGTGCACCGGCTTCATTTATATTGGTATTAGCCAAGACATCATACGAACCGTCACGAGGAGCCAATTTAATAAGCCATATACTCTTCTCGACAAAATCGAGAATATCGGCATCCTTTACGGTTTCAATATTTTCGGGCCAATAATCGTTATTGTAATTAATGCGATTAAGACCGGGCATAACAATACCGATTGCATCTTGCGAGCCACTGACATAAGCACTTCCGGGTGGATTCTCGAAGCGGAAAAGTATCTTGGCCAATGTTTCACGATCTCCTTCCGGTATATCAACCTGCCACATCTCGATAGCAGCTTTTCGCGAAGAGGTACTCATACCACTTCTGTTGTTGAAATCGTAATCAGGCTCTATGCTTATAGTGAGAACCGGACCCGGATAATGACAACTGACATAAGGCTGATCGAGCCAACCACCGGCCAAATCTATACGATAAGGTATATTACACTCCTTACGTAGCGCTGTTGTAGAACGTGTGGGCAAACCTGCAGCCGGGATACGTTTACTAACTATAAGTTCTATACCGTTTTCGGCACAGAAATGTTTTTTATCGGGAGTATAACCGTCGCTATTCACAAAAAAGATATCGGGCTTCAAACGCTTCACATCATCGGCAAAATCCATTATTCCGCTTCCCGAATTGATGAAAGCATCCTTCACATGGCGTATCGATTTTACCATATAAAGACGTTCACGCTCGGTGTTTATGGTCTTACGGTCTTTAAGTTCGTGTATCGTTTTATCAGAACCTAAACCCACGTATAAATCGCCATACTGCGATGCCTCTTCAAAAAATGCCACATGACCGGAATGAAGCATATCGTAACACCCCGAAACAAAAACTTTTTTACTCATAATTACTTAAGGGAGCTTCTATAAATCCACTTTAGCATCATCAAGTAGTTTAAACCTTATTAAAGCCTACCGCTGATGTGATTTTGTTTTTGCAAATTTAGCAAAACTTTTTAGAATATTTCAAACATTTTTATGTTTTAAAACAGCCGGGGGGGGGAATTTGTTGATTTACAACAACATATAAACATACAAACTTTAAGTATCCATCCAATCTCTAAAGTATTTGAATATCTGTGCAAAGTAAGTAATGTTATACGCCGGATTTATCATTGCAACATCTGCTTTTACCCGAACAATACCTACCCCCCGAGAAATAAGACCTCCCTTAATAATGTATCATACCAAGATTTAATTAAAAATATATTTTCTCATCACACACAGATGCAGCCAACATTTCGTTTATAAGAGGCAACAATATTTTTTTCATAATATCATCATTTAAACGATGTTCCCCGGCAAAGACACGACAACACTCCTTGCCATATAACTCTTCCATCAACGGACGAAAATTAACAATCGGGTCTTTATCGCCGAACAAAGCTACAAGCAGAGATTTTTCCTTGTCATTTACACCGGCAAATTGATTCTTTTCCATCAATTTGAAACGTTCTACAACATTCTTGTCTACACGAAATTCGGTAACACCATCCTTCCGTTTCGACATATATTTGTTACGCCCCATCTTACCAAACAACAGATGGCGCGACATTTCGAACGAAGGATTAACCACGATACGTCGTACACCCCACAACTGCTGCACATACATTCCACCCATAGATGTACCTATCACAATTTCGGGCAACTCTTCCTCAACAATCCTATGTATCAAATCCAATGCATCGAAAGGGTCCACAGGTAAATCCGGAGCAATAACCGTCCAGGCCGGGAAATGACGACGCAACGCCATCACTGTCCCCGAGCTGCCTGAAGATGCGAACCCGTGCACATACATCATTTTTCGTCTTTCCACCCCCATATTTATCTTGTCTCTATGCTTTCCAAAGCCTTTGTTATCTCTTCATCACTGACAGAATAGTTGGTAAGGCTGCCCGAAAGATATTGATCGTAGGCGGCCATATCCATTAAACCATGCCCCGAGAGATTGAAAAGGATAACCTTCTGCTCTCTACTCTCCCTGCACTTAACAGCCTCGGCGATGGTGGCCGCTATGGCATGACACGATTCGGGTGCAGGAATTATACCCTCGGCCTTGGCAAAGAGCAAACCGGCATCGAAACTTTGCAACTGACTTATATCAACAGCCTCCATCAACCCATCTTTCAACAATTGCGACACAATAACACCCGCTCCATGATATCGCAACCCGCCGGCATGGATATTTGCCGGACGGAAGGTGTGCCCCAAGGAGAACATCGGCATAAGCGGTGTATAGCCGCTTTCATCACCGAAATCATAGCAGAAACGTCCATGTGTCAATTTCGGGCAGGATTCAGGCTCGGCCGCGATAAAACGTGTTTTCTTGCCTTCCAATATGTTGTGACGCATAAAAGGGAAAGATATTCCCGAGAAGTTAGAGCCGCCACCAAAACAACCTATGACTACATCTGGATACTCTCCGGCCTTCTCCATCTGCTTTTCGGCCTCCAAGCCGATGATTGTTTGATGAAGACTCACGTGACTCATAACCGAACCAAGAGCATATTTACAATTAGGCGTGGTCATTGCCAGTTCCACCGCCTCGGAAATAGCCGTACCAAGCGAACCTTGATGGTTGGGATAAAGTGTCAGAATATCCTTTCCTGCACGTGTAGACATCGAGGGTGATGGGGTCACTTGCGCACCAAACGCCTGCATCACACTTCGACGATAAGGTTTCTGGTTATAGCTTATCTTCACCTGATATACGGCACACTCCAGACCAAACACCTTTGATGCATAAGACAAAGCGGTTCCCCATTGACCGGCACCTGTTTCCGTTGTAATATTCGTTGTGCCCTCACGTTTACAGTAGTAGGCCTGCGGAAGCGCCGAATTAAGTTTATGCGAGCCCACAGGACTTACACTTTCGTTTTTAAAATATATGTGAGCCGGCGTGCCTAAGGCCTCCTCAAGCCCGTATGCACGCACAAGCGGAGTTGAACGATAGTAGTTATACATCTCTTGTACCGGCTCGGGTATATCTATCCAACTATCTGTCATATTAAGTTCCTGCTCGGCTGCTTCGCGTGAAATAAGCCGCGAAAGCGTATCTACATCAACCGGTTTACCGCTTTTAGGATCGAGCATCGGCTGTGGTTTATTAACCATGTCGGCCTGAATATTATACCACTGTTTGGGCATTTCTTCTTCGGTTAGAAAATAACGTTTTCTTTTTACTGACATAATTGTAATGTATTCTTTGGTTAATAAAAAGGGTTTGCCTTTTTAAAGTGAGGCAAACCCTTTATTTAAAAATTCTTTCTATTCTTGTACATAGAGGCAACGTCTCACGATTTTAATCTTGAGCAACGCCACCACCAATATTGTGCATTATTCACATACATATTCCGTTTTCCACGCATTATGCTTACCTGTGCCGCAAAGGTATACTATTTTCTTTCTTACACAAACAAAAAGCAGAAAAAAATATCAGAACAGTTGCTTGAGGCATCTACTTCTGCCTTATAAAAATATTCATCGGAACACCCGAGAAATTCCATCTCTCACGTATTTTATTCTCCAGGAAACGACGATAAGGCTCTTTAACATACTGTGGCAAATTGGCAAAGAACAGGAATGTGGGTACACGCTTCTCGGGCAACTGCATGCAATATTTTATCTTTATGTATTTTCCTTTTATCGAAGGAGGCGGATAAGCCTCTATTATAGGCAACATTTCTTCGTTGAATTTCGCAGTGGATATTTTTGTTTTCGAGTGCAGATAAACCTCTTTTGCCATCTCCAACACTTTAAAAACACGTTGCTTTGTAATTGCCGAGGTAAAGATTATCGGAAAATCCACAAACGGGGCAACACGTTCGCGTATGGCATTCTCGAAAAATTTCATCACCTTGTCGCTCTTATCCTCAACCAAATCCCACTTATTTACAACCACAACAAGACCTTTCTGGTTTCGTTGTATTATCGAAAAGATATTTAAGTCCTGCGATTCTATTCCACGTGTGGCATCTATCATAAGAATACACACATCGGAGTTCTCTATTGCACGTATCGAGCGCAACACCGAATAGTATTCGATATCCTCTGAAACCTTACTCTTTTTACGTATACCGGCAGTGTCGACAAGATAAAAATCGAAACCGAACTTCGTATATCGCGTAAGAATGGAATCACGTGTGGTACCGGCTATATTGGTAACAATATTTCTGTCTTCTCCCAAGAAAACGTTTATAATGGAACTTTTTCCTGCGTTCGGACGCCCCACAACGGCAAATCGTGGAATATCATCCTCGGGAACCTCCTCGGCCTCCTTAGTAAATTTTGAAAGAATCACATCAAGTAAATCGCCTGTACCGCTACCGTTTGCAGCCGATATGCAATAAACTTCATCTCCTACACCCATTCCATAGAATTCGGCTGCACCATACTGAAGTTCGTAGGTATCTACCTTATTGGCAACAACCAATACCGGTTTCTTCGAACGTCGCAGCATGGTTGCCATTTCAGAATCCAAATCGGTAAGACCATTCATTGCATCAACGACAAACAGAATTACGTCGGCCTCATCCATGGCAAGTGTAACCTGTTCGCGAATAGCCTCCTCGAACACATCATCCGAGTTTACAACCCAACCGCCGGTATCAACGATGGAGAACTCCTTTCCACACCAAAGACAACGACCATACTGACGGTCACGCGTGGTACCGGCTTCATCCGAAATTATCGCCTGCTTCGTCTCGGTAAGACGGTTGAACAGCGTCGATTTGCCAACATTAGGCCTGCCTACTATTGCAACTAAATTTCCCATTTTATCAATCTTTTTGGTCGTAGCCGAAACGACGCAACTGCCTGTCCGAATTACGCCAGTCCTTATCGACCTTTACATAAATCTCTAAAAATATACGTTTCGCAAAGAATTTTTCAAGTTCGCGACGAGCTTCGGTTGCCACGCGTTTAAGTGCTACACCTTCGTGCCCTATTATAATTCCTTTTTGCGAATCGCGCTCCACAAAAATAAGAGCCTTTATATATATGCTGCCGTCTTTCTCTTTAAAATATTCCACAGCAACTTCGCACACATAAGGAATCTCTTTGTCGTAGTGCAAAAGAATCTTCTCACGAATAATCTCCGTCACAAAAAAACGTGCAGGTTTATCGGTTAGCTGGTCCTTATCGAAGTATGGCGGAGAATCGGGCAGCAACTCCATAATACGTTTCATCACCACATCGACATTGAATTTTGCCAATGCCGATATTGGAAGGATTTCGGCCTCGGGCAACAGTTCGTGCCACAATTCGACACGCTTCACCAACTCGTTCTGATTACTTAAATCTATCTTGTTTATAAGTACCAGGATGGGTACATCCAACTTGCGTACTTCGGCTATAAACTCACTGTTCTTCTCGGGTGATTCTACCATATCGGTAACATACAAAAGCACATCGGCATCGCGAAGAGCCGAACGCGAAAAACGTAACATAGCCTCTTGCAATTTATAGTTGGGCTTTAACACGCCGGGGGTATCCGAGAATACTATCTGTGCTTCGTCGGTATTCAATATTCCCATTATTCGATGACGCGTTGTTTGTGCCTTAAACGTGGCAATGGATATCCTCTCGCCAACAAGCAGATTCATCAATGTAGATTTTCCGACATTAGGGTTGCCCACAATATTTACAAAACCGGCTTTATGCATATTACCTTCATGTTTTATCATTAACATAAAAAGCGCACCACAACTTCAAAAGATAGGTGCGCCTTTTAATTACGTACAAATAAGAACCGACGCAAGCCTGCGCCTGTTGTCGGTTTCCTTTTTTTAGACAGCTGCCTGTTTCTCGACAGCGAGTTTGCCTCTATAATAACCACACGCACCGCATACGGTGTGATAAACGTGCCACTCACCGCAGTTGGGGCAGATAGCTAATGTAGGAGCCACTGCCTTGTCATGAGTTCTTCTCTTGGCAGTTCTTGTCTTAGATTGTCTTCTTTTAGGATGTGCCATTTTAGTAATTTTTTAAATATCTTCTTCTATTTGTATATTCTTCAAACCTTCCCAACGGGGATCTATTTCACGTTCGCCAACAACAGCCTCTTCATCTTCGTCAAAACTGCCATACGAGTGTTTCTTAAGCTTGCCCGTCATTTCATGGTTACACTTTCCGGGAGCATGCACACGCTTCATCGGCAATGCCAAGGCGATAAATTCGTAAAGGTACCAAGCTATATTTATGCCACCGTCCTGTTCGGGAACCACAACTATATCGCCATCTTCGGTATAGTTCTCTCCTAAACGCACTTTAAGGGCATTTTCGGCCGCAACTTCAATCTCCAAATCATCAAGGCACCTGTCACACGGAACAACCACTGTTCCATTCAAGGTAAAGGAGATATCATATACATCGCGATTCTTGCTCACTGTTACAACAGCTTTGACCGCACCTTTTTGGAACTCCTCACCATCGATATTTGCAAAAAATGCATTATCAAGGTCGAAGTTCAAATTAAGGGAACCTGCTTTTAGTCCCTTCAGATCAACATTGTAATTATCAAATCTTCCCATCTATTAAATCATCACGTTCAACAATATAAGTCTGTTTTAAAAGCAGTTTATACCTCACTTTTTACGAATTTGGCTACAAAGATAGGAATAAAAATCTTTTCTACCATCTAAATGAAGGTAAAAATATTTATTTTTTTCAAGCAGACCCGTAAAAAGCAACTATTTTCGAAGTTCCATTTTGAATATTGTTCCTTTACCCAATTCAGAATGCTTTACATATATACGGCCATCGTGATACTGCTCCATTATACGCTTTGCAAGCGAAAGACCAAGCCCCCACCCTCGTTTTTTTGTGGTATATCCGGGCTCGAATACTGTCTTATAACGCGACTTTGCTATTCCGCGACCTGTATCTGAAACCTCCACATACGCCTTATTCTTATCCTGCGAAACAGTAAACGTAATTCTGCCCTCTCCATTCATGGCATCTATGGCATTCTTACACAGGTTCTCCAACACCCATTCTATAAGCGGAGCATTCATTCTGACCAAAAGAGGACGTCTTGGATATTTACATACAATTTCCACCTTCTGAGATGTACGGTGACGGAAATAATCAACGGTGCGGTCGATCACATCCAACAGATCGACAGAAATAGGCTCCGGCATAGAACCTATCTTCGAGAAACGTTCGGCCACAAGCTGCAGACGGTCTATATCCTTACCCATCTCGGGCAACAGTTCTTCATCGGGGTATTTCTCGCGCAACACCTCCTGCCATGCCATAAGTGAAGAGATAGGAGTCCCAAGCTGATGAGCTGTCTCTTTCGACAAGCCAACCCACACTTTATTCTGTTCGGCTCGTTTCGAACTTACTATTGCCACAAGGCATATAACAAAAAACAATAGTACAACAATCAGTTGTATATAAGGATAATAAGAAAGGCGCTTAAGAATAATGGAATCGGAGTAACAGACATCGAGATAATCGCCGTCACCCATATCTATACGAATAATATTATTACCACTACGCATATCGGTGACCGTCTGCAAAATTACGCCCAAAGAATCACCGGCAGCAGGAATATTGATATTACGGTGAGAATTAACACCCCCTTTTGCATCAAGAACAACCACCGGTATCGAGTTATTACTGTTAAGTACAGTGAGAACAAGATTTAAATCGGTATTTTCGTCGGCATTATTCAACGAGCGCATCGCCTCGGCCCAAACCCTCATCTTATTCAACTCTTCGGTTTTAAGGTCGGACACCAATCGGTCCGATATATACAAAGAGGCACCGGCTATAATCGCAGCAATAAATATAAGCAACGATTTTACATATCTGAAACTTTTAATCCAAAGCATTATAATACATTTTACACAATGTTAAACGTAGTAAATTCCAAAATATTATATCCAACTAAAGGCTGTTTGAAATTTATTTTGCATAAAACACGAAATATTTGCTATCTTCGCAGGAGAAGTAATGAAAATTTTATGAAAACAGTAATTAAAGGTGCAACCATAGTTAATGAAGGTGAGCAATATCGCGGCACAGTAGTCGTCGAGAACGACAAGATTATAAGAGTGTTACGTCACGACAAGAACGAAGAAACAGACATTGAAGCCGACTCATTCATAGAAGCCAACGGGATGTATCTTATTCCCGGAGTGATTGACGACCACGTACACTTTCGCGAGCCCGGACTTACCGAAAAGGCAACTATATACAGCGAAAGCCGAGCAGCAGCGGCAGGAGGTGTAACATCGTTCATGGATATGCCGAACACAAAACCGCAGACAACCACCATGGAAGCTTTGGAAGAGAAATTCGCCATAGCAGAAAAAGAGAGTGCAATAAATTATTCATTCTTTTTTGGAGCAACCAACGACAACAGCAATCTCTTCGGGAAATTAAACCCCGGAGAGGTATGCGGTATAAAACTTTTCATGGGAGCAAGCACCGGTAACATGTTGGTAGATGACCGCAACAAATTGGATTCCATATTCGCCGGTACAACACTGCCTATAGCCGTACACTGCGAAGATGGCAACATTATTGCCGGAAACACAGAACGCATAAAGAGAGAAGCCGGAGATTCACCGGGAGTGGAGTACCACCCTATTATACGGAATAGCGAAGCATGTTACAAGTCGACGAAATCAGCAATCGAACTCGCAAAAAAACATGGCAGCAGATTGCACATAATGCACATAAGCACAAAGGAAGAAATCGAATTGCTCAAAAACATCGATGACAAACGAATAACAGCTGAAGCCACACCGGCACATCTCTATTTCTGCGACAAAGACTATAAGAGACTCGGTACAAAAATAAAATGTAATCCGGCAATCAAAACCGAAGAAGACAGAGAAGCCTTACGACAAGCAATAAAGAGCGGAGAGATAGACCTCATAGGTACCGACCATGCACCGCACCGCATAGAAGACAAAAAAGGCGGCGCCTTAACCGCAGCATCCGGTATTCCTACAATACAATTCTCGTTGCTTGCCATGCTGCAAATGCACGATGAAGGAGTATTCACTATCGAAGAGATTGTTGAGAAGATGTGCCACGCACCATCGCGTATTTTCGATATAGACAAACGAGGATACATAAAAGAAGGATACTATGCCGATATTGTGCTCCTGAAGCCTGCGACACCACATAAGATAGAAGAAAAAGATATAATAAGCAAATGTGGCTGGAGTCCATTTGAAGGAGAGACATTCGGCTGGGAAGTAAAACAGACATGGGTAAACGGAAACTGTGTATACAAAGATGGGCGTATTGCCGAGGAAGCACAAGGACGCAAACTTACTTTCAACCGATGATAAGGCATATTTTCACATACACAGCCAGGGAACTGCAACCGTTTATAGATTGGAGCTACTTTCTGCATGCCTGGGGCATAGGAAACAAACAGTGCGATTCGGAACAGGCATTACAAATCAAGAGCGATGCTATCCGATTGCTCGACGAGCAATCGGATAGCATAAAAATAAGAGCCCTGTTTGCTCTGTGTGAAGCTCATAGCGAAGGAGAGGACATCGTAATAGAGAATGAGCGATTGCCTCTATTAAGGCAGCAGCACAACGACAAAGAGAGGCCAAATTTGTGTCTGAGTGATTTCATCTCGCCAAAGAGCGATAATATAGGCCTTTTCGCCACAAGCATCGATGAAGTGTTCGAGCAAAAAAAAGAGGATGATGACTACAGGAATATTCTTAAGCAGACTATGGCCGACCGTCTTGTGGAGGCAGCAGCATTGCTGACACACCTCAAGGTACGTACTAACCGAGATTTATGGGGTTATATTCCTGAGGAGCAACTCACCATCGAGGAGCTGCTTCATGAAAAAAACAGAGGAATACGCCCGGCAATAGGTTACCCGTCACTACCCGACCAATCGGTAATTTTCATTATCGACCGATTATTAAGACTTAAAGACATTGGAATAAAACTTACCGAGAATGGCGCCATGCATCCACATGCATCTGTATGTGGTTTGATGTTTGCACATCCGCAAGCCCGGTATTTTGCAGTTGGCAATATTACAAGCGAACAACTCGACGATTATGCAATCCGACGGAATATTCCCATCGGGGAACTCTTCAAATTTCTGTCAAAAAATGTCAAATAAGCAAAAAAAGCATTATCTTCGTGCACAAAATAACCTTTAACGTATCATATCATGAGAAAAATTTTATTTCCGTTATACGCCCTCTACCAAATATGCTTTGCATGGTGGATGGGGCTATTCCTGACAGGATTAGCATCGTTGCTTATTCTTGTCTGCGGGCACTATCTTAAGATAAAGAACGGTGATTATTGGCCTGCTGTTGTGTGGTGCCGTCTGATGTGTATCCTTTTCTTGCTCCCTATAAAAGTGAAAGGACGTGAGAATATCAAGAAAGACCAGAACTATGTCTACGTAGCCAATCATCAAGGAATGTTCGACATATTTGTTATGTACGGTTATGTAATGAAGAACTTCAAATGGATGATGAAAGACTCGCTACGCAAGGTTCCGCTCCTTGGCATAGCCTGCTACAAGACCGACCACATCTTCGTAAACCGTACAACGCCCCAGAAGGACCTCTTCCGCAAGGCCCAGAAAATCATGAAGAGCGGCAAATCTATGGCAATCTTTGCAGAAGGCACACGTAGCAACGACGGCCGCTTGGGACGTTTCAAAAAGGGAGCCTTTGTTGTGGCAAGCCTTACACGAAAACCTATTGTACCCACAGTAATACAAGGTTCCTACGACACTTTACCCAAAGGTTCGATATTCGTACATTGGTCACCGATAACACTTACTTTCCTACCACCAATTGAGGCAGAAGGCAGCGGGTCGGAAGTTGTGGAATCATTGATGACAAGAACACGTTCAGAGATTGCTAAAGTTTTAGGCGAAGAATAAAATCAGTAAAGGTGCACCGCAGTGCACCTTTATTAATACAGAAGACCCAACTGTATAGTTTCTATTTATCGCCATTGGTCGCAGCCATAAACTCCTTGATAAAGGAATCGTCCAGGAACGATTGCGGAGCATCGGCAAGCACCGACTCAATATGTTGCGTCATACGAGGCTTGCGAGGGCACAACCATCGAAAAGCAAACGGACCCAAAACCGTACAATAATGCTGCTTGATAAAATTCACAATATAGCCATCCATCTTTTTGCTTATGCTCATTATAGAGTCCCTTACAGCATCCGCAGCATAGCCGGCAATATGCCCATCGAGTATCATTGCATTCTCTTTCCGTTCGTAAAGCCGTATCGCATTGACAAACGAATCGACACGAAGCATAAATCCGGTTAATTCGTCATTAAACCTACCACCCGACACCTCTATAGAACCACGACCAACCTTAACAGTTATTTCCCCATTTTCTAAAACAACAGGAATAATAGGTGCCTCCAAATCCTCCATGACTAATATCGACATAACCTCCTTGTCTATATTTCCATTCATACCAAACTTGCCATGAACTATATTACAAGAATCGATAGTAGTCCAGCCCTCTTGTGTTTGCTGCTTCAAATAGACTCGAGAACCGTCGTAAAAAGATTCATACGAAATACCACTTATCTTATATCTATCGGCACACGAAGAAAATAATACCAATATAGAGAATATCAGAAAAAGAGATTGTTTCATTTAAACGTGTATCTTTTTATAGTAATAGCCCTTATATTTTTCGGCAGCGAATATAATACACTTTACACCAAACGAACAAACTTATTAATTTTATTTAGCTTTTTATTATAATGATATAACATTTTCCACGCATTTTTCAACAAGAACAAAAGTTATTGTCGGACCGTTTCTCTCTATTGCATAGGCGTTTATTACAATATACGTCAGAAATTATACTTCATCATTACGCATATACGGTGATTAGTTACCGAACGGGTTTTCTCCACACTGCCATCGCTGTTCATAGTGCCATAACCAACAGTAGTCGGTTCATATTCCAAGCCTATCTGCATTGCATTCTGCGTATATAAGACACTTGGGGCTACGCGCCAAAAACTGTCTACATTCTTATATCCACGTATGAACATCAGTTTTTGGTCGGCAATATCATCATTGCAACCATAATTCTTGCCATATCCGCCAAAAAGACAATATGTAATGGTTCCACTCTTCAGCTTCTGCTTATATGTTACATCCAACCATGCAGTAAGACTGTTCAGCGTGCCATACTCCCATTCTCCGCTATCTTTTATCTTGGTAACAGCATACCCGCCGAGCATATTCAGGTGCGAAGCATTCCGGGCGTATGTCACACGACCTTTGAGCCCCCATCCGCCATCCTTGTATGATGCAAACAATGTTGGGGTGAAGCCAATTACATTCTCCTTACTCTTCACACGCACACCACTGTTGTCAATGTACTCATTACGCGGCTTAAGGGTAAGCATGTCTACACCTGCACCGGCCATAAAACCGCCATTCTTGTACATAACCTGAACATATAGTTCGGGAATAACCGCCTTACGGGCATATTCAAAGGATGTAGCAGAAGAATATGTAACATTTCCATCATCATCCTTACCCTCGGAAGGGCCGTAAGAGAGATATTGGAACTGATACATTGCTGTTGCTGTAAAGGTAAACTTCCCGGCAAGATGGTTGTAACGTATTTGCGGTGTACGACTGAACGGAGTAAACGGTGCACCTGTTGCAAGACTGAACACATCGGGCATCATATCGCCCATCATCGGGTGCCATGCCTGGCCTACAAGCAGATTATCACTACTCCAGTCCAATTTTGCATACGCCTGACGAATACGCAAGACAGTATTGCTGGTACCGAATCCTGCAAGATCAGTCTCAATCTTCGCCGAAGTTTTTGCTCCGAGGAACTCGGGACCCGTTATATTCAACCCCAATCGTGTGGTAATACTCAACAGATGAATATCCGAACGTTCATTGAGGTCGTCGCCATATTTGTTCAACGATTCATCCTTCGGTATCATGTTGAACTGATCACTGTTACTGCTTAAATTCTCCCGTGTATCGAAATCGATGTAATTACGAATGAAACCATAAAGCTTCACCGAAGGCTTATTATTCTCTTGTGCCTCTCCTGCCACAACAACTAATGCAAGCAGGAATAATAGTAATGATTTTTTCATATTGTTTGTTTTAAAATTCAAAACAGCTTCTTAATATCCGAAGAAACCTATACGGCCGATAAGGATTAATAGCGAATATCCCAGAGTCAATGATATTACACCTATTAAAACACCTACTGTAGCCATTTGCGACGATTTTATAAGCCCCGTTGAATAGGCTATTGCATTTGGTGGAGTGCTAATAGGCAGTGCCATTGCAAACGAAGCCGATAATGCGATACCTATAATCATTGTACTTATACCACCAAAGCCTTCCAACGAAGAACCCATTCCCTTTCCTACGGCAGCCAGAATGGGTACAATAAGAGCAGCAGCCGCCGAGTTTGATATAAACGTCGAGAGTAGCCAGCATATAATTCCACCACCGAGAATAACCAATAATGCCGGCCAATCATTGAACGGAACCGAGCGTACCAACGCCTCGGCAAGCCCGGTCTTATCCATCCCCAGGCCTAAAGCAAAACCTCCGGCAACCATCCATAATACAGCCCAATCAATCTCTTTCAAGTCCTTCGATTTTATTATACGTGTGGCACTGAACACACCCACCGGTATAAGAGCTATAACGTATGAATTTATGCCAACAACCTTTTCGAACATCCACAGCAGAATTGTCACAACCAACGTGACGTATATAACATTAGTACGCCAACCCTTTTTTGCCCCACCCTCAATTTTAAGTATAACCTCTTTAGAGGAGAAGCGAAACATATTCTTCAGCAACAGCCATGCGATAAACAGAATCACCAGCATAAGCGGAGTCATAACCATTGTCCATTGATCGAAGCCGATTCCCATATTCAACCCCTCGGTATTATTAAGATATCCAAGGGCAATACCATTGGGCGGTGTTCCTATTGGAGTTGCTATACCACCTATATTTGCACCGATGGGTATCGCCAATGCCAACGCAGCACGCCCCTTTTCATTATCGGGCAAAGATTTTAGTACCGGAGTAAGAAATGTCAACATCATTGCAGCTGTAGCCGTATTGCTTACAAACATCGAAAAAGTAGCAGTAACAAGCATAAAGCCCAACAGTACCATATTTGAACGTGTGCCGAAAGGACGAAGCATCAAACGTGCCAATGTAACATCCACACCACTCTTGGATGCAACCAAAGCAAGGATAAAACCACCAAGAAAGAGCATAATGGTTTGGTCGGCAAACGTAGCCATAATAACCTTATAGCTTATTAACTGCTCTTTAGGAATATCACTTATAAGAAATGTAATACCGCTATTCGAAACCGTAAGCAACATCAATACAATGATAAGCAATGAGGTTGTCCATGCCGGCACAGCCTCTAAAATCCACATGGCGGCAGCAAAAACAAAGATTGCTATTACACGTTGTTGCAGCACCGTCAGCCCTTCGACCCCGAACCAATCGGACGGGAGAAGCCACACTGTTGCTGTCAACAGCAACACAAACAATATTTTTATTATTCTTGCATATTTTTTAAGGAATCTCATAGAATAATTTATAGAGTAATAGATTAACTGTTTTTTACACGACCATGCTAATTTAGGCCATTATATCGTAACCGACAACTATACCGGGATTTTTTTATCTGCTGTCCGTGTCAAACGTGCAAGATAATCATAGTGTTCACCATCGACACACTTTTCACACTCAAAGCCGTTCTCATTGGCATAAAAGCACAATGTATCAAAATCGATGTAAAGCCAATCGAATTTATCCCCCTTAATATTTTTATAGCGCATAGAAAAATCCACTTCACCATAATAACCTGCAGCAAGATCTATGTCCATCGAACCATCCTCATTCTCAAATATATATCTTATATCGGATGAATCGAGCAACAACTGTCCGCCGGGGGTGAGCAAACGTTTCACACAACGAAAGAATTGTTCCATACGCTCTACTCTGCCCACAATCCCAACTCCATTCATAGCCATAAGCAATGTATCGAATTTTTCATCAAACGTATCGTCAAACAGGTTTATAGGCCTGGCATCCACACCACGCTCGCGCATTACATTAACCGATAATTCCGATATATCTATAGCCACAACATCATGCCCACGACGCATCAATTCGATTGAGTGACAACCGGCACCTGCACCAATATCCAGCACACGCCCCTTTGCCAACGACAGGGCCTGCTGCTCCGGCAGAGGCATATCACCGTAGGAACGAAAAAGCGTTGCCACAGGTATCTCATCCTCGTAAAACATCGACGAAAGAACACGTAATTTTGCAGCCTTCCCGGTTGAGTAAAAATCGAATATGGCACGACCCATAGGATCTTTATCGGGTACAATTATATCATTCATCTTTATACAAAATTATCAATACTCACATTTAACCACCAACCTTTTAGTTATCAATTATACACCCACATAATCACAGGCTTTTCGGTTCTACGAAGCATCTTTGCCACCTTGTGATATTTATCGAAGGGGATTGTGACACATCCCTCGCTATAAGGCCTTATAATTGTCTTACCAAAGAGTTCGAATTTTGCTACACCTATGGCAAAGATAACACTTTTGACATAAGTAACAACCTGTCACCAATAGATTTATCAAAACAGAATCATTACCAGAACTTATTGCCGGCTTCGTTAAATTCGAAGCCCGCATCGGCAAGTGTCTTTTCCAGCCGGTTACGATCTATATCCAAACTTTCACATAAATCATCGAGCGATGCATATTCGTTACGCAGTTTCATGTTTATGAAACTGAACAGAATCATTGGGTCTTTTGGCAGTTCTTGCATAGCAGTATGTATTTTTGGTTCTCTGTTACAGAATTAAAACGCAATTATAATATAAATTTCAGAATTGTTCGAATATATGCAAGAATATTACATTAATTCCACCGATTTTCCTTCGGCAAACGTATGTACAATAAGGCGGGCGGCATAGCTTTCGGGTATAAAAATCTTTTGGATATTCATTGCACTCAATATCGATTTATGTGTGTTATCCAATGCACGGGCATATATTTTACGTACAGAAAGCACCTTAAGTGCCGCCACTGTACGCAACGAATGGTCCATACTTTGCCCTATGGTAACAACTGCACACTCTATCTCGTCCAAAGGCAATACATTAAGAGCAACAGGCTCGGTTGTATCCATAATATATGCAACAGAAATACGGTCTTTTATCTCCTCTACGCGATGCTCATTATTGTCGACTCCTATAACATCATGTCCTTTATCGGTAAGTTCTTCTGCCAGTGTTCGACCAAAATTCCCAAGTCCTATAATCAAATATTTCATAATTTGTCATTTATCAGTTTATAATTACATTATCCTTGGGATAACGAAATTTAGTTATCCCTGCCGGCTGCACAAAACCCATCATTATCGTAAGAAGACTCACACGACCTATAAACATAAGAATAGTTACAACTATTTTGCCGGCACTCCCAAGTTGTGGCGTTACATCCATACTTGCGCCTACCGTACAATAAGCCGACAACGTCTCAAAAAGAAGCGCCTTCGGCGATAATGTCGGTTCCATCGCCATAAGTAGCATAAAGAAGACAAAAATGGTTATAATTGAAGCTGCAACCATTGCATAAGCCCTGCGCACAGACATCTCGGATATTTCACGTTTGAACAATGTTACCGAATTGCGTCCTTTTACCACCGCCAACAGATTGGCAAAAGCCACCGCAGCCGTATTTACCTTTATGCCACCGGCAGCCGACTGCGAGGCACCGCCAATCCACATAAGCAACATATAAACAGCAACTGTCAACAACGAAAAACTTGTAATACTTACACTGTTGAAACCGGCCGTTCGGGGTACAACGGCATTAAAGAACGATTGAACAAGCTTATCTACAACAGGCATACCGGCAAATGCACTGTTCCACTCCAAAGTTGCAAAAGCAACCGTTCCCGCAATAATCAGCAACAATGTCATCGAAAGCACCACTTTTGTGTTTATATTAACAAGATGTTCATAGCGTTGTACATGTCTGTTGCTGCCGGAAAGACGAAGAACACACTTATGAATGTGATACGACAACAATCGTTTGAAGTTCATCAGTATAGGAAAACCAATTCCGCCAAGAATCACCAACAATGAAATTATTATATAGAACGCATTATGCCCCGTAAAAACAGCCTCATTGCCAAGATTGCCCGGCAGAGTGGAAAAACCGGCATTACAGAAAGCCGAAACAGAGTGGAATAACGAAAAGAACACCTCTTCGCGTAAAGTAAATCCCAATGTAGAATGAACAGAGAGCCATATTAAAAATGCACCCGCAAATTCAATTACAAATGTAAAGACAAGTATATATAGCAATGTATGCATAAGCGAATCGAACGTATCGGAACCTACCATATCACGTAACGCAAACTGATTATACAGACCGGTTCCACCCATGAAGAATATTGCAAAGAAGCTGGTTATGGTCATTACACCAAGACCTCCTATCTGAATGAGTAGAACTATTACAATCTGCCCCTCCAAAGAGAAGGTTTGAGAAATATCCACAGGTGACAGCCCTGTAACACAAACAGCACTTGTTGCAACAAACATCGCATCAGTAACTGCCAAGCGCACAAATTCGTGAGTAGAGCGAGGGAGCAACAAAAGAATGCTTCCCACTGCTATCACAACGATAAAGCATGCGGCTAACAACAATGCAGGATTTGTCTTTTTGTTAATAAAACGTACGACACCCTTCGACACCTCCACCACCGCAAAAAAACCTACTACAACAACCATATAAATATGACTGCCGAATATTTGCCGAAAACTGTCGAGCCACACCCAAGCAAATGGAGGTGAAGAGATATCAGGTATCAAAGAAATCAACAATAAAAGCCCCGAAAAGAATGTCAGAAAGAATGATTTACGTGTAATAGCCGACCAACCCAACAACAACTGCGCAATGTATACAAGAATATAGACCCATCGAGCAAAAGAATATATTATATGTATAACAGCACCTTCACTATTATCGAGCACAAAACCATAATCGATAATTATAGCTCCAAGCGTAATTACCGAAACGACAAACAAAAAACCCTGCGTACACAACTCAACAGTATGCAACAACAAAGGTGAAAGAATTGCATGTTGCTTGCGTTTCTCCATTCTATCGGTTAAAAACAGAGGTTGATACCCAATAACAGAATCATTAACCGAAAAGAAGAGGAAATTGTTTAGAGGCTACAGATTCTTATATGCTTCAATTAAAAATTACGCCTTTGCAACCAACGATATACGATTGGTATAATATACACATTCAGCAATGTCGATGTAATAAGCCCACCAAGCACAACTACAGCCATAGGGCTTTGTATTTCGTTGCCCGATTCGTCGCCGTTCATAATCATCGGCACAAGGGCAAGAGCCGATGTAAAAGCCGTCATCAATATCGGAGTCAAGCGATCACAAGACCCCATGCGCAAAGCCTCGTCGAGCGATACCCCATTGCTGCGAAGATGCTGATAACGCGACACAAGCAGGATTCCGTTACGTGTGGCTATACCAAAAAGAGTAATAAGGCCTATTATAGCCGGAATACTTACGACACCCGAGGAAATATATGTGGCAAGAACACCTCCAATGAGGGCAAACGGCAAATTCAGCAGCACGACAAAAGAGAGTGAAGCGCTTTTGAATTCACTGTACAACAGAACGAATACAACACCTATTGCAATGAGCGACGTTAACCACAGGGTACGTGAGGCAGTTGCTGCGCTCTCGAATTGTCCGTCAAACTCCAAACGATAACCCTCGCCCAAAGAGAGATTCTCTGCAAGATGCTCCGATATACGTTCAACAGTGCCGGCAACATCGCCACCGATAATATTTGCCGAAACAACCACCTTTCGCTGTACATTCTCACGACTGATACTGCCGGGACCTCCGGCCGATTTTATTGTGGCAATCTCTTCCAACGGCACTTTGCCCTTATCGGTATCAATCAAGGCACGACGTACACCGTCGACGCTATCGGTATAATCGCTGTTAAGACGCAAAATAAGGTCGAAACTACGCTCCTCTTCATAAACCTCACCCAACTTTTTACCCGGGAAAGCAGCTGCAATAAAATCATTAAACTGCGACATCGTTACCCCGTAAAAAGCCATACGCTCACGATTGGCACGTATCTGCAATTGAGGAGTCTCTACCTGCTGCTCCACATTAACATCCACCACCTGCTCAAAATCGGCCAGCAGTTCTTTTATTCTGTTCCCCGTTCCAAACAACCTGTTCAGGTCGGGACCAAAAATCTTTATAGCCAAATCGGCCTGTGTACCCGAAACCATGTGATCGATACGATGCTCGAGCGGTTGCCCTACCGATGTCACAACACCCGGAACAGAAGCAAGACGCGCCCTCACATCCTTAAGGAAATCGGCCTTACTACGTTTATCAAGAGTAAAATTCACATCAATCTCGGCGCCATTGGAAGTTTGCGAATGTTCATCAAGCTCACCTCTACCTGTACGCCGTGCGGTACTTGTCACCTCGGGTATCTGCAACAACTCGCGCTCAATAATACCACCGATGTTATTAGCCTCCTCGAGTGAAACACCGGGACGTGAAACAGCAGCAATGGTAAGAGCCTTTTCATTAAATTCAGGCAGGAAGCTGCTACCCATACCGGCAAACAACACTATACATATCACAAACAAAAGCACCAACGAGGCTATCACTGATTTTTCCCGTTTCATTACCCAATCAAGCGATTCGGAATATCTCTTCAACAGCCATCTGTCAACCCAATTCTGTTTCTCGTTACGAGTAAGATATTTATCTCCGGAGAGCATCAGCCTGCATAGCAATGGAGTTATTGTCATTGCCACAAGCAACGACATTAAAAGTGCCACAAGATAAGCTATGCCAAGCGGTTTAAGCATACGCCCTTCGAGACCGCCAAGGAAGAAAAGCGGCATAAACGTCACCATTATTATCAGAGTAGCGTGGATGATAGAAGCACGAATTTCCGATGAAGCCTCAAATACCACTTTATATACTGATATACGTTCGGCTAACGGACGTGCGTGATTCTCGCGTAATCTTTTGTATACATTCTCTACATCAATAATCGCATCATCCACCAACGAGCCTATGGCAATACACATACCACCCAAAGTCATGGTGTTTATATCCATATCAAAAAGATAAAGAACAATTATTGCACCAAGCAATGAAAGTGGAATTGCCACAATTGAGATGATTGTGGTTCTGAAGGATGTAAGGAACAAAAAGAGTACAATTATTACACACACAGCACCCTCTACAAGCGAATTGCCTACATTATTTACCGATGACTGTATATAATCGGCCTGACGGAAAATAGAAGTATCGATGGTTACATCAGCCGGCAACGATTCCGCAATAGCCGAAAGGTTCTGTTCGATATTATGTGTTACATTAAGCGTATTTATGTTGGGTTGCTTCGATACAGACAGGATTACCGACGGTTTGCCGTTTAACGAAGCATATCCTTGACGTACCGCGCCGGCAATAACCACATCGGCAACATCGGCAACACGCACAGCTGCATCACCGTTCATTTTTACAACTGTACTGCCAAGTTCTTCCGTATTATTCGTGCGACCTATTCCACGCAAATTATATTCGTTACCATAATCACGCACAACTCCACCGCCGGTATTTACACTCATTGCCCTTACAGCCCCTTCAAGTTGCTCCATCGTGACACCGTACATATCCATCTTCACAACATCGGCAAGAACCTGATACTGTTTATAGTCTCCACCGATTATGGTTACCTGCGACACTCCGCCTGTTGCAAGTATTGCCGGCTTAACTACCCACTCGGCAATTGTACGCAACTCCATCATAGAAGTTGTATCCGACTGCATGCCGATAAAGAGTATTTCACCCATCACACTTGATTGTGGAGCAAGCATAGGCACAATACCTTCAGGCAGTTCACCATTGATTGCCACAAGTTTCTCGCTTATAATCTGCCTGGCCTTGTATATATCGGTTCCCCAATCGAATTCAACCCATACAAATGAGAAACCTTGCGACGAGGTGGAACGTACGCGACGAACATTTGTAGCACCATTAACAGCTGTCTCTATGGGGAATGTAACCAAGCGTTCTATCTCCTCGGGAGCCATATCCGCAGCATCGGTAAGCACTGTCACCGTGGGCATTGTAAGATCGGGGAATACATCCACCTCAATATTTTTTGCAGAATATATACCGCCTACAACCACCAGCACCATGGCAAGGAATACAAGCAGTTTATTATCGAGAGAAAATTTTATTATTCTGTTGAGCATGGCAATAACAATTTAGAACATTAATGCACATGTCCCGCATGCGGGTCGAGTGTTGCAGCACCCTGCGATAACTTCAGCGACATTGCACCCTTTGTGACAATTCTTTCACCTTTGTGCAGACCTTTCACGATACGTGTGTATTTACCATCTGTTGCACCAATGTTTACCTCACGTTTCTCGAAAGCTACAGGAGTTATCTGTACAAAAACAAAATAGTTGCCCATCTCTTCCACAAGCGCCGAACGAGGAACCGCAACAGAGTGTTGACCATCGGCAAGCAACGAAGTTATATGCAACGTAACAATACTGCCGGGCAATACATCCCATAATTTCTTCACAGAAAGCGTAAGAGGTATCATTCCACAATTATTAGCCGTTCGACCGACGGCAACCACACGCCCTCCGGCTTCGGCAAGTGAACATACCCTGCCATCGGCAACCTCTATATTTATATTGTTTATATTTGCCAAAAGCGATGCAAAACGCACCGGTAACTCGGCTGCAATATTCACCTCGCCATCACATTGCAACATTGCAAGCGGAGTACCCGCTGCCACATAATCGCCATTGACTGCAAGCAGATTCGAGATATATCCTGTCATTGGTGACTTTAGCTGCACTTTATCGCCCGAAAAACTGCGTTTCATACTGCTATAGTTGGCTTCGGCAACACGTAACGCCGATTGTGCTTGCAAGAAATCACTCTCCGACACAATCTTTTCGCGATACAACAGCTCTTTGCGTTCATAGTTGGCCTTCGCCAATCGGTAAGCGCTCTCGGCCTCGGCAAATTTTACAGACGCATCATTCTCGGTAACATCACCGCCATCGATTATAAAAAGCAACTCGCCAGCACTCACATCCTTGCCGGCAACGATATTTCCGGCATATTGCACCTTGCCTGCCGATGTTGCAACAATTGAGGCCTCGTTCCCGGGTGCAGCCGAGACCTTTGCCGCCACCTTCACTGCACCGTTGAAATTGCTGCTGCCGACAATGCCGGTAGAAAAATCTATTTTCCAACTCTGCTCCTTCAAGAAAGATATTGCACCGGCAGCCACATGTGTACCGGAGTGAGCTGATTCACCTGTTTCGTGCGAATGATGATGATGCTCTTCTTCCGAAGCATGATTGCAGCCTGCATGAACAGATACAGGCAGAGATACAGTTTCGTTGCCGATGACAAAGGAGAGTATACCCTTGCCGTCAACCTCGGGCGAAAGGTGAAACTCGTACACACCTTGGTGCAGCGGGTCGACAGTTTGCGACAACCTGCTTCCGTTCACCTCAAGTGTAACATCTACCGCGCAAGGCTCTATCGGTTTAAAATTGCTCAAGCGTGTTATATACGCTGTAACATGCGAGTTGCGGCCACTCACAAGTTGTTCCATCTCAACAAAAATCTCCAACGAATCGGAATATTTTGTTATCGGGCAAACAGCCGACGAAACATTACTATGTACATGTTCGTCGTGAGCATGTGAATGATTATCGTGCGAATGACCGCCACAACCTATAAAAGAAAATAAGGCAACAAATGCAACAAGTGAAAATATGTTTCTCATACCTTTGTAATCTAAAAAAAACGGCATTAACAGGAACACCGTAACACTTCTAAAAACAAAGGTACAGCTATTTTATTGGAACCGAGTTGCAAAAACGAGATTCATCCTATTGAATATCTGTCGGCCCATTTTTTGTCGATATAATTTTCCATCCGGGTACATGCATGCGCACTGAAATCGAGCCCGCAACCTATTATCCTGTCCCATTTTTCCTGCGATAAAGAATCGAGTTCTTCGCGGGAAAGATTGGCCGAAATCAAGCCATAAACAACACCAGCATTAAAATTATCGCCGGCACCGACAGTGCTACACACCTCGACATCACGCACTTTATAGCTTTTAGATATATTTTTGGTGAAAAGCCGTACATCGCCATCGCCACACGTAAAAATAAAATTGGGGCAATAGAACTTTATTTTGTCTTTGTATATATATTCGGCATCGGTAATATCATACAGATAACGAAAATCATCGGCCGACCCTCGTACAATGTCGGCAAATTCAAGATTCTCGAGCAAAGCTCCGGCAAGTTTCACCCGTTCGGTTATATGTGTTTTACGAAAATTTATGTCGTAATACAATGTAGCCCCACACTCGCGAGCATATTCAAGAAAAGCCTTTGTCTTGTCGCGCAACACAGGATTCAATACAAAATATGAGCCGTAAAGAACTATATCATCGGCTGTTATCTTGGGAAATTCCACATCTAAACGATTGTTGGGATAATCCTTATAAAACAGATACTCGGCATCGTTCCTTTCATCAAGGAAAGCAAGTGCAAGCGGCGATTTTCCATCAGAGAAACAACATACCGCCGACGCATCCACCCCACTCTCTTGCAAACTGTCGAGAATCATCTTTCCTATACGGTCGTTACCCACTTCGCTTATAAAGGAAGTACTCACGCCCATACGCCCGAGCGAAATCATACTGTTGAATGTAGAACCGCCCGGCACAGCCTTCACCGGTACATTATCTTTAAACAGAATATCTAAAATAGTTTCGCCAATACCTATAACCCTCTTCATTGCAATATTTTAATCATTAGTTGCTTGTAAAATCCTATCAAGTTCATCCAAGGAATCGGCCACAATCAGATATTTATCAATATCGCCACGTACGAACCCCATCTGTTTGTATGCCGACAGCATAGATAACAAATTATTCCAGAAACCGTTCACATTGTACAGTACCACACGTTTGTGATGATAACCGATTGTTGCAGCCGCCATAACATGAAACAATTCATCAAGGGTACCTATCCCACCGGGCAAGGCAACGGGAATGTCACAATTGGCAAGGATGGCATCCTTGCGGTCGCTCAGATTCTCTGTTACAATGCGGTCATCGAGGAGAGAACTGACACGATTCCTTTTAATAAGTATTTGCGGAACAACGCCTACCACTCTGCCACCGGACTCTTTCACAGCCTTTGCGACAACCTCCATAAGACCCGCTGCGGCACCGCCATACACAAGCGTCATCCCCCTACGGCCCAAAAACTCGCCAAACTCGCGAGCAGCGTTGACATAACAACTGTCAATCTCGTCCGAAGCCGCACAAAACAAACCGATACTTTTCATAAAAACAGTATAATAACGGTAACACAGGACATCTCGTTACCAAAACAACCGCAAAGATAGTGTTTTTGGTATTCAAACAGGCCGATTTTTTATTTTTTATGTTAAGGCGCAATATTATAATAAATTTAAACAGCTTCTGAATATTTTTTACCGTAAATTAGCCACATGAAACTTTGCCTATGGATAATACTATTACTGTTGTTGCCACTGAACATGGCTGCACAAGAGAACACACCGTCGGCACAACGTAAACTATACGTTTTAGAGACCATAGAACACAATGGAGAGGTCACTCCACACATCAAGTTACCCACCGTGCAGATTTTTGCCCCGTTGCAATTCAAGAATAACAGACAACGTAAAGAATACAACAAATTGGTACGCGATGTTAAAAAAACATTGCCTCTGGCAGCCGAGATACGCAAAATAATAATCGAAACCTATGAGTTACTGCAAATGATGCCCGATGAAAAAGCACGCAAGAAGCATCTGAAGAAATTGGAGGAGGGACTTAAAGAGCAGTATACACCAAAAATGAAAAAGCTTACCTTACGACAAGGCAAGCTGTTGATTAAGTTGGTCGACCGAGAGTGCAACCAAAGTGCATATCAATTGGTAAAATTATTTATTGGTTCGTTCAAAGCTGCATTCTACAACTCTTTCGCCTCGCTGTTCGGGGCAAGCCTAAAGAAAGAATACGACCCTGACGGAGAAGATTGGATGATTGAACGAGTTGTCATTCAGGTTCTCAACGGGCAGTTGTAGCATCACACCCACCCCATTTTACGAACAAATTCCCAAATTACCATTCCTGTTGTCACCGATACGTTCAGCGAATGTTTTGTCCCGAATTGCGGAATCTCGATGGCACCGTCACAAGCATCTACAACCTGCTGTTGCACACCTTTAACCTCGTTACCCATGATTACGGCATAATGCCTGCCGGTTTCTACTGCAAACTCCTGTAAGGGCACACTGCCTTTCACCTGCTCTATTGCATATATGCCATACCCTTTTTGGCGTAGAGCCTCAACAGCTTGCATGGTATCGGAAAAGTATTGCCACTCGACTACATCCTCGGCTCCAAGTGCTGTTTTATGTATCTCGGCATGCGGGGGTACTGCCGTAATTCCACATAACATAATACATTCGACACGAAAAGCATCTGATGTACGAAAGACGGAACCTACATTATGCAGGCTCCGCACGTTATCGAGTACAACTGTCAAAGGCAACTTTTCGGACGCGACAAACTCTTCCCTGCCGATACGCCCCATCTCGGTTACAAGCTTCTTCTCCATTCAAGAATTCTATATGGTTTCTTTTATGAAAGCTGTTAAAATCTGCTCCAATCGGTAAGACGCATATCACCCTCGCGCTCAAAAGTTGCATGCATCGCAAGCGCCGCACCTACATTGTGACTAATGTGACCACCTTTTGCAATCTTAAGATAATCCCACAGCATCTGTTTGTAATCGGGGTGAGCACACTTCTCGATGATAATCCTTGCACGTTCATCGGGACCCTTGCCTCGAAGATCGGCCACTCCCCACTCGGTAGCAATAATGTTAACATCGTGCTCGGTATGATCGGCATGTGTAACCATTGGAATAATAGAACTTATCTTGCCATCCTTTTGGGTTGAAGGACATGTAAATATCGAAATATATGCGTTACGTGCAAAATCGCCCGAACCTCCGATTCCGTTCATCAGACGTGTACCGCAAATGTGCGACGAGTTGACACAACCATATATATCGGCCTCTATGGCTGTGTTCATGGCTATGATACCGAGGCGACGGATAACCTCGGGACTGTTCGAAATTTCGGATGGACGCAACACAAGTTTATCGCGGAAGAAATCGAGGTTATCATATACGTGGTCGAGACACTCGCGGCTGAGCGACAGAGAGCATGTACTGCCGGCTTTGACGCGTCCAAGCTCCATAAGTTTTATTACAGAATCCTGCAACACCTCGGAATAGAGATACAGAGGAGGAATTGTATTACAATCTTCCAATGCCTTCAGCACAGCATTTGCCACATTACCGATACCGCTTTGTATGGGTAGACCTTCAACCGGAATTATGCCACGCTTCATATCAGAAACAAGGAAATCCACCACATTCTCGCCAATCTTGCGTGTTACATCATCGAGTTCCTTGAACACAACCACTTCGTTAGGCATATTTACCTCTACAATACCGACAACCTTCTTTGGGTCTACCTGCACGTACGGTGTACCTATCCTGTCATCGGCCTTAAAGATGGGAATATCTTTACGATAAGGCGGGTCAAGCGGTTCATATACATCGTGCAAACCTATTGTATGATGATAACTGTTGCGCTCTATTATTATCTTATCGGCAAGGTTTGCTACCGTCTGACCTATTCCACCGGCTGTAGTAAGATACACTTTGCCATCGGGGGTAATATCCACCGCCTCAAGAATTGCAACGTCTACTTTACCCATAAAACCATAACGTAAATCCTGCGCCATATGAGACAGATGCAGATCGGTGTATGTCATCTCCTTGGAATTTACAGCATTGCGTACTGTTGGATTCGACAAGAAAGGAGCACGGAAACGAATAGCCTGTGCACGCGTTAGTGCTCCGTCTATGGCATCCCCGGTAGATGCTCCCGAATATAGGTCTATTTTGAATGGCCTACCCGCTGCATGTGCCTCCTCGGCACGTTTGGCAACCTCGGGCAACACCGTCTTCGGTGTTCCCGATAGAGTAAAGCCGCTTATTCCCACACCATCGCCGTGGTTGATGTATTCCGCAGCCTCCGCGGCTGTAATTGTGCGATAGTTCATGTCGTGTATATTTTATGATTAATATTTTCGGTTAAAAATTTCGGAATAGATGAAAGCACGCTTCGCCTCCGATTTTGTTTTCATTGATATACGTGCTTCGGCCTGATTTTTATCGGACGATACGGCATTTGTTGCAACAGGTTTAGCGACCGTTTTCTTTGCCTTTTGGACGGGAGCTATCGGCCGAGCATCTCCTTCTGCTGCAACATGTGGCTGCTCGGGCGCAACGTAAACATCCACCGAGGGAAACACCTCGTTCACAGGCGCCTGCCCATTGTTTTCATCGGTTACCAACTTATCCTTTACATAATAGAAAAAAAACGAACCGACTATAACCAGAATTACTGTTATAACATCCATTAGAATATAAAATCTATGCTAACACATTCCTAAACAATTCATCGAACTTTTCACCTCGTGTAAGACGTCCGTTCTGCAAACATATTATATCTATAACACCTTTGGCACAAAGAACATCATCGGGCTTGCGATAGATATTTTGGTAACATATAAGCTTGGCTCCCGAGCGTTTCATGCTTATAGAAACATAAAAACGGTCGCCACCACGCAACGATGTCTTGTATTCTATGGTCGCCTTCGACACCATAAGATCTATTCCATCATTATGCAATACCGAAAAGCTGCAACCAAGACTTATAAGAAATTCATGGCGAGAATGCTCCATATAATGCTGATAATTAGCATTATTCACAACACCTTGTATATCGCATTCATAATCGCGAACCTGCATATCATATCTGAAAAGTTCTTTATCCATAATCATCAATATTTAAACAAATATGCCACATTGTTGTGCGAAGATAAAGTAATTCCGTCGTAAAATCAAAAAAAGAGAGGCATTCTTCGATGTTTATAACCATTTTTTACAAGAACTGCATCTTTAAACAACATTTTCGCCCTAATTTACCTTCTTTGTTTGCATTAAGAGAAGTAAACAGCTATCTTTGCAACAAACAGTAAAAAAAAACAAATAACAATGAAAAAGATTTTAGGAATATCTCTGCTGCTTATCATGTTTGCAGCCTGCTCTTCAAACAATACAAAGGATTACATAGAAGACTTCACCGAGTTTACCGAGAAGGT
Organism: Bacteroidaceae bacterium; assembly: GCA_017467885.1. Taxonomy (GTDB): domain Bacteria; phylum Bacteroidota; class Bacteroidia; order Bacteroidales; family Bacteroidaceae; genus HGM04593. The sequence goes on along the minus strand of JAFUKC010000002.1, from coordinate 20,250 downwards.
TAAGGAGAATCATGCCGGCTACACTGTAGAAGATTGGAAAGCTACTGCCGATGAGTTCAAGGAATATCTCGACAAATACAACTACTACAAGGATGAAATGAGCAACGAAGAAAAGAACACCGTAAGAAAGTTGCGTTCTTCGTTCGTGCGTCAATTCCGCACTAAATTAAAGGCACAATAACCCCAAACAGCTATAATATCCCTTTAATCTCTTCGAGCTTATGAATAACATACGTAGGCTCGAAGGGTAACACATTCACCGCTTTGGCATTGAAGAACATTTGATGCATCCCCACATTTGCGGCACCCACAATGTCCGTTTCAAACATATCACCAATCATAAGACTCTCTTCCAGCAAAGAACCTGTTGTTGCAAGTGCGTAGCGGAACAGTTCGGGACGCGGCTTGTTTACTCCGATATCATCGGATAGCACAAGTTTCCTAAAATAACGCATGATGCCGCTTGTGACCATCTTATGCGACTGCAACTCTTTAAATCCGTTCGAGAGTATATAAAGATTGTATCGGGGAGAGAGATACTCCAACACATCAATTGCACCTTCTACCAGCCTGCTCTTTGTGGGAATACGCCCAAGAACCTCCTTGCAAAAGCGTTCTGCAATAGAAGAATCATACACTCCCACAACTTCCAACGGATAGCTGTACCTTATTTTATTCAGTTCCTCTTTTGTTATTTTTCCTTCACCATATAACTGCCACAGTCGCTTGTTACGCGGTTCGTATATATGCATAAACTGTTCGAACGAATCGAAAAATCGTTCATAGCCGAGCAGTTCATAAGCCTCGAGGAAGGACTCTCGGGAAGCTGTAGAAAAATCATACAACGTATCGTCGAGATCGAAAAAAATATTTTTATATTTATGCATCTCTACCCAAAAAAAGTTTCTGCAAAATGTATGGCAATGCAACGCATTGCCATACATTTTATACTATTTACCGAAAAGAATCATCTTACTTGAATAACCAAATAGCGTGATACACTCCAAAAAGCCTTTGGCTCGGTTATATTCAATACATACTGTTTATTTTCGTCGCGCTTAAGGGTGTAGCTTCCTTCGGGGTGAGAGGTGAGCAACTTTGCCCCTTTTGCATAAGTTTTTACCTCGCCAAGATTGCGCATATCCGATTTAGTAAAGTAATCCATATTGGCAGCTTTATTGACAAGCACCTCGCCACCATCAAGAATTTTCATCTCTTTAAGTTCGCGCTTTGTGCCTATCGCATACCATACGGTGTTCAGCTCGGCTTCTTGCTGCTGAATGGTACTCTCGTTCTGCTCCTTCACCTTCGTAAGCTGTGCAACAGCATTATCGAGTTCGTCGATATGAATATTTTTTTCGGCAAGTGCCAACTGCAAGGTGGCAATCTCGCCACTCTTTGCTGCCAATTGCTTCTGCAGATTCTCGAGCATAACTTTCAGTTGCTTCGAATTGGCGTGATTTGCCTGTAACTGTTTCTGCAAACGTTCTATTTCACTCTTGTTCTTTGCCAACGTATTGCTGATAAAGGCTATATTCTCTTGAAGCAGCTCGGCGCGGTTTGTTTCACTACCAACAGCATCCAAATTTATTCGTCCCTGTGCTTCGTTTATTGCACGGAAACCTTCTTCGATAATGTTCATCGAGTTAATCATCTCATCGAGAACAGCATCGCGCTGCTGTATCACATTTTGCAACGAATCGTTTCGACTTTTCAACTCGGCAGTTTTCTGCCCGTTTGTGCACGCGCCCGCCATGCAGGCAATGACAATAATTGCAAATATCGCCTTTTTCATATTTTAAAATTTAAAATGGTTACTCATCTGCCTCGGAACGCCCACGCTCCTCGGCACCAACTAATATAACAAACTCGCCACGCGGTTCGTTCTTCGTAAAATGTGCAACAAGCTCATCGAGAGTTCCACGAACAGCCTCCTCGTGAATTTTCGATATCTCGCGTACTGCTGCTGCACGACGCTCGCCACCAAACACCTCGGCAAGTTGTGCAAGTGTTTTAAGCACACGATAGGGCGATTCATAGAATATAATGGTACGCTGTTCTTCCTTCAGCATGTTCAGCCGTGTCCGACGTCCCTTCTTTTGTGGTAAAAAACCCTCAAAAACAAACCTTTCGGCCGGGAGGGCAGAACTCACAAGAGCAGGAACAAACGCTGTGGCACCGGGAAGACACTGTACCTCGACGCCATTCTTGACACACTCGCGCACCAAAAGAAAACCCGGGTCGGATATAGCCGGAGTACCGGCATCTGACACCAAAGCGACGTGTCGTTCACATCCTTGTATACGCTCAACCAGATGCTCTACGGTTTTATGCTCGTTGAATTTATGATGCGAATACATTGGCACCTGTATATCAAGGTGCTTCAACAGTTTGCCCGACGTACGTGTATCTTCGGCCAATACAAAATCGGCCTCACGCAGAACACGTATCGCACGCATCGTAATATCTTCCAGGTTACCGACAGGTGTCGGAACAACATATAACAACCCCATCTGTTTTTATTTACATTTATCTCAACAGTCGCCAATTGCGACAACTGTTGCAAAATAAATACATTTTTTTTAGATTCCTTGAAATTAACGATAATTTTAGAAACTGTTTTGTATTTATTAAAAAATAATAACACGATAATTTATTTTGAAATTATTTGAAGGGGATTTTTTACAGAATGAAACAAACCTAAATGCAACCTTATCCGGCTTTGAAATGTTTATAAGAGGTTTAATCCGTTTCATACACTGTTGACAAGATGTTAATAACTTGTTTACCGGTGGTGCTTGCTTATTGCCGAACATTTGCTATATTCGCCGACACTAAAAAATGAATCTAAAAAAAACACAGCACAATGAACAGATATTCGGAATTAAGCCAAATGGAGATGTCAAAAAGAGGACGTATCGAGGTTATATGCGGGTCGATGTTCTCGGGCAAGACCGAGGAATTGATACGCCGCCTCAAAAGAGCAAAATTTGCACGCCAAAAAGTAGAGATTTTCAAACCTACGATAGATACCCGTTATTCCGAAGAAGAGGTTGTTTCGCACGACAGCAATCACATTCTGTCCACTCCCATAGAGACATCGGCAAGCATACTGTTGTTGGCAACAGATGTTGATGTTGTAGGTATCGACGAGGCACAGTTCCTCGACGCCGACCTGCCGGCTGTGTGCAACGAACTTGCACGCCGAGGGACTCGCGTTATTGTAGCCGGCCTGGATATGGATTTTAAAACAAACCCGTTCGGCCCTATGCCGGCACTGATGGCACTTGCCGACGAGGTAACCAAGGTACATGCAATATGTGTTCGTTGCGGCAACCTCGCTTATGTATCGCACCGCCTTGTAGAGGGAGAGAAACAGGTTCTTTTAGGCGAAAAAACCGAATACGAACCACTGTGCCGCGAATGCTACTATGCAGCATTGGCCGAGCGAGAGAAAGCAGAGGAATAACCCATATACCGCTTATCATAATTATGTGGGCTGCCGGTTATTTTACCGGCAGCCCACATACATAACATTAAAATCACTTATACACCTTGACACCTTTATGTATATTACGCAATTTTTTAACACTCAAACGCTCTCCGAGGCATGTTCTGCATTTCTTGCGGTTTGATGGCTTTAGGTCGTCCTTGTGGTCGTAGCTGTAGACATCGATATATTCCACCTTGCGCTTCAGCTTTGGGAATTTTAAAGGAATCAACACATTCTTGCCATTGCATCCTTTTACTATAAGCAATTTATCCATGGTAAGCCCCTCATCGGCGTAATCACGCACGTGGTATCTGTCACCTGTTTCGCTGTCCACAATAACAATACCTTTACTGAATGTAACCCATTGCGAATCCCAATAGATGGAATGTGACATTGTAAGAATGGTCTCGTCACCCTCATCGTGAAGGCTGTAAACTGTTTTAGGATCAGCGCTGTTCCACTCTACATCCTCGGTAAACTGTAAATCGGACTCGGTAAGCACCTGCCCTTCGTTAAACATCTTACGATCGTTCTCGTTAAATGTTTGTGCAAAAGTAACAACAGCCATTGCCGCTACCACAAAAAACATCGATAATCTTTTCATAATAATATTATTTAGGTTAAAAATCTATTTTTATGATTAATGCCTGTAAATTCCCGATTATTCATTCATAAAATATCGGATATCTCGTCTACAGTAAATGTTCCACCTATAAGTGTCGCCATCCATTTAGCAATCACACTGCTTGAATTTAGTGCAGGCTTGAAGTAAATCGATATGGCAAGAATTGAGCACAAACCTCCCTCGCCATACTTTACAAACAGATAGTTTCGTCGACACTCGTCACCACCCGAGGTGTCAGTTTGAACAAGTTTTGTAAAGCCGTTCTTTTCGGCATGTGTTGTTGCAAGCTCAACCACCTCCTTCGAAGCGTCAGTATCATCTGCAACAATTACCCTCTTTACAAAATCTATCTTCTCGGCCGAGATTCCATGTAAGTCATTAGGCAAGGCATGCTTTATCATAGCTTTTGTTATATGCGTATATTGCACTTTAGGCGAATATTGCCTAGCGAAATATTCGAAAAATCCACCAATATCATCATAGTTATCACCTGCCATGGCATACGATTTTGCCGTTAATACAAACAAGCCGGCAATTGCAATTAAAATTATTTTTTTCATATAGCATTTTCCTTAAGAAACCGTTTCTAAAACAGATTATTAACACTAATGGTTGCATACCCGATATCATTCAATTGTGCAAAAGTCTCTTCACTGCACTTTACACCACTATGCAATATAAATGCCGCATGACCGAAAGAGATTTCTATTTGAGCCGCAATCTCTTCGGATGTTAAATTTTCATCGGGAGCAGAAGCCGGAGCAAACTGCCATTTCATTATAAAAGCAACTGCCACTGCTGCTGCAGCATACAGAAAGTAGCGGAACAACATAAAACGGCCCAAAACACGTCGCTTTTTACCGACCACCGAAACGGTTGCATGGTATTCATCATCTGCGGAAATACATTCAATCATCTCTTTCATAGACCCGACAAACTCCTCGCGAGGCTGTGCATCGACCGGGGTGTTCATAAGCGACAGAATAAGTTCCTTGTCGCGCTGTAAATCGGCGGGGACACCGTGCGTGCACAGATATTGTTGCAAGTTATGCTCCTCCTCGATGGTTGTTTTACCATCGAAAAATTTCTCTATCATCAATCTTATATCCATAAAACACTATCCCTCGTTATATTTCTTTCTTAATAATTTTCTGATTCTCGAAAGTGTGGTTCTCACGTTTTCTATACTTAAACCGGTGACCTCGGCAATATCTTTACCCTTTGCACCGCTCATACTCATCAATATAATGCGTTGCTGTCTGTCGGGCAAACTTTCTATACACCACCTTATATATTCTTCCTGGCTGCGTGCTTCAAGCTCGTCTACAGTACCGGTGTCGGGTAAATCACGCTCCGGCACATCTGCCCCACGATAATTTATCTGTCGCCACCGGTCGATACAAATATTCAGTAACATCTGCCGGCAATATGCCCTGACATTTTCAACATCATCCAATTCCTCGCGCAACTGCCATAGTTTCAAGAATAATGTCTGTACAGCGTCCTCGGCATCGCATCTGTTACCCAAAAAACTAAAAGCAATACTGTACAACCACCCGCTTATTACAAGAAAACGCTCCTTAAAAAGTTGTGGCGTCATCAGTTGCTATGTTTTTCAAAAATAAAAATCATAATTGGCTCAATCTTTGTTTTATATAAGACGAACAAAGATTGAAAATATTACAAATATAAACAGTTTTTTATAAACATTTTATAATGTTATTTATAAACTATTCGAATTTATGCCTGTTGATTTTAGATGTCGTTTTTTTAAGATAAATTTAAACAGCTTCTTAATTTTATAGTTATATTAGCACACCAAAAAAACAAAAAAAAATGAGAAATCAAGAGGTTACGTTAGGACGTTTTCTACACATACTGCTGTTGCTAATGACAATAGCAATCCTATATGCGGTTCTAAATTATCTGGGCAGTGTGCTGTTGCCTTTTGCCGTCGCATGGCTTGCAGCCTATCTGTTATACCCGGCCGTGTGTTTCTTTCAATACAGACTGCGCCTTAAGTCGCGCTTGCTGTCGATTTTGGCAGTACTATTTCTTGCTATAGTAATAATAGCATCATCGGTTGTGCTTGTGTTGCCATCGATAATAGAGGAGTTTGCCACACTAAAAAATGTAATTGCAGCCTTCTTCAGCAACCAGATAAATAACCCCTCTATTTCACCGGCCGTAATAGAATTCATAAAGGAATACGGCAACGACCAAGGAATAGTACAGCTGATGCAAAGTACCGGTGTACAGGATATTATGCAACAGATTTATCGACACACAGAATCGATAGTTGTAGGCACCATAGGCTTTTTGGTGCACATTTTCTCGTGGTGCATAGCACTGTTATATGTCTTTTTCATACTGCTCGATTACGAGAAACTTGCCGATGAATGGAAATTGTTCCTCCCTGTACGTTGGCGCGAGATGGCAACAAAACTGTCCGAAGACCTCACAAATGGAATGAACCAATATTTTCGTGGGCAGGCTCTTGTTGCTCTGTGCGTGGGGATACTTTTCTCTATAGGCTTTGTAATTATTGACTTTCCTTTGGCAATCGCATTCGGCCTTTTTGTAGGATTACTTAACCTTGTACCCTATCTGCAACTTGTATCGCTGCTTCCCATGACAATATTGGCCTTGCTTAAAGCAGCCAACACAGGAGACAACTTCTGGATAGTGTTACTTTCGGCTGCAGCAGTGATGCTTATTGTGCAAGCTATACAAGACCTTATACTTGTCCCCGGAATCATGGGCAGACGAATGAACCTTCACCCCGCCATCATCCTATTATCATTAGCCATTTGGGGGCACTTGCTGGGCATTCTTGGAATGATTGTGGCACTGCCAATCACCACACTGCTTATCGGATATACAAAACGCTATCACGAGATGATAAGCATACAACGCGGTGAAACCATAGTGACAGACGATGACAACACTCCCGAAACTGTCGATGCAACTATAGAAGAATAAAAAATCGGCACCAAATTAAAAAAATAAACAAAAAGCCGCCAAAAAATTTGCAGATAGAAAAATTATGCCTATCTTTGCACTCGCTTAACGGCACATAGGTAGATTCGCTAGCTCAGCAGGTAGAGCACATCCCTTTTAAGGATGGGGTCCTGGGTTCGAGCCCCAGGCGAATCACTGAAAGAAGGGTACTCGATTGAGTACCTTTCTTTTTATATAGCCACATCGCCTTTGATTATCAAAAGGTTACAAATCACTATTAGGTATTCACATTGAGTGTGGCACCAATAAAAAAAAGGTTCATCCGACATTTCGAGTGATACGGCAGTCATGTAGTGCATAGAGCCTTAGCTTAAAATACCTCTCATCCCTGAATCCATATGCTTTTCTTTTCATCACCTTTATCTTGTTGTTGATTCCCTCTACTTTTCCTGTTGAGATATGGCAGTCATACCAGGATAGAATTCCCCTTCTGTATGCTTTTATAGTCGTAGCCATTTTCATCAGTTGCGGTATCTTACTCTGCTCGGCCTGCTTTACCCAGTCATCAAGGATATCCTCTGCCATGGACTTCATCGGCTGCATCCATATCTCTCTGAGTTGTTCCTTCAGATAATACGCCTTTGATAGAGGTTCGTTCATGGCAAGTGCATTATCGAGTCTGGTTTTGTACTGTTTATCGAAGATGTCTGTTCCATTGCCCAATAGAAGATATCTTGTTCCTTTGAGCACCTTTCGCTTGTTTACGTCTTTCTCCATGCTGTATGCTTTTCGTCTAATATCATCCAGTTTCTCGTTCATCAGTTTGACAACATGGAAATGGTCGAACACCAATGTCGCCTCTGGGCAGTTTTCCATTACGGAGGCAATGAATGCAGCTGACAGGTCCGTTGCCACATGCTTTATCCTTATGCCCTTGCGTTTGAGTTTCTTCCAGAAGCCCATTAGGGCATCGGCTCCTTTGCCGTCTCCGACATAAAGAATCCGACCGCTGTCCAGATCTACCACTATGGTTTTGTACACATGCCCCTTACGGATGGCAAACTCGTCTATGCCGATATTCTCCACACCCTCCAAAGAGGGAGGACTATAGTGGCGTTCCAGGTAAGTGGAGTGTATATCCTTAACTGTATCCCAAGATACACCGAGATGATTAGACACATCCTGTAGAGTCATGCCACGAAGCAAATCAACCACATACTTGGCAAAACGATGCGTATAGCTGCGACTGCCAGTGGCAAAGGGAATATGCTCTTGCTGGTCGAAATTGCAATCCTTGCACTTGTAGCGCTGTACCTTCATGTGCAAGATTACCTTCTTGCCTCCTATGGGAAGACCTACAAAATCACGAAAACGATAACCATTCTTCACAAAATTACGCTTGCCACAATTCGGACACGTCTTTATCCGCTCTTTTGTTTGGACATGAAGGATTATTGTATTACCTTTGTATTCCTCACGAGTGCATTCAAGGGTGTAAAGACCCCAAGCATGATATAGAAAACTGCTGTTCATATTTGTATTTTTGTTCTTGCAAACTCAAATATACAAAAGAATAGCGGTTTTCTTCTCGTTTATATCATAACATCACTCGAAATGTCGGATGAACCAAAAAAAAGAGGTAAAGGTGACACCGTTGGACATAAAAAGCCACTTTCGGACGGTTTTTGTGTTACAGCAGTTGTGTTACACTCCTCACAAATGTGTTACACTATGAACAATAGGGTTCGAACTGTTTTCAACAGACGAAAACAAGCAAGTGAGGTCACTTGTGCAGCCCTAGAAATCGTTGTCTGGGTCGTGAACGTTTCTACTTTTCAATCGGTATCTTTCTGAATACCACCCAATGGAAGGATGGCATGGTAGTCAACCATCCCAAAGCAGCCACTTACAACGAACAGATTCAAAAGAAGGTGACGGAGTTTGAACGTATCATCATTGCCATGGAAGTGAATGGTGACGATATGACTACGCAACAATTCAAAACCTATCTGTCATCGGATGGTAGTAACCGACGCAACTTCATGACATGGATGCGCGAACGTATTCAATCCCGTAAAATGAGAGAAGGAACACGCAAGGGACACTTGACCACCTACAAAGTCCTTCTTCGTTTTGGCAAATTCAAGACCTTTGATGATGTTACCCTTCCACACATCTACGAGTTTGATATGTTCATCCGCGAAGAACAAACCTTCACTTCGACAGGCAAACCTATTGTACGTAGCCAAGCTGCCATTCACAATTATCACAAGCGATTCAAGAGTTACGTCAGCGAAGCTTCCCGTTTGGGGCTCATCAAAGAGAATCCATACAACCGTTTTCAAGACAAACGGGGTGAAAAGGGCGAACGTCCACATCTCACCAAAGAACAAATCAAGCGACTGATAGCTATCCGTGAAGAGTCATCAGATAGAGCAGCCAACAAATACCTTGACTTCTTCCTCTTTCAGATTTTCACGGGCATGGCATACAGCGATGCCAAGTCGTTCGACTACACCCAACACATCATAACGGTGGATGGTCACGATTACATTGATGGTCATCGCATGAAGACGGGCGAAGAATTCATCACCCCATTCTTCCTTATACCCAAAAGATTTTGGAACGGAACGATTACAAGCTGCATATCACCTCCAACCAAAAGTACAACCAATTCCTGAAAGGTGTAGGTCTGGCCCTTGGTTGCAGTTTTCCTTTGACCACTCACGTTGCACGTCATGGGTTCGCGACATTGGCTCTCAGCAAGGGTGTTCCCATTGAGAGTGTAAGCAGAGTATTGGGGCATACTAACATTACAACAACACAAAAATATGCTAAGATTACCACCGAGAAAATCGACAAGGATTTGACGATGTTCGGTAATCGTCTTAATCAATCGTTTAGTGAAATTTCAATAGCAATGTAATATGGAACGAGCAATTATAACAATCAGCGAAAACGGCAGTGTGAATATCCCAAGCGGTAATGTTTGGATGTCTGAAATGGAGTTGGTGGAGTTGTTCGGGGTGATAGCCCCGACACTCCGAGCCGCTATAAAAGCGATATACAAGAGTGGAGCACTTTGCCCTGTAACCACCCAACGATGTGATTTGGCTACACCTAAAAGTTGGGCTACATTCTACAACCTTGAAGTGGTCATTGCTCTTGCGTTTCGATTGAATACCTATGAGGCAAGCAGGATAAGAAAAAAGGTGTTGGAGAGTTTATGCCAGCGACAAGAAAAATGGATTAGTATGTATATTCCGACAGGACACATCAATCAATATCGTAATTGAAGAAAAGATTTTTTCTCGTAATACGACTTATATTCAATAGAAAGATGTATCTTTGTCTCCGAAAAATTGTCACACGTGACACAAATTCGTAGAAAATGGTTATAGACAGAAAGACCTATATTGAAAAACTCCAGCGGTCTAAGGGAAATGGACTTATAAAAATCATTACCGGATTGCGCCGTTCGGGAAAATCGTTTCTCCTGAAGAAACTGTTCCGTCAACATCTGCTTGATGACGGTGTAAATGAAGACCACATCCTAATCATTGACATGGAAAGTCGAAAGAACAAGGCATTCAAAGACCCGGACTACTTGTTGGATTGGGTAGAAAGCAAGATGTTGGACGATTCCACCTACTATATCATCATTGATGAGGTGCAGGAAGTAAACGATTTTGTTGAAGTACTCTCCACGCTGTCCGTAACCGAGGGTACGGATGTGTATGTCACAGGCTCCAATTCCCGATTCCTTTCATCGGATGTCGTGACCGAATTTCGTGGCAGAGGCGATGAAATCCATGTATGGCCTTTGTCGTTCAAGGAATTTATGTCTGCGTATGAGAGCACTAAAGAAGATGGTTGGGCTGAGTATCTGATGTATGGAGGACTTCCACAATTGCTCACACAAGATGGCGACGATAAGAAAGCGGACTTCCTGCGTCGTCTGTATCGCACCGTGTATCTGCGTGACATCTACGAACGGAACAACATCGAACTGAAGCCTGAGTTTGAAGAGCTTTCCAAAACTATTGCTTCCAGTATAGGAGCACCGGTCAACGCTTCCAATATTGCCAATACATTCAAGTCCGTCAGCAAAGTGCAGGACATTTCCGACAAAACCGTTTCGGCCTATATGGGATATATGCAGGATGCCTTCTTGATAGAGAAATCCGAAAGGTACGACATCAAGGGACGCAAATATATCGGGTCGTTATATAAATGCTATTATCAGGATATAGGTCTTCGGAATGCCATTCTTTCGTTCCGACAAAATGAGCCTACCCATTTGATGGAGAACGTGATTTATAACGAAATGCGTCAGCGTGGCTGGCTGGTGGATGTGGGCAACATCTATCACCGTATCCGTAATGCCGAGGGACAGCAGCAACGAGTGACACTGGAAGTCGATTTTGTTTGCAACAAAGGCAGTGAACGCATTTATATCCAATCGGCTTGGCGTATGCCGGACGAGGAGAAAATGGAACAGGAAAAACGTTCGTTGCGATTGGTGGGGGATTCTTTCCGAAAACTCCTGATTGTGGGTGAGCATACCAAGCCATGGAGTGATGAAAGTGGCATTCAGACGATAAGTATCTACGATTTCTTACTCGATACGGCAACCACCGAGCGGATATAATGGATAATCATTCAAAGAGTGAGGGCGGCATCTTTACCTGTATGCCGCCCTCACTTGCACTTAGAATTGTTCCGATACAAATCCCCTCGTCCTATTCCGTTGCCGTCTCTTCCTTCGCATTTTCAGCACGGGTCTTGCGGGCTTTCAGTTCTGCTTGCATATCGGCAATCATCACATTCATTTGATTGATGAATGTAGCGTAATTGGTTTCACCGAAGGCAATGGCAAAGGCGTTGATGCTTGCCACGAACTGCTTGTAGGCTGCATCGGCTGCGGTACGGGTCTCCTTCACCAAGCCCACCTGATAGTTGCTCTGCTCGGCAGTCTGCATATCGCGTGCGTTCTGGAATCGGGCGATGGCAGAGCTGAGTTCTGCCAACCAGTCGGCAAGGTGCAGCAGAGTGATGGTTTCTTCGGGCAGGGCTGTGAGTTCCTGCATCGAGTTCTGCAACGCACCGTACTGCTGATTGTATGGCAGGCCGGTCAGTTTGCCGTACTTGTCAATGATGATTAGTACCCCTTCAGCAGCCATTCGGGTTGCTTCGGCAGGGTGATAGGCCAGCGAACGGAGGTAGAGTGTCAATCCTGTGTATAGATGGTCAACCTCCTCATCGGCTGCTGCCACCGCTGCGGTTTGGCTGTTCTTGGAAGCCTGTTTCAAGGCTTCGTCAAAGGCGGTCAGGACTGTCTGATAGGCTGCAACCACAGGTGTGTCCACCTCTTGCGTAAGCATAGCCGTAGCCATACTCAGCACTCTCGATTGGTAGCCGAAATCCTCATCGTTGCGGAGGCGGCTGATGTCCAAAGCATTGATTTGTACCATAACTAATCTGATTTTATTGGGTTTAACAATCGTTTTGTTTGTCGGGAAGCCCCGAAAGGCTGTTCTTCACCTCGTTCCGAGTGTCGGGAGTTCCCGAAAGTTAGAATCACTTGCAGAACAAGGTTTCGGGAAGTTCCGAAGGTTTGTTTTGTCCCTCGTTCAGTGTTTCGGGAAGTCCCGAAAGTTAGAATCACTTGCAGAACAAGGTTTCGGGAAGTTCCGAAGGTTTGTTTTGTCCCTCGTTCAGTGTTTCGGGAAGTCCCGAAAGTCAGAATCACACGTAAGATTGAGTTTCGGGGCTTGATTTTGTGAAAACAGCACCCCTCACGGGGAGGAGTGCTGTCCGATTTCTGAAAATATTATTAGCTTCGACCAATAATAGTGTTATTAATGTTTTTTCCAGTTGAAGTATTGTTCCACTCTACAGTTACATTGGTAGCTGAGCATGAATTAACATCCACGTATTTAGCGTTTCCACTTGTTGCGGTACCAACAATCTGACCGGCATCACGACCTGCTTTTACTACAGAATTTTCAGCACTACAGTTGCTTACTGTTATGTAACCTTCCACATCAGGACCACCACCTACCTGTCCAACGATACAAGCAGCCTTATCACCTTCTGGATCAGTATCATCTGTACTCTGCTCTGCACAATTAATTTCTGCATTAGAAACTTTGCAAGACTCAACTTTTACAGATCCCGAAACATAACCGATTACAGCAGCACATAAATGTCCACCTTCTACTTTTGCTCCTTTTATAGTTATATTTTTCAAAGTTCCAACTTCTGTCCATCCGAATAAACCTGATGCATAATGAGACTCATCACTCTGATCCTTTGAGTTTATTGCAAGATTTGAAATAGTGTAAGTTCCGCCATCAAACGTTCCGTTAAATTGCGTTTCTCCAGTTTGACCGATTGGTTCCCAATCTTGGTTGTCCAAATCAATGTCTGCAGCCAAAGTAACAGTCTTACCACTGTAGTTATTACCACCTGCGTTTACAGAATTTGCAAAAGCAAACATACCGCTTGCAGATGCGATTGTTGCATTGCCAGCACTTGCGGTTGTAGGAATCTTACTTACTGTAACATTATTGGTTGTTGCGGTGCCGGTGATAGTACCCAAATTGTCTTTTACATTCGTTGCGGCAACAGCATCGATAGACGCTTCTTTACGCTTTTCAGAATAATAGCCTGTAACATCCACATTGTTAAGAGATACATTCTCATTGATGGTCAAAGTGCCATTTACACGACCAACCAAACCTGCAACATGTCCGTTTTCAGTTTTATCCGTAACCAAGTTATTTCCAACCTTTGTATCGTTCACTGAGCAGTTGTTCAGAGTCAGTTTAACGTTAGCGGCAAGCTGAGATCCTACCAAACCACCTACACTCATAACACCCTTGATGTCTGAATTATAGACGTGTACATTTTCCAATGTTACATCACCTTGGTCGGTAATAGCTGCCAATACGGCTCCTGCATAACCATCTTCATTGGCAGTCACATCTGCAGTAGCATTTTTAATCTTAAGGTTCTTGATGGTACCCATTGTACGTTCACCGAACAAACCTGCACCGGTGCTGGTACCATCATACGAAACCAACACAAGATTGCTGATTGTATGATTCTGACCGTCAAATGTACCTTTGAATGTAATGGCATTAATGTCATTTCCATTCAAGTCGATATCGCTGGCAAGTTTGATGTCATTGAGATAAGGATCTCCATTTGCATCTGTTGTAGGTCGATTTGCCAACCAAACCAATTCAGCAGCAGTCTTTACTACATATGCACCATCTGCATCCTTTGCAGGTTCTTCTACAGATGTACCATCCCAAGGAGCATCAACAATATAATCAGGCTTTTCAAATCTTTCATCAATGATAATGTTGAATGTGGCAGGATTGGTCAGGAGTTTACCGATAATGTTAGTACGGTAGTTACGCTGAACAGGGATGTTCTTGAAGTGAGTTGTAGGATTGTTGGTTTTTGATGCATCTGAATTTTCCCATACAAACTCAACATCAGTCAACGATTTTTCGCTTCCTGCATCGCCAACAAGCAGATAATTCAAGGCGAGGTACTTGAACTTTTCTGTATCTGCGATTTTACCATCGCGGTCAACATCTACTTCAAGTTCTTCGGTTGGAATGGTATTCATCTCAAATGTCATTGTTACAGGTTCAGCTGTTGCTACAACAGCATTGTCGTATGCACTGAATTGATTGTAAACATTAGTAACGACAATCTTACTCTTGCTAACTGTTACACCAGCATTTACTGCATCAGTCCATTCTGTTTTATCTACACCCAAGTTAAGCTGAGCGAACGGACGATAAAGAGTTACATCCTCGTTGATGGCATTCACTGTAGCATCGACGTCAAAATATGCTGTAAATGCATCACGGTTTTCAATGTTTGAATTCTGAGAATCCTTTACTGTAATATTCTTCAAGTTGGTTACATCGTATGCGTCAGCAGTAGAATTGTAAGCAAAGAATGCTACACGATATTTCTGACCCTTTGCCAAGCGAATTTCATAAGTAGCCTTCTTATCTACTACATCGACAACTTTATATAAGGTTGTCAACTCGGTACCTTCTTCGTCATACACGGCACAAGCAACCTTATCGGCCTTTGTGCCATTTCCGATTGTTGCACGGGTAGCAATACCATCAGTCGTACCAATTGTGAACTTTGCATTAACGTAATCGCCCGTTGTAGGCTCGTTAAGCAATTCGTCTTGCGAACACGAGGTCGCAAACAGCATACCTGCCATTGCAAGCATACTCATAAACAAATTCTTTTTCATCTTGAAATGTTTTTAAATTAATAATTAAAAGTTTATATTATTTTCTTTCTTTTCACGCTTTCCCACATATTTGCATATGCCGGATCTCGTCCAGTGTTCATAAGGATGATTCCTTAGGGAGCAAATTCATCATAGTAGAAATCTCCATTGAGAGATTCCAAAAGAATCACATAATGATTCCAATTGTTTCTTTGTACTATCTAACTCTGTTTCTTGAAATTGAATTAACTGGTTATACTTTATTCTATAGTCTCGTTATTTTCGGTCGTATTGAAATCCTTCTCGAAAGTGATGGTATATGTAATTGTTCCTGTCAACAGGCCGCCTACCACATTCGTACGATAGTTATTTTCCAACGGAATGTTTTGAATGGTTACATCTTCACGAATTACGTCATTGTCTTGGTCATAGATAGTGTATGTAATATCTATATTCTCTTGTCCTGCATCGGGATATACATAGCACATTGCAATGCTTTTGTAGGTCTCATCCCCCGCCACGAGGTCTTCACCGGACACATCAAGAGTATATGTAACCTCTTTATCCTCCCCAGTGGTTGCACCTGTGAGGGCGTTGAATGTATCCTTACCAGTTAGTGTTATAATCATCTTTGTGGGCTTCATTCCAAAAGTTTTTTCACTTGCCACTGCATTCCAATCATCTGGGGTTACACCAAGATTCAGTTGTGCCAATGGGCGTTTAAGTGTTACAGTTTCCGACTTGGAGCCTGTTACTTCGACCTCTACACTTTCTGTGAATGCATCAAAATCACTTTCAGCTGCTGTTGTTTCCGAAGCACGAGTAATTGAGGTCATATCGTCCACATCGTAATTGTTGTCTTTCATTGCCCAAAAGACAACATCGTATGTACGACCTTTAATCAAGCGAGGAGCAAATACGATTTCTTCTCCTTCTTTGATTTCAATTTCATCACGCAAGGTTGTGATTTCTTCTCCGTCCTCAAATACGGCACACACCACCTTATTGACATTCAAATCAGTCGTGCCTGCACGTGTGCCAATTCGTTTCGGCAGTTCTGTACTGAAACTTACTTGAACTGTTTCTTCACTCGCCATCCCTTCGTCTTTACTGCACGATGTAAAGAGCAGTGGCATTGCCAATAGCAGATAGATTAATTTTTTCATATTGATTATCTATATTACACTTATATTATTATTTCAATTTAGTATTCCCCCAATAAACATCACCTCCTTGAAGTACTGATAATGAATATCCACCAAGCAAGTCAAAAGTTTTACTACCGAATCCTAAGAAACCGCCATATTTCAATTTACTTTCATTAGTAACCTTATTGCCTATGGCTGAACAATTAGTCTGAATGGTTATCTTTTGCCCTGAGCTTGGATTTGCTGTACCTATGAAGCGGTTATTGTATCTAAGTGCGGATGCTTTTACGTTAAGTGTCGAATTGTTGACTTGGCATTGAGATATTATACTACCATTGCCTTGAATAAGTCCTATCAAACCACCTATCTCACCATAAGATTCAAAAACATCCCCAGTATTCGATATAGTAAAGTTCTCTATTGTTAATCCATTTACTATACAGTTTGTTGCTTGAAGGTTACAAGAGACATAGCCTGCTATTCCCCCTATTTTATTTATACCCTTTAAGTATCCACCATCAATCTTTACATTCTTTACTGTTACGTTATTACCTTCAATTGTTGCGACCAATATAGATGCGTATGCGTCTTCACCACCCTCTGCATTTTTGACGCTTACATTTGCATCTTTAATTGTTATATTCTCAACACTTCCAGAAGTCATTTTTCTTATAAATGCTCCTCCATACCAAGGCCCCGACAAAAACTCAGTATCAACTTTAAGATTATAGATAACATAATTGCCATCGCTATTATCCCTTTTGCCATAAATTTTAGTCGCAGTCATTATAGGTTCAAAGACTTTTGTTCCCATATCAACATCTGACTTGAATGTAATTTGAACTCCTGTTGCTTCTTGTAAATTAGCCAAATCAAAAGCGGAATAAATGAGTTGAGTTGTACCATCTTTTAGAGGAGTTATCTTCTTTACACCATCCCAACAAGGAATAAACCTATTATCACCATACATCACCGTACCGCGATAGCATTCTTCATCACCTAACCAACCATCATATTTAGAATAGTCATTGTCCGCAAGCCAAGCACCTTCATTACCTTCACGGTAAGGCGACACAAAGTCATCAGCTTGTGCTGCCGTAGCTGATAGCGTAAGCGTACAATTACTATTAAATTGCAAAGTTTCTTTATTATCATAACCACGAAGTAATCCCACAAAATAACCTTCACTTTGTGTACCATTTACGGTTGTTTCCGTTACATGGCAATCATCAAAAATTACGGTCAATGTCTCTTCCCGATTATTCGGATCTTTACGGGAGATATATCCAACAATACCTCCTGCAGCACCATTCTGTGTGCTGACGGATGAACTCTTTATATGGATATTACTGAATGTGTTACTTCCTTTGAGTGTATTGACCAGTACCCCTATGTGGGTTACATCGGCCGACTTATTTTCTATTGTAGTTTCTTCTATATTTAAATTCTTGACAGTAATATCTGTTACATCACCCAAGAGAGCATTTTCCAATTGCAACCCTTTGATGGTATGTCCGTCACCGTCCAATGTACTTCCCGAAGGAAGTTGTATAGCCGCAAGACCACTGCCGTTGTTCATATCCACATCGACAGTCATCACGAAAGTGCTATTGGCAGCAAGGCTTTGAGCATTCTCTTTAACACTTAGCCAAGCCACATCATTGGCTTCATCAATGATATAACGATTCTGATTCTCCGGGTCAATAGTTAAAGTTGATTCCGTAGGCATTTCACCATCCCACACACTCCAAGTTTCAGGCTGAAGGACAATAGCCCCAAGTACATTGGTCTTTTTGTTCTTCTCCAATGTAATGGCTTTTTCACCTCTGAACTCAAAGGTGTTGATGGATGTTCCGTCAATCTGTTGTAGGTCGAGAGAAGCTTCAATAGAGGTGGTTCCTTCTGCCGGAGCAAACAGATAATTGCTCGCCACATAGTAATATGGAGAATTATTGATATTCAAAGTCTCTTCTTCTGGAAAATACTTAAAGATGAAAGACATGTCACTTTCTGACATCGTAACCGTACCGGAGAACGGGTCAAAAGAAGTGGGATAACCGTAGAAGGTAACCACCGCCTTATGAGTTCCCTGAATGGGTTTTGTGGTATTGTCGGCAAAGTTGACCTGAGCTAACGGACGTGTAAGATAAATTGTTCCCTTATCTTCTACCTTTTGCGCCCCTACAGTCACTTCCGCGGTAGCGTAGAAAGCATCTAACTGCTCCATTTTGGCAAACCCACCATCCTGATATTCTTCGTAACTCACACTTATCTTTCCGTCATCGGTCAGACGGTATGCCTTATTGTCCGCATCCTGTGCCCAGAAGATGATATTGTATGTTCGACCCTCAATCAATGAGAGTGTTATACCATCTTGCTGAACATTGTTCCAATCCTCCGAATAAGAGAATGTTTTTGATAATGTCCCGTTCCCTTCGTAAACAGCGACAACCAGTTGGTCTATACCTGTAGCATCTCCTATGGCACGGGTATTCAACTCACCGCCCAACGACGGACGGAATGTTATGTTCACGCTATCTCCACTCTGCCCCAACATATCTTCATCAGTACAAGCAGACATTATTGAGGCTGCAAAAGCAAAGAATAAGTATCCTATATATCTATATATCTTCATTGTCAGTCAATTACTATATTATGGTTTTCATCAAAATCAGGATTTATAACTATACCTCCCGTTGCCTGTTGCATCAAAAAAGATCCTCTCAGTATTGTATGATGACTTCTCCTTAAAGATACATCAATAGGTTCAGACAGAGCAATCTGCCTATCTTCTCCATCATACAACCCAATTTGAACGGATACTCCGGCTTCCTTGCCGTTTACGAATACATAGTCAAATCCCAATGATGCTTCATTATCATTTAATATCCCGAGTCTTGATTCAAACATTACTCCCGTTGCAGAATCGATAGGTTTGTCTGTATTCATATTATAGGTGTTAGGCATAAATCCCGAATAATGAAATACGACCTTGTACTTATCTGTATCAACTCGTGTCGGGGCATTTTCTCCACGTGTAGCGGCTTCTTTTTTCAGATATTCAATCTCTTTATCTATAAATTCCTGTAAATCATTGGTAATGAATTCAAATTTTGCAAGCGGTCGTTGCATTACTATATCCAGCGTATCCGGCTGATGCTCCACAATATCCGAAACAAGTGTTATGTTGTTCGTACCTCTGAAAGCATCACGGTAGTCATTGTTTCCCTTATGGTCGCCTTGCAGGGTGATTTCTGCGAAGTTATCGGCATTGTGGAAATGGCTGTCGCCACTTGTCTGCACCAAATCCGACCATACCATAAAGTTGTAGTTGCCGGGCAGAACATCAAGGGTCACTTCGTGGTTGTACCCCTCTGTTATATCCTTTGTAAATACGAACTCCTGTGTATAGTCCTGCATTGTGCGTTGCTTCTCCGATATAGGATAGGCACGGATGATGTAGCGTATCTTGCCATAATCGCGGTGATTGTCATAGGTTTCGCCCAATCCCTGCTCGATGACCGAAGTGCCATCGTATAGGTGTTCCCATTCGGTCATATCCGTTTCATGGTTCAAACGAAGATGCAGTTTTACAAATTCGGGAGTCTCCGGAAATTCGTGAACATCGCACCCTGAAAACGCAAGCAGCGACATCACACAAAACAATATGTAGCGTAATATCTTTTTCATCTTTTGCGTTTTTTAAGGTCAAAACGATATGATATATTTACAGCTGCATTATCGATTC
>JAFUKC010000022.1 GCA_017467885.1 Bacteroidaceae bacterium | reverse complement strand
TCGGCATCTTTATCAAAGCTTACAAGTGTGTCGAATGTATCATTATCGGTACTTGCAGAAATGTAACCGGCATAAGGAGTATTATTACCTGATTTACGGTTTACCCATGTATAGGTAAACTCTGTGATATCGGCAGGCTGTTCACCAAGATCTATCTGAACGTAGTGATTTGCACCAATGGTTCCCCACCAAGAAGTACCATAGTGGGTATCGAGGTTACCATCGAGCATATCGGCAAACGTTCCATCACCATAACCTGTACTGTTTGTTGAGATCATAGAGGTTGTAAGAGCAATCTTACCGATAGAGCTGCTGATTTGCTCTATCAAAGCAGAAAGTGCGTCTGCTGCTTTTGCTTTCTCTATAAGTGCATTCCACTCGGCAACAAGTGTCTCCAACTCGGCAGCATCCACAGCAACCTCGGTAAAGTTCCACTGAGTGTTATCGGCAGCTGTTTCCCAACCTACGATTGCACCATGACCGGCCATGTGCATAGCCTGATAACCATCGGTATTGTCGGCTGTGTTCAATGTAAAGTAATCACCAACGGCTACTGCATAAAGAGCAATAGGGTCGTACTGGACAGTAGTCCATTGGTTTGAAGTACCCATAGGGTTCATGTAACGTCCTGTAGACATGTTACGAACCATAACACCGTTCTCGCCTGCCTCAATCAACCATTGCTGGCTTTTTTCGCCCTCGGCAAGAGTAGATACCGAAAGGTATTCACTGCTTTCGGTTACAGCAGATGTCGCGTTGTTTTTAAGTGTCATTGTATACACTTTACCAACCTCCACCTGTGCCATTGCTGTTGCGACGAATGCCACCAACAGCGAGAGAATAAAAGTAAATTTTCTCATAAACATTAAATTAGGTTAATAAATAATATGTTTTTAATCACGTATTTACATAGTTACAATTTATGTATTTTGCAAAGATATGTAAAAATCACCAAATAAATCAGAAAAAAAAGATATTTTTATCATTCATTAAATAAAACAATCATTTTTGACAACAAGAATTGTATTATTATTCATAAAATATTAAATATCATGCTATAAACAGAATATTTCTCATTTAACATTGCTGAATTTGCCACAGTTTACTTGTGTTGGATTACTTCTGTTATAATGGTTGCAAAAGGTAATTCTGAAAAACATCCGGCATTGATATCGAAAAGAGGAAAAAGAGGAATGAGATAATTATTTCTATTACTTCTAAAAAGTTTTTTAAAAGAATTTCAAACAGCTTCTCAATGTCTGTTTGCAAGTTGAGAAGAATTGGTTATTTTTGCAATCAGAGAAAAGAGTAACAGCAAAAAAATGACAAAAAACAGTAAATCCGTACTACCCGCACTCCTTAACGCCATTAACCCCTATCATTGGATTACATGGTTAAGGAACCGCGCCTTCGATTATGGAATTATTGAAAGCTGTCATTTCTGTACTCCGACAATATGTATCGGTAACATAAGCGTAGGTGGAACAGGCAAGACACCTCACACCGAATACCTAATAAACCTATTGAAGCAAAAACACAATGTCGCAGTATTAAGCAGAGGCTATGGTAGAAAGACCAAAGGCTACCGAATGGCTACCGTCAACGACAATGCATCAACAATTGGCGATGAACCGTTTCAAATAAAAAAGAAATTCGGGAACATAACTGTTGCCGTATGTGAGAAACGTACCACAGGCATTAAACACATAACAGCCGAAAAAAAAGAGACCGATGTAATTCTGCTTGACGACGCCTATCAGCATCGGCATGTGAAAGCAGGATTGAACATTCTGCTTACAGACTATAACCGTCCCGTATGGAATGACGCTTTAATGCCGTTCGGACGATTGAGAGAGTCGGTTGCCGGCATAAAACGTGCCGACGTGATAATAGTGACTAAATGCCCCGAGAACATAAGCCACGAAGAGCAAACGACCATTAAAAAATATTTAAAGACACCAAAAGGTGCAAAGATATTCTTTTCGTCGATGCAGTACGGGAATGCTTACCAACTATTCGTGAACAACAAAAAAGACCTGCCAACAAAAGAATGCAACATACTGCTGTTGACAGGTATAGCAAAACCGGGACCGCTTAAAGCAGAATTGCAGAGACGCGGTGCAACAGTGAAACTGATGCAATACCCCGACCACCACAACTTCAGCAAAAAAGAGTTGGAGGATATTGCCGATGCTTACGACAACATGTGTGGCGGCAACAAAATAATAATAACCACCGAAAAAGATGCAGCACGCCTCACCGGATACACCACATTGCCTGCAAGCATAAAAGAGAATACGTTTGTGCTTCCTATTGAAGTTTGTATCCTTAACAACGAAAAAGAGATGTTTAACCAAATAATTTTTGACTATGTTACAGAAAATTCAAGAGACAGCCGAATTTCTAAAGGCTAAAATGACAACTCACCCCGAAACAGCCATTATCTTGGGAACAGGTTTGGGAAGTTTGGTAAACGAAATTACCGATAAATATGAAATAGAATACAAAGATATACCCAACTTCCCACTTTCTACAGTGGAAGGACATTCGGGCAAGCTCATCTTTGGTAAATTAGGCAATAAAGAGATTATGGCCATGCAAGGACGCTTCCACTTCTACGAGGGCTACTCGATGAAAGAGGTAACATTCCCCGTTAGAGTGATGCGCGAACTTGGCATAAAAACACTCTTTGTATCAAATGCGGCAGGTGGCATGAATCCCGATTTCATAATCGGCGACCTTATGATAATTAAAGACCATATAAACATGTTCCCCGAGCATCCGTTACGTGGCAAAAACATCCCTTATGGCGACCGCTTCCCCGACATGGGCAAAGCATACGACCCTGCACTTATAGCTATGGCAAAAGAGATTGCCCGGGAAAAAGGCATTCGTGTAGTAGAGGGAGTTTACCTGGGCACACAAGGACCCACATTCGAAACACCGGCCGAATACACAATGTTCCATCGCATGGGAGGTGACGCAGTTGGAATGTCTACCGTACCCGAGGTAATAGTTGCACGCCACTGCGGCATCCGCGTATTCGGAATATCTGTAATAACCGACTTAGGCATCGAGGGCGTTGTTGTGGAGGTGAGCCACGAAGAGGTGCAGAAGGCCGCCGATGAAGCACAGCCACGCATGACAACAATTTTCCGCGAAATTGTAAACAGAGCATAAGAAATGAACACACACAACAGGACCGAGATTGCCACACTTGGCGAGTTCGGGCTTATAGAACATCTGACGTCGGGTATCACTCCCGCCAATAAAGAGACATTGACGGGAGTGGGCGACGATGCCGCCATATTGCAATTTGGCGAGGATGAAGAGATTCTTGTTACAACCGACCTGCTTATGGAAGGTGTACACTTCGACCTCACCTATGTTCCTCTTCGACATTTGGGATACAAGGCTGCAATGGTGAATATTTCGGACATATATGCCATGAACGGAACCCCCAAGCAAATTACCGTATCCATTGCTTTAAGCAAGAAGTTCTGCATAGAAGATATGGAAGACTTCTACGAAGGACTTAAACTTGCCTGCAAGCAACACAATGTAGATATTGTGGGTGGCGACACATCTGCGTCACTTACAGGACTTGCAATAAGCATCACAGCCATCGGTTGTGCAAAAAAAGGAACGGTTGTAAAGCGTAACGGAGCAAAAGAGACCAACCTTATTTGTGTATCCGGCAATTTGGGTGCAGCCTACATGGGATTGCAACTGTTGGAACGCGAAAAGATAGCAACCGCCGGCAAGGACATGCAACCCGATTTTGCAGGCAAGGAGTATATACTCGAGCGACAACTGAAGCCTGAGGCGCGCAAAGATATTATTGAACAGTTGCGTAAAGAGAATATTACCCCGACAGCCATGATAGATATATCCGATGGCTTATCATCGGAACTGATGCACATCTGCAAGCAGAGTAAAGTAGGCTGCCGCATATACGAAGAGCACATCCCTATCGACTACCAGACAGCCATTATGGCCGAAGAGTTCAACATGAATGTCATGACTTGCGCCCTTAACGGTGGCGAGGACTACGAGCTGTTGTTTACCGTACCCATAGCCGACCACGAAAAAGTTGCATCGATGAAGAATGTACGTCTGATTGGACATATTGTATCGGAAGATATGGGCTTGGCTTTTATCACACGCGACGGCACCGAGATGGAATTGCGTGCGCAAGGTTGGAATCAACTGAAGGAAGAATGATTCTGCACCATATAATACAATGCTTATTCCTTCTATTGGGAATTGTTACGTTGTGGGCAGCACTTTTCGACAGGGACTGGTTCTTCACATCGAAAAATGCAGAGCCCGTGGTAAAACGTCTGGGACGCAAAAAAAGCAGATGGCTGTATGGAATCATTGGAGTATTACTGATGGCAACTGCAGTCTATTTCTATTTTCAAATAAGAAGATTAGAAATTTAAAAAAAGTTTCCATGAACATACACAAATATATCATAAAAGAATCGAGCCTCTATAGAAGCTCGATTCTTTTATGATAAAGCACATGGCTCGAAACACCACCGTTGCTTATTTATGCGTTTCCACTATCTTTGTAGGTGGCAGTTCGTTGTTACGTTTGCCCACCTGCTCGACCAAAGATGATGCAACAGCCATAAACGCCCGGCCATCGGGCGACTCCTGCTTCATGGCAATAGGAACACCCGCATCGCCACTTTCGCAGATGCTTTGCACCAAAGGTATTTGACCAATAAGCGGAATACCGAAAGTATCGGCCATACGCTTTCCACCATCACGCCCGAAAATGTAATATCTGTTTTGTGGCAACTCGGCCGGTGTAAACCATGCCATATTTTCCACAACACCAAGAATAGGTACACCCACCTTTTCGTTCACAAACATATTAACACCCTTTATAGCTGCGGCAAGCGAAACCTCCTGCGGTGTTGTAACCACCACAGCACCGGTAAGAGAGAGCGACTGCACTATGGTAAGATGTATATCGCTTGTTCCGGGAGGCAAATCTATAAGGAAATAATCCAAATCCCCCCAATTGGCATCGGCAATAAGCTGTTTAAGAGCATTACTTGCCATACCGCCTCGCCACAGGATAGCCTGTTCGGGGTCGACAAAGAAACCTATCGACAGAATCTTCACCCCATACTTTTCAATGGGAATAATAAGGTCACGACCGTCCACACGTTCGCTATAAGGACGTTCATCCTCAACACTGAACATTTTAGGAATGGATGGACCGAATATATCGGCATCAAGCAGACCCACCTTATAACCGAGCCTCGCAAGTGCTATTGCCAAATTAGCCGAAACTGTGGATTTACCCACACCACCCTTGCCCGACGACACAGCTATCACATTCTTCACCTGCGGCAAGAACTTGCCCACCTCGGGACGAGCCTGTTGACGACTAACCACACTGATGTTACCTACAATTTCAACATCTTTACCCACATAGGTAAGTATTGCCGTTTCGGCCGATTTAACAACAGACCGTATAAAGGGATCGGTAGGCTTCTCGAAAATTAACGAGAAACTTACCTTGTTGCCTTCGATACGTATATTATCGTCTACCATTTCGGCCTCGACAAGATTTTTGCCATTACCGGGATAGCGCACCTTTGTAAGTGCATCGAGTATTAATTTAGGATATATCGACATTTGCTCTATAAAAATCAAAAAAAGACAGTTTTTATTTTCGTTTCTCCAATCCACTGCGTTTACTGCGATTATAGCTTCTATATTCATCGAGTTCTATTTCTATATCGGGCTCGACAAAAGCATCTTTACGCGACAGTCGGAAACTTATATATTTAATGGTAAGCCCACGTTCAAGCCATTGCGATTCGTAATAGGTACGAATGGAGAGAATATCGTTCACTTGCTCTTGTGCATAGACATCATCTATACAATCCATCACCTGAAGCCCGTTTACCTCGGTAATATATTTGGTGTAGGTAAACATGAAGTTACTGTCGGTTTTCAGATGTATCACCGCACCATCGGCAAGAATTTTACCGTAACGTTGCAGAAACAGAGAAGACGTCAGTCGTTTGGTAAACTTCTTCATCTGTGGATCGGGGAATGTGAGCCATATTTCACTTACCTCGCCCGAAGCAAACAGACGGTCGATTATTTCAATATTTGTACGTAAAAAAGCTACATTCCCGATACTTTCCTGCAAAGCCTCGGTTGCACCGGTCCACATTCGGGCACCCTTTATATCAACACCAATAAAATTCTTATCGGGAAAACGACGCGCCAAAGCAACAGTGTACTCGCCACGCCCGCAACCCAACTCAAGCACAATAGGATTATCGTTCTTAAAAAAATCCCTGTTCCAATTACCGACCAATGCAAAACCGACCGAATCGGCCACCGAATATGGATGTTCCACCACATTGGGATATTGTGCCATATCGGCAAACTTCTGCAACTTTCCCTTTGCCATCTTCTTATCAGATATCAAGAACAGTCACCCAACCATGCGTATCAGGCTCATCGCCATACTGTATTGCACGCAATTTATTGTAGAGTGCAGTACAAACAGGACCCGGCTTACCATCTTTAGATATAACATACGAAGTACCTTTCTCGAGGTCATCGATTCGCTCGATGGGAGATATTACTGCAGCTGTACCGCATGCGCCGGCCTCTTCAAATGTAGATAGTTCCTCCTCGGGAATGGGACGCTGCTCCACCGTAAGCCCCATATCCTTTGCCAACTGTTGCAAACTGCGATTTGTTATTGATGGCAATATTGATGTAGAGAGAGGAGTAACGTAGGTATTATTTTTTATACCGATGAAATTGGCGGCACCACACTCGTCGATATATTTCTTCTCCTTTGCATCGAGATAGAATTCGCACGAATAACCGTTGTCGTGTGCCATTTTGTTGGCTTTAAGGCTTGCTGCATAGTTGCCACCCACCTTGTAACGGCCGGTACCGAGAGGGGCCGAACGATCGTATTCACGAATTATAACGTAGGGGTTTGTAGCAAACCCACCTTTAAAATATGGGCCTACCGGAGTCACAAATATTATAAACAAATACTCTGATGCCGGATGTACACCAACCTGTGCACTTGTACCTATAAGCAACGGACGAATATACAACGATGCCCCACTTTCATAGGGAGGAATAAATTCCTTATTGAGTGTCACCACCTTTGTCACCATCTCGCGAAACAATTCGGTACTCACCTTTGGCATAAGAATACCATCACAAGTATTCTGCAAACGCTCGGCATTTGCCTCGAGACGAAAAATACGCACCTTGCCATCTTTGCCACGAAAAGCCTTCAACCCTTCGAAAGCCTCCTGACCGTAGTGCAGACAGGTGGCAGCCATGTGCAAATTAATACCCTCTTCGCTGCTTACCTCTACCTCGCCCCACTTTCCGTCGCGATAGCAACAACGTACATTGTAATTGGTTTTCATATAGCCGAAGCCAAGGTTCGACCAATCTATATTCTTCATATATGTAAATTTTATCTGTTCTAAAGATTATCAACTGCGAAGATACGATTTATAATCAGAAACGGCACCACATCTTCAAACTTTTTTTAGAAGTGGTTTTGAAATCATTATTAATAAAATCAGACTGTTTCTTAAGATACCGGAGTATCATTGTCTATCTCTGCAATCATTTTTTTAACTTCTTCATCTACCTTGTAGAGTCTCGAACGACAGAAATTTATAAGTTCATGTGCCTCGGACAACAAAGACGACAATTTATCAATGTCTACATTGCCGGCGTTAATCTGCGACATTATAACATCAAGGCGTTCTATTGCCTCGTTATATGTAATATTACTCTTTGTTTTCATGCTTTATACTGTTGTTTATCGTACTTGTAAATTTACCATCGGCAATATGTGTCACCACTTCGGCACCGGGTTCCACATCATCGACCGAACGGACAACAACACCGTTGCAGGTTGTGAGCGAATAACCCAACGACAATATGCGTCGAGGCGATGCAGCCTTTACCTCCGCCTCGAAAAGTTCCAATCTGTGATAATGCTTCTGCAGACACAATTTAGCGGCAACAGGCAACTGACGCACAGTGGAAGAAAGATGCATACGCGCCGATTCCATTCTGTTTACAACAGCACTCACCACCTTCTGCTTAAAATCATCAATTATTGCAGCCTGCTGTGCCATTGTATGTATCAGCAGTTCGGCTGCTGCGGTAGGTGTTTTTGCACGTGTATGTGCAACAATATCGAGCACGGTATCATCTCTTTGGTGCCCAATGCCCGTAACTATAGGCAAAGGGAATTGGGCGCAGTTGTTGGCCAAATCATAGGTGTCGAAGCACGAGAGTTCACTTGTAGCCCCACCGCCACGTATTATAACCACCAAATCCCAACAATCGATATTGGCGGCAATACTGTTCAACGCATCTATTATACCTTGCTCCACTTTGGCTCCCTGCATAGGCGATGAAAAAAGATGGGGATAAAAAACAAAACCATAGGGATTATTCTGCAACTGATGGCAGAAATCGCCATATCCGGCAGCAAAGGAGGAGGAGATGACAGCAATACGTTGAGGCAATTGCGGAAACGGTAGTTCTCTGTTTAAATTTATCACCCCTTCATCGACCAGACGATTGATTATAAGCTGTCGCTTGCGTGCCATGTCACCTATTGTATATGAAGGTTCAACATCGCACACATCCAAGGCAAAACCATATAGTTCGTGGAAACCGATTGTCACCTGCAACAACACCTTAAGACCAACAGCAAAAGGTTGCCCCGTCTGTTGCAGAAAGTAGGGGCGCAATAGTGTATAGACACGCGACCAGATAGTCCCGCGTGCCTTTGCCAACATTTCGTTTGTATCCTCGTCACGCTGCACAAGCTCAATATAGCAGTGACCGGCTGCTGTTTCGCGCACTTCGCTAAGCTCGGCCACCACCCAATATCGTGCCGGCATATTTTCAGCAAGCACATTACGCACAATATTATTCAGCGCATACAGCGAGAGAGGTTCATTATTGTTCATCACCAATCCATTGATTAATTCCACGTTGGGAAGCAATAAAAGCACCGCCTACCAGCATATTACCTAAATAGAACACCGCCGATTGCCCGGGAGTTATTGCCGAAGCAGACTCTTTCAAACGTACCATATAACGACCATCGGGAAGCATATATGGCGTATCACAAGGTATTGGGGTACTGCGGTATCTTATCCGAACCGACAGATTACCCGAAGGAGGACCATCGACCCACTCGGGTGCCTCGACAAGCATATATTTTGTTTTAAGCAGCTCCTCGACACCCAACATAACCGTATTTTTTTGCGGATTTATCTTAAGTACATACGCCGGATATCCCAACGCTATGCCAAGCCCTTTACGTTGTCCGATGGTATAATAAGGATAGCCACTATGCTCGCCCAACTTACGGCCTTCGGTATCGACAAAAGCACCTTTGCAAATAACATTCTCGATATTGGGAATATTATGACGTAAAAAATCGCGATAATCACCGGGTATAAAACAGACCTCCATACTCTCTCCACCCTTTGACAAAGAGGTATAACCTTTATCGGATAGATACTTGCGAACATTTTCCTTCTCCCATCCTCCAAGTGGGAACAGCACACGTTGCAACTGCTCTTGTGTGAGCCTCCAAAGAAAATAGCTTTGATCCTTTCGGCTGTCATCACCCGTAACAATATAACATTTATCAGCCGGCCTGTGTACCTTCACATAATGCCCTGTTGCAATATATTTACACGATAACTTATCGGCCCATTCGGTAAGCAGGCGAAATTTCACCATCGGATTACAATTAACACAAGGATTGGGAGTCAGCCCTTTCAGATAATCATCGATGAATTGTTGTATCACACTCTTTCGGAAATCCTCACGAATATCGGCTACATGATGCTCTATGCCCAACTCATTTGCAAGACAAGCCGCATCGTCGGCCGCAGAAAGCGAAGCATCACAAGTGACAAACGTAAGCCCCACCACCCTGTAACCGTCATCGAGCAGCATACGACAAACTGCTGTGCTGTCTATTCCACCGCTCATTCCAACCAATACACTTTTACCCGATATTGACATTTTTTTATATTTTAAACAAAAAAAGAACTTCTTATTTTGTAACTTTGCAACACTATTGATTTTGCGAATTCAAAATTACAATTTAGCTATTGTATTAAAAAAGAAATTCGTATTTTTTTTAGAAATTTACACAGCTAAACAACCATCAACTAAAAGATGAATAAGATTACAAAACAAAAGATTCCCACCGAATTAGGGACAGAAAAGGTTGGGAAATTACTCATGCAATATGCAATTCCTGCTATCATTGCACAAACAGCAGCATCGCTGTACAATATGATAGACAGTATATTCATCGGGCAGGGAGTCGGTCCCCTTGCAATATCGGGACTTGCCACCACGTTTCCTTTCATGAACCTTTCGGCTGCATTCGGAGCAATGGTTGGTGTGGGTGGAGCCACACAATTGTCGGTACGATTGGGGCAACGCGACTACGAATCGGCAAAAATAATTCTTGGCAATCTTGTAACGCTTAACATTATCGTTGGAATAACGTTCGGGGCTATATCGTTGATGTTCCTCGACGAAATATTGTATTTCTTCGGAGCCAGCGAAGCCACACTTCCCTATGCCCGGGACTTCATGGAAGTTATACTGTACGGAAATGCCATAACTCACCTTTATCTTGGCATCAATGCATCGTTGCGTGCATCGGGACACCCCAAGGAATCGATGTACGCTACAATCATAACCGTAATAATGAACATAATATTGGCACCGCTATTCATATATTTGTTCGATTGGGGTATTCGTGGAGCTGCACTTGCCACCATTATATCACAGACTGTAACACTGCTATGGCAGATTCGTTTGTTGAGTAACCCCGATGAACTGCTTCACCTGCAAAGTGGTATATACAAACTGCGTAATAAGATTGTAAAGGGTATTTTAAGTATAGGCATGTCTCCGTTTTTGATGAACGCTGCAGCCTGCCTTGTTGTAATTATGATAAACAAGGGATTACGCACATACGGTGCCGACGGCGATATTTCGATAGGCTCATACGGAATTTCAAACCGCATCAGTTTTATTTTTGTAATGGTTGTAATGGGTCTTACACAAGGTATGCAACCCATAGTGGGATACAATTACGGTGCAAAGCAGTATAAACGTGTGAACGAGGCACTTAAACTCACAA
Organism: Bacteroidaceae bacterium; assembly: GCA_017467885.1. Taxonomy (GTDB): domain Bacteria; phylum Bacteroidota; class Bacteroidia; order Bacteroidales; family Bacteroidaceae; genus HGM04593. Next base: position 4,707 of record JAFUKC010000022.1, on the reverse strand, counting down.
TGATATATGCTACGGTAGTTGTAACCATAGGTTTTGCAATATGCGAAGGCATTCCCGAACTTGTAGCTCGAGCATTCACCACCGACAGCGAACTTATAGCCGGTTCGGCACGAGCAATGCGTATCATGTCTATTTTTATGCCGCTTATAGGTTTTCAGATGGTTACAACCAACTTTTTCCAAAGCATTGGCATGGTAAACAAAGCCATATTCCTGTCACTCACACGACAGATGTTGTTCCTGTTGCCGATGATACTTATACTGCCACACTTCTTTGGTGAAGCAGGTGTATGGTACAGCATGCCTGTTTCTGATTTTGTAGCAAGTGTACTTACCATCGTTATTCTTAAACGGCAGTTCAACGAATGGAAACATTAACCGTAAAGAAAAAACTGTTTTGAAATTATTATAAACCGCAACAGATATGAAATACGTAATATCGATAGGACGTCAATTGGGAAGCGGAGGCAAAGAGATTGCCGAGAAATTGGGTAGGAAACTGAATATAACGGTATATGATAAGAAACTGCTGGAGATGGCAGCCAAAGAGAGTGGATTGGATACTACCGTATTTGAAAAAGCCGACGAAAAAGAGTCGGACTCGTTCTTCGGCAGTGTAATGGCATTTCGTAACTCCATTGCAGATGCCATAAGCGGCTATGGCAGTTGTATGCAAAGCGACAAACTGTTTGAAATACAAAGCGAAGCTATGCGTAAGATTGCCGGTGAGGAGTCGTGTATAACCATCGGGCGTTGTGCCGAATATGTACTGCGCGAACACCCTAACCTGATAAGTATTTTTGTTACAGCCGACATGCCCAACCGCATCAGACGCATAATGAAAAACAACAACCTTAACGAAGAAAAGGCAAAAGAGTTCATTGCCAAAGCCGACAAGGAGCGCAAAGCATATCACGACTATTATGCAACAACCATCTGGGGCGACTCGAAAAGCTATGACCTGTGCATCAATTCATCTCGTTTGGGAATAGATGAAACTGTAGAATACATTTACGGATATGTAAAACGCCGCCTTGCATTATGAAGCGAATAGGCCTGCTTTCGGACACCCACTCGTGGTGGGACGACAAATATTTGCAACATTTTCACGATTGCGACGAAATATGGCATGCCGGTGACATTGGCAGCGAGATTATAATAGAACAATTAGAGGCATTCTGCCCCGTAAGAGCCGTTTATGGAAATATCGATGGCGGGATATTGCGTAAACGGTTTAAAGAGGTGGAAACATTCTGCATTGAAGAGTGCAACGTGATGATGAAACATATTGGAGGCTACCCCGGACGATACGATATTTCCATACGCAACCGTATATACAATGAAAAACCCGACCTTTTTATCTCGGGACATTCGCATATTCTGAAGGTGATTTACGACAAAAAAATCGAATGCCTGCATATTAACCCCGGTGCTGCCGGCAAACAAGGCTGGCAACAAGTGCGTACATTGGTTAAATTCACCATCGACGGAAAGAAATTTAAAGACCTTGAGGTTATTGAACTCAAATAGTGTGTTCTTTAATGCAGTACCGAACGCACTTTTCTTTTCATCACTGATACCGACCTGCGACGTATACGGTAGAAAAGAAAAACAAACATTGCAAAATCAATATCAATATTCTTTTGTAAAGAATATTCCACCATCATTTTGTAGATTTTATCGGTTGTAATACCGAATTGGTCGAATGCCCGCATGGTATCTTTGAACCCTACCATCTTGCCAAACTGCATACGGTTAATATCTGTAAGAGCAAAGCGCCAATGCCTGTCGTTGTCTTTTCTGTAACAGAAAATATTGCCGGGGTTAAAATCGAGTGGTAAAACCTTCTTGTCATTAAGTTCTATTGTATAGGAGATAATATCTTTAGCGAGTCTCTTATACTCCTCAACCGAAAGGTCTGCGACCTTTAAATCCCTCAATGTAGAATAAGGGAGATACTCCGAAATAAAATATCCGGTATAAAATATACCCCATTTTTTCTCCTCGATATACGCGACGGGAAAGGGAGTGTTTATTCCACGTTCCATCAACAACAGAGCATAATCATAAGCACGACGCGCCTTGCTTTTCCTGAAAAAAGTATACATCAAACAGTTGAATAAGGTGGGACGCTTATATCTTTTTATAACATATTTGCGCCCGAGAAAGGTTGTCAACTCCACAATATTGCGCTTATTGCAAAACACCTTTTCACATTTGTATTCTCTATTGGGTATTCCACGCAACAAAGGTGTCAGATATTTGTAATCGGGATGAACATGTAGTTTCATTTATCAATCTTTTCTTGCTATTTTTTCATTCTTTGAAAACTTAAATTTAATTTCAAGTTTTCACTGCAAAGATACATCATTTTAGAAAACTTAAAAATAAATTTCGGTTTTCCAATATTAATTTAACGTTATTTAAATTTGGAGAATACGTAATGACAAAGAATAAAAAAATACAGCAGCCACAGCTGCTGTATAAGGAAATACTATAATATTGTGAGTATAATGTACTTTTCTACGGCTATTACTCTACCATACATTTTTTGCTGCCAACAATATACAAACCACGTGGCAAATTATCTACGGCATAAGAACGTGGCACATGCCTGCGAACACAAATGCCGTTAATATCATAAACATCCACAAAGCCTTTGTCGTTAATCTCTGATGCGCCAATCGATGTAGATGTATAAGGTTTCTTATAATATATACAAACAGGCTTCTGCTTTCCCGTATAGCACGAGAAAAGTTTCGCCGAAACGTTATACTGCAACATATTATGCGTCTTGTCGCCTTGCGCCACTATTTCGGCCGTTGCATCATCTGATACACTTATGAGCCAACTTGCATTATCGTTAACAGCAGACTGTGTACGCAAATGATTACTGCTGCTCGATGCAGCATACAAATACCCATTACCCACATTAAACGCAAATGTACCCTCGGTTGTACCCTCCTCGAGAAGAATCTTCTGTACATCATTATTGCTGGAAACAAGAGTTCCGTTCTGTTGTAAAGCCGCTGTAACACCTCGATTATTGCTATTTTGTGTAGTGTTCATTGCATACGTATCGTAAACAAGTATTATCGTATCACCCACAGCCAATAAATCGGATGAGTAGAGCAGTTTGAACTGCGAAGTATCGGGAGCAGTATCGGCATCACCATCATCGGTATTGTCATCATCTGAATTATCACCACCGTCGGAACCCGAATCGGGGGCAACAGCATTGCCTTTAACCACAAAATCCTTAACCTCCCATGTAGATGATTTTGTTGTAGCAACATATTTAAGTGCAATGGTTACATTGGGGCAACCATAGACCGCTTCGGGGAGAGCAACCTCGACAGTTTCAAAAGAGTACCAATCGGCAGCCTCTACAGCCGAATAATCGATGGCCGTCCATGAAGCCTCAGAAACATCACCATTATAATCGGTGCTTACAAGCAGGCTGTGATTATCGGTAATCGCACCACTCGCACTGTACTTTATTATATAATCGAAAGATATTATGGCATCCGACTCGTTTGTAAAATCGAGCGAGGGAGAAACCAGCCAACTCTCGGCAGCATTGTTTGTATTATCGATATACGAAGATACGTATGCCGTATTATAGTTGATAGTCCAAGGATAATTACCAACCTTTTCCACCGATACAAACGAGCCGAGTTCCTCTTCGAAAGGTTCGTTTATATACAATTTACCCACAATAGGTGTAGTGGTACCACCCTCAACATCGCCATTCAACCTGAATAAATAAGCTGTGGAATCGCCCCAGACATAATCGGCAAGACGGGGATAGTCGACAAAGGGATTGCGATTGCCTTGCACTGCATATACCGCATTGTTGCGCGCAACCTCTTTTTCGCTGACAGGGTCTTGTTTGTGCCACTTCAGCAACAACTCCACAGCCCAGGGTTTCAATGTCGGGTATGCGCTGTTTTCGTAGTTCATCCAGGTATATTCCCATGTAAGATTTTGATAACATGTGAACATATACATATAGGTGCGAGCAAAATCGCCTTTGTATTGGTCGGCGGGTTCGAATGCATTCTGGCTTGTACCTGCGATAGTTGCCTTGCCTACCGACGTTATACCGTTTGTCCACGATACACTCTCGAGCTCGGCAAGCGGATAATTACTTTTGGCTGAATTAGCCGCAGCATCGGACGGATTAAGATGATGTAAATCGTAATAAGCATTGTTTTTTCCACCACCCCACCAGCTTTTGGCAACACTGTGTTCGATGTTCATACCCGAAACAGACTCACCTTTAGATGTAAAGTACCGAACTTCGGGCGAGTACATATCGGCAACCTGATTGGTTGTTCCAAGAACAACATCAGTGGTGTAGAATGCACCCCACGTAGAGTTCTCTCCCGAACCATACGATATCTGTATATGCTCTTTTACAAGATTATAAAGTGCGTTTTTAAGTGCTTCACCACCTTGTACACTGTCAACTGCTGCATAATAAGAGGATTGAGCCACAGCCGAAGCAAATGCCAACATCACAAACAGACTAAAAGAGAGTAAATGTTTTTTCATATAATAAAGATTTAGAAGTTGTTTGAATTTATGTCCTTGAAATTTTTATAGGTCTTTTTTAGAATGTTTTTTCATTTTTTAAGGGCGCATAGCGGGCTATGTAACCGCAAAAAAGGGAAAAACAGGCAAAAAAGAACATAAAAAGGCAAGC
>JAFUKC010000001.1 GCA_017467885.1 Bacteroidaceae bacterium | reverse complement strand
AGGAGTATTGATGTTTACGGTAGAGGTATCACCTACTATATCAACCTCTTGAACCTCGGCATAGAGTTTATCGCTCTCTTCGTAGATTACGAAGCTGCCCTCGATTCCGCTTGTTGCGGGAACGATGCTAACCTTTGCAGCATTGTTCTTATAAGGAGTGGAAGCTACAAAACCTGTAACATTATCGGCAAGTGTTGCTGAATCGAGGTCGGCAACAACCGAAGGCCAATATTTGGCTGTGTACAAGCTTTGGATTGTGTACTTGCCATCGTCGGTCTTGTTGATGAAGAAAGGAACCTCGCTGTTCAACACCGAAGTGTGGTAGTGAGCAACATCGGAGTACCAGTATTCTTTGGCAAGGAGAGTATCGGCGATAATCTCGCTATTTGTGTTAAGCAAACCGCGGATAGCATAGATTCCTTCGTCGGTAATCTGGTCGACAGATGTAATCTGTGTGCACTCGTTAACACCTACGTTATAGGGGTTGGGAGCGTAAATAAGAGGATCGTAAGCCTCGCCTACAGCAGAAATAGCCACTGTTGTGGGGAACTGCTGGTCGCGGTTACCACTTATGTTACGGCCTACAAGTTTAATCTTGAACTCCTTCATGGGAGTCGGGAATGTTACATCCAAATAAACATAAGTTACAGGGTCGTAACCATTTGTACCACTCCAAACAGCATGCCAATACTCGTCAAGACCCGGCCAGAAGCCTTCCGATACACCATCTGTCCAGTCATAAACACCGTTACCGAGGTTAGCCAAAGAGCCTTCATCGGGGTGTACAGAGTTCGAAGCGAAGCTGCTTGCAGACAAAGTGATCTTATTCTCCTCTGCATCGAAGAGCTCGAATTCAGAAAGAACAGGATACTGATAACCTTGTGTTGCATGACCTGAGTTTGTTTCCAACACTGTCATACGAATACCGTTTACAGGCTCGTCAAGCATAAACATGCTCGAAGTCCAAACACGATGGTTCTCCTCCAAAGAATTTGGCATATCCTCGAGAACAGCGGGGAAAGAAGTTCTTGTAATCACTGTAGCATAGAAGCTGTTCAAGATACCCTCAACCTCTTCTGCCGCAGAAACTGCATTTCTTATATCCACGATAGCTCCGTCATAAATCTCATTCACCTTTGCAGTAGCCTGTGCTGCTGCATTGTTGAGAAGTTCTTTGGATGAATCGGGATATTTACCCTCAATAAGGTTAGGATAAGTGCAGAAGATGCTGTTATCTACAGACAGTTCATAAGCTGTTGTACCGATTTGATCAATCATTACAGCAATGAAATAAGCACCGATCGAATTCAAATCTACAGCAAGGTCAAGCAACTCTGCCTGGGTTTTAGTTGTTTCAGCAACAGTATCTGCCACAGCTGCAGCAATTGCATCGAGGAGGTCGACATCCTCGCCATACTCCAAGTACTCGGGATCGATTTTCTCGATATATGTATCATATGCATCCTGAGCATCTGCTACAACTGTTTTAAGGTTGCTACGTGCAGCCTCTTTTTTGGCAGCAACAACCTCATCGAGGTTAATGGTAGGAGGAGGTTCTACACCTTCGGGAAGAACAGCCTCTGTAATTGTGAAACCAAAATCTACAGGGTAGCCGAATTTGGCAGCATAATCCTCACCATACTGACCGTTTTCGAGTGCAGTTTTACCGGCCTCGGAGAATACTTTCAAGTTACCGCGAGGGTCGTATCCGATACAAAGAGTGAGATTCTCATCTGAATCGTGGAACGAGAAATCGAAGTCGCCATCCTCACGCGCAGTAACAGTTATTGCTTGTGCACCGGCAAGGTCATTCCATCCATACAACCAGCCGTTGGCTTCGTTCCATGTATAGTATTCACTCAAATATGCAGACGAGATAACCGAGTAGAAGTAAAATTCACCCTCGTTACCTGCCGGAATAATCTGAATGAGACGCTCGGGACGCGCATCAGCTGAATAAGAAACACCCCAAGTGTAGTGGTTAAACGAGATATAAGAATCACCTGTGCTCTCTACTCCATCGGGAAGTGTATCGGCCGGAGCCTCAACCTTAAGAGTATAGAACGAAGCCGGGTTTATATCGCTTACAGATTTAACTTGCTCGCCTAAAGTATACTCATATTCTTTATAAAGAACAAAATCCTGCCCTGCAGGTGTAAGACCTATAGCCATGGGACGATCATTAGGGTTGCCATATCGTGTATACCACTCAAGCTGAAGTTCACTGATGGGGCTATCGAATGTAAGTTCGATATAGTGGTAGCCCTCGGGAGCATTGCCACCTGCAGCTTCAGCACTCCAAAGGGAGTGGAAGTAGTCCCACTGGTCGCTGTTGATATTGTTGCTCAACGCATCAACGCCCTTACCGTCAGGAGAGCCTGTAAGAGTATTATGGCAAGCATTGGTGATTGCCGAATAAGCTACTTCGTTACCATCGGCATCAAGTACATTCAACTCGGCAAGAGCAAAATAGGGACCGCTGCCACCGGTTAAACGATTTGTTGCGGTCACAGCAACAGTATAACGCAACGAAGTCACTGCTTCATCAAGCTGAATAAGCTCGGTCTTGGCATGATACTGGTTCGTAATAGCTTCACCGCCATCTGCCACCTCGATGGTTTTGTTAAACCCCTGAGCATTAAGGCCTACAGCTGCTACGACAGCAAAAGCAAACGTAAAAATTCGTTTTCTCATAAATGTAGTTTTTTGATTAATAATTAGGTTTATTTTGTTTTTTAACTTGATTTAACAGTTTGAGATATATTTACATTTCACAACTTGCAAAGATATATAAAAGATTCGTAAAACAAATTATTTCTCTTAATTTTTTACATATTCGCAATTATCAAGCATTTTCCATTTGTAAATTGTTGCACTATATTAATTTTTATGTATATTTGCCAAAATATACCTATTTAATATTATTACAAACATTCAACAAACGACAAACATCGATAAACGAAACAAACAAAAACATAATACTAACTTAAATTTATTAATTATGAAATTAAAAAAACTACTGACAACAGTGCTTGTGATGTGTTTTATGATTGCATTGCAAGCACAGCCCGAGGCCGGCAAGGTGTATCGCTTCATTAACAAAGCGGATGCCAACGTAACGTTAGGTGCGGCATCACATACCGAGGCCTTTGGTTTAGCAAAGAAGGATGGCGACTTCTCGCAACTATGGTTATTGGAAACCCACCCCAACAACGCAGCAGCATGGTCGTTGCGTAACCTTGGCAACGGACTCTACCTTCGTGCAACCGGTACAAGTACCGTATGGACATTTAATGCAGAGCCCTCAAGTTCCACAGCGCTGTACTACATTGAAACCTCCGGAGGTTTCTGCACATTCGAACCAAACAACAATTCCGGTAGCGGAAACTGCATGCACTATGCAACATCGCAAGGCGGTGCTGTTGTAGGCTGGAACACCGGTGCCGAAGCAACACATTGGTCGATGGAAGAGATAGCAGTGAGCGAGGAAGAAATGCAAGCAAACTGGGCGGAGCTGGACGCATTCAACGGCCTGCTCACAAACAGCTACCTCGAAGCATGTCAGGCAGCCCTTAACAACCTGTTCGAGGATGCTTTGTGTACAAAACTGAAAAAAGACTTTGCCGACGAGGCTGCCATAGAGGCCGACGAGGATTACCTTGCACTTCCCGAGACATTGCAAAAGATGGTAAAGAAAGTTTACACCGACAATTGGGAAGAAGCCAACTACGACAGCAGTAAACCAAGTTGGGAGAGTGCCCAAGCAAAAAAATTCCGTATTCAATCTATCGAACCCTACAGTATAGCAGGCGAAATCACATCTTGGTTGGGAATAAATGCACACTCCAACATGGATAACCCCACAGGTTTGTTCGGCAACGCGCGCCAACACATCTTCATCATGGTTGAAGGTGAGATTAAAAACGGAGCCGAACTGTGGTTAAACCCCTTAGCCGGTCATGGACTCGTAAGCAACTACAATAACGGTACCGAGTTGCACGAAGGTTTAAACATAGTTCCTTTCAGCGGCGATGGAAATGCAATGTATATCAGCTACGTTGTACACACCTATTCAAATGGTCGATTCCCCTATAAACTATCGGACTTCGACGACTTAAAGGTTCATATTGAAGGCGGTAACATCAACGGCTACTACAATGCAGTGGGCGACCATTTATGGGGTGAACCCGACGACGACAACGATTGGCTCTACTACGAAGAGCGTGCCAACCTGCAAAATGTAACCATTCTTGGCAAACGTCAGATACTTCAGTTCCGTTTCGAAGATTTGGTATCCTACCAAGAGAATGACGACAATGGCATCGCACACACATATTATGTAAACGGCATGTCATACTATCTGCCCGAAAACATTCAGGTTCCTGCCGGTACACCCGAGAATCAGAAAATCAACACCATGATTGAAGCATGGGACAGAATACACATTTCCGAGGATATTACAATGGGCCTGCTCAACAAGGCTGCAGTCGATTCACTTAATGCACTTTACCCACGCTACGATGAGAATTGGGAGAAAGCAGGCAACATCTACGACATCGACGAGGAGTTTTATGCATTCCAAGGCGGACGCGACTACTCGGAATATTACAACCACCATGGTGTAGCTTACGGAACTTTCAGTGGATACATGTCGGGAGGTTGGAAGAACTGTAACTACCACCACAACACAATGGGTAGCATTATCGGTGCCATTGCAACAGATGCAGGCTCGGCATGGGGCCCCGGACACGAGATTGGACACCAGCACCAAACAGCAATGAATCTTAACGGACTTACCGAGGTGACCAACAACCTATTCTCGAACGTAGCAGTTTGGTATATGGGAATTGGCACATCACGTATTAATGGAACAGAAGGCAACCTTGCACATGTTTATGACACATTTACAAAGGGAGACTTCTTCGACAATAACATTTGGGCCCTGACACACATGTACTATAGACTGTGGTTGTACTATCACCGTTGTGGCAAGAATACAAAATTCTTCCCTCGCCTTTACGAATTGTTGCGTAAAGAGCCTATGACAAGAACTTACTATTGCGAAGGTAACAATACCATCTTGCGTTTCTACAAACATGCCTGCGTTGCGGCAGGTGAAGACCTCACCGAGTTCTTCCGCGCTCATGGTTTCTTCGTGCCAATGAGCAGCCGTCTTGTAGGTGACTATTCAAACTCGGAATACACCCAGACACAGGCCGACATCGACGCAGCAATTGCATGGGTAAAGAACCTTGGCTACAAAGAGAACCTTGCCCCCATATTCATTAACGACTGTACAACCGAGCCTACATACAGCCACGACGGGAAGACACAACGTGCTTACTGGGATGGCGAAACGACAAGAGGAGAAAACGCCGAACTTGGTATGTACACACACTGCATCGACGAATTGGTACAAGCAGAAGGTTACTACTACAGCCGCAACGGTTTCGATGTTAAATTCCAGAAAAAAGACAATGCAAACGGAGCTATCGGTTTCATCATCTATAGTGGCGATGAATTGCTTGCTTTCACAAACAACTACAACCTGACACTTACCAAAGAGGCTGCTTCGAAGACACTTAAGATATACGCAGTACAGGCTGACGGAACAAAGGTTGAGTTGCCTTCGGCTGCAGAGGCCGGAACCGAAAGCGAACAGCTTGCAGCTCTCAACACACAGTTGAATACCGTTAAACAGTACCTCAGCTATGTTGCAGAATCGAACAGCAACACAGGTTTGTACTTCGAGCAGGACCTTGCCGACCTTAACGAACTTTACACCGAGGCACTTGCCGCAAAAAACAACCAAGACCAGAGTGTAAAAACCTACGGACAGTGGGCTCATGCATTGGAAGAGGCTGTCCTGATATTGACAAACGACAGGTTTGCATACATAAATATTAAAGAGTCAAACTTCTACAGTCTGCAAAACCAAAACCGCAAGGATTACTTCCTTACATTGGAAAACAACACCCTCTACGCAAGATCGGGAGAGGTTACTGCCGATACAGAAAGTAAACTGTGGCAATTGATTCCTACAGGAACAGCCGGCGAATACTACATTAAGAATATTGCCGGAAATTACATAACCAACATGCCCGAGGGAAGTGCAGGCGTTACAATTTCGTCGGATGTGAATGATGCATTGGTATTCAGCGTAAGCCGCCTTGTAACCGGAGCATACGATATCACCATTAAAGAGAATGGCGTGGCACTAAACTTCAACTACTCTACCGGCCAGGTTATAGGTGGAGCATCGGGAGTATCGGCTTCACGTTGGCGTTTGTATGCAGTCATCGAGAATGCTTTCGAACAAGAGAAAGAGTATCTGCCTACATTGATAGCAAAGGCAAATACCATGCTTGATAATGTCTGCGTCGAGGGTTCTACAGCCGGCAACATCACCCTTAAAGAGGGTATAATTGCCATTGGCACAGGTTTAACCGATGTAATTGCAAAACTTATGAATAACATTGCTGTTGCCGAAGCCGATTACGAAACAGCATACGACTACTATCGTCATATCTGCAATATCGAAGAAGGACTGACAGAACTTGCCAACAAATACATTATGTTGCCAAAAACAAGCACCGAAGAGACCAAATATTGGTATCACATCAGAAATGCCGAGACAGGCCTTTACTGTGCAATGGACCTCGAAACAAAATCGGGATTAAACAAAAGAGCAATGACAATGGAAGAGCTGACAGGCCGCGAAAGCGAAAAAGAGCTTATGTGGTGCTTCTTCGCAACATCAGACACAACATACACCATAATGAATGCAGCCGAAGAGCAATTCGTTTACAGCACTACACGCTCGAACCTTAAAGCCGACGGTGCAAAAGATGGCGAAAGTTTCGTAATACTTCCTGCAACAGGCGGATTCACAATCAACTCGGCATACGGTTATTGGGCTAATACCGGAAGCGAATATGTAAAAACATCCATTACTCCCGGACATTGGTTCATCGAAGAGGTTTATACCTCGGATGATGAAACAGGTATCGAGGAGGTTATCGGTGAAGCCGCAAAAGCCGAGGATGGAGTCTATGACATCTACGGGCGCAGAATCAGCGAAATAACAAAGCCCGGTATTTATATCATAAATGGCAGGAAGGTTTTGGTTAAGTAAGCACACGAACCACCTGATATCAAAAATAGAGAAGCTTCAAAATGGAAGCTTCTCTATTTTTGATATCCCCGCTGCGTTGGAAACTATCGCTACGTAAACCTGCAGGACACGACAAGTGACACCCGAGGATAATCACAAACAAATTGAAGGATATAAATAAAAACATCACGACGTTCCGTTATATTATTATTGTGATAATTTCAACTTTAACAGAGTGCAGAACCCGGCAACGAACATCGGGAAATAAAACAGGCCGAAACCGGCTTAACAAGTTCATAAGTAAGAACAGGGAATTCACCTGTTGCAGAATGGTACTAAAAATATAGCCGCGGTTGAAACTGCGGCTATATTTTAAATAAGAGAACAGAACCCGAATGCTATATAAAGCACCCCTTCTGTTATTATTCCACAAGGACCTTTATTCCATCCGAAGTAATATAAATACCTTTTGACGGATTCTTAACCAAACGTCCGTTAAGGTCGTAGAGTTTCACATCTTTGGATCCATTATCGATTATATCCTCAATACCTGTTTCCACATTCTTTACCAAAGCCAACTTTTCAACAGCTGTCTCCGATTGGAAATACGCTGTATTCGCCATAATTGTAAGGCTCGACACGTTACGGTTCTTGAATACACCTTCCGATGTAAGAGTATATATGTTTCCACCGGACACCAAACTCGATTTCAGAACACCGTTGAATGTATTTGTTCCTTCATATAAGGCAGCCGAAGCCTCAACCAACAAATCATAGGAACCCTGTGCGGCTTCCAATAACACCGGAGTGCCGGCAGGGACGAAACCATCGACAATTTCATTAATAGCAAGGCAATCTACACTGTCCACTGTCAGAATTGTACCGGCTGTATACGCCTTCATCCCTTCAGGAACAGAGAATGCAAAGGGATACATAGCAGCTTTGTAACCTACCGCGGTAATACTTATTGTATATGTCTCCACCGGTTCGATGTACCACAAAGAAGCATCGGCACTGCTTGTCCAAGGAACCAAACGACTATTGTCGCCCGCCAAGTGAAGCCCGTTGTTGCCACCTGTTTTATTGGTACATATAAGTGAACTTTTTCCTTCCGACGAACTTTCCACACGCCATATACCGGCTTGCCCTGCATCAGTTACCACTGCCGGCTGTGTCTCGTTTGCACCCAAAGGCCCAAGATAGTAGCTGTAGTTTCCATTATAGAGATAGTATGTATCTTCATCGGTTGCCGGAACAAAAGAGAACATTTGGTCGGGGTTGGCAAGATTACTTGTTGCCGTATTTATAGCTGTGGCGTTAGGCTTAAGATAAAGTGTGGCATTGCTACGTGTCGTATTACGCAAACGATACCATGCGTTAGGTACAACTTCAATTCTGGGAGCCGAAGCTATTGCTGCATTCAGAGCCTCGTATGCTGTTTTTGAGGGAGCCTCTTTGTAAGCGTCAACGGCTGCGTCAAGTTGTTCCTTGCCATCGGCAATAAGACAACCCACATAATTGCCCGAACCTGTGCCCAAAGCCTCAACCTTTGCCTCTATACCATCGGATACGATTACCTCGCTATCCACATTGGGATTGTAGGTGTATGCACTATCTGTAATATATTCAATACTGTAGTTTTTATAAACAATCGTGTAACCGCCGCCCGATGTTCCGTATGTATCTTCCTCGTACAAGAAAGCGATTGTACTATCGGCTTGCCAACACATTGTAGAATAGGCCGAAGAGAGGCTTGTAGACTGATGCCTGCCATCCCAATCGCGTGCAACAGCCTCGGGAGAGAGGAAATCTCTCAAGCTCTCCAACTCCTTATAATATATGCCGACATTTGCACGTCCCGAGCCAAAAGGTAACGACTGCAATAACAGATACATATCCTTTTCGTCCGATTTACGCGTTACGGGCACAATCATTATCTCACCGTTGGTCGAGTTCGAAACTGCAGTTGTTCCGTTATTCGATGCTCCCGAGAACTGCATGCTACCCCACGAACCTTCGGCTTTCTCACTATCGGTATAAGAATAGATATTATAATAGCGACCACCGTTACAGCGTGAACTTACAAGAACCGAACCATCGGGCAATTCATCGGCCTTCGGTTCATTTGCACCGCTTGGAATAGGCGCAACATTTACACCACCAAGGACTTTCCATGTTTCACCGAAGTCGTCGCTGTAAAGAACATAATTGGTTTCTGTGTTGTGTTCGTTCTTAAGCAATACCGCACAATACAGACGATAGTAGTTGTTAACCTTGATGGTTTTACTCTGCGAAATCTTGCCCGAACCAATGAACATAGCCTTTGCCGCACCTACCGTACTGCTATCGAACTGTGAATAGATACTCTCGGCTATATCTACAGGCTCGCTCCATGTCTGTCCATTATCCTTACTATAAAAACGTGCTATATTCTGATGATTATTTCTTTGACCCGAAGGATAGGAAACATTACCGGCACAACTGAGCACAAGAACATGCGAACTATCTCTGTCGGCAACAATACATGGGTCGCCGAAGCCCACATTCATAAAATCGGGTGAAGCGGAACCCATTCCCTCAACGATTGGGAATATCTCACCCCAAGTCTTACCATTATCCCGGCTTATGCGTGCATGCAAGTCGATACGGCCATAGTTTGCCATGCCAATATCGGCACGACTGTGACGATAGTCGGCAACAGCAATTATATCACCATTGTTAGCTGTTGCAATAGCCGGAATACGATAAGGGATTGCAGCTGTAGTGAGAGTGGGGAACACATCGAACGAAGGCTCGGGAACCTCAATAGACGAACGAAGAATCACTTTAAAGTTCGAAACCACAACACCTTTGTTTGCACCGCTTTGAGTGAAAGATGCGGTACGCTCCTCAAGACCTGTTACAGAAACAGACTGCATGGTTGCCGAGGAGTTGTATGTTGTACCATTTACTGCGAGTGTGAGCGAATAGCTTGCGTCCTCGTTATTATTTACAAAATCGAAAGAGTAAGCATAAACCACATAACCCACCGGTGCTGTAATAGTGTAGGTACAACCCGAGCCTGTGTAACATACAAGATTATCACCCGACGATTGCATATTGTTGACCGAAGTACCGAAAGTAAGTCCATCTACTTCACTGCTCGACCATTTTGAGTGAAATGTCCCCGAAGCGTTGCTCGAAGTAAATGAGCCTGTAGAGAGAAGTACCTCGGTACGAATCTCAAATTCATTAAAAACTATTGTAGAACCTGCATCCTGACCGTCTGTCCAAAATGCAAGTTTACCCGAGCCGCCATAATTATTGACAGCACTGTTTGTTCCATGCAGTTTCATGTACCAACCCTCGGTATCGGCAATTGAGGTTGAAGAGGAGAAATCCCATAAATCGGTATATCCTGCAAGGCTCGATGCATCGCGTAGAACAGGATAATTAGAACCTCCGTCAGTACCCATTTGTGATGAAGCTGCAAGCACTTTTGTTGCACCTGCCTGCTTGTTATACAAGCGGAAGCCCTCGCTTTCGCTTCCGGTAAAACACCATAAATCGCAATCTTCATATTGCGTTGTTGTACGGCCTAATGTTATGTACGAGGCAGCATCATTATCTGAGATAATCTTGCCGCCATTGTCAATTCGCATTGTGTACCAAGGGGTATCCTCGGCAAAAGTACCATCGACCACTGTTGTTGTCTTGAACGGAACAGCTGCCCATGATGCCACACAAGCAAAAATCATTAAAAATTGAAATAGTAAATTTCTTTTCATAATACAGTTTTTTAATTACACTCTTAACCAATGTGCCATACGGAACAAACAGCCCATATCACGACATTATAAGGCAAAAATATAATATTTTTATTATTTAATAAAAAATTTACATATTTTATGTGTGTATTAACACTTAAAAACTATTTGAAAAACAAAACAGATACCTGTGGTGTTATCTTTTCAAATGTATTTGCCATGAAGATTAAAAGATTTCTTTCCACAACGCCACCCTCGGCATTGACAGTCTCTGCCATATTACTTATAGCACGTGTCATATTCGGGTTGATGTTCATCAATCATGGTATAGACAAATGGGCCTCATTCAGCAGATTGGCACCCGCATTCCCCGACCCTCTTGGTGTAGGCGGCACTATTTCACTGTCGTTGATAATATTTGCCGAGGTAATATGCTCCATTGCATTTGTGTTGGGGCTGCTGTTTCGAGTTTTCATTTTACCGATGATATTCGGGATGGCTACTGTGGTTTTTGCCATACATGCAGGAAGCCCTTTTGCAACAAAAGAGCTGTCACTAATGTATCTTACGATATTTATTCTTATGCTTATAAGCGGCCCCGGATATTTTTCGTTGGATAGCGTTATTTACCGACGGATAAACCGCCACAACAGCAACATATAGCGGTTATTCCAACTCTATCACCGTTATACCGGCTCCGCCAAACTGCACATGCTCGTCGTGGAATGTGCGCACAGAAGGAACGGTACTCAGATATTGGCGTACAAGAGTACGCAGTATGCCGTTCCCCGTACCGTGAAGCACGCGTAACTGACACACACCGCAGATTGTGGCATCATCGATAAAATAGCTTACTGCTTGAACGGCCTCTTCACCACGCATCCCTCTGATATCTATCTCCGATTTAAAATTAAGGCGTTTGTTATGCAGGTTTTCTTGCGTCTCCGACGTAAGGAAAGAGACCTTTCGCGGAGCCTCTTTTGGAGCCTCGCCCGGCCGCAGACGCCCGACAGCCACTGTGGATTTAATTGCACCGAAACGGACCACTGCACTATTCTTGTTTATCGACAATATTTCACCGGCCATCTGCTGCCCGTCGATACACACATACATCCCCACCTCGAAGTGTGGTTTCTGCATCACCTTTTTCTCGGTTTCAACATGCTTTTCGGTTGCACCTTTCACCCTTTTTCCATCCTTCTTTCGCTCCTGACGGGCAAGAATCTTTGCCATCTCTCTGTCGGTGCGCATCTGTTGCTCCTTGCGGGCAAGTTCCTCCACCTCTTTACCGAAATCATGTAATTCGCGCCGGGCCAAACGGGTTTTCTCCTTCTCGGCCTTCGCCTCGACTATCGAACGTATAGTATTTTCAATTTTTGCATTAGCCTCGCGCAACAATCTATCGGCCTCGTCGCGCGCCTCCTTAAGAATCTGTTTTCTCGATTTTTTAAGTTCATCGGAAGAATCGCGCACTTTATCGAGCATCTCATCAAGTTCCTTCTCTTTCTGATGCACATTCTTACGTTTCGTTTCCCAATAACGTTTATCGCGCACAATATCCTGTAAATATTTATCGGATTGTATATAATCGCTACCGACAATTTCCGAAGCATCTTTTATTATATCCTCGGGGAGACCGATCTTACGCGCTATCTCAACAGCAAAAGAACTGCCGGGATTGCCAATCTGCAAAATGAAAAGAGGATGCATCTCGGCCCTGTCATACAACATTGCACCATTCACCACACCAGGCGTGGAATCGGCAAAATGTTTAAGATTCTGATAGTGTGTGGTTATTATTCCGTATGCGCCACGCTCATTAAAACGTTTCAATATAGCCTCTGCTATTGCTGCGCCTATCAACGGTTCGGTGCCGCTTCCAAACTCATCGATAAGAATAAGTGACCTGCCGTCGCAATTCCGCAACGTATGTTTCATGTTAAGCAGATGACTCGAATAGGTACTTAAATCGTCCTCGATACTCTGTTCGTCGCCAATATCAATAAAAAGGTTTCTGAATATGCCGGCGCGACTCCTTTCGTGAACCGGGACAAGCATTCCGCATTGCAACATATATTGCAACAGACCCGCAGTCTTCAAACACACCGATTTACCGCCTGCATTCGGACCGGAGATAAGCAAAATACGCCGTTCGCCGTCGAGTTGAATATCCAAAGGAGACATTTTACGGCCATGCTTGCGCAACGACAATTCCAAAAGGGGATGAACAGCCGCCCCCCAATCCATCATAGGACGATTGACCAACACAGGCTTAATGCCTGCGAAGCGCTCGGCAAGTTGCGCCTTGGCGCGTATAAAATCTATCTCGCCCAAAAAAGAATAGGCAAGAAGCAGCTCGGGGATGTGTGGACGCAATTCATCGGAGAAACTTGTAAGAATAAGTATCACCTCACGACGCTCCTCGGCCTCCAATTCGCGAATGCGGTTATTTGCCTCGACCACCTCGGCCGGCTCAATGAACACAGTCTTTCCACTGGCCGATTCATCGTGCACTATTCCACCCATGCGACGCTTTAAAGCCGGTGCAACAGGGATAACCAGACGCCCGTCACGTAAAGTGGGTGATGCATCCTTCTCGACAAGTCCATCGGCCTGCGCACGACGCAAAATAGAATTCAACGTCCGCGAGATGCTTCCTGAAGTGCGTACCAACTCGCCTCTGATGCGTGCCAAAGCAGGTGACGCACTATCCTTCACCTTCCCAAACTTATCTATGATGGAATCGATAGAACGAATTATCTGCGGAAAAGCCTCGACATCACCGGCTAATGCCTTAAGACAAGGATACAAAGCATTATCGCCCGAAGCTTCGCTATCACTTTGTTTGCGAAGCAATGCAATAATACGACCGATGGTATCGAGCGAGCGACGCAAAGAGAACAGTTCATCCTCGCCCATATACATACCCTGAATGCGAATACGTTGCAACGGCTCACGCACATCGAAATAAAAATCGTTGGGAAAGTTCTGTTCCAGACGAAGAATATTCACGAACTCCTCGGTTTCGCTCAATCGGGTATCTATAATCGAAAAATCGGTAAGGAATTGCATCTCGTCCACACGCTCGCGACCAAGCTCGCACAGGCACTGCGCCTTCAGCATCCGGCGTACGACATCAAATTCTATCTTTTTCTCGAAGTTCTGCGGATATATCATATTGCTATCGGTAATTCGAGTGCGAAGATACAAAAAATGCCATTAAATATATTTATATTTCATAAAATGAATAAAATTATGTAACTTCGCATTTTATATCCTTATTACAAAAACAAATCTATATAAACACTTCCAAACAATGACTAAAAAACTCAATTTACGCAATTTGGCAATCACCATTGCTTCGTTAACCATGCTTGGTACACCGATTCAGGCAACAGCCGACAGTAACGATTCTGCAGTTACCGGAATTGAAAAGGTTGTACAAATCAACCCTGCGGCAGTAGAACTATTACTGAAAAACAACCAAAGAGTAACCATAGATTTCTATGGGGAAAACATCTTCAGGGTGTTTCAAGACAACAATACGGGTTTAATACGCGACCCACAGGCAACACCCGAAGCCAAAATTCTTGTGGACAACCCACGTAAGAATGTAAAAATAGCTGTAAGCGAGTGTGAAAAAGGCTATACTGTTGCAACAGAGAAAATAGCTGTAATGCTGTGCAAGACAACCGGAACCATCAAGGTGAAAGACCTTGTAACCGACAAAACAGTAATAGAGGAAAGCACCCCTGCACTATTCAAAAAGAACAAGGTTACACTTACACTGAAAGCCACCCCCGATGAATTTTTCTATGGCGGCGGTGTTCAGAACGGACGTTTCTCGCATAAAGGGGAAATAATAGCAATAGAAAACCAAAACAGCTGGACCGACGGCGGTGTAGCATCGCCCGCCCCTTTCTTTTGGTCGACAGGCGGTTACGGATTCATGTGGCACACATTCAAAAAGGGAACATACGACTTTGGCGCAACCAAGAACGGAGTCGTTACACTGTCGCACGAAACCGACTATCTTGATGTATTCTTCATGATTAACGAATGTGGGATAGCCCTGCTGAACGACTTCTACCAACTTACCGGCAATCCGGTGCTTATACCGAAGTTTGGCTTCTACGAAGGACATCTTAACGCCTACAACCGCGACTATTGGAAAGAATCTACCGACGGCAAGGGAGTACTCTTCGAAGATGGCAAACACTACCGCGAGAGCCAAACCGACAATGGCGGAACAAAAGAGTCGCTCAACGGCGAGAAGAACAACTATCAATTCTCGGCACGCGCGGTAATCGACCGTTATAACCGCCACGACATGCCACTTGGTTGGATATTGCCGAACGATGGATACGGAGCAGGATACGGCCAGACCGAAACACTCGAAGGCAACATACAAAACCTGAAAGAATTTGGAGATTATGCTCGTAGCAAAGGCGTTGAGATTGGCTTGTGGACCGAGTCGAACCTTCATCCGCGTGAAGGCGTGAGCGCCCTTTTGCAACGTGATATAATACGCGAAGTGCGCGATGCAGGTGTTCGGGTTATAAAGACCGACGTTGCATGGGTGGGCGCAGGTTACTCATTCGGCCTAAACGGCGTAACCGATGTTGCACAAAACACCGTATATTATGGAAACAATGCACGCCCGTTCATTATCTCGTTGGATGGTTGGGCCGGAACACAACGCTATGCAACAATATGGACCGGAGACCAAAGCGGTGGAGAATGGGAATATATCCGTTTCCACATACCCACATACATAGGTTCGGGATTGTCGGGACAGCCCAACATCACATCGGACATGGATGGCATCTTCGGTGGCAAGAACCTTCCTGTGAACATACGTGATTATCAGTGGAAAACATTCACCCCGATGGAATTGAATATGGATGGTTGGGGAGCCAACGAGAAATATCCACATGCACTTGGAGAACCGGCAACCTCTATCAACCGCACATATTTGAAGATTAAATCGGAAATTATGCCCTATGCCTACAGCATTGCACGTGAGGCTATCGACGGAAAGCCTATGATTCGCGCAATGTTCCTCGAGGAGTGTAATCCCTATACATTGGGCAGTGCAACACGTTATCAATATATGTACGGCCCCTACATGCTTGTGGCACCTGTATACCAAGAGACTGCAATGGACAAGAATGGCAACGATATTCGTAACGGAATATATTTACCCGAGGGCACATGGATTGATTACTTCAGTGGCGAAAAATACAAAGGTAATTGTATCATAAACAACTTTGATGCTCCTTTGTGGAAATTACCGGTACTAATCAAAGCCGGTGCAATAATACCCACAACCGAGCCACACAACAACGTTGCTGAAATAGACAACAGCCTGCGTATGTACGAATTGTATCCGGCAGGCAGCACATCGTTTACCGAGTATGATGACGACGGTGTTACCGAGCTATACAGAAGCGGAGAGTTCGTAAAGACTGTTATCAACTCCCATTGCGACAATAAAGGCAATGTTACCATCACTATAAACCCGACAGAGGGTGACTTCAACGGTTTTGTAAAAGAAAAGACAACCGTATTCAAAGTAAATGTAAGCGAAGCCCCTTCAAAGGTTGCTGCAAAAATTGGCAAAAAGAGCGTAAAACTCACTAAAGTAGACACAATAGAAGAGTTCAATAACAACACGAACGTCTACTACTACAACGAACGTCCCAACTTGAACCGTTTCGCCACCGCCGGCACCGAGTTTGAGAAAATAGAAATTGTACGTAACCCACAAGCATGGGTGAAGATAGAAAAAAATGACATTACAGCCAACGGCACCACCCTCACGATTAAAGGCTACAAGTTCGACACCCCCAACAACCACCTTGCCAAAGGGGGAGCATTGCAAGCACCCGAGGTTTCTGTTGCCGAAGAGCCATACACACTCGAACCCGCATGGAAGGCTGTAGAAAATGCCGATTATTACGAAATAATGTTCAATGACATGCTCTACACCACTATTAAAAACACACATCTGCTGTTCGAGGATTTGACACCCGAAACAGAGTATTCATTCTTGGTGCGTGCCGTAAACAAAGACGGAGTATCGGAGTGGAGCAAGGCCGATGCAAAGACGAAAAACAACCCCCTTGAATTTGCGATTACAGGCATCACCGCAACATCAACCTGTGACAACCAAGGCGGACAAGGCACAAACCGTCTGTTCGACTTCGAGGAGGGCAATATATGGCATACAAAATACGGCGAAAGCGCAGTTCCGTTCGATATGATAATAGACCTTAACAGCATTAACACCCTCGACAAGCTACACTATCTGGGACGCGAGGATGGCGGTAACGGAACAATTTTGGAGGCAACAATATCGCACAGTACAAACAAAGAGAACTGGAGCAATCCTGTTGCCATAAGCTGGAAGAACAGCCCCGAAACAAAAGAGTTCACATTTGAAGAGAAACCTGTAGCACGCTATATTAAAATTAGCGTAAGCAAAGCTGTCGGAAACTTTGGCTCGGGGCGTGAAATGTACATTTTCAAGGTTCCCGGCACCGAAACATTCATTCCCGGTGACATAAACAAAGATAAGAAGGTAGATGAAAACGACCTTACATCATATCTGAACTACACCGGCTTGCGCAAGAGTGACAGCGACTTCGACTACATCAGCATTGGTGACATCAACGAGAATGGCCTTATCGATGCATACGACATTTCTGTAGTTGCCACAAAATTGGAAGAGGGAGCTAATGCTTACGGTGCAAATGTTGCAGGCAGCTTAAGCATTGCAGCCGACAAGAAAAGCTACAAAGCCGGCGAAGATGTTACAATCACCGTCAGTGCCAATGATATGAATCATGTAAACGCATTGAGCTTTGCACTACCCTACAACACCGAAGATTACGAATACGTTAAGGTTGAGGCTACAGGTACAGCCGGAATGCGAAACTTCAGCAAGAACCGCATGCATGGCAATGGCGAAACCGCCGTATATCCCACATTCATTAATGTTGGCGAGCAGCCCGCGCTACAGGGAAGCAGCGAGTTGTTTACCATAACTCTGAAGGCTAAACGCAATGTTAAGTTTAATCTTAAAGTTGTAGATGGAATGTTGATCGACAAGGCTCTGAATTGTATCAAGTTCTAATATTGAATCTGAATTCCAACATATAACAAGGCGAAAGGAGATAAAATCCTTTCGCCTTGTTATATGTATAATATAGTTTCTATATATCTCTTGTTAAGAGATAGTTCTATTGCCTAACTTTTACAAAGTTAAGCAATTGCAGTGATATTCAGAGGAACTTTCACACTATTTAACAAATGAAATTACTTCTGCTATAATGGTTGCCAATGGTGATTCTAAAAAAACAACCGGCACCGTGAGCGCCCGTGTGCCGGGCTTTTGGTTCTTTGGTCGCCAAAGAACATAAAAAAAGAATTGCTTGATAGAAAGATGAACCGATAATGACACCGAGATGTTGAAAGAGAGATTTTCCTTTCTGAATCTCCACTAAACACCTGTAATTCCGTTACTTACAGAGTATTTTGCAATAACACCCCTGTTTTCTTCGCATATGACAACTAATTGTTTGATAATCACCGTTGTAAGAGTTGTAACTATCTCTTAACAAGAGATACACCAACCACTAATTAATAATCAACCATTTATAAAAAATAAACAAAATGAAAAAAATTTTACTCAGCATGCTACTTGTTGCTTTTACCGGAGCTGCAATAGCACAAAACGAACTCGTATTTAAGTTCACACAATCGACAGGTGCTGTCAGCGTTACCGATGAAACAGGAGCAACCGTAGAAGGTGTTTCGGCAACTGTTACACTGAACATCGGAAGCTACAAAGGTTTAAATGTAGGCAACGACACAATCCTGTGCAGTAACACAAACTCAAGCGATGCATCGGCATCTGCACCTATCACATACACATTGAAGATTGAAGGCGCATCGGATTTTTCATTCGACAACATCTTTGTGCGCGGTGTTGCATTAAACGGTGGCGGAAATTTCCAAAATGCCGTACAAACACCACGTCAACGTTATTTTGCAATTTCGACAGGAAAAAATGAAGCAGATATCACTTCATACAACGAAGCTGAAATAAAAGATATTTGCGGT
>JAFUKC010000021.1 GCA_017467885.1 Bacteroidaceae bacterium | reverse complement strand
TCCCGAGGGCAACGCAACAGCTTCGGGTACATTCGATATCGAATTGGCGGCAGCTCTTCCCTTCGAGTTTGCAGCATCTTACGACGAGGTTGAGAATTGGTATGTCATGACAATTCACAGCAACAGCAAATTCTATTTGGCCGATAATGATACTGCTGCTTACATCGCATTGGATAAGAAATCTATCCCCGCAAGCGAGTTGGATAAATACACATGGGGCTTTGTAGGTGATCCCATCACAGGTTTCCAAATTGTCAACAAGGCTGCAGGTAAGACAAAGATTCTCTCTTCTTCCACTACTACAACCGATGGCAACACAGGCGGCAGCACATTCCCCATCCTCACCGAGGTTCCCGTTGCCGATGGCAACAATACCTACTGGATTCCTTCACAGGGTTCTGTAGAGAATGGTTTCTTCTTGGCACAGAAAGATTACGCTAATAACAAGATGAACGCTCGCAGCGGTAAATTGGCTTATTGGAACACCGGTGCCGATGCAGGTTCTACATTCCTGGTTACAGAGCGTGATATGGATGCCGAGCTTCCCTCTGTAGCTTTTGCTCCCACAGGTGAAGAGAACGTTGCTTCTATCGACACTATCACTGTTACATGTGCCAATGGTATCGCACTCAGCAACAACAGCGAACTTAAAGCTCTGTTGAACGCATATATTTGGGATGCAGCTACAGGTTCTGCAACACAGATCAGCAAAGAACTTACAGCTGCTGCTATTGATGATGCTACAATCATTTTAACTGTAGATTCTGCTATCACAACCGAGGGTAACTGGTATTTGAACATCCCTGCAGGTTATTTTGTAATGAATGTTAACGGTGCAGCTATCGAGTCTGCCGATCTTAGCGGCTCCTACAATGTAGTTGATAACTCTCCTCTCACAATCACAGAGATGAGTGCAGCCGGTAACAGTGTTATCAACGACTTTGCTATTGATGTAACAATGGTATTCAGCCACGATGTTTCTGAATATCCTTCAGGTCGTGCTTATATTCTCGACGCCGATAACGATACAATCAGCGAGGTTGCAATTTCGGCGCAGGATGCCGATGGTAACTGGTTCCCCGAGTATAACAAGTTGCGCATCTACTCTAAAGAAGAGATAGAGAAGAGCGGTGTGTATACATTGGTATTGCCCGAGGGTTATATCACTCGTACAAGTGATGGCGCAGGTCTTGCTGCTACAACACTCACATACACATTGAGCATTCCTGTTACAATTTCTGCTCCTATTCTCGATAACGAGGGTGGTGTTTACACCGATGAGTTCTTGCGCGTTGCATTCAGCGTCAATACAACAGGTGTTTCTTATCCTTCAGTAAAATACTATTATACAACCGACGGTACAACTCCCACCAAGGAGTCTGACTATAGTGGTGCAGCAATGCTTTATGAGGGTTGCACACTCAAGGTTATGGCTGTTATGAAGGTTGACACCGTTGAGTATGTCAGCGAGGTTACTACTGCCGAATATATCTTCAGCGAGATGAAACCCTTCAAGGTTGCAACAAGCAACGCAGAGCTTGCCGATGGCAAAATCTTCATCTCTGCCAACGATTCTTTGGTTGCAAAATCACTTCCTGCAGATTACAACTACGGTTATCTCTACACAGCAACCAAGGCCGCTGCAAACGGTTATATCGAGAATGCAGTTTACTATGGCTTCACTTTGACAGCTGTAGATACATGCTACACAATCCAAGACCAATATGGCAGATATCTCTATCAGACAGGTAATTATAACTCGTTCAACGTAAGTGATACACTTCCCGAGAGCGGTGCTCTTTGGACAATCTCTATTGCCGAGAACGGCGAGGCTGCAATTACAAACGTTGCTGTGAACAAGTACATCCAGTACTCTACACAGTACGAATCGTTCGGTAGCTATGCTTCGGCACAGAATAATGCTGTAATGCCCAAGATTTATGTACCTTGCGAGTATCCTACTCTCTCTTACTATCCTTGCGAGTATCCCCAGGTTGAGAGTCTTACCACAATTACATTTACATGTGAAAGCGGTATTGCATTGAACGAGGAATTTTCGGCTATACTTACCGACTATATGAATGAATATGAACTCGTTGCAAATGTTATCGATGACAATACAATCGAGTTGACTGTATCGGAGGAACTTTCTGCCGGTGCATGGAATATGGTTGTTCCCGCGGGTATGTTCATACTTGATCCTAACGGTATGGCTCTTGCAAACAGCGAGGTTTATGATAGTTACACTATTATAGACAACACACCTCTTGCAATTGATGAGTGCACACCGGCAGAGGGTGACGTTACCTCGTTGAAGTATGTTATCGTGGCATTTAATAAGGATATCAATCCTTATGGTGATGCAATTCTTAAGGATGCCGAAGGTGAAACTGTTGCAACTGCAAGCTACGGCTTCGTGAATCCCGAGACAAATGAAGAACTCCCCTGGAACTATGTTGTTTACACGTTGCCCGAGGAGATTACCGAGGCCGGTACATATACATTGGTTATACCCGAGGGTACAATCTATTGCAATAACGAATTTGCTCCCGAGTTTACCATTGCATTTACAATCACAGGTGCTACAGGTATCGAGGGTGTAGGTGCAGAGAATGGTGAGCAGGAAATCTACGACATCACAGGTCGCAAGGTTAAGTCTATCACAGCTCCCGGTATCTACATTGTTAACGGTAAGAAAGTTGTGATTAAGTGAGAGCAATACTTAATAAGCTTGCTTAATTAAGTATTGCCGAACGAGAACAACTTCGACGAAGTCAAAGTAAAGATTAAGTGAGAGCAATAACTTAACAAGCTTGCTTAATTAAGTATTGCCGAACGAGAACAACTTCGACGAAGTCAAAGTAAAGATTAAGTAATACTGATAGCAATATCATACAAAAAAGGTCGGTGCATTTTTGCACCGACCTTTTTTGTATTTTAAAACCAGTGCCGGTCGTTCCTTTTAGATTACCATTGGTTTAGTATAAAGCCATAGCATAAGTATTTTTTAACCTTCGGTATTGTCTGAAGTACAGTGGGCCACCGAGGGTCTAAAAGAGAGAACTGCTGACACTCCAATACTGTATTCGAATAAACGGGGTTGTCCAACCGCAAGGACAACCCCGTTTATTATACAATTCTCAATAAAGGAGATTATTTTCTATTTTCAACTTTAAGGTCGGTTATCTTACTGTTGAAGTTTCCGGCTTTCTCCAAGGGGAATACAAGAGTACGTATGTATGCCATCTTGTCTTTGCCACCCTCGTTAAAATAGAGAGTCTGTTTGTCGAGTGTCTCAATGAGCTTACCGTTTACGTATAATTGTGTCTCCTTTTGGTCACCTTTAATGCTGACTACGGCTTTTTCACCGGGGAAGAAGCTATAGTTGAATGTGTTAAGGTATCCGTCGCGTGCAAATCCCAATTTGCCTTCTGCGGGGTCGCTAAGGTAGAATTCGGTGTCGTTCGAACGGAACAGAACTGTACCTCGTTGCTCTTTTGCTGCTTCGATGGTGAACGAAACGGTGTATTCGTTACCAATCTTCTTTATACCACTGCTTGAACCGGGTTTAACGCTCTTTTGTGAGTATATAATGGTTGGTTCTTCTGTGTAGTAGCGTCCGACAATGTTTACACCGGGAGCGTCGCCAAGTGCCAAACGTTTCTTGTCGAATTCTTCGAAAGGTATGGTGGGCTTTGCACCTGTCCACATCTTCACAGCCATGGTCTGCATTGCGGGGAATACACGATAGTGAATGTCGTTGCAGCTGATACCGTTGCCTGCGTGGTCGTTCCATACGGCGAACATTCCGCCTCTGATTTGCGGGTGACGCTCCTCGAACTTCTTGTCACCAATTGTAGCCGGTGTCCAATTGTCGTAGAGGTGGTGTGTATTCAAATAGTCGTAGTAGTAGCCTGCTGCGGGAACAATATATACCAAACCATCGGGGATGCTGATGAGGTCGTAGCCCTGTTTCATCATTTCATCGGGTTGTGCGTACGGGTTGTGCCATGCTGTAAGGATTACATTCTCCGATTTTACGGGAGTTTCACCGTTTGCGTGTGTAAGGGCACCCCAAGCTACAGCCTGTTTGCCATACTTCTCGACCATGCGGATACAGTGGTCTGTGAAGTAGCGGAATTTTTCCACAACGGCCTTGTCGCGGTTAGAGTATTCGTCGGTACCAACGTTTACACGTTTGCCGCGGAATACAGGCTCGTCGCCTTTAAGATACTCGTCGAAGAGTGAATCCACGAATTGATAGGTCTCTTCTTTGAAAAGGTCGAGGTGATCCATTCCATAATCTTTACTTGCAATCTCGGGACGGAATTTTGAGAATGCAAGCGAGTGTGCGGGTACGTCAATCTCGGGAATAATCTCTACATGCAGTCTTTCAGCTAGTTTTTGCAGGTCGATGAACTCTTTCTTTGTGTAGTAGCCGTCACGTGCGGTGAGGTTGGGGAAATATTCACTCTCTAAGCGGAAAGCGCTCTGTGTCTTGTTCCAATCGTGGTTGAAGAACTGTTTGAAACCGTTGTCGTTAAGATGAATCTGGAAAAGGTTCATCTTGTAATAGGATATGAACTGAACATATTCGCGCAAGAATTCGATTGGAATATATTTGCGGCCGACATCAAGCATAAATCCACGCATGGGGTAGTCGGGCCAGTCGCGCATCTCGCCTTTTACAAGAGTGTTGTTCTTGCTTTGCTCGGCCATCTGCAAGATGGTACGTGTACCCCAGAATACGCCTGTTGTGGTGGGTGATGAAATTATAATCTTGTCCTTAATAGAGAGTTTATAACCCTCGTTGCCCAACTTTTTATCCTTCTTCAATTCGAGTACAATATCGCCGCTACGCCCCTTGCCCATCTCAACGGGAAGCTCCATGCCGAACATTTTCTTATAATCTTCGGCCAATTGGTAGGCTACGTGCATAAGTTCCTCGGCACTTTTGGGATAGATGATGCGTGTGCTGTTTGTGATACTGAATGTACCTGTGCCGCCTTTCCATTCTTTAATCTCGGGAATAACGAACGGTTTGTCGTTCTGTTCTGTCGCGGCCGAAGCAGATGCTGAAAACATCATACCGATGGCGAACAGCAAAAAATAGATAGTCTTTCTCATGTTATGTTTTATTATGAAAGTTGTTATTCTAATACTATGAGTACTGCTCCGTCGGCTACAGTATCGCCTTTTGCTACCTGTATAGCTGCAACTTTACCGTCTTTGTCGGCGTTGATGTTGTTCTCCATCTTCATGGCTTCGAGAAGCACAACGGTTTGTCCTTTGCTTACGCTGTCGCCAACATTCACCTTTACATCTATAATTACACCCGGGAGAGGGGTCTTTATTGCATGTCCTTTGACTGCACCGGCAGCAGGCTGTGCCGCAGGTGCCGCTGTTGCAGTGGGTGCCGCAGCCGGTGTAACAGGACGTGTCACTGTCACAGGTTTCTTCTCTTCGGGTTTTTCCCACTCTACATTATATTCGGCTCCGTTAACTGTTACTTTTGCACTTGTTTCCGATACTTCGTTTATTGCAACTTCGTATTTTTCGCCGTTGATGGTATATTTATACTCTTTCATCTTTTTGAAATTTTAGGTACTGATTAGTTACACAAGTTGTTCCAATGTTTGTTAATGTAGCGTATTGTAAGTACGCCGCTCTCTACGTCGTGGACGTTGTTGCCTAAATAGCTGTCCAAGGCCATTGATATGGCAACAGCAATAGCTTCGTTTTTCTCTTTCATGGTTGTTCTATTTTAAAGAGGGATGTTGCCATGTTTCTTTTGGGGTAATCCCTGACGTTTGCTCTCGAGTTGTGCCAATGCGCGAATAACGCGGAAGCGTGTGTTGCGTGGCTCTATAACATCGTCGATGTAGCCATATTTTGCTGCCTGGTAGGGGTTGGCAAACAATTTGTTGTACTCTGCTTCCTTCTCGGCGATGAATGCTTTGGGGTCGGCAGCCTCTTTTGCCTCTTTTGCATAGAGAACCTCGGCTGCACCGGCTGCACCCATCACTGCAATCTCGGCGCTGGGCCATGCATAGTTGATGTCGGAACGAAGCTGTTTACATGCCATAACAATATGCGAACCACCATACGATTTACGTAATGTGACGGTTACTTTGGGCACGGTTGCTTCACCGTAGGCATAAAGTAATTTGGCACCATGCAGAATTACTGCATTGTACTCTTGTGCTGTTCCGGGAAGGAATCCGGGAACATCTACCAATGTAACCAATGGAATGTTGAATGCATCGCAGAAACGGACGAAACGTGCACCTTTGCGCGATGCGTTGCAATCGAGTACACCTGCATAGCGACAAGGCTGATTGGCTACAATACCAACCGATTTTCCGTTCATGCGTGCAAAACCTACAATGATATTCTGTGCATAATCGCGATGAACCTCAAGGAATTCTCCGTTGTCTACAATCTCGCCAATGACATTATACATGTCGTAAGCTTGGTTGGGGTTATCGGGGATTATTTCGTTAAGCAGGTCGCTCACTCGGTTTATAGGGTCGGTACATGCTACCTCGGGTGTTGTTTCGCGGTTGTTCTGCGGTATATATCCAAGCAATTTACGAATGAGCATGATGCCCTCTTCCTCGGTTTGTGCAGTGAAGTGTGTTACACCCGATTTACTTGCATGTACGCTGGCACCGCCAAGCTCTTCCTGTGTTACAACCTCTCCAAGCACTGTCTTTACGACTTTGGGGCCTGTGAGGAACATGTAAGATGTACCTTCGGTCATAAGTGTAAAGTCGGTGAGTGCAGGCGAGTAAACAGCACCACCGGCACAGGGGCCGAATATACCCGAGATTTGTGGTATGACACCCGAAGCAAGAATGTTGCGTTCGAAGATTTCGGCGTATCCGGCAAGGGCGTTGATACCCTCCTGTATACGTGCACCGCCACTATCGTTGATGCCTATGACAGGGGCACCCATCTTCATGCCCATATCCATAACTTTGCATATCTTTTGTGCCATAGTTTCGGAGAGAGAACCGCCGGTTACGGTGAAGTCTTGTGCAAAGACATATACCAAGCGACCGTCAATGGTTCCGCTACCGACAACCACACCGTCGCCAAGGAACTGTTTCTTCTCTTGGCCGAAGTTTGTGCAGCGGTGTGTTACAAACATATCCATCTCCTCGAAGCTGCCTTTGTCGAGCAGCATGTCTATGCGTTCGCGTGCTGTGTATTTTCCGCGTTCGTGTTGTTTTTCGATGGCCTTCTCGCCACCACCTAAACGAGCTTTTGTGCGCAGTGCAACAAGCTCCTTTATTTTGTCGAATTGTTTACTCATGGTTAGGAATCTGTTTAAGAATCTGTTTGAAGTGTGTTATATGTAAGTTATTCTTCGCATAGTTCGGTAAGTACTCCTTGTGTGGCTTTCGGGTGCAGGAATGCTATGTGCAGTCCTTCGGCGCCGCCACGTGGGGCCTTGTCGATGGTGCGTATCTCTTTCTGCTCACACTCGGCAAGAGCATTTGCAACACCGTCCTCAACTTTGTAGGCAATGTGGTGTATGCCTTGCCCACGTGTTTCCAGAAATTTTGCAATGGTGCTTTCGGGCGATGTCGGCTCGAGCAGCTCTATTTTGGTTTCACCTACGCGCAAAAATGCAGTGCGTACTTTCTGGTCTTCAACCGTTTCGATGTTGTAGCACTCGAAACCTAATACCTGCTCATAGTAGGGCAACGCCTCTTCGATGCTTTGTACTGCAATACCCAAATGTTCTATTTTCGATATTTTCATACTTAAATGTATTAATTAATATATGTAGAACTTAAGAAAGTTGTTTGAATTATTTGTCTGTAAAGTGCAAAGATATTAATAAAAATGTATTATGCCAACTTTTGCACATTTTTTTTGTTTTGTGCATTTTTGAGGGTCCCGATAATGGTTGTTATGCGCTTCTGTTGCACAAAAACACCTAATATGTGAAACAATCGGAATAACTATTGTTTTATAATAAGTTTTTTGTACCTTTGCGAAGTTTAACAAGGCAACGACGTGATGCAAAATGTGTTACGAAGTGCTAAAAATAGCATTAAATATGAAAAAAACACTTGTAGATCTTTTCGAGGAGTCTGTTCGTTTGTATCCGAACAACACTTTCCTTTTAGAGAAAACAGACAAAAAGGAGGGTTTTAAACCTACTACCTACACACAGGTAAAGGAACAGGTATATCGTTTGGGAGCCGGTCTTCAGGCACTTGGCGTGAAGAAGGGTGAAAATATGGCTTTGCTCAGCGAAGGTTGCAATTTGTGGGTTATAAGCGAATTGGCTATGTTCTATGCAGGTGCGGCCAATGTTCCTCTTTCTATAAAATTGGAAGAGAGTAACGATTTGTTGTTCCGTCTTATTCATGGTGATGTAAAATATATCATGGTCTCGGGTACCCAGCTTAAAAAGATTCGTACCATAAAAGAGCAGTTGACAGCAGTAGAGAAGATTATCGTTCTCAATGGCAATCATGAAATGGAGGAGCGTGAGATTGCTTTGGCCGATGTTATGAAACTTGGTGACGATTTTCTTGCCGAGCACACGATGGAACAGTTCCTAAGCGTTGCAAATTCTATTCAGAATGATGATATTGCTACAATAACATACACCAGCGGTACAACTGCCGATCCAAAAGGTGTTGTGCTTACACATCGCAATTATACAGCAAATGTAGAGCAGGCGCTTACACTCGTACACATCGATGAATCATGGCGTACGCTTATCATTTTGCCACTCGACCACTGTTTTGCTCATGTTGTAGGTTTCTATATAATGATGTCACGAGGTGCTACTGCCGCCACAGTACAGGTTGGTCGTACTCCGCTCGAGACATTGAAGAATATTCCCGGAAACATTAAGGAGGTGCGTCCTCACTTCATTTTGTCTGTGCCGTCGTTGGCAAAAACCTTCAAGAAAAATATCGAGGGAGCCATTCGTGCAAAAGGCAAGACTACCGAGAAACTGTTTAATATGGGTATGGCTGTGCGTCAGAAATATTATGGCGAAAGCAATCTCGACCCGAAAGGTTGGCGTATTGTTCTTAAACCGCTCGTTGCTTTATTCGATAAATTGATATTCTCGAAGGTTCGCGAGAACTTTGGAGGTGAGTTACGTTTCTTTGTGGGTGGTGGTGCCTTACTCGACAAGGAGTTGCAGAACTTCTATCTTGGCGTCGGAATGCCTATGTATCAGGGATACGGATTAAGCGAGGCAACACCGGTTATTTCGTCGAACGGCCCCGATATGTATCGTTTCGGCTCGAGTGGAAAATTGGTTAAGCCTATAGAACTTAAGATTTGCGATAGCGACGGCAAAGAGTTGCCTTTGGGTGAGCTTGGCGAAATTGTGGTTAAGGGAGAGAATGTGATGGCCGGCTATTGGAAGAATCCGGAATCGACAGCAGAAACAGTTCGTGACGGTTATCTTTATACAGGCGACCTTGGTTATATGACTGCCGAGGGTTTACTTTATGTGAAGGGACGCTTTAAGAGTCTGCTTATATCGAGCGATGGCGAGAAGTATAGCCCCGAAGGTATAGAGGAGGCCTTTGTAAGTTTCTGTCCTACAGTAGAGCAGGTTATATTGTACAACAACCAATCGCCTTATACTACAGCTCTTATTGTTCCCAACAAGGAAAACATCAAGCGTGCACTTGCCGAAAAGGGCCTCGACCTTACAACCGAAGATGGTCGTAAGGCTGCATGTGAGCTTATAAAGGCCGATGTAGACAAGTTTAAGAAGGGCGGTGAATTTGAGGGTATGTTCCCCGAGCGTTGGTTGCCAAGTTGCTTTGCTGTTTTGCCCGAGGCATTCACCGAGCAGAACGGTATGATGAACAGTACCATGAAAGTTGTACGCGGTAAGGTTGAGAAAGCTTATAAAGAGCGTATAGATATTCTTTATACTCCCGAGGGTAAGCAACTCTTCAACCGGCATAACCTCGACTCGTTGAAATAAAAAGCTGTTTAATAAATTACAGTCCCTGTGTGTCGTGTAAACTTTGGCATGCAGGGATTGTTTTATATACAACAATGATTTTCGGCTTTTATAAAAACTGTTTCTTAAAATTATATAAAAGTTGTATTTTGTGATATTTGCAAGTGATATAATTACCGAAAAATCACTATCTTCGCGCCGTTTATCACATATATGCCGGCTACATATAGCTTCAATGATAGGAAAAGATTTATTTAAGATTTAAACAACTTCTTATAACAAATAATATTAAAATGAAAAAAACAATCATTACAGCAGCGATGTCTTTGTTTGCTGCTTTTGCTATCTCTTGCGGCAGCAACAATGGCAAAAACAAATTGGTGGTAGAGGGTGATGAATCGAAATTCGATACTCTCTCTTACGTGATAGGTGTGGATTTCTCTAACAGCCTTGGTCGTGACTTCTCTAACATTACATTCTCTCACGATTTATTGAAGAAGGGTATGTCTACCATTCTTTTAGGAGGTGATGAAGTAACTGTTGAGGGCAAGGAAATTAACTTGGAAACTATTTCAGAGATTCTTCCCGAATTCTTCAACAACTATCGTCAGCGCACAATGACACTTATGCAGAACGAGAGAGCTAAAACCGATTCAACCATTCAGGCTGTACCTGCAGAGCAACTCGGATTCAATCCCGAAACTATGTTCGTGGATGATAAGGAGTGTGCAATTGTATCGGCAGCTTTGGGTGTCGATGTGGGTAACACACTGCTTAAAAGAAACCTGCCTTTGCACACAATCTGGCTTTTTAAGGCGATGGATGATGCTAAAGCCGGTTCGGCACGCATGAACAATGAAGAGGTTAACAGCTTCTTGCGTCACTACTATTCGGTGGTTGTTCCTACAAATAACAGAAAGGCTTCTGAAGAGTGGCTTTCCGGTATCGAGAATACAAGCGGTGTAAACAAGACTGCAAGCGGCTTGCTTTACAAGATTGAGGAAGCCGGTAATATGGACAAGAAGGCCGAGAGTGATACAGCTGTGGTTCGCGTACATTACAAAGGTACTTTGCGCGATGGCAAGGTGTTCGACGCTTCACGTTTCGAGGATATGCCCGAAGCACGCCGGCAGATGTTGAAACAGTATCGTCCCAACGATTATGATAAGAACGAGCCTGTAGAGTTCCCCTTGAATCGTGTCATCAAAGGCTGGACCGAGGGATTGCAACTCGTTGGTGAGGGTGGTAAGATAACACTTTGGGTTCCTTCAGAACTTGCTTACGGTGAGCGTGGTGCAGGTCAGGATATAGGTCCCAATGAGGCTCTTCGTTTCGATGTTGAGATTGTCGAGGTGAACCCTGTTAAGGCAGATGCTGAAACGAAATAAGTGAAATTCTATAATAGCTACAGCAGGCTTATCACTTTTGTGGCAAGCCTGCTGTTATTATATCCTTCTGCTTATGAAAAATACTTAAAAAAGAATATCTGTTTAAACCTTTTCCTTCAATCTGAATCAAAAAATCAGATAACTTTTAATTTAAAATGATAACTATGAAAAGAAATGTTTTTTATTTGACATTATTGTCGCTTTTGTTTGCTTTCAGCAGTTTGGTTTCGGCGCAGGAAAAGAAAAAATCAGAGGCACCCACACCCGAAAAGAGAATTGAGATGAAAGCACAGAAAATCTCTAAAAAACTGATGCTCGACGAGGCCGCATCGGCAAAATTCGTACCTCTTTATAAAGAGTATGTAGCCGCTCTTTCAAAGTGTCATTGCGCTGCTCCTAAAGATAAAGGTGCAAAGATGACAGATGAACAGATTGTGGAAAGTTTGGAGAAACGTTATGAGATGCAGGGCAAGATTGCCGATGTAAAGAAGGAATATGTAACAAAATTTGCAAAGATTCTTACTCCTCTTCAGGTGAAGAAACTATTTTCCGAAGATAAGGGCAAGATGAAATTCGGCAAGCGTCCGATGCATAAAGGTGCAAAAATGAAGTGCGAAAAGGGTAAATGCTCGCCCAAGAAACCCTGTCCCGTAAAGAATGCAAGCCCCGGTAAGTAAAACCGATAATAGAATTATTGCGGTGTGTTAAAATAGAACTTTTAACACACCGCAATCCGTATATAGATATATGTTGCTATGAACGTGGCAATAAATCACAAATTTGGTGATTGTAAAGGTTGTTTCGCTGATGTATTTTTGTAACGTGAAAGATGATTGCTTTGTACGTGGATGTGTTGTTGTTAGTTGGCAGTTGTCTTTTGTGAGTAAACCAACAAATAAATTGAATTTTATGATTATCTCGCCGTATTATCCAACCGGCTGTCGCGAGGACATCCAATAAGAGGTAATCGATGTTATTAAGCCAAATTTCGGGGAAGCAGAAATTATGCTTCCCCGAAATTTTATTGTCTAACATGAAAGGATTTTACTATATTTTCTTCTTTGAATCAGCTAAACTTTTTGCTTAAACCTCTCCCCAGGCTTTGCGAGTGAACCCTTGTATGTCGGTATGTTGTCCGAGTTGGAAATTTAAAAGCGATTTAACTTGTTGATATACAACTTGCTAAATCGCTTTTTGCGGAAAGAGTGGGATTCAAACCCACGGTACGATAAAAACCGTACGCCGGATTTCGAGTCCGGTCCATTCGATCACTCTGGCATCTTTCCCTTTTTTGCGTTGCAAAGGTAGTGAAAAGTTGTATTAAACAAAATTGTTTTTGCTTTTTTTCGTATCTACGATGAAAGTTTTTTATTTTTGCAAGATAAATGAATGGTGACAATGAAGGTAACAGTTTTGCAGCAGGATATTGTTTTTGGGGATATTGCAGCCAACCGGAAAAATATGAGACGATTATTGGCCGAGTCGCCAAAATCGGATATATACATTTTCCCCGAGATGTGCACCACCGGTTTCTCTCTTAGCCCCATAGGGCTTGCCGAAGAACATGGTAGCGAAACATTGCAATTGCTTAAGTCCTGGGCTGTTGAATATGATGCTGCTATTGTTGCAACAATTCTCACAACCGAAAATGGCCTGTTTTATAATCGTATGTATTTTGTCACCCCCGATGGTGCTGTTGGTTCTTATGACAAGATACATCTTTTCGAATACAGCGGTGAAGATAAAATCTTTGTGGGTGGTACCGAGAAGGTGACGTGGGAGTGGCGTGGGCTGCGCATTCGTGCTGCCATCTGTTATGATTTACGTTTCCCGCTCACTTTGCACAACAATGACAGGTATGATTTACTTGTAATATCGGCCAATTTCCCTAACAGTCGTATTCTGGCATGGGATACTCTTGTGCGTGCAAGGGCTATAGAGAATCAATGCTACGTTGCTGCTTCAAACAGGGTGGGGGTTGATGAATTCGGTTCGTATGTGGGGCATAGTGCGATAATAAATCCTTATGGCCGGACTATGGCCTCTTGTGTCGATGATTGCGAAGGGCACGCCACTGCCGAGGTCGATTGGGAAATGATAGAAAAGGTACGTAAATCTCATCATCTGATACAAGATAAGGTGCGATAGATTATCTACAACCATTCTTTAATGTTCATATCATAAGGGGTTGCAGGTACCCCGACCCAACCACTGAATATCACCCTTGCTTCTTACAGCCGATTGAAAAAATGAAGAGCAATTACTTTGTATATTCTGTCTGTTTTTGTAGTTTTCCTGTTTTGTGTTATCTTCGCAAAATAAAAGTTTTATAATATGGAGAATTTTCTTGAGTTGTTGAAGAACAGACGCAGTTGTCGCCGTTTTACCGGCGACCCTGTAGATGAGGCTGCGGTATGTAATATAATGAAGGCTGCATTGATGTCACCATCGGGGCATCGTATCAATCCTTGGGAGTTTGTGCTTGTGGAGGATAAGGAGATGCTTAAGGCTTTGTCGGTTAGCAAGGCTGCCGGTGCGCAGTTACTCGAGGGTGCGGCAATGGCTGTGGTTGTGATTGCCGATACCACTAAAAGCGATGTTTGGGTGGAGGATTGCTCTATAGCCACAATTCTTATGCAGTTGGCTGCCGAGGAACAGGGCTTGGGCAGTTGTTGGGTTCAGATACGTCTGCGTCGTGATTCCGAGGGTGTTGCTGCCGAGGATAACGTTCGTGCTTTGCTTGGTCTGCCGACGCAATATTCCGTTTTGTCAATTCTTGCGGTCGGTCATAAGGAGCGTGACAGCAAGCCTTTTGACGAGGAAAAAATGCAATGGGAGAAGGTTCATGTCGGCAGTTTCAGCGGAAAATAATTCCATGCGTATAGCAGTTGTGGGTGCTGGTAATGTGGCGACCTCGCTTTCATTGGCAATGAAGAGTGCAGGAATGCAGCTTGTGGCTTTGTGGAGTCGCAGCGAGGCTTCGGTGCGCCGGCTCTGCGAGAAGGTTGCAGTACCCGGCTTTACCGATATTGAAGCGATGCCCGATGCTGATGTGGTAATTATCTCGGTTACGGACAATGCTTTGCCGCATGTTGCGTCTATGGTGGCCGAAAGATACAAGCATGCATTGGTGCTGCACACTGCCGGCAGTGTGCAGATGGATGTTTTGGCCGATGCCGGCTGTGCGTCGTTCGGTGTGTTATATCCTATGCAGACATTCAGCAAGGTGCGTGTTGTCGATTTCTCTTCGGTAAGTGTATTTGTTGAAGGATGCAACGAGGCTGTTGCAACGCAGGTGGAGCAGTTGGCAATGTTGCTCACAGACAGGGTATATCGTGCAACAGGCGAGCAACGTGCATATTTGCATTTGGCAGCAGTGTTTGCATGTAACTTCTCAAATGCAGTATACTCTATGGCTGCCGAGATACTCGAACGTTACAATTTGCCCTTTTCGGCAATGTTGCCATTGATTGAGGAAACGGCAGCAAAAGTACATGCCATAATGCCACGTGAGGCACAGACAGGTCCGGCAAAGCGTGGCGATACGGATGTGATGGAAAAACAACGTGCTATGCTTGATGGTGAATTGAGGCAGGCATACGACTTAATGAGCGAATATATACAAAAACAAAGATGATATGATAAACTACGATTTGAAGAAAATAAAGGCGTTGGTGTTTGATGTGGATGGCGTGCTCAGCCGCGAGACAATATCGATGTATCCCAACGGTGAGCCTATGCGCACCGTAAACATTAAGGATGGATATGCGTTGCAGTTGGCTGTAAAGGCCGGTCTTCATGTTGCAATAATTACCGGGGCGCGTACCGAGGCTGTAAAGGTACGTTACAAAGGGCTGGGTATAAAGGATATATATGTGGGGGCTTCCATCAAACGCGATTGTTTCGAGGAGTTGCTGCTTATGTACGAGCTACAGCCCGAAGAGGTGTTGTATATGGGTGATGATATCCCCGATTATGAGGTGATGCAGATGTGTGGCTTGCCTTGCTGCCCGGCCGATGCTGCAATAGAAATAAAAGAGATATCCAAATATATTTCACCTATGAACGGTGGTGAAGGATGCGGGCGCGATGTTATAGAACAGGTGATGCGCGCACAAGGAAAATGGATGGACGAGGCTAATGCCTTCGGTTGGTAAAAGACAGTAAATTATGTTGGACAATCTAAAAAAATACAAAATTATATTGGCATCGGCATCTCCACGTCGGCGAGAGCTTATGACGGGGTTGGATATACCGTTCGAGGTGCGTACCTTGCCCGATGTGGAGGAGACCTATCCTGCAGGTTTGCAAGGTGGTGATATTCCGCTTTATATCTCTAAATTGAAAGCCGATGCTTATCGTCCGATGATGTCGGATGAGGAACTGATAATTACGGCCGATACAATAGTTTGGTTGGATGGGGCTGCTCTTGGTAAGCCGTCGGATGAATGTGACGCTCGTCGCATGTTACGTAATATGTCGGGTAAGACACATTCGGTATTTACCGGTGTAACAATAACCACAAGGAATTTTCAAAGCAGCTTTGTTGCGCAGTCGAATGTGCGTTTTGCGGTGTTGGACGATAGTGAAATAGAGTACTACATCGAAAAGTATCGTCCGATGGACAAGGCCGGTGCCTACGGTGCGCAAGAATGGATAGGGTATATTGGCATGGAGCATATCGACGGTTCGTATTTTAATGTGATGGGCCTGCCGGTGCAACGTTTATACAGCGAGTTAAAGAAGGTGAGATAACAGCTTTTAAGTTAAAAATAGAAAAATGAAAAATTTTGGACAAAAACCGTGGGTTCTCCCACAGCCGGTACTTATAATAGGTACATATAACAGTGATGGAACTCCCAATGCCATGAATGCAGCATGGGGAGGCCAGTGGGATGCAAATGAAATAATGATTTGCATGGGTTCACATGCCACTACCGAGAATCTTGCCCGATGTGGTGATTTTACCGTTGCCTTTGCCACAAGGGGTACGATGGTTGCATCGGATTTTGTAGGCATAGTCAGTGCAAAGAAGGATTCCGATAAGATAAAGAAAACCGGCTGGGTTGCTATCAAATCCGAAAATGTGGATGCTCCTGTTTTTACCGATTTTCCAATGACATTGGAGTGCCGTATCCTCCGCAAGATTGATGAAACTGAAGGGGGTTACAATATCATAGCCGAGATTGTAAATATTCTTGTGGACGAGAAATTTCTTACAGAAGACGGCAAGCCTGATGTTGAGAAGATGCAGCTTATTACATACGAGCCAATCCATCATGCTTATCACATATTGGGTGAGCGTGTAGGCAATGCATTTTCTGATGGCAAACAACTGAAATAGTGTTCTATTTGCGCATCATGAAATATTGTTGATGTTTTAGAAATTCAAACAGCTCTTGTAATAATCGACAAGCGGCGATGTATGAAAAAACATAAGAAAATGTTTCGTGTGTTTGAATTTTATGCATATATTTGCACTGTTGCTAAACAAAATGTAAACGAAATATGAATTTTACACAGATACACCACCATCATCATTTGCATCTTTTATATACATAAAAGGGTTGTGCGGTGTGTCTATATGCATTATAATAGCGGAAGCCTACCCTTGGAGTTGTAGGTTTCCGTTACTTTTTTATTGATGATAAAAACAAATTAATATATGTTGAGAATTGCAATACAAACCAAAGGCCGTTTGAACGAGCAGAGTATGGAGCTTTTGCGTGAGGCCGGTGTTACTATCAAAGAGGAAAAGAGAAAGTTTTTGATGCGTGCAGCCGATTTTCCGGTTGAGATACTGTTTTTGCGCGACGATGATATTCCGCAGACGGTATCGATGGGCGCAGCCGATTTGGGAATTGTTGGTTACAACGAGGTTGCCGAGCGTGGTTTCGAGGTCGATGTGCTTAAGAAACTTGGTTTCGGCGGTTGCCGTATATCGTTAGCCATTCCTAAAACAGAAAAATACGATGGGTTGTCCTATTTCAATGGAAAGCGTATAGCTACATCCTATCCCAATGTGTTGCAGAAATATTTCGAGGAAAATGGTATAACGGCACAGATACATAATATAACAGGTTCGGTGGAGATTGCACCGGCTGCAGGCTTGGCCGATGCAATATTTGATATAGTATCCTCGGGTGGTACTCTTATTTCAAATGGCCTTGTCGAGGTGGAGCAGGTATTGCACTCCGAAGCGGTGCTGATTGGTACACCGGGACTGAACGAAGAGAAGATGGCAGTGGCACGTCAGTTAATGTCGCGTTTCGAATCGGTAATAAAAGGTGTAGGTAAAAAGTATCTTTTGCTCAATTTGCCGGTGTCGGCACTCGACGAGGCTGTGAGCATATTGCCGGCAATGCGCAGTCCGACAGTGATTCCTCTTGCTCAAAAGGATTGGTGCTCGATGCAGACGGTTGTCGATGAAAAGGTGCTGTGGAGCACAATCGAGAAATTGAAGGCTATCGGTGCCGAAGATATTCTGGTGCTTGCACTCGAAAAAATAGTATTGTGATATTATGGAGCAGATAATAAAGAGATATGTTAATCCGGCACGCAGCGAGTGGCCGGTACTTGTTGAACGTCGTTTATCCGATGATGGTATAATAGCCGAGCGTACAGCGGCCATAATAGATAAGGTTCGCGTCGGCGGCGATGAGGCTATACGGGAAATTGTTCGCACAATCGATGGTGTAGAGTTGAATGCTTTGGAGGTGACAGAGGAGGAACGTCGCGAGGCTTTTGCTCTTGTTCCGCAGGAACTGAAAGATGCAATAGCAAAGGCTGTAAGGAATATCACTGTTTTTCACATGGCGCAACGTTTCGAGCCGGTGGAAACGGAAACGGTGAGAGGTGTTTTGTGTGTGCAGCGTGCAGTGCCTATGCAACGTGTGGGATTATATGTTCCCGGTGGAACAGCACCGCTTTTTTCAACAGTGCTTATGCTTGCGATACCGGCGAAGGTTGCAGGTTGCAAAGAGATAATCCTCTGTACTCCTGCAAACAGTGGGGGCAAGGTTGCACCGGCAGTGCTTTTTGCCTCTATGGTTTGTGGTGTAGACAGGGTATTTAAAGTCGGTGGTGCGCAGGCAATAGCAGCCATGGCCTATTCTACCGAAACAATACCTTCGGTTGATAAAATTTTCGGTCCCGGCAACAGATATGTTACAAAGGCAAAAGAGATGGTAAGCAACCGTGTGGCAATAGATATGCCGGCCGGTCCTTCGGAGGTGTTGGTTATGGCCGACGAGATGGCAATACCATCATTTGTGGCAAGCGATTTGTTGTCGCAGGCCGAGCATGGTGTAGATTCGCAGGCCATATTGGTGTGCAGTAACGAGGATATAGCCGATGCTGTGTGTGCCGAGGTTGCAACTCAATTGCAGCAGTTGCCACGAAAGGATATGGCTGCAAAAGCACTCGAAAACAGCAGGGTGGTGATACTTACCAACCCCGACGAACGTATAGAATTTGTAAATATGTATGCTCCCGAGCATCTTATAATCTCAACAAAGGACCCTTGGGGAATATCGGCTCGCATAACAGCAGCCGGCAGTGTATTCATTGGTAACTATTCGCCCGAGAGTGCCGGCGATTATGCCTCGGGTACCAATCATACGTTGCCAACGTCCGGTTGGGCACGTTCGCACAGTGGTGTGAACCTCGATAGTTTTGTACGTAAGATTACTTATCAGGAGATAACTCCCGGGGGCATGCGCAGCTTGGGTGATACCATTGTTACAATGGCAAAGGCCGAGGGACTCGATGCGCATGCAAATGCTGCTTTATTAAGAATGAAGAGTGTAACAGACTGATTATGAGTATAGAAGATGTGATGCGACTTGTTCGCAAAAATATATTGTCACTTGCACCATATTCCACTGCACGTGATGAATACAAAGGTGCGCTTGGTGTTTTTCTCGATGCCAACGAGAATCCTTT
Organism: Bacteroidaceae bacterium; assembly: GCA_017467885.1. Lineage (GTDB taxonomy): Bacteria > Bacteroidota > Bacteroidia > Bacteroidales > Bacteroidaceae > HGM04593. Next base: position 79,434 of record JAFUKC010000021.1, on the reverse strand, counting down.
CGAGAATGGATATAACCGTTACCCCGATCCACGTCAGGCCAAACTGAAGGCTCTTATTTCACAAATAAAGAGTGTGCCTTCGAATTCTATTTTTATTGGAAACGGCAGCGATGAGGCTATAGATCTGTGCTATCGTATATTCTGCGAACCGCGTAAGGACAATGCTGTGATGATTGCTCCCAGCTATGGAATGTATCGTGTGGCTGCAGATATAAATGATGTAGAGGTGCGTGAGGTTGCATTGGGCAATGGTTTCTCGTTGCCGGCAGATGAACTGCTTGCTGCATGTGACGAAAAAACCAAACTAATGTTTCTTTGCTCGCCCAACAATCCGTCGGGTAACAGTTTCCCTATAGAGCAGATGGAGTATTTGCTTGAACGTTTCAAAGGTGTAATGATTGTAGATGAGGCTTATATTGATTTTGCTTCACAACCGAGCATGCTTACAAAGCTGCAGAGTTATAAGAATCTGATAGTTCTGCAGACACTCTCAAAGGCCTATGGCCTGGCGGCTCTACGTCTGGGGCTTGCATTTGCCGATGAACGAATCATTGCGCTATTCTCCAATGTGAAATATCCATATAATATAAACCTTGCAGGAATGCAGAAGGCCGAAGAACTTCTTCGACGCGACGTTGCCGGCGAGATTCAGCAGTTGAAAAGCGAACGGGAGAGAGTTGCTGCCCAATTGACAGGGATGGATTGTGTGACGCATGTATATCCCTCTGATGCCAACTTTATTTTGGTACAGGTTACCGACGCAAAATCGATATACGAAGTACTTATAGGGCAACAGATAATAGTACGCGATCGTTCTCGTGTAAAAGGTTGTGAGAACTGTTTGCGTATAACCATAGGAACCCCGGCCGAGAATAATAAATTATTGAATATCTTATCTACAATAAAATGAAAAAAGCATTATTCATAGATCGTGACGGCACTATAATTTGGGAACCACCCGTAACCGAACAGGTCGACTCGCTGGAGCAACTTTCGTTTATGCCCGGTGTGATAGGAGCACTTGCCAAAATAGCCGAACTCGATTATGAACTTGTTATTGCAAGTAATCAGGACGGCCTTGGAACCGACAGTAATCCGTTGGAACGTTTCGAGGTTATACATAATAAAATGTTGAGTACGCTGTCGGGCGAGGGTATATCTTTTTCCGCTCAATTGATAGATGAACATTATGCGGCCGACAACCATCCGAACCGTAAGCCGGGAACAGGTATGTTTGGTAAATATCTCGATGGGAGTTATAATATGGCCGAGTGTTTCGTTATTGGTGACAGGTTGACCGATGTACAGTTGGCACATAATCTGGGTGCCAAAGCGATTCTTTATACAGCCGACGAAAAGCGAATCGAGGAACTGAAATCCATGCCATATTCCGATGCTTGTGTTCTTGTAACCGACAGCTGGGCACGTATAGCCGAATTTTTGCGTTGCAGCAGCCGTCGTGCAACGGTGGTGAGAACAACAAAAGAGACAGATATTGCTGTTACCATCGACCTCGATGGGGTGGGTGAATCTTCAATCGATACGGGCTTGAAATTTCTCGATCACATGCTCGACCAAATAGTTCATCATGCCGGTGTGTCGCTGAAGGTGAAGGCTGTTGGCGATTTACAGGTTGATGAACACCACACAATGGAGGATATAGCCATAGTTCTGGGAAATGCAGTTATAAAAGCCCTTGGTGACAAGCGAGGAATAGGACGTTACGGTTTTGTGTTGCCAATGGATGAGAGTCGTGCAATGGCTTTGATTGATTTTGGCGGTCGGATTGATTTCGATTGGGATGTTCGTTTTACACGAGAATATGTCGGTGATGTCCCTACAGAAATGTTCTCTCACTTTTTTAAATCGCTTGGTGCAGCAATGAACTGCAATTTGCACATTACGGCAAAAGGTGATAATAATCACCATTTGGCCGAGGGAATATTCAAAGCATTTGCACGTGCACTGCGAATGGCTGTAAAGCGCGAACCGTTCAGTTATGAATTACCAAGCAGTAAAGGATTGTTATGATTGCAATTGTTGATTATGATACGGGTAACCTGTGTTCGGTGTGCAATGCGTTGGCACGAATAGGGGTCGAATTTTGTGTTACAAGCGATGCCGATAAGATAAGGAGTGCCGATAAGGTGTTGTTGCCCGGGGTGGGCGAAGCTTCGTCGGCCATGCAAAAACTCGAAGAACGTGGTTTGGCATCGGTCATCAAAGAACTGAAACAGCCTGTGTTGGGTATATGCATAGGTATGCAGTTGATGTGTCGCCATAGCGAAGAGGGTGATGTTGATTGTCTGGGTATTTTCGATACCGATGTACGTCGTTTCGAGGCTGATTCGACTTCAGGTGTAAAGGTCCCTCATATGGGGTGGAACAGTATCGAACAGTTAAGTACCCCTCTGTTCGATAATCTTAACGATGGGTGTTTTGTGTATTTCGTACACTCGTTTGCACCCGATATATGCAACGATGCGATAGCTGTTTCGTGCAACGGACGCAGTTTTGCTGCGGCACTTGCAAAAGGGAATTTCTATGGAACACAGTTCCATCCCGAAAAAAGCGGCGATGTTGGTGAACAGATATTGAAAAATTTTATGGCTTTATGATAGAGATTATTCCGGCGATAGATTTGATTGATGGCAGATGTGTGCGTCTTACTCAAGGGGATTACGCTATTAAGAAAGTGTATGAGCAAGAGCCGCTCGATATGGCAAAGATGTATGCCGATTGCGGTGTGCGACGTCTGCACGTTGTCGATTTGGATGGTGCAAAGGCAAAGGAACCTTGCAACTTGCGGGTGTTGGAAAGGCTTGCCACACATACATCGCTCGATATCGAGTGGGGCGGAGGTATTAAAAGCGAGGATGCCCTGCGTATGGCAATAGATGCCGGTGCCGACAGAGTAATTTGCGGCAGTGTGGCTGTTGACAACCGCGAGTTGTTTGCTTCATGGCTGCAACAGTTTGGCTCCGGACGTGTGATATTGGGAGCCGATGTGCGTGACGGTAAAGTAGCTACTCATGGATGGCTGAAGGAATCGCAGATTGGAGTGGAAGAACTTGTAGAGGATTTTCTATCATCGGGGCTAACCCAACTTATATGTACCGATATATCGAAGGATGGCATGTTAATGGGGCCTAATTTCGATTTATATGTGGCATTGCAACAACGTTTCCCTGCAGTTGATGTGACATTGAGCGGTGGTATAAGCTCTTTTGCCGATGTTGAGCGGGCCGATGAACTTGGTATTCGTGCCGCAATCATTGGCAAAGCAATATACGAAGGTCGTATAACATTAAAAGATTTGGAGAGATGGTTGCAAAACGTATAATACCTTGCCTCGATGTGAAAGAGGGCCGCACTGTGAAAGGTGTGAACTTTGTTGGTTTGCAGGATGTTGGCGATGCTGTGGAACTTGGCAGGGCATACGCCGCACAAGGAGCCGACGAACTTGTATATCTTGATATAAGCGCGACAGTTGAGGGACGCAATACCTTTACTTCACTTGTGGAACGCATTGCGCAGAATATAAATATACCTTTTACCGTTGGTGGCGGTATCTCGACAATTGATGATGCAGCCCGCCTGCTTGATGTTGGTGCCGACAAAATTTCGATAAACAGTGCGGCGGTGCGTAATCCGTCACTGATAGATGAGATCGCAGCCAAGTATGGCAGTCAGTTTGTGGTGTTGGCAATAGATGCGAAAAGGGTTGATGGCAGATACCTTATCACCACGCATGGCGGCCGGCAGCTTACGAATCGCGAACTCTTTGCATGGGCACGTGAAGGGCAGGAGCGTGGTGCCGGTGAAATTTTGCTCACATCAATGGACCATGACGGAACACGCGAGGGGTATCCTTGCGACCTGTTTGCCGAGTTGTCACAACAACTGTCGATTCCTATAATAGCCTCGGGCGGTGCCGGGTCGGTAGAGGATATTGCCGATGTGTTGTCGAAGGGACGTGCCGATGCTGCGCTTGCGGCAAGTATATTTCATTATGGCGAAATTACAGTTGGCGAGCTTAAACGTCGTTTGAAAGAGTATGGAATAAAAGTGCGAGTATAAACTATATATAATATGAATTTTACAGATTTTAATTTATCGAAGACCGGTGATGGATTGTTGCCGGTAGTGGTACAGGATTATGCAACATTAAAGGTGCTTATGGTTGCATACATGAACAAAGAGGCTTTTGAAAAGACAATGGAGACAGGTAAAGCTACTTTTTACAGTCGTTCGCGTGGTGCACTGTGGACAAAAGGCGAAACAAGCGGAAATTACATCGAGGTTATAAATATGTATGCCGATTGCGATAATGATACGCTTCTTATCATGGGCAAGCCTTATGGTCCGGCATGTCATCGCAATACTTTGAGTTGTTTCGATACTCCCGACAACGAAGGTTTTATCAGAAAGTTGCAGGCTGTAATACGGCAGCGCCATAGCGACATGCCCGAGGGTTCATACACTACGCATCTTTTTAATAAAGGAGTGAATAAAATTGCACAAAAAGTGGGTGAAGAGGCTGTCGAAACTGTTATCGAGGCAATAGATGACAATAAATCGCGTTATCTTTATGAGGCAAGTGATTTAATATACCATTTATTGGTGTTGAACGAACAGATGGGATTCACTATTGCCGATTTGGAAAAAGAACTTGCTTCGCGGCATAAATAAAAGATATGAAAAGGATATATACAGTATGTATGGTTGCAATGTCGATGATGGCATTGTTTTCGTGTGGGAATAAATCGCAGCAATCTTCTGATAAAAAGGAGATTAATCCTATCTGGGGCATGTGGTTGCAACAGACTCCGGCAACAGATGTGAAACAAGAGATTATGTTCAACGAAGATTTCACCGGTTTTGTATTTGTTGCCGATACTTTGCAATATTGTCTGCAATGGTCACAGGATAATAATCTTAATGTTGTATATAAATCTCCGGCAGGTGCTGTTTTATCGGATAAAGAAAGTAAATATGGTGTAACACTCAACGGGGATACTCTTGTACTGTCAACAATTGAGTTATCGGACTCTTTAAACGAGAAGAGGTGCTATCTGCGTGTCCGAATGTAATAAGAGGCTCTATAAAAAAACAATGATGCAAATATAAACTGCTTCTAAATTTTTTCGATAAATAATTTTTGTGCAGCCCGCTTTTTTCTTTTGAAAAGTGGGCTGCTTGTGAAATTTCTTTTTTATCTTTGCAGTCGGAGAACAGCATACGTGATTGCACTATCCGCATCTTTATGCAGGCGTATATTTGTATATTGAATGTATTTTAATGGTCCTTTATGGGACTTTTTTTAATTGAATTATTAACTAATATTATAACACAATGGCTGACACAAAGTATATTTTCGTGACGGGTGGCGTTGCATCATCATTGGGAAAAGGTGTTATCTCCTCGTCGATAGGTAAGCTCCTGCAAGCAAGAGGTTACAAGATTACCATACAGAAATTCGATCCATATATAAATGTGGATCCCGGTACCCTCAACCCCAATGAGCATGGAGAGTGCTATGTTACGATAGATGGTCGTGAAACAGACCTCGACCTCGGCCATTATGAACGTTTCACCGATATTAAGACCACTCGTTGGAATACTTTTACAACCGGCCGTATATATCGCGATGTAATAGAGAAGGAGCGTCGTGGCGATTATTTAGGCAAAACAGTTCAGGTGGTGCCTCATATTACCGATGAGATAAAGCGTAATATGTTGCTTGTAAGCAAAAAAGAGGAGTTGGATTTTGTTATAACCGAAATTGGCGGAACCGTTGGCGACATAGAAGGCTTGCCTTATCTTGAGGCTATACGTCAGCTTAAATGGGAACTTGGGAAACGTGCGGTGTGTGTGCACCTTACATACGTTCCTTATTTGTCGGCAGCCGGTGAACTTAAAACAAAACCTACACAACATAGTGTAAAGCAATTGCAGAGTCTTGGAATACAACCCGATGTCTTGGTGTTGCGTGCCGAGCACAAATTGGATCTTCCACTTATGCGCAAGGTTGCAAGTTTCTGTAATGTTATGCCCGATTGTGTGGTGCACAGTCCCGATGTACCCTCGATATACGAGGTGCCTATCAGGATGCAGGAGCAGGGCCTGGATTCGGCAATACTTCGTCTTGTCGGAATGGAGGTTGGCGAGACTCCGGCTCTTACACCATGGCGTACTTTCATTGAACGTCGTTATAAAGCTAAACGTGTCATAAATATCGGTCTTGTAGGGAAATATGATTTGCGCGATGCATATAAGAGTCTGATGGAGAGCCTTTCTCAATCGGGTGTGTACCATGACAGCAAGGTGGAATGTCACTTTATAAACAGTGAAAAGATAAATGATGACAATGTTGCCGATATGCTTGCCGGAATGGACGGATATGTTATTTGTCCGGGCTTTGGACAGCGTGGTCTGGATGGCAAGATAGCTGCTGCCAAATATTGTCGCGAGAACAACAAACTCACACTTGGAATATGCCTTGGTTTGCATGTTATGGCCATCGAGTTTGCACGTAATGTACTTGGTTATGCCGATGCCAACTGCCCTGATATAGATGAAAAGACAAAGCACAATGTTGTTGATATAATGGAGGAGCAGAAGGCTTTGAGCAACAACGGAAATGTGATGCGCCTTGGTGGCTATGATTGTGTGCTTGCCAAAGGAAGCAAGGCACGTGAGGCTTATGGAGCAGATAAGATTGTTGAGCGTCATCGTCATCGTTACGAATTCAATAGCGAATATAAAAAGGTTTTCGAGGAGGCCGGAATGATGTGTACCGGTGTCAATCCCGAGAGTGGTTTGGTTGAGATTCTCGAGTTACCATCGCTCGATTGGTATATCGGAGTTGAATTCCATCCCGAATATTCGAGTACGGTGCTTCATCCGAGTCCTATTATAATGGATTTCCTTAAGTATGTTGTAGAGAAGAAAAAATAAATGAATGCGGCCTGCCCTTTTGGGCAGGCTGCTATCTCTTATGAACAGGATACAACCTAAATTCATTATAACCGACAGGGGAATTTTGCGAATGGGGATGGTGGCTCGTCATCGTGAATTGCTTAAACCCGGTGAAATATGCTATGGCGGCGGATATTATGAACTCGATTATATATCGCATCGTTTGTTGCTCTCGGGCTTCTCTACCGATTATGGTGTGCCTGCCTGGGAGCGTCTGCAGGCGATTAGAATTTCGGCTTATTATCGTGGACTGACAATTCTGTATTCTTCGTGGGATAATTGGACGGAACCTTTTCCTGTAAGTGAAAAGTTAGATATCATATACATCTGAAATGGGTGGAATTAAAATAGTTATTTGTTGCCAATTCTTTGACGCACTTGCGAAGCGACTCTTTCCAATGAGGTATTGTTATTCCGAAGCGGCTTTTTACCTTTGTCTTGTCCAATACCGAAAAATGGGGGCGTTTCACCTTAGTTGGGAATTCGTTGCTGTGGCATGGCTGTATGTCGCAACTGTTACCGCTTAATTCGCATATCTCTTTTGCAAAATCGTACCACGAACAGACACCTTCGTTGCTGTAATGGAAGGTTCCTTGTATATGCAGTTTGTCGTTCTCTATTATGTGACAGATTAGTTCGGCAAGGTCGGCTGCGTATGTAGGTGTACCCACTTGGTCGAATACTACATTCAGCTTCTCCTTGCTGCTTGTCAGTTGCTGCATTGTCTTCACAAAGTTCTTTCCGTATGGTGAGTATAACCATGCAGTACGTAATATTATATGCTTGCATCCTGTTGCAATGACAGCCTCTTCACCTGCGAGCTTTGTTCTACCATAAACTCCTTGCGGATTAGTCTTTTCCTCTTCGGTTATAGGTTTGTTGGCGTTTCCTTCGAATACGTAATCGGTGGAAATATGTATAAGTGTTGCGTCTTCTCTTTTTGCTGCCGCGGCAAGGTTTTCTACTGCTGTGCAGTTCAGCCTGAACGCTGCGCCTGTATCATCTTCGGCTTTGTCTACATTTGTGTATGCCGCACAGTTGACGATTACATCCACCTTCTCTTTTGCTACTGTATTGATTACGGCGTTGCGGTCGGTAATATCCAATTCGGCAACATCGGTGAATATATAGCGATTTATGCTGCCTGCCGTTGCAGCACGCATGCTGTTACCCAATTGGCCGTTTGCGCCCGTAATAAGTATTGTTTTCATTTGTATAAATCTTCGTTGTAGTCGAACAGATAATCGGCCTCGGCAAGTGGCTTGTGGTGCTTATCTTTTTCTGAAAGGATAATTCTGTCGGAAGGAATACACCAATCGATATTTAGCTTAGGGTCGTTCCAGGCTATGGCTCCTTCGCTTTCGTGACAGTAGAAATTATCGCATTTGTATTGAAATACAACCTCGTCTGTCAGTACCGAAAATCCATGGGCAAAGCCACGTGGTATAAACAATTGCTTATGGTTCCTGTCGCTTAACTCCACAGCAACATATTTGCCGAAAGTGGGTGAACCTTTGCGTATATCTACCGCCACATCCAGAACTGCACCTTTCACTACGCGCACAAGTTTGCTTTGTGAGTGTTTGCCTTTCTGAAAGTGCAGCCCGCGTAGCACTCCGTATGACGATTTTGATTCGTTATCCTGTACGAATTGTACAGGACGCACCTTTTCGTCGAATTCGCGTTGCGAGAATGATTCAAAGAAATATCCGCGTTCGTCGTGTATGACACGTGGCTCGATTATGCAGACACCTTCTATCTCTGTTTTAATGACCTCCATTTAGAAGTAGTTTAATATTATTCCTATTTCTTGCAATCTTCTATTACTTTTATAAGGTATTGCCCGTATTGGTTCTTTATCATCGGCTCTGCCAATTCGCGCATTTTCTTCTCGTCTATCCATTTGTTTCTGTAGGCGATACCTTCGAGACATGCTATTTTCAGCCCTTGGCGTTTCTCTATAACCTCAACAAATGTGGATGCTTCGCTCAACGAATCGTGCGTACCTGTATCCAACCATGCAAATCCGCGTCCGAGTGTTTGCACTTTCAAGTTTTTCTCTTCCAAAAAATGTTGGTTTACTGTTGTAATCTCAAGCTCTCCGCGGGCCGATGGTTTGATGTTTTTTGCAACATCTATAACCTTGTTGGGGTAGAAGTATAATCCCACAACTGCATAATTGCTTTTGGGATGTAGTGGCTTCTCTTCTATCGACAAACAGTTGCCGTTTGCGTCGAATTCTGCAACTCCGTATCGTTCGGGGTCTTCAACACGATATCCGAATACTGTAGCTTTCTCCTCTTTTTCGGCAGTTCTTACAGCCTCGTTCAACATCGAGGTGAACCCTGCGCCATAAAAGATATTGTCGCCAAGCACCAGGCAGGCCGCTTCGTTGCCTATGAATTTCTCGCCAATAATGAATGCTTGTGCCAATCCGTCGGGCGATGGCTGTTCGGCATATTCAAACTTTACACCATAGTCGCTGCCATCACCCAATAGACGTTTGAAAGCAGGCAAATCCTGTGGGGTGGATATGATAAGTATTTCGCGTATACCTGCCAACATCAATACCGATATAGGATAATATACCATTGGCTTATCGTATATGGGCAACAACTGTTTACTTACTCCTTTTGTTATGGGGTAGAGGCGCGTACCCGACCCTCCGGCTAATACAATTCCTTTCATCACTTAATTTTTTTGGTGATAACTGTAACCATATCCGTAACCGTATCCATAGCCATAGCGGCCGTACTTCTGTTCTATGCCATTGATGATTAATGACATAGCCTTAAATCGGTTGTCGCTATGTATTTTATCAAGTTCGGACAACATACGACGCTCTAAAAGGCCCGAGCGAACGATGAACAATGTGCGGTCGGTGTGTTTCTCTATAATAGAGGTGTCTGCAACCAAATCGATAGGTGGACAATCAATAATCACATAGTCGTATTCGGTTTTGATTTTCTGTATTAGTTCACCCAATCTGTTGCTCTCGAGCAATTCTGTAGGGTTGGGTGGTATTACACCGGCCGGAATTAAATCGATTCCTTCACTTATAGAGTTGTGAATTATAATCTGCTCGATATTGTCGCACATCTCGGCAAGATAGTTGCTTAGACCTGTTCTTGACTGTCCTGCATAGGTGCTTAATGATGCGTGGCGCATGTCTCCATCGATAAGCAACACTTTGCGCTTCTTCAGTGCAAGTGATGCTGCAAGGTTGATGACGGTGAAACTTTTTCCACTACCGGGATTGAACGATGTGCATATCATAACGTTCTTCTCTTTCTCTTTTATCAAGAATTCGATATTGGTGCGCAATACTCTGAATGCTTCGTTTATAACATTATGATTTCCGTCACTTATTATAAGTTTAAGATTTTCGTTTTCTTTGCGGAAAGATAGATGTTGTCTTCTTTTGCCTATAAAAGGAATCTCGCCAACGATTGGTATGTCTATTCTTTCAAGGTCTTTCCTGCCGCGAATCTTTGTATTGAAATATTCTCGTATCAGAATGTATGCCGCAGGCACAAATAAACCTATGGCTAAAGAGAAAATCAATAAACGTTTGCTTCTTGGGCCGGTTGGTATATTGCTGCCTGTCGCCGGTGTTATAATGCGTGTGTTATATGCTGTAAATGCTTTAGACAACTGGTTCTCTTCGCGTTTCTGTAGCAGAAACAGGTAAAGGGTGGCTTTTACGGTCTGCTCACGTCCTGCCGATTCCAAATATTTCGATTGTGAAGGATTCTTTGCTATTTGCGCATTGGTTTGCGCTATCTCCTTTTCCAGGTTGTTTATTTGTGTATGTAATCCCTGCAGTTGGTTGTTTATTGATGTTATGATACCCTGACGCATAGCTTCGAGCGAGTTGTCGAGGTCTATTACCAATGGGTTCTGCGTGCTACTGCTTGCTACAAGGCTGTTGCGTTGCAACATGTTACGGTTGTATTCGGAAATTTGCTGTTCAATGCTCAAGTCGCTTATACCTACATTGGCCGGAAGAATCTTGTTTTTTGTGTCTTCGTTTGTAAGATAATCTTTTACGGCCTGTGTCATCTCCAGCTCATTTTTCAGGTCGAGTATCTTATTGTTTATATCTCTACTCTGCGACATGTACATGTTGCTTGCCACATCTACATTGGGCAACAGGTTTTTGCTTTTGTACGATGAAATTTCGCTGTCGACGTTGTCCAGTTCTTTACTGATGTATTTGAGTCGTTCATTAATAAATTCCGATGTGCTGTCGGCAATTTTATTCTTATCTTCAACCCAACGCTCGTTGTATACCTCTATGAGTGTACGCAGAATGTCGTCGGCTCTTTGAATCGATTGGTCGTTTATTGCAATTGTAATAATGTCGGTGTCTTTATCCTTCAGAACAAACGACAGCAACGATTGGTAGCGCGATGTGGTATAATGTAAACTGTTTTTTGTTACATAAATTGTAATGTCCTCACCTTGTATATAGTGTGGCATTGGTGCAATATGTATCTTTCCTATGGGTGTTTCCACTGTATCAGTGGCATTTTCCTCTGCTGTGGCTGTTATAGAAAGGCGTCCTTCAACGATGTTCTTTTCTGTTATCTCTTCGCCTGTCTTGTAGTCGGTGCCAATGAAATCATATAATTTATATGTTCCATCTTTACGCAGGTCTATTGTGAACTTTGCATAAGTGTCATCGGGTATATTGCAGATTGTGGCTTTTACAGGCAACTTTGCTCCGTACAATACATTGCGATGGAATAATCCGTCACAGTAATAATCCATGTTTAGACCAAGGCGTTTGACAACTTCCATGACATTTGCAGGCGATTGTATGGCATATATCTCATTAAATACAGTGGTGTTTCCACGGAATGTACCCATGGATGCAAACTTTTCCATCTGTGCGCCCATATCTCCACCTTGCTCATTGGATTTTATAAGTATATCGGTGTAACGGGTGTAGCTTGGGTGTGTTGTCGCTATCTTATATATTCCGATACTTAACGCTATGGTTACCGATAGAGCGAACCAATACCATTTTACAAGGCAGGTTTGTAGGAATTCTTTTATGTCGAATTCTTCCTCTGTCTGAAATCTGCTTGTTTTGTTTTCCATATTATTAAGGTCTTAATTATCTTACAAATATAAGTGAAATTGATGTGAGCAAAGATGCCAAAGATATCCAGAAAGACGAAGAGCGTACATTGTTTCCGTTAACTGTGGATTGTCTTGCACGCATTTCGTTTGGTTCTACATAAATTACATCGTTTTGTTGCAGGTAGTATACAGGCGAGGCTTGAAGTTCGTCGAGTGAACACAAATTCACACAATAAGTTTTTTGTGTTCCGTTGGCAGTTGAACGTATAACACGAATATTGGTTCTTTGGCCATGAATAGTGAGGTCACCTGCAAGGCTTATGGCATCGAGCAGTGTAATTGCGTCGCGGTCTATGTTGTATCGTCCGGGGTTCTTTACCTCTCCTAAAACCGAAATTTTAAGATTGGCAAATTCAACGGTTACCACAGCCGGAACTGTCAATAAATTCTTCTCTATAAGTTTGTTTTTTATGGTTTGTGAAACCTCTTCACGTGTCATGCCTGCAATCTTAATCTTGCCAATCTCGGGGAAATCTATTTCGCCATTGACGTCGATTGTGTATGCCGATATACCTTGTGCATAAGAATAGCTGTTTGATACGCCTAATTGTCTTGATATATATGGCAAGTTGAAAATATCGGAAAGTTCTTTTTTGCGTGTGTTGACAACAATCGTTATTTTATCTTCGGGCTGAAGTGTTATCTGCTTTGGCACAACTACAGTTTCGTCACCATGTTGTGCATCTTGAAAGTAGGCTATCTCTTTTGTGGATGTACATGCAACCATCAATATTGCGATGATTGTAAAAAGTGTGCTGTTAATGAAATCTCTTTTCATGTTTTGTCTGTTGTTGTGTTTTGTTATATATTGTTATCCTCTATTTGCAAAGTTATATCTATTTTTTCTATAGAAAAATTTTTTTATCTTATTTTCAACGGTTATTTTGTTTTTTGATAATCGGGCTGTTTCATTTTGTAAGGTTTGTTCTTTGTTATGTATATGGCTTTATTTGTGAATAAAATTACCTTGTTTGTTCTGTATGTGTATCTTGATAATCTTACAGTCTCTTCAGCTTGGTTGCTATGTGCTCCATCTATCTGTGGTACGGTATTCTTTATGTATATTAATTATGAAACAGTCTGTTTTGCTTTTTTGGGGTCGTTTTCTTTATCCTGTTTTAATGGTGTTTGATGTAAAAAACAGGCTTTATTGAAGATTTTTTCGAAAAAAATATCCAAGAATGATGTTTTATAATGTTTTTTTATATCTTTGTGCATCATTAACCTAATTAATTGAATTGTTATGAAAGAGCTTATTGAAAAGATTCAGGAGACTTATGCAGCTTATGCAGCAGATGCAACAGCACAGGCAGAAAAGGGAAACAAAGCAGCAGGAACACGTGCTCGCAAGGCTTCTTTGCAGCTTGAGAAATTGATGAAAGAGTTCCGTAAGGTTTCTTTGGAGGCTTCAAAGAACTAATTTGTCGACTTTTTTGTTGCATGGCGTCGTGCTGATGCCGGAAAATAAAAGCTACAGTTATGTGGCTTTTATTTTTTTATGATGTGCTAAGAAGCTGTTTAAATTTCCAAAAATATTTTACCACAAAAATCACAAAAATATTCTCTGTGTATTTTTAATCAATGAATAATTTTGTCTGTGTTGAAAAAAAAGTAAATTTGCAAACTGTATATATTCGGCGTCGGTTCGGGAGGATTGCAAGTGGTGCCGCATTTTGTCATATTCTATGTAACAGATGAGAATACAATGATTTATATAATTTAATGGATGTTTTTATGAAAAAAAGATTTCTTACTGTAATCACAGCCGCTTTTCTTCTTTCTGGTGCTGTTGTGGCGCAAGGGCTCAAAGGTTTTGCGTATGGCGATGTGGAAGCACCTCGTGGCTATGGTTATAAGCAGGGGCAGGAGCCGGGATTGGTCGAATGGGAGTCGCCCATGGAACTCTCGTTGAACAAGGAACAACCTAAAGGTTGGTTCTTTACTTTCCCCGATGTGGAGAGTGCTCGTAAGGTGTTGCCCGAGAATAGTGAATACTATATGTCGCTCGATGGCACATGGAGTTTTAATTGGGTTGGTAATCCTTGGGAGCGTCCTGTCGATTTCTTTAAAACCGATTACGATGTTTCTGGGTGGGATAAAGTTCAGGTTCCAATGAGTTGGAATATATACGGTTTGCAACCGGATGGCTCGCAGAAGTATGGTACTCCCATTTATGTAAACCAGAAAGTTATTTTCCATCATCGGGTGGCAGTGGGTGATTGGAAAGGCGGAGTCATGCGTGAACCTTCAAAGGATTGGACAACGTACAAAAACCGTAACGAAGTTGGTTCGTATCGTCGTTCGTTCGTGGTACCGTCCGAGTGGAAAGGACGCCAGGTTTATATCAATTTCGATGGTGTGGATTCATTCTTCTATTTATGGATAAACGGTCGATATGTAGGTTTCTCGAAGAACTCGCGTAACCTTGCAGCTTTCAATATCACCAAATATCTGGTTGAGGGCGAGAATGTTGTGGCTGTAGAGGTTTATCGCAACAGCGATGCTTCGTTTATCGAAGCACAGGATATGTTCCGTTTGCCCGGTATTTTCCGTACGGTGTCGCTTACATCTACAAATCCCGTTGAATTGCACGATATACGTGTTGTGACAGATCTTGACGAGAATTATATAGATGCCGTGGCAAACATCGAGGTGGATGTACGTAACCTTGGAAAGAAAAAGGCAAAAGGTTATAAGTTGCAGGCTCAACTTTATAAGAATGAACTTTATAGCGACGATAATACAATAGTGGAAGGTGCACTTGTGAAAAGCGATGTACCTCTTGTTTTGTCGGGTGAAAAAGCAACAGCAACTCTTTCATTGCCTGTTAATAATCCGGCAAAATGGAGTGCCGAGGAACCAAACCGATATACATTGGTTGTAAGTCTTTTGGACAAGAAAGGCCGGGTAGTTGAAACCGCATCTACCTATATGGGATTCCGCGAAGTTGAGATACGTGATACAAAAGCCGAGGACGATGAGTTCGGGTTGGCCGGCCGCTACTATTATCTTAATGGAAAAGCTATAAAGATGAAAGGTGTAAACCGTCACGAAAGCAACCCGGAGCGTGGACACGCCGTAACTCGCGAGCAGATGTTAAACGAGGTAATGCTTATGAAGCGTGGAAACATCAACCATGTTCGTAACGCACACTATTCCGATGCTCCATATTGGTACTATTTGTGCGATAAGTATGGTATCATGTTGGAGGACGAGGCCAATATCGAGAGCCACGAATACTATTATGGTAAAGAGTCGCTTTCTCATGTTCCCGAGTTCCTCGATGCACATGTTGCTCGTGTGATGGAAATGGCGTATGCAACGCACAACCGTCCCTCGGTGGTTATTTGGTCGCTCGGAAACGAGGCCGGCCCGGGTATAAACTTCGTTAAGGCATACGAGGCCTTGCATGCGTTCGACCCTTCACGTCCGGTACAGTACGAACGTAATAACGATATTGTAGATATGGGTTCCAACCAATATCCTTCTATCGGTTGGGTACAATATGCCGTACAAGGCAAGGCTAATATAAAATATCCTTTCCATATTTCGGAATATGCTCACTCAATGGGTAATGCTTCCGGTAACCTTATCGATTATTGGGAAGCAATGGAGAGTACCAACTTCTTCATGGGTGGTGCAATTTGGGATTGGGCTGACCAGGCATTCTGGAGCTACGACCCTGAAACGGGTAAAAAGTACATGGCCTACGGTGGCGATTTTGGCGAATATCCTTGCGATTACCTCTTCAGTATGAATGGTATTGTTTTTGCCGATCACACTCCTAAACCACAATATTGGGAGGTTAAGAAGGTTTATCAGAATGTTGGTGTAAAGATGCTTGAGAATGGTAATGTTGAAATTTTCAACAAGCGCTATTTCAACACTCTCTCCGATATGGATATTCGTGTGTCGCTTTGGGAAGATGGCAAAGAGGTTGCCGGATATTACCTTTCCGATATGGCAATTGCACCGCGTAAACGTGCCGAGTTCAAGCCCGATTTCTCGAATGTAGCTTTTATGCCCGATAAAGAGTACTTTGTAAAGGTTCAATTCAAACTGAAAAAGGATGAACCGTGGGCAAATAAGGGATATGTCCAGATGGAAGAGCAGCTTCTTTTGAAAGATGCGGCCAAGAGTGTTTATCTTGCCGATGCAGCCAAAAGTGACGAAAAGATACGTTTTGAGAAATATTCAGTTGAAGACAAGAGCTTTACGTCAATCTCGAGTGGATTGGAAGGTAGTATTTTCAATCTTGTGTTTGATAACAACAAGGGTGTCCTTTATAGTGTTTCCTATGATGGAAATGAGATTTTTGCTCCGGGCAATGTAATGAAAATTGGTGCTTACCGTGCTCCTGTCGATAATGATAATTGGGCATGGAACGCTTGGTATACAAATGGTTTGCATAATCTTAAGGACAGCGTTATGTCGTTTGTTTCAAAGAAGAACCGCGATGGAAGCATCGTATTGCAATATACGGTTCGTTCGCAAGCCGAGTATCCGGTTCGTCGTATAAGCCACAGAGACAACAGTTGGACACTTCGGAATGAGGCGCACAAGATGGGTACCGATGATTTCCATTTTATATCGAACCGTATATACACGATTTATCCCGATGGTTCTGTTGAGTTGAACAGTTCTATCACAGGAAGCAAGGCTACAGTAGACTTGGCCCGTATCGGTTACGATTTGCAGCTTTCTAAAGGATTGGGTAACTATACCTATTATGGCCGTGGTCCACAGAACAATTACAACGACCGTTGTACAGGTGCCTTTATTGAGCAACACCGCAGTACGGTGGCTTCGCAGTTCGAAAAGTTCCCCAAACCACAGGATATGGCCAACCGCGAGGATGTTCGATGGGCCGCCCTGACAAACAATTCAGGCAGTGGTGTGATATTTATACCTACCGAGCGTATGTCTACATCGGCTTTGCCTTGGAATGATATTGAGCTTACCATTGCTGCGCATCCTCACCAGTTGCCCGAGTCGTCAGGTACATGGTTGCATCTTGATAAAAAGGTTACCGGTCTTGGTGGTAACAGTTGCGGTCAGGGTGGTCCGCTCGATCCTGACCGAGTAAAATCGGGTGAGAATTCCATGGGATTCATCATGCGTCCGGTAAAGGCCGGTGAGTATATCAAACAGGCGAATGTGCTCCCTTCGGGTGTGGTTCCGGTAATTCTTTCTCGAGATGTGAAGGGCCTTGTAACCATGAGTTGCAATAAAGAAAATGCCGAAATTTATTATAAGGTTGGCAAACGTGGCAAGAAGGTTAAATATACGGCTCCTGTAGATATGAGTGCCGGTGGTGAAATAATCGTATGGGAGAAACAGACTCCCGAATTGGCTGCTACCTACAGCTATCCCGAAATTACAGCTATTCCTGTATCGGTTGTATTTACATCGAGTCAGGAGGTTGGTAACGAAGGTACTAATCTTGTAGATGGTGATCCTACAACCATCTGGCACACCATGTATTCTGTTACAGTTGCGATATATCCTCATTATATAGATTTTGATGCTGCCGAGGAGACAATGATAAAGGGCTTTAAGTATATGCCTCGTCAAGATGGTGGCAATAACGGAAGCATTAAGGATTATACCATTCAGGTGAGCAACGATGGAAAGACTTGGGGCGAGCCGGTTGTAAAGGGAAGCTTCGATGGCTCTTCAAAGGTGAAGGAGGTTATCTTCCCTGCACCGGTAAAGGCGCGTTATGTGCGTTTCACCGGTCTGAATTCGCAAAATGGCCAAGACTTTGGTTCGGGTGCCGAGTTTGAACTTATCAAACAGTAAAAGAGGTTCTGCCTCTATAAATAAGCAGATTGTACGAGTCGGGAGCCTCGTACAATCACAATAAAGAATTAATGAAATATAATCGGCCAATAAATGTTACATTTCTACGTTATTGGCTGTAAACAGGTAAAAGTATGAAGTTTAAGCGCAATATAATCATTACCGGCGGTGCCGGTTTCATTGGCAGTCATGTGGTACGTCTTTTTGTGAATAAATATCCCGATTATCGTGTGATAAACGTCGATAAACTCACTTATGCCGGAAATCTGGCAAATCTTAAGGATGTTGAAGATGCAACCAATTACACATTTGTAAAGGCCGATATATGTGATTTTGATACGATGTTTGCACTTATGGGGCAGTATAATGTCGATGGTATAATCCATCTTGCGGCAGAGAGTCACGTGGACCGTTCTATAAAAGACCCCTTTACCTTTGCGCGTACAAATGTTATGGGTACTTTGTCGTTGTTGCAGGCTGCAAAATTATACTGGGAGTCTTTACCCGAAGGTTACGCAGGGAAGCGTTTTTATCATATCTCGACCGACGAGGTATACGGAGCGTTGGAACTGACTCGTCCCGATGGTGAACCGCCGTATGGCGATGAGTTCTTTGTGGAGACAACAAAGTATAATCCTCACAGTCCTTATTCGGCCTCAAAAGCAAGCAGTGACCATTTTGTGCGTGCTTTTCATGATACATACGGCATGCCCACAATTGTTACGAACTGTTCCAATAATTATGGGCCATATCAATTCCCCGAGAAACTTATACCTTTGTTTATAAACAATATAAGAAATCGTAAACCATTGCCTGTATACGGTAAAGGGGAGAATGTACGCGATTGGTTGTATGTAATTGACCATGCGCGTGCAATTGATGTTATTTTTCATAATGGCAAAGATGCCGAGACTTATAACATTGGAGGCTTCA
Organism: Bacteroidaceae bacterium; assembly: GCA_017467885.1. Lineage (GTDB taxonomy): Bacteria > Bacteroidota > Bacteroidia > Bacteroidales > Bacteroidaceae > HGM04593. The sequence continues at coordinate 60,570 of JAFUKC010000021.1, read as the reverse complement.
ATGAATGGAAGAATATTGATTTGATAAAGGTAATCGTAAAAACCGTAGATAGGTTGCTGGGTAATCCCGAAGGCAGCTCGCTCGATTTGATTACGTACGTTACAGATAGGGCAGGGCACGATTTACGCTATGCAATAGATAGTTCGAAACTGAAAAAAGAACTTGGTTGGGAGCCTTCGTTGCAATTCGAAGAGGGTATAGAAAAGACTGTCGGTTGGTATCTCGATAATCAGGAGTGGATGGATAATATTACCACCGGAGATTATGAGAAATATTATGAGGAGATGTATAAAGGCCGTTAACAGCCTTGGCAATGTAGCTGCAATACATGAGCATTAGAAAAAATTTCGGATATAATCTGATACTTACGCTGTGTAATTATCTGTTTCCGCTTATAACATACCCTTACGTATCGCGTGTGTTAGGAGCCGATAAAATAGGTGTATGTGGTTTTGTGGATGGGATTGTGAACTACTTTGTTATTTTCTCGATGCTTGGCATAGGCAGCTACGGAGTACGCGAAATTGCGCGGTGTGGCAGCGATTTAAATCGTAGGAGTTCGGTGTTCACAAACCTCTTTATTGTGAATGTGTTGCTTACCATAATATCTGTTGCAATACTTGTGGTTGCCACATTGTATTTTGACAGGTTACAACCTTACAAACCCTTCCTGTTTATTGGTGTTCTGAAGATTGTTTTCAATCTGTTTCTTATAGAATGGTTCTTTCAGGGAATAGAACGTTTTAAATATATTACACTTCGTTCTGTTGCGGTAAATACAGTGTATGTTGTTTCTGTTTTGCTTTTTGTAAAGAACTGTAACGATGTTCTGTTGTATTATCTGCTTACAACATTGGTTGTTGTTGTGAATGCACTTTGTAATTGGTATTGCAGCCGGGCTTTCAGGCAATGGAATTTTAAAAGATTGTGTATCACCGATTGCTTGCTGCCGATATTTACATTCGGTTATTACAGGGTACTTACATCCATGTATACAACGTTTAATGTGATATTTTTGGGCTTTGTTGCCGGTGACACACAGGCCGGTTATTTTACAACTGCTACAAAATTGTACACGATATTAATGGCTGTTTTTACTGCTTTTACAACTGTTATGATTCCGCGTGTGAGTGCGATGTTGCACGCAGGTGAACACAATAAATTACAGCGTATGGCCAACGATACATTCGACTTGCTCTTCTTGTTGTCGCTACCATTGATAATATTTGTGCTTTTCTTCTCTCCACAAATAATCTCACTATTGGCCGGAAGTGGTTACGAAGGTGCAATTCTGCCGTTTCGTATCGTGATACTCCTTCTGATTGTAATTGGGATGGAGCAGATTGTGGTGCAGCAATTCCTTATGGCATCGACCTCTAATCGTCCGATAATGATAGTCTCTACAGTAGGTGCCTTCACCGGTATTGCGGTGAATCTGTGGTTGACACCTCGATACGGTGCAGTAGGTTCGGCCTTGGCATGGTCCTTTTCCGAGGTTGCGGTGCTTGTTGCCGGGCTGTTTATGATGAAACGTTATGTCTCTATCGATATAGAATTTGGTCGTATTATGAATACTTTACTCTATTCTCTTCCTTATGTACTTATCGATGGCATAATATATTTTATGACGCCATCGGATATAGCCATGTGGGTGGCTGTACCTTTAAATGTAGTACTGTTTATTCTTATAAATATATATATTAAAAGGAATGAACAGTTGATGATTATTGCCGGTTCTGTAATTTCAAAATTCACATTAAAGAGATGAGTAGTACAGGCTGCCGAAAAATAGGTATCGTAATTCTTAATTACAAATCATATCTCGATACAGAGATACTTGTAAAGGAACTGCTGTCGCAGGAAACTCCACATGAACTTATTATTCAGATTGTGGATAATGCTTCACCAAACGAATCATATACGTATCTGAAGGATAAGTTAGGCAATATACCCAATGTGTACATACATGCAAACAGCGAAAACTCGGGTTTTGCAAAGGGTAACAATGTGGGGCTGCGTCTGCTCGAAAGTTTTTCACCCGATTATGCTTTGGTCTTGAACAATGATGTTCATTTCGATATTTCGTTGCTCGATAAGTTGGTTATTGTATATGAAAGGATAGATGATGCCGGCGCGATGGCACCATTGCAGCAATATCCGTCGGGTGAAGTCGATTGCAAAACACTTGTGTTACCCGGTTTTTTACACGATGTACTGTCATATACATATATGTTCTCGAAGCGACAGCGTTGTGCATTAACATTCAAGGAGAATTGTTCTCATTTAGCAGTACGTCGTGTCGATGTTATTCCCGGATGCTTTGTGTTTATCTCTTATGACTTGTTTCGAAATGTGGGGTTCTTTTCCGAAGATACCTTTCTCTTCTGCGAAGAGCGTTTCCTTGCACGAAAATTGAAGGATGCAGGGCGTTCGAGTTATCTTCTTCTCGACTGTTCGTTTATTCACGACCACTCAAAAACCATAAACAGCGAGGTGGCTCTGTTGAAGCAGTTGCGTATGATGCACGATGGAAAGTTGGCCTACACTCGTGCTTATCGTCATTTCCCCACAGTAAAGGTTGCTGTTCTTCGTTGTATGTGGGCGTATCAAAATTGCAGGATACGTACAATGGCATTCCTGCGAAGACTCTTTAGAAGTTGTTGAATTTAAGCAACTTCATATATCGTTAAGGTTATTATTTATTGAATATGGGGAACGAGTATCCCATGCGTGCCGAGATTGTGTTGTTTGCCGAACGGCCAAATTCATCGGTTTTAGAGTTGTTGAATATGTCGCTCAATCCATAATAATAGCGTCCTTCTATAAAGAAATTGCCTATTTTTGTTTTAAGTTCCAAGCCCAATCCGCCGGCAATGCCATATTCAAATTCCCGCTCTATCTGTTTTCCATATATAGGTTGCAGGCTTTGTGGTCGTTCCTGTACACTCCATTCACCGTCATACTTTTCGCTATCGCTCAACAGTAAGCCTATTTGCGGTCCCAGGTTTATGAAAAACTGTAGCCCGTGGGGTTCCTTTCCAAATGCAAGATGTGCAAAAAAGGGTATTTCGATATAATTGAGTGTGTGGCTGTATCCGTTGCCTGTTTCGTCGTCAAAATCTTCCACCCATCCGCGTTGCGAGAAGTTTACCTCTAATTGTGCGGCGCAAATCATATTAAAGTATTTTTCGCTTGTGTATCTGATGCTTATACCGCCGTTGAGTCCTTTAAGATATGTTTGGCGCATGGTGGGCTGAATGTCCATCTTGCTTAAATTCAATCCACCGGCAAATCCCACTTCAAGAATATTGCGTGGTTGCTCTATTTGTGCCGATAACGTTGTAACGGCGAATATGGTTAATATGAAATGGAAAATCCTTTTCATTGCTTGTCAAAATCTATTTTTTCAATATTGTACTGTGGAGTATAATGTACAAAATAAATCTTTTTGTTTACCATGCCACCCCAATTGTTCACTCGCTCGAACTTGAAACCTGTTTGCACCGGTGTGAAGGCAAGGTTGTTTATATGTAGCGGCATGTCTGTCCCGTATTTGCTTATGGCAAGCAGGAATGCGTATGCTGTATCGTGCCCAAGCATGCCGTAACGCGGGTATATGTTTTGCAGGCTGCGGTTATACCAACGGATGAATTCGTTCTGGAATCTGGCAGTTTCGGGTAACGTGGCGTGGCTGAAGAATGATGCATAGAAGTATGTATCGACCTCGTAGATACGACTGTCCATATTGCCGGCGTAAATCTGCCATTCGGGATAGCCGAACAACTTGTATTCGGGCAATGCTATAGTATCGTTGTTTAGCAGGATAAGCGTCGGCAACATTGAACTCAAAACTGTCTGTTTCGATGATGTAGGAATGAATATGTTCTCTTTGTCCTCTTTCAACAGTCCCGACAATGTCGCTACGTTATTCTCTTGGTCGTTTAATTGTTCAAGTGTTATAGTGGAATGTGATACATTCTTTTCGTTAAGTTTGTCGGTGAGCGCATTAATGAAATCTCTCTTGTTGTTCGCTCCATCGCTTACAAATATAACATTAGCCTGGGGGAATGCTTTCAGGAAATGATCGGTAACCTCTGAAAAAAAGTACGATTGCATGGTGTTTACGACATATACCATGGGGTTGTGGAAAATTTCATCCTCTTTCGATGTAAACGGTATCACAAGCGGTATATTTTTCTCTTTTGCAAATCTTGCCAACTGTTTGTTGTGCTCGGGATATACTGCACCGAATATAATATCCATGTTGTTGAGTTGGCCGCTGTTTATCAGTGCTTCGAGGCTTGTATTTTCTTGGCCGGAGTCAAATGTATTTATCTCGAACGAGTAACCGTAACGTTTCAATTCCTCAACTGCAAGCAGAAAACCTTCGTAATATTCTACCATGCGTGCCTGTTCGTTTGGTGCATAGCTGTCGAGCAGGAAAGGAAGTATCAATGCCACACGAATACCTTGAAATGTGTCGAGTGTCGCAATTGAATCTTTCTTCTTCTCCAATTCTCTGAAGATGTCGGCATTGCTTTGTTCTTCCTTAATCCTTTTTTCGTTCTCTATTGCTGCAAGGTCTATTTGCGAATAGGGAATCTTAAGCTGTGTATTCTTTTTAAGTTTTTTCTTGTCCGGATTCAAATCGGGGTTGGCTGCCTTTAACTCCTCCTCTGTAATTCCGTAACGTCTTGTGATGCTGTAGATTGTTTCACCCTTTTCAACCTTATGCACAGTACGGATGGTTATCCCATCGTCCTCTTCTGTGCTTTTTTGCTCTTCTTTTATTACAGGGACAATGCGTTTGGCCGGTACGGGTATAAGTATTACTTCACCGCTTCTGAAGTTTGATATTGAAAGGCCCGGGTTTGCAGCACAAATCTCTTGCGGGGTTATTTGGTACAATTGTCCTAAACGATACAATGTTTCGCCCGGTTGTATGGTGTGGTACCTTGCACCGTTAGTGTTGTCGGCGGTTTGTTCGTTTATGTTGTTTCTTTGTTTTATCTTCAGTTTCTGGCCTACAGATAATTTAATTGCACATTCGGGGTTCTCTTCTATCAATTCCTTTACGGTTGTGTTATACATACGCGAAATTGAATAGAGTGTTTGCCCTTTGCTGACAGTGTGTGTGAAGTATTCGTTTGTCTGTGATTTTATCTCTGTTGCCGATGCAATCAAAAGCAACAAAATAAGTATATATCTGAATGTTTTCATACAATTAATCACTATAGAAACTGTTTAAATGCTTGCAAAAATAACAAAAAAACCGTGGTATCTCCGTATATAAACATTATTTTTGCATTCCGACAACAAAAAAGACAACAAAAAAGATGTACGATTTTCATTCTTCTGTCGTTATATGAATGTCTATAAAGAGAAAACTATGTATCGGAGAATATTATTTTTGATTCTTTCGGTGTGGTTTGTTTCCTTAAAGGTCTTTTGTATGTCCAAAGTTCGATACACCTTCCCACACTTTGCATGGTATAATAGTGTCATAGTTTTTGCTTAATATGTCATTTTGTCGTAAATTGTCAGTCAAAAAATAAAATCTTTGTTAATTTTGCCTCCCGAAACGAAAAAAACAAAATTGGCACACTTTTCGTTATAGACATTATGGTCACTTATGTGGCAAAAAAGAATATGGTAAAACAATAATTTATAAAAACACAATTATGAACATTAAACCTTTAGCAGACAGAGTCCTCATTTTGCCTATGGCAGCAGAGGAGAAAACAATCGGTGGTATTATAATTCCCGATACAGCAAAAGAGAAACCTCTACAGGGTAAAGTTGTTGCAGTTGGTGCAGGAACAAAAGACGAGGAGATGGTTATTGCTGTGGGCGACCAGGTTCTTTATGGCAAATATTCAGGGACCGAGTTGGAATTCGAAGGTGAGAAATATTTGATAATGCGTCAGAGCGACGTGTTGGCTATTTTGGGATAATAATCAGAATTTATAAAGAAATATGGCAAAAGAGATTCTTTTTAATATGGATGCTCGCGACCAACTGAAAAAGGGTGTCGACGAGCTTGCAAACGCAGTGAAGGTAACATTGGGTCCTAAAGGACGCAACGTGATAATCGAGAAGAAATTCGGTGCTCCTCAAATAACAAAGGACGGAGTTTCGGTGGCAAAAGAGATTGAGCTTGCCGATGCATATATGAATACCGGTGCACAGTTGGTGAAATCGGTGGCATCGAAGACAGGTGACGACGCCGGTGACGGTACAACAACCGCAACTGTTCTTGCCCAGGCTATCATCACCGAGGGCCTGCGCAATGTTACTGCAGGAGCAAATCCCATGGATTTGAAACGTGGTATAGATAAGGCTGTTACTAATATTGTTGAATCAATCAAGGAGCAGAGTGAAGAGGTTGGTGCCAACTACGAAAAGATTGAGCAGGTTGCCACTATATCGGCAAACAACGACGGTGAGATTGGTAAACTTATTGCCGATGCAATGCGTAAGGTTTCAAAGGATGGTGTTATCACAATAGAGGAGGCTAAAAGCCGCGACACCACAATTGGAGTAGTAGAAGGTATGCAATTCGATCGCGGTTACCTTTCGGCATATTTCGTTACAGATACAGAGAAGATGGAATGTCAGATGGATAGTCCTTATGTGCTTATCTACGATAAGAAGATAACAAATCTGAAGGATATGTTGCCGATATTGGAGGCTGCCGTTCAGACAGGACGTCCTTTGCTTATAATAGCCGAGGATGTAGAGAGTGAGGCTCTTACTACATTGGTTGTTAACCGTTTGCGTTCGCAGTTGAAAATATGCGCCGTTAAGGCTCCCGGCTTCGGCGACCGTCGCAAAGATATGCTCGAGGATATTGCAACGCTCACCGGTGCCATCGTTATAAGCGAAGAGAAGGGTATTAAACTGGAGCAGGCTACACTGGAGATGCTTGGTACTTGCGGTAAAATCACCGTAAGCAAGGATAATACCACAATTGTGGATGGCAATGGTGACAAAGAGGCTATAGCCCAGCGTGTGGCACAGATTAAAGCGCAGATTGCTACAACAAAGAGCGATTACGACAAGGAGAAGTTGCAGGAGCGTCTTGCCAAATTGGCCGGCGGTGTGGCTGTTCTCTATGTAGGTGCTGCTTCCGAGGTGGAGATGAAGGAGAAGAAAGATCGTGTGGACGATGCTCTTTGTGCTACTCGTGCAGCAATAGAGGAGGGTATTGTTCCCGGCGGTGGTGTGACATATATCCGTGCTATCGATTCGCTGGAGTCGGTAGAGGCTGTAAATGCCGATGAAAAGACCGGTATAGAGATTGTAAAACGTGCAATCGAGGAGCCTCTTCGCCAGATTGTTGCCAATGCCGGCAAAGAGGGAGCGGTTGTTGTTCAGAAGGTGCGTGAGGGTAAAGGCGATTATGGCTATAATGCCCGTACCGATGTTTACGAGAATATGTTGGCTGCCGGTGTGGTTGACCCTGCCAAGGTTACTCGTGTTGCTCTTGAAAATGCCGCTTCTATTGCAGGTATGTTCCTCACAACAGAGTGTGTCATTGTAGAGAAGAAAGAGGATAAGCCCGAGATGCCTATGGGTGCTCCCGGTATGGGTGGCATGGGCGGTATGATGTAAAAAATCATATATCATAACAAAATAGGGCCACTTGATTAAGTGGCCCTATTTTGTTATACGCCTTGCATTTCTTTTGCGTAATTTGGCGGGAATAGGTATCTTCGCAGAAAATTGTGTATAGTTGTTATGATGTCTGATACAAAAAACATAGAGATAGCTGAATATGATTATCCTTTGCCCGATGACAGGATTGCCAAATATCCGCTTCAGAAGCGCGATAGCTCTAAGCTGTTGCTTTATAAGAAAGGAACTGTGGCCGAGGATATATTTGCCAATCTGCCTGCCCATGTTCAGCCGGGCTCACTTATGGTGTTTAATAATACAAAGGTGATACAGGCTCGTTTGCGTTTCAAGAAAGATACGGGTGCACAGATCGAGGTCTTCTGCCTCGAACCCGAACATCCTAACGATTATCAGCTTATTTTCCAACAGACGGGTGAGTGTGTGTGGAATTGTCTGGTTGGTAATTCGTCGCGTTGGAAGGGTGGTGTGCTTACCCAACATCTTACGGTGAATGGCGAGGATGTGGTTTTGTCGGCCGAACGTATTGCATCGGGGGCGGTAAATTCGGTACGTTTCGTGTGGAATGGCGGTTGTTCGTTTGCCGAACTGTTGGAGGTCGCAGGGGAATTGCCTATACCTCCTTATCTCAATCGTAAAACAGAGGAGAGTGACAAGAAAACCTATCAGACGGTGTATTCTAAAATAAAAGGTTCGGTGGCTGCTCCCACTGCGGGGTTACATTTTACTCCCGAGGTGATGCAGGCGCTTGCGGCAAACGGGGTACAGCTTGCCGAGGTGACACTGCATGTTGGTGCAGGTACCTTTAAGCCAGTGAAGAGTGATGCCATTGGCGGGCACGAGATGCACGAAGAGTATATCGAGGTTGGTGTGGAATTGTTGAAACGTTTAATATCGGCCGGTGGAAAGGCTGTGGCTGTGGGTACAACCTCGGTACGTACTCTCGAGAGCCTTTATTTCATTGGTGAGTGGTTGCACGACAACCCATCACACTCTATCGACACTCTGCATGTGAGTCAGTGGCAACCGTATGAGCGTGAACATACACTTCCGGCTGTTGAGGCTTTGCAGGCGCTTGTCGATTATTTAGAGGAGCGTGGCGAGAGCTCTCTGCATGCTCACACGCAGATAATGATTGCTCCGGGATACAAATATCGTATCGTGAATGCCATTGTAACAAATTTTCATCAGCCTAAAAGTACTTTGTTGCTGCTTGTGTCGGCTTTTGTAAACGGTGATTGGAAATCAATTTACGATTATGCACTATCGCATGATTTTCGTTTCTTGAGCTATGGCGACAGCTCTTTGCTTATTCCCTGATAATACAACGGGGCAAAAAAACAGATATTCGGAACAATTTATCATATCGGGCTGTTTTTCTTTCAGATAAAAGAAAAATGGTCCGATTTTTGTATCTTATTCTACTGCTGATGTCTCTCGGTTGCCGGGGCGACGATAATGATGTAACCGGTAATGCGGTGCCTGACAGGCCGCAAGCGTCGTTTCTTGTTTCGCAAGGGAGGGTCTACAGCGACACCTTGTTTCTCGAGGTGAACTTTTCATATACGACTGTCAACGATTCTGTTACAGAATGGATGGATGGGGCGGTGCGTCTGCCTTTCTCTTTATCTCGCGAAGTAATGTTGCATTATAACGAAAATGAAGTGGTACCGCATAAAGAGTCGGGTGTTGATGATGAAAAAACACATATCTCGTTCGATTTAGACATCCGGCCTATGTGATTAAGCGCACTTTTTCGTATCTTCGCAACATGAAAAAGGATAATAATGCCGAACTGTTTCCCATTGTAGATGATGCGGGGCTGGTTATAGGTTGTGCTACAAGAGGCGAGTGTCACTCGGGCAGCAAGTTGTTGCACCCGGTTGTTCATTTGCATGTTACCGATAGTGAAGGTCGTATATATCTTCAACTACGTCCTTTGTGGAAAGAGATACAACCCGGAAAGTGGGATACTGCTGTGGGAGGGCACATAGATTATGGCGAAACGGTTGCCGATGCTTTGCGTCGCGAGGTGTTCGAGGAACTTGGTATAACCGAGTTTGAACCAAATTTTATTATGCACTATATATTCGAAAGCGAACGCGAAAAGGAGTTTGTATATGTGTATAGTACGGTTTACGACGGCGCAGTTTCGCCAAGTGACGAACTCGATGGAGGGCGTTTCTGGGGCAGGCAGGAGTTGATGGATGCAATAGGTAAGGGGGTGCTTACACCAAATTTCGAACAGGAATATTCAAGAATATCGGACAGATTATGAAAATAGGAGATAAAGTACGTTTTATACACGAAACAGGTGGCGGGGTAGTTACCGGCTTTCGTGGAAAAGATACAGTGATTGTAGAAGGTGAAGATGGTTTCGAGATTCCGATGCCCGTTCACGAGTGTGTTGCCATCGATACCAACGAATATAATTTTAAAAAGAGTACCGTTGCCCCGAAGGAGGAACCGAAAAAAACAGTGCAGCCTGTCGCTGCCAAGAAGGCTGCCGATGACGAGAACGGCAATGAGCCTATTGTGTCGTTCCGCCCGATGGAGCGTCCCGAGGGCGAGCGCCTTAATGTATCGTTGGCATATTTGCCTATGGACGAGAAGTCCTTGTCTGATTCACACTTCGAAGCCTATATAATAAACGATAGCAATTATTGGATATATTACACCTATTCTTCGGCCGAGGGACGCAGCTGGCGAGTACGTGGCAATGGCCTGTTGGAGCCGAATTCAAAACTTTTTATCGAGGAATTCGGGCGCGAGGAACTTAACGAGATGGAGCATGTTTGTGTGCAGCTGCTTCCTTTCAAAGAGGGCAAAAACTATGCACTTAAGGCTGCGGTGAATGTGGAACGGCGTATAGATACAGTTAAGTTCTATAAGTTGCATCTTTTCCGCGAGAATCCTTTCTTCGATGAGGGTGCTTTGCTATATGATATTATTGTCGACGACAAACCGGTGAAAGAGATTTTTACCGATGCGGCCGAGGTACAACGTGTGATTCTTGAAAAAAGGAGAGGCGAATCGGCTGTACAACAACCTGCACCACAACCGAAGTTGGCAAAAGGCAGTGACATATTGGAGGTGGATTTACATGCGCATAATCTGTTGGAGACAACCGCCGGCATGAACGCTTTTGATATTCTGAACTATCAGATGGAGGTGGTGCGAAAGACACTCAACGAGCATCTGAAGGAGAAAGGGAAACGGATTGTGTTTATTCATGGAAAGGGCGAGGGTGTATTGCGCAACGCTATTGCTCAAGAACTGAAACGTAAATATCCGCGTTGTCTGTCGCAAGATGCCTCTTTCCAAAAATATGGTTTTGGTGCAACGATGGTAATAATAAAGTAATTAATCATATATCGTTGCTCGAGTAGGCTATGGTGAATATGCTTACCCTGCAACCACATTCAAGAATTGCTTTTGCGCAACTTGCAATGGTGGCGCCTGTGGTGAGCACATCATCGATAAGCAGAATGTGTTTGTCATGTAGCTTTTCGTGGTTCTTAATGGAGAATATACCTTCGGTGTTTTTCCAACGTTCCTCGCGGTGTTTGTGTGTCTGTGTTTCGTTTGATATTGTTCGGATAACACAATCGGTGACAATGGGAATCCCGGTTACTTGCGAGATTCCTTTTGCTATGTGATAACTTTGATTGTACCCTCGTTTGCGCATTTTCTTCTTTGATAGCGGCAATGGAACTATAATATCTATTCCATCGAATATGCCGCTCTTTGTTAATGCGGTGGCAGCCTCACTTGCAATCCTTTCACCGGTTTCGGGGCGATTGTTATATTTCAGTTGGTGCATTAGTTTGTTGTAGGGTGAGCCTTTCCGGTAGTAGATATATGCTGCCACCTTCTCTATGGGAACAATTCCGTAGAAGATTTTTTGCATCTCCTCAAGCCGTCTTTCTTCGATACGTGGCATTTGCATACGGCAGTTAAGGCACAGGTCGTGCTCCTCGGGCGATAGGATATTGCCACACACAAGGCAGTGGCGCGGGAAAATAAGGTCGAGCAGGTCGCTAATCCATTTCATCGGCAGGGAATTTTATTGCATCCATTATTAGTTGTGGCTCGAATCCGCGGCTTGCCGCATGGCGCAGTATCTTTTGCTTTGTGGCATAGTCGTCGGCGCCTTTAAGTTCTCTTCGTTTTGCTGCGATTACAGCAGCGAGTGTCTGAATATATAGTTCTTCATCTATTTGTGCAATGGCTTCGGATATCTCGTTTTGTGGCAGACGCTTTTCGCGAAGTGCTGCATGAATCTTTATTCGTCCCCAATGGTTGAAGCGCACTTTGTCATTGACAAATGCACGGCAGTAACGGCTTTCGTCGATGAACTTTTCACTTTGCAGCCGCTCCAATATCTGCCGTTGTGTCGCACAATCAACTCCCCAAACTGTAAGTTTTGCACTAACCTCGCTTATACAACGCTCGCACGATGTACAATATGCTGCCGCTTTATTTAAGGCTTCGGCCTCCGATAATGGTTTCATCTCCTTCTATGTTCGAGTTTTATTCAAAGATACAATCAAAAAGATAAATATGAAACATGTTTTTGATAATATCTCTTTTTATTACTATATTCGCAACATATAATCGGGCATAACAGATGTCCGATGTATGTACATAAAGGCGTTTCTTATGCGCTATGTTTTGACTTCTTGAAATCCTGAGAAAATTTCAAAATCACTGTCAAAAACACAGCAATGAAGGACGTCCCATAGGGTATGTTGTATACATACGTAACCTGCGACCGGTAGGTTCATGCATTTGTGTGCCATGAACTTATGGGTGTGGTGTATGTTATTCATATTCGGCGTGGGGCCCGGAATTGCTCGTTTCGACAGTGATAGGCAATTCTCAGGAGCCTCAAGAAGTGGAGCGAGCACAGAAGTAGGGCTTCACGTCTTTTTTGTTATGTTTTTATTCATAGGTTTAGTGGCCCGGCCTAAATTAATAACGGTTACTACTATGAAAAAGAACGTTAAAGTGACTCTCTCTTTATTTACACTTCTTATTGTATCGGTATTGATTGCCGAGATTCTTATGCGACAATTTGTGGGGTTGGGTAAGATGCCGCTGTATAAGAGTAGCGATATTTACGAATATATCGTTCAACCGAATCAGTCGGGACATCGTTTCGGATGCAGATATTATTATAATTCCTTTTCACAGCGATGTGACGAGCCCGATTCTTCTAAAGTGAAAGTTCTTGGCTTGGGCGATTCGGTTCTCTTTGGTGGGGCTACAATCGACCAGGATGATATTGCTACCACAATCTATACAAATGAAACGGGTATACAGATGCTTAATATCTCGGCCGGCTCATGGGGCCCCGATAACTGTGCTGCTTATTTGAAACATCATGGTCTTTTCGATGCAAAAGCAATATTCCTTTTGGTTAGCAGCCACGATGCAACCGACAATATGGATTTTACGCCTGTTGTCGGTAAATCTGTACATAATCCCGATAAACAATATACTTCGGCTTGGCATGAACTTTTTGCAAGATACCTTATACCTCGTTTGAAATTTAAGAAGGCCGTTACACCGAAAGACCCCGACCAACAGATTGCCGACCGAGATTACATTGTTAAAGCGGGTAAAACGTTCAATACCGGTTTTGCACAGATTAAAGAGATTGCCGATTCTGCTTCCCTTCCTCTTTTTGTTTGCCTGCACGCCGAGAAGAAAGAGCTCGAGGAGGGGTACTACAATGAAATGGGTAACGATATAATCGGTTGGTGCAACGATAATGGTGTGTTCCTTATAAAATTACTCGATGAGGGGTTGCTTGCCGATATGTACCGGGATAATATTCACCTTAACGAAAAGGGGTTGCGTTTTCTTGCCGATATAATGAAAAAGTATATCGTTTTTTAGCGCGATTTTTAGCTCGCCTGCAAAGTTCGGGGGATGATATGAAACTTGTATCTTCCGATGTGACAGGGTGGTTCTTTCCATTAATTTCTCGGTGGCTCATTGTGCTTCAGACAGTGCCGAGGATTTTAAAATTACTTTTGCTATTGGTTAGCAATGGTAATTATAAAAAACATCCGGCACCGTAGGCGAGTGCCAAAGAACATAAAAAAGAATTGCTTGATAGAAAGATGAACCGATAATGATACCGAGAAGTATATTATATAAGATTTTAGGTAGTTCTATCCGTTAAATCTTAGCGTAGCCCCCGGGGAAATTGCAGGCGAGCCCTTATCATCCTGTCGTTTTCGGCAAAATCCTTGCGCAACTCGATGTCGGTATACCCCGTTTCCTTAAGCATCTGTATGGTTTCGTTTCCATGCTCTCTGTTTATTTCGAAATAGAGCAGGCCGCCGGGCGAAAGCATTTCAAGGGCTTTATGGGCTATTGTACGGTAGAAAACAAGAGGATCGTTGTCGGGGACAAACAGTGCGGTATGCGGTTCGTAATCGAGAACATTTCTGTGCATCGTACTTCTCTCCTTCTCCTTTATGTATGGCGGGTTGCTTACGATTATATTGAAATGTTTGTCGGATGTGGTTGCATGGAATATATCGCGATTCACAAATTTTACATTTGTACGGTTGGCTTTATTGTTGGCTTCTGCAACAACCAAAGCCTCGTCCGATATATCCCATGCCTCAACTTGGCTTGTCGGCAGTTTGTGTGCAAGTGAAATAGCTATGCAACCGCTACCGGTGCCAATGTCAAGAATATGTTCCTTTCCTGTTGATTCGCTTGTAATCCACGCAACAAGTTCCTGTGTCTCGGGGCGTGGAATTAGTACCGAACTGTTTACAGAGAATTTCAGCCCGCAGAAATTCTCGTATCCAAGAATGTGCTGAATAGGCTGTTGCTGTTTCAGTCGCGTGAGTGCGTTGTCGAGCAAAGATGTTTCAGCATGGTTCAATGTTACCGGGTCTTTCAAGAAGAATGTACTCTCCTTTATGTGTAACAGTTCGGTTGCAAGTGTGCGTGTCAGTGCTGCAACTTCACCCGGGGAGTAGTAATTGTGCAGTTCCTTCTCTATTTTTGCTGTTAGTTCCCTCATCTTTTTTGCAGTGAGGCTGATAAATTATCCCATTCGTTGCACAACTTTTCTATCGAAGGGAATACAAGGCTTGCTCCGGCTTTGGAAAGTATCTCATCCTTCAGTGGGCCTGTGTTGGCTGCAATGGTGAACATGCCGGCTGCAACTCCGGCCGTAACACCCAAGGGGGCATTTTCGATGACAATTGCTTCACTTTGGGTAAATCCTCCACGTTCCAATGCCAGCAGATAGGGGTCGGGGTAGGGTTTCCCGCGCTTTACGTTAAAGCTGGTTACTATATGTTTTTCATCGAACAATCCGGGGAAGTTGCTTTGTATGCGGTCGAGCAGTGTCGGGGTGCCCGAGCCGGTTACAATCATTGGTGTGAGTCCGCAGGCCTTCACCTTCTCAACAAGTTCCAAAGCACCGGGCATGCGTGGCGTTGCCGGATATGTGGCAAATATTTCGCATTTTTCCCTGCACAATCTGTCTATAAGTTCTGTTGTTGCCGGTTTTCCGAACTGTGCCATGCTTGCGGTATTGATGGTGTCGGCTCCCGTTCGTCCTTCGTTCATGTACACATCCTCTTTCGAGAAGTTGAAGCCTGCATTTCTCATCACCTGCGACCATGCTTCGGCGTGGTATGGCATAGAGTCGAACAGGACACCGTCCATATCGAACAATACAGCATGCAACTGCAAGGCTTCGAAGCCTTGCAGTTGCAAATATTTATCTATTTCTACAGAATAATTCATTATAATCTTGCACGTATGGCTTTGCTCTCGGCCTCGTAACCGGGTTTGTCGAGTAATGCGAACATATTTTTCTTGTATGCCTCTACACCGGGCTGATTAAAAGGATTTACCCCAAGTACGTATCCGCTGATACCGCAGGCAATCTCGAAGAAATATATGAGTTCTCCTATGTAGAACTCGTTAAGAGCGGGAATCGATATGCGCATGTTGGGTACACCGCCGTCTACGTGGGCAAGCTGTGTACCAAGTTCGGCCATCTTGTTTACTTCGTCTACATGCTTGCCTGCAAGGAAGTTGAGTCCGTCGAGGTTCTCTTCGTCACTTGGAACGGTAAGCGAGCTGTTGGGTGTCTCTATCGACAGGACGGTTTCGAAGATTGTGCGTTCACCCTCTTGTATCCACTGTCCCATTGAGTGCAGGTCGGTAGTAAAGTCGACCGATGCGGGGAAGATTCCTTTATTCTCTTTTCCTTCCGATTCGCCGTAGAGCTGTTTCCACCACTCCGAGGTGAAATGGAGCTTCGGCTGGTAGTTTACAAGAATCTCAATCTTTTTGCCGCTTGCATACAGGGCGTTACGTGTTGCTGCATACATTGCTGCAATGTTCTCCTCGAAAGGAACTGCGGGCGAGCACTCTTTTTCCATTTGCTGTGCTCCCTGTACAAGTGCATCGATGTCGAAGCCGGCAACGGCTATGGGAAGCAGGCCTACGGGTGTGAGTACCGAGAAGCGGCCACCTACGTTGTCGGGAATTATGAAACTCTTATAGCCCTCTTTGTCGGCTGTGATGCGTGCTGCACCTTTAACTGCGTCGGTGATGGCCACAATAACCTTGCTTGCCATCTCCTTGCCGCGTTGCTCCTCGCACTGCTTTTTGAGTAAACGGAACGCAAGTGCAGTTTCTGTTGTGGTTCCCGATTTTGAAATGTTTATGACACCGAATTTCTTCCCCTTAAGGAACGAAGTCAGTTCGCTCAAATAATCTTCGCTTATGTTGTGTCCGGCAAATATTACACGAGGATTCTTCCCGTCGTTCATAAGAGCTGCAAAATTGTTGCTTAATGCCTCGATGACTGCACGTGCGCCAAGGTAGCTGCCGCCAATACCGGCAACAACAATTACTTCGCAGTTCTCGCGCAGGGTGTTTGCACAAGCCTTGATGTCTTCTATATGCTCTTTTGTTATTGATGATGGGAGGTGTAGCCAGCCAAGAAAATCATTACCGGGCAAAGTTCCCTCTTCCAACGCTTTTTGTGCTGCTTCTATTTGTGGTTTCAGAGCTGCAATCTGCTCTTTGGTTACAAAACCTGTAACCTTGTCGATGTTTAATGATATATTTTTCATTTTCTGTTATTTAAATGAATCGGTAAGTAACTTTATTTCAATTACGGGCGATATATGCTCGTATAGGATATTATAAACGGCGTCGATGATGGGAGTGTTCACACGATAATACTCGTTTATCTCCTTTATGCACTTTGCGGCATAATATCCTTCGGCTATCATCTCCATCTCCACTTGTGCGCTTTTTACCGAGTAGCCTCGTCCTATCATGGTGCCGAATACGCGGTTACGGCTGAAGTTGGAGTAACCTGTGACAAGCAGGTCGCCAAGGTAGACACTGTCGTTTATGGTGCGCTCGATGGGGTGAACAACATTGATGAAGCGGTTCATCTCTATCACTGCATTCGACATCAGCACAGCCTGGAAGTTATCGCCATATTTCAATCCGTTGCATATACCGGTGGCTATGGCATAGATGTTTTTCAACACCGAGCCGTATTCTATGCCTACAACATCATCGCTAACCGACGTCTTTACAAAACTGTTGGCTATCTTTTTTGCAAACTGTGTGGCATTGCTTATGCTCGAGCAACCTACGGTGAGGTAGGACAGACGCTCGAGCGCAACCTCCTCGGCATGACAGGGGCCGGCAATTACGGCGATATTCTCGTAGGGTACGTTGTATGCCTTGTGAAAATATTCCGATATGATGAGATTCTCGTCGGGAACAATTCCTTTTATGGCATTTACGATAAATTTATCTTCAAGGTCGGCCTTAAGCTTTTTGAGGTGGCTTTTAAGATAGGGCGAGGGGGTAACGAATACCAGAATGTCCGATTCCTTCACAACCTTGTTGATATCCGACGAGAAGTTTATTCTGTCGATATCGAATTTTACCGATGACAGATAGGCGGGGTTGTGCCCCAAGCGTTTGAACTCTTCTATACGGTCGTCGCGCCTGATATACCAATTTATTGTTTCGACATTGCTCATTATTATTTTGGCGATGGCTGTAGCCCAGCTTCCGCCACCCATAATAGCAACCTGTTTATTCGTAAAATCCATTATAATTCGGTTTAATGTTAAGCAAGTTTCTCAATCCACGCAGCAACATCGTTGACCGATGGTGTGCTGTAGTTGAGCTTGAACTTTTTATTTATACCGCCAATCTCTTGTTGCACCTTCTGCGGGTTGGCTCCCTTAAGGTCCGAAACAAGATTATAGCCGGCTTTCTGCAATACGGGAACCCACTCCTCGGGGATGCCTATCGGTGTGAATGCCGATACGGGGTCTTTGGGAATTTTCTTCTCGGGACGCATCTGCGGGAAGAACAGAACCTCCTGAATTGTGGTCTGTCCGGTCATAAGCATAACCAAACGGTCCATACCTATTCCCATACCCGAGGTTGGAGGCATGCCATATTCCAATGCACGAACAAAATCGTTGTCGATGAACATAGCCTCGTCGTCGCCCTTCTCGCTCAAGCGCAACTGCTCTTGGAAACGCTCCAACTGGTCGATTGGGTCGTTAAGTTCGCTGTATGCATTGCAAAGTTCTTTGCCGTTTACCATAAGCTCGAAACGCTCGGTAAGTTCGGGATTTTCGCGGTGACGTTTACACAACGGAGACATCTCTATCGGGTAGTCGGTTATGAATGTGGGCTGTATGTAGTTGCCTTCGCACTTTTCGCCGAATATCTCGTCGATAAGCTTGCCTTTGCCCATTGTGTCATCAATCTCTATATCCAACTGCTTGCATACATCGCGTAATTGCTCTTCGTTCATTCCGGTTATATCTATTCCGGTAAATTCTTTGATGGCTTCGGTCATTGTGCGGCGTGCAAAAGGAGCTTTGAAACTGATGGTGTGCTCGCCCATTTGTACCTCTGTGGTACCGTTTACGTCCAAACAAATCTTTTCGAGCATCTGTTCGGTGAAGTTCATCATCCAATTATAGTCCTTATAGGAAACGTAAATCTCCATGCAGGTAAACTCGGGGTTGTGTGTACGGTCCATACCTTCGTTGCGGAAGTTCTTCGAGAACTCATATACACCTTCGAAACCACCCACGATAAGACGTTTAAGATATAATTCGTTGGCTATGCGCAGGTAGAGCGGTATATCCAACGCATTATGGTGTGTAATGAAGGGACGTGCAGCTGCTCCTCCGGGAATCGACTGCAGAACAGGGGTTTCAACCTCCATGTATCCTCGTGCATTGAAAAACTCACGCATCGAGGTGTATACCTTATTACGTTTGATGAATATCTCTTTTACATTGTCGTTTACAACCAAATCCACGTAACGTTGGCGATAACGTAATTCCGGGTCTTCGAACTTGTCGTATGCAACACCATCCTTGTATTTTACGATGGGAAGCGGACGGATACTTTTCGATAATAATGTAAGTTCTTGTGCGTGAACGGTTATCTCACCTGTCTGTGTGCGGAATACAAAACCTTTTATTCCCACAAAATCGCCGATATCAAGCAGGCGCTTGAAAAGAACGTTGTAAAGGTCTTTGTCCTCGCCCGGGCACAGGTCGTCGCGTGTTATGTATACCTGAATACGTCCTTTAGAATCCTGCAACTCAATGAAGGATGCTTTGCCCATGACACGACGGCTCATCAAACGGCCGGCAATGCACACTTTGCGTGCTTCGTCCTCGTCATTGAACTCGGCTAATATATCCGTTGAATAGGCGTTTACGGGGTATTCGGCTGCGGGATATGGTTCTATACCCATTTTGCGCAACTCGTCGAGCGCTTCACGACGTACAATCTCTTGTTCACTCAATTCTAATATGTTCATTGTATTATCGTTTTAATTTTATATCAGTTTCTTAAAATATTCAATGGTGCGTGTAAGGCCTTCTTCTAATTTTATGGTAGGCAACCAACCGTTTAGCTCTTTTTGTGCAAGTGAAATATCGGGCTTGCGTTGGCGGGGGTCGTCTTGCGGCAGAGGTTTGAAGATTATTTTCGATTTCGAGCAGGTGAGTTCTATTACCTTCTCGGCAAGTTCTATCATGGTGAATTCTCCGGGGTTTCCAATGTTCACAGGCCCGGTGAATTTATCATCGGTCTGCATCATGCGTACCATTCCTTCTACAAGGTCGTCTACATATTGGAAACTGCGGGTCTGTTGTCCGTCGCCATATATGGTGATATCTTCTCCACGCAAGGCCTGTACGATGAAGTTTGAAACCACGCGGCCATCGTTCATGCTCATGCGGGGGCCGTAGGTGTTGAAAATACGTATTATTTTAATGCGTATATTGTTTTGGCGATGGTAGTCCATGAAGAGGGTCTCGGCACAGCGCTTGCCTTCGTCGTAGCACGAACGTATCCCAATGGGGTTTACGTTGCCCCAATAACTTTCTATTTGCGGATGAATGTCGGGGTCGCCGTATACCTCGCTTGTGGATGCTTGCAATATTTTTGCTCTCACCTGCTTGGCAAGTCCCAACATGTTCATCGACCCGATTACACAGGTCTGTATTGTCTTTACAGGGTCGTATTGGTAGTGTATTGGCGAGGCAGGGCATGCAAGATTGTATATTTCGTCTACTTCGGCTGTATATGGACGTGTGATGTCGTGTCGCACAAGTTCGAAGTGGTCGTTACCTATCAGATGACGAATGTTGTCCTTGCTGCCTGTAAAATAGTTGTCGAGGCAGATAACATCGTTCCCCTCCTTCAGCAGTCGTTCGCAAAGATGGGAACCAATGAAACCGGCACCTCCTGTTACAAGTATTCGTTTCATTATTTATATATTACTTTTGCAAAAGATATATCTCTGCAAAAATAATCATTTATTTTTATCTTTTCCTTATCCTTCCTTTGGTTTTTGCTTTTATGGGTGATTATTTGTGAATATCAAGGATATAAAGCAAAGGAACCACGCTGTTTTTATGACGTGGCTCCTTCTGTTATGGTCTTATATTGTGTTTATAGTGGTTTATCGCACTATCAGTTTCGAAGAGTCGATTCTCTTTCCATTAGTGATGTAAGAAACCCCATAAACACCGGTTGCAAGGTTGTGTACGTGCAATTTCAATGTACTTTCGCCAACAGGTACAGTCTGTGTGTGTACTGTTCGGCCATTCATGTCGGTCACAACAAGTTTGCCTCCGTTTCTGCTTGCCTCTTCTGCAATCTCTACCTCAACGGCTTCGTATCTTTTTGTTATTTGTGGTGCAATGCGGAACATGGCAGGTGTTTCTATCTTCTTTAAACTTGTTGTATTGCGCTCGAAAAGATAAAAGTGTTGAGTATACTCCCATTTGTCATCAATCAGGGTATCCGATTCGCAGTAGAAGTATAGTTTGCCACCCCAACGGATAACATGGATATAATCATCATCCATAAAAGTTGTAAATTTCAACGTACCAACCTGCTCTCCGTCAGAGTTAATTATATTCAAAGATGTTGGCACATATGTGAAAGTTCTGTAGTCTATAACTCCGTCACCATCTCTGTCTTGTTCACTTGATAATTTCTCGGTCATAGATGTTATGTCGGGTATCAGATATTCGTATTTCTCGTCATCATTAAGGAGTGTTTGGGTCAGATACAGTCCTTCGGTTTCAGTAACTATAGAACTTGCATCTAAGTTTTTATATGATAAATTGATAGGATAATTTGTGCTTTCTCTTCCATCTGATGTGGTAAACCAATCTCCTGAAAATCGTTCTGTATATTGGCATCTGTACAACATTTGTCCGTTATCCACCTCGTCGGAATAAACAAGAGATGGTCTTTTACCATCAGTATCGGGATCATCTTCCCATTCAAATACGTGGTATGTTATTCCTTCATGTACAAAACTGCTGTCAATTCCTTCCTCCTTGTCAAAAATTTCTCCCCAAGGCTCAAGATATTCTAAAACGCCAATAGGCCACCGCTGTTCATATTTGTGAAGAATATATTTTTCTAGTTTGATGGTTACAGTACTCTCCTTTTCGAAATTTTCGTTGTATATACTTGCGTTCACTTCTTCATTATCATAAATATCATATATCTCATCACCGCATACTAATTTGGCTTTTTCATCGATAGTGAAACTTTTTGGAATAAAATTGGTATAGTCACCATGCAAAGTTGTGGTTTGTGCGTTTGTAATCGCTGTAAATGCCATCAATATGGCACTTAAAAGTAATGTTCTGAATTTCATAAAATAAAAAGAATAATAAAGGGCGTGAAACCATTCGTTACTTGCCTCAATTCCCGGTTACCGCCAAGTGACCTAATCCCCGACAAGCTTAGAATGGTTCACGCCCACGTGGCGTGAACCTCCAACAGCTTATTCTCGGGGAGTGAATATTGGCGGTATTCGGAATTGAGAGAATAAGAGCTAAAAGCTCAATTATTATATATGCTTGTTAAGTAAAGAACGGAACGCACTTTAAGTTAATAATTAAAAGTAAAAATTGCATGGCCCGCAGTGTGGCAATGCATAGCTGAACGTTCTGTCTCTTTTTTAATTCATAGGCAATGGGTTTAAATGTTTGTAACTCTGTTTAGTCTGTCTCTTTTTGTTATAAATGAACTTAATAATGGTTCTTTTTAATGCTTATTAAGCAACCGATTAATATCGGGCAATCTTTTTTATCATTTTGGGTATATCGGTGTTGTCCAATACTCCGCCGAATTCATCGGCATCCTCGCCAATGGCAAACAGTGGAACGAATGTCCCGGAGTGGTTACCGCTGGCCCATGAGATGGCAGCTGTGTGTGCTACGTATGTTTTTGCTGTTTCTGCCAACTGCTTCAATTGTTTCTCTCTGTCTTCTACCACTTCTGCAAGTTCGAATATTTGCTTTAATCTATTTGTTTGTTGTTCGCTTATTGCTGCTGTCTCCCAAAGCCCGAACTGTTCTTTGAGTATTTTGCGAGCATTCTCCCATGTGAGTCGCTTTTCCTTGTCGGTTTCAATAAGTAGTTCTGCAATCTTTACGGCACTGGCCTTTTGTCCGGAAAGTGCTTTAAGGTTAAGTGTGTATGCCGAGTTGAATCCTAATACTATACCTCCGGTCTCGTGGTCGGCGGTAACTATTATCAGGGTCTCGTCTTTATGTTTCTTGTAAAAATCGAGGGCAACCTTTATTGCGTTGTTAAAATCGAGAACTTCTTGAAACATTGTTGCTGCGTCATCGGCATGTGAGGCATAGTCGATCTTTCCTCCTTCAACCATAAAGAAGAATCCTTTTTTGCTCTTCTTTGAGAGAAAATCTATGCCGGCCTCTGTTATCTCTGCAAGGGTGAGGTCTTCTTCATCGCGGTCTATTGCATAGGGTATTTCGCTTGCTATCTCTTTCTGGAACAGCATCATCTTTTTTGCTGTAGATGCTTTGGTGTAATAATCATCGAATCCTCGTGCTATTGTATAGTTGTTTTCTTCGGCTGCTGCCATTATCTCTTTATGCTGTTTGCTTGTACAATTGGGGTCGCCGCCGGCAAAGAAATCGTAATTGCTCTTTACCATCTCTTTTGCTATCTCGTAATAATTGTTACGGCTGGGCTGGTGTGCATAGAAAGCTCCGGGTGTGGCATGGTTTATGCAAACAGTGGTTGATATTCCCACTGCATAGCCGGCCTCTTTGGCTGCAAGGGCAACACTGTATACGGGTTTTCCGTCGGGTGTTACGCCTAAATGGCCGTTGTTTGTTTTGCTGCCGGTGGATAGAGCTGTTCCGGATGCAGCCGAGTCGGTTACTCCGTTGCTTGCCGAGAATGTGGTTACAAAGGCTGTTTGCGGAAATTGTGTAAAGCATAGTTTGTGCGGGCGGCCTATCACTCCTGCCTGCTCGCCAAGGAGCAGCTCGGTTCCCAATACATGCGACGGTCCCATTCCATCACCTATAAAATAGAATACATATTTTGGGCCTTTGGCAAATCCTAATAATGCTATGCATAAAAGCAGCATTGTTACAGTGATTTTTTTCATGATTATATTATTTATTTGTTGTTTACTCTTTTGGTTCCTCTGTCTTTCCTATGAAAAGAATAGTCTCTTTGTTATTTTCGCAGTGTACAATCATATATATGAACGGACGGTCCATTATCATCTCTTTAGGTTGTTCGGCAGGGCGCATGGAAAGCATGTTCATAGTAGCGGCTGTCACAGCTGCTGCCTCCACACCCTCTTCGTTCACTGCTATGTAGCTTTTTTGTATTACATCATCTATATACAGCGGTATTTCTGAAATCTTCTCGAACTGTGCATTTTTGCCGAACGCCGATTGCATACCCATCTCTTTCAACATCTGTTTCATGCTTGTGCCGTATTCTGTTTTGAATCGCGGTACACCCATTATTACCTCGTGGCTTTTCATTCTGCCTCGGAGTGTTTCGTACTTTTCGACCAAAATCCTTACAACAGAATCGGTCTCGATTCCTTTGCGTGGCAGAATGAAACGCATCTCTAATTTTCCACACAGGTGCTTCGATGCAATCTGCATTGTATCATTCTCGAAGTATGTTGTTCTTGATTTTTGCTTCATCATCTTAACCTTTACCTCCTCGTTGTTACTTTTTGTAAAGGTGTGTTCAACTGTCGCCTTTTCGTTAAAAGGTGAAGCCCACGACGATTTCAGATACAAAGCGTTCAGCAGCAGTAGTTTGGTGCTGTTGTCGAGGTTGTCGAGTATTGATGTTATCTTCTCTTCTGTCTTTTCACTGCACCATTTGTTTATTTGTGCAAGCGCGTGGTTGTCGAACTTTACCGATTGCACTGTTGCATCGTAGTATCTTCTGTTTATAGCAATGAATTCGTATTTAACAGGTACATCTTTGTTTATCCATATTGAATTGGCTATGGACAGGTGTGTTGCGTGGCTCTTTGTGGGAAGCGATGAAATAAGTGAGTCTTGCAGGCTGTTGAGGGTTTCAATATCTTTGAATCCCAACATCTGAATAATCTCCCGTTCGGTTATTCCGTTTGCTCCGTTTGCCACCATCGACAGAGCCCATTCTGCACTTGCCGGTGAGATACAAATGTTCTTTTGCTTCTCTGCTTCACATACGGCTCGGAAAAGGGATATAGCAAAATTGCATGCACTCTCTGTCGGTGTCGGCAAAATCTGCTGACGTGTCTGCATGGTTATGACGCTGTCTGCCGGTTTGTCTTGGGCTACAGACGGGTTGTTATTCTTTATGTTGCTACCTGTATGGCACGAACTTATGGCTGCTATCCCAAGGATGACGAATATGTTGCCGATATGTTTCATACTTGTCTGTCAGAAGATGAATCGTGTTAAATCGTTGTACGTAGCAAGAATAAACAAGGCTCCAATAATAAGCATTCCAATCATTTGTGCATACTCCAATACTTTATCGCTCGGTTTTTTCCCGGTGATAACTTCTATAAGAAGGAATACCACATGTCCGCCGTCGAGGGCGGGAATAGGCAGTATGTTCATGAATGCAAGTATGATGGAAAGGAATGCTGTCATCAACCAGAATTGGTGCCAATCCCACGTTGCCGGGAACAGGCTGCCGATGGTACCGAACATTCCAACCGATTGTGCGCCCTCCTTCGAGAATACATATTTGAAGTCGCTTACATATCCTTTTAATACATTTATTCCGTAGCTTATACCGGCCGGAATCGATTCGAAGAATGTGTATTGTTTCTCAACAATGGGGTAGTCGACAGGCATAACTGTAATTCCAAGCATGTAGCTGCTGTCTACGTTGGTTGTGAAATTCATCAGGCTGTCGCGTAGTACGGTTATTGCTATGTTGTTTTGTTTCTGCTCTTTCATGGTTGCCATTGCTTGTGTAAGCTCGTTCCATGAATTGATGGCAATTCCGTTTATGGCTGTAATCTTGTCTCCTTTTTGTAATCCGGCAACAGCCGCAGGGCGTCCCGGCATGATGCTGTCCAATACGGCAGGCAGGCGATATTGTATAAACGGCCCCTCTTTGCTCATGTCGAGTAATCCGAATGTATCGGGTAAAGTAATTACCACTTCGTTGCTGTTACGTAATACCGTTACCTGTCTGCTGTCGGCAATGGCACGCAGTAGGTCAACATCCAAACGATGCACTTCTTCGCCACCTACCGCCATAATTATATCACCGTCGACAAAACCAAACTCTTTGGCCTGTTTGCTGAACTCCATACCGTATGTGGCTTTCTGTATATCGGTATACTTTTCGCCCCATGTGAACAGAATCATTGAATAGATGCACAGTGCCAGAATAAAATTGAACAATACGCCGCCAATCATAATAAAAAGGCGTTGCCATGCCGGCTTCGAACGGAACTCCCAAGGTTGGGCCGGCTGTTTCATCTGCTCCAGGTCCATCGACTCGTCAATCATTCCCGATATTTTGCAATATCCGCCAAGCGGCAACCACCCTACACCGTATTCCGTTTCACTGTTCTTGGGCTTCCATTTGAAGAGTGAGAACCCCCAATCGAAAAACAGATAGAATTTCTCTACTCTCACTTTGAATAGTCTGGCAAAGATAAAGTGTCCGAACTCGTGTATCAATACCAGGAGGCTTAAAGCCATGATTAATTGCAATGCTCTAATAAAAAATATTTCCATCTCTTCTTAAATCTGTTTTTGTTTATAATCATATCCAACTCGAAACCATTTTGCGAATCTCTGCATCGGTTTCGATATAATCCTCAAGTGTCGGTTTTAATTTGTAGTCTGCACTCTGCATGGCACGTTCTATCAGTCGGCTCATTTCTGTGAAGCCTATACGGTCGGCAAGGAATGCGGCTACACATACTTCATTTGCTGCATTTATAACACAAGGCATGTTTCCACCCATTGCCAAAGCTTCGTAAGCATATCGCAGGTTGGGGAATAACTCTAAATCGGGCTTTTCGAATGTGAGTTCTCCAAGTGTACCAAGGTCTAAACGGCCAAAACTCGACGGTAGGCGTTCGGGGTACGACAGTGCATACATGATAGGCAGGCGCATGTCGGGTGTTCCCAATTGTGCCTTTACGGCTCCGTCGGCAAACTGCACCATGGAGTGTATTACCGATTGCGGGTGTACTACAACTTCAATCTCTTCGGCCTTTACTCCGAACAGCCATTTAGCTTCAATCACTTCGAATCCTTTATTCATCATCGAAGCCGAGTCTATGGTTATTTTGGCTCCCATGCTCCAATTGGGATGTTTCAGTGCCTGTTCTTTGGTTACATGTTCCAACTGTTCTTTGGTGTAGTTCCTGAAAGGTCCGCCCGAGGCTGTGAGTATCAACTTTTCTATTTGGTTATGTGTTTCACCTGCAAGGCATTGGAATATGGCCGAGTGCTCCGAGTCTACCGGCAGTATGGGAACCTTGTGCTTTATAGCAAGTTCGTTTATCAGCTCGCCTGCAACCACAAGTGTCTCTTTGTTTGCAAGGGCTATGGCTTTTCCTGCTTTTATTGCTTCTATTGTGGGGCGTAATCCCGAGAAACCCACCATTGCCGTCACCACAATATCGATTGGCCCCGATTGCACAATCTGGCATATCGATTCGTATCCGGCATATACTTTTATCGGTAAATCGGCAAGTGCCTCTTTCAGTTGTTCGTATTTTGTTTCATCGCCAATAACTACGGCTTCGGGGCTGAACTTACGTGCTTGTGCTATAAGCTCGTCAACTCTTTTGTTTGCTGTAATGGCGTACACTTCGAAGCGTTCGGGGTGTTCCTCCACTACCTGCAGTGTTTGTGTGCCTATAGAGCCGGTGGAGCCTAATATGGCTATTTGTCGTTTTTTGTTTGTATTCATGAATTATTCTGTTTTTTAGAACGAGATATAGATGCCCGGGTCGAGTGGTGCGCCGCGATGCCATAGCTCCAGATGCAGATAGGGCTTAAATGCGTTGCTGCTATTCTCTTCGTCACCGCTGCTGAGCGAGCCAATCACTTCTCCGGCAATCACTTTATCTCCCACATTTTTAAGTATTCTGTAGCAATTTTTGTAAATAGAAACAAGGTCCTCGTTATGTTGTATCATCAGTACGTATCCATCGGTGGCTGTGTAGTCACTCAATATAACGGTTCCGTCCCAAATAGCAACAACACTCTCGTTGGGGCTTTCGGCTATATCTACTCCATAATGTCGTGTTTTTGGGTTGAATCTTTCTATAATCATGCCTCGGGTGGGGCGATAGAAATTTATACCTGTAAGTGCTCCCACGCTTGTGGCATACGAGGTGAGGTTGTATCGCTCTTTTTCTTCAAAATCGCTTATATACTCTTTTTCAATATCCGATGCTGTTATTGGGTGATTGCCCACGTTTGGCAAGGTGTCGTTTTTGGCTATTGTGTCGCCTGTTTCGTAGTTACCGGCCATTATGGAACTTATGTTTGCCAAATATTTGTCTTGTTTGTCTACCTCCTCTTTAAGCGAGTCTATTGTGATGGCATAGTTTACAAGCATCTCTCTTGTACGGGTGCTTATGTTGCCCGGCAGATATTCGCCTATGGGTGTAAAAATGAATATCAGCAGAACAACACCGCCTACCAGAATAAATGAAAAGAAAAGTGATATTATCACCCAGAACGGTGATACATAGAATCCCAACACATTTTCGAGCTTGTTCTCGTTGTGTATGGTAAGCCGGTATTTACGTAACAGCCTGCTTTTGAACTGTTTCTTGCTTTCCTTGTTTTTCTTATCGCTGTTCATGGTTGTTGTTTTTATTGTTACAGTGACAATAGTCCTTCGGGCAGGTCAAAGATGATATGCCTGTTCTTGTGGTCGATATCAGAAATAAAATCCTCTTGTGCCGGTATAAGCAATTCTTCGTTGTTGTTCTGTTTTATTACAAATAAAGTGTTAATGGTTGTGTCGTCTACGTCGGTTATTTCGCCAAGATTGCCTTGTCGGCGGTCCTCGACGGTGAAACCTCTGAAGTAACTCCATGTGAACTGTTCGCAATCTTCCAACCATTCTCGTGGAATGAATACCTCGCGGTTTGTCAGGTAGCGAACCTCTTCGGCACTTTCCATTCGTTCTATTTTCACAATCAAAGAGTCGTTATTCTTTATTTTTGTATATTCGAAAAAGAATGGAACCAATATACCCTCGATGTCTACTGCAACAAAATCACAGTCATCACCCAGAATGATGCTGTCGCCCGATAATCCAATTTCGCCTTTTGTTCCATGTGGTTTCAGGAATTTTCCAAAGTATGTATAATCCTCTTTTTTCAGCATTGTATCCTGTTTGGTTACGAACGTGTTATTTTTGCTCCTATTCTGTTAAGACGCATCTCAAGTTCCTGATAACCCCGGTCTATTTGGTCGATATTGTCGATGCGGCTTATTCCATCGGCACTCATGGCCGATATAAGCAATGCAATTCCGGCACGAATATCGGGAGAGCTCATTGTGCGTGGTTTTAATTTGAAATTGTGGTCGTGTCCTATAACAACGGCACGGTGCGGGTCGCATAGAATTATCTGTGCGCCCATGTCAATCAGCTTGTCGACAAAGAATAAACGGCTTTCGAACATTTTTTGATGTATAAGAACACTGCCTTTGGCCTGAATGGCGGTCACAAGCAATACACTCAAGAGGTCGGGTGTGAGTCCGGGCCAAGGTGCGTCACTTATTGTCATTATTGAACCGTCAATAAATGATTCAATCTCGTAGTGCTCCTGTGACGGGATGAATATATCGTCACCTTGCTGTTCGAAATATATTCCCAAACGTCGGAAGCTGTCGGGGATGATTCCTAAATTTTCAAAAGAAACATCCTTTATTGTTATTTCGCTTTGGGTCATGGCTGCCATACCTATAAAACTGCCCACTTCTATCATGTCGGGCAGGGCACGATGTGTGCATCCGCCAAGTTCTTTAACTCCTTCGATGCTTAGCATGTTGCTGCCTATACCCGATATCTTTGCTCCCATCTTGCACAGCATACGACATAGCTGTTGTACATAAGGCTCGCACGCAGCATTGTATATAATTGTTTTTCCTTCGGCAAGAACAGCTGTCATTATTATATTTGCGGTTCCTGTCACCGATGCTTCATCGAGCAACATATAACAGCCTTTCAGCTTCTTTGCCTGAATGCTGTATATCATCTTCTCTTCGTCGTAGTGAAAAGTGGCTCCCAGCTTTTGCATACCTATCAAATGGGTGTCGAGTCGGCGGCGTCCTATCTTGTCACCACCGGGTTTCGACATTGCGGCTTTACCGAAACGTGCCAGCAACGGGCCTGTGAACATTACCGAGCCACGCAGACGTGCACAGCCTTCGATGTATTCCGGGCTGTCAAGGTATTCGAGGTTTATGTTGTTTGCCTGAAATGTGAAACTGCCGGTACCGTTTTGTGTTACCGTCACTCCCATGTGCATCAACTGATTTATTAGATTATTCACATCGGCAATGTCGGGTATGTTCTCTATGGTTACTTTCTCTTCGGTCAACAAAGTGGCACATATAACCTGCAGAACCTCATTCTTGGCTCCTTGTGGTGTTATGCTGCCTTTTAATTTGTGTCCTCCCTCTATTATAAATGATGCCATGTGTGGTTTCTTTAATATTTCTTCTTGTTGAATATCTTTTTACGTTTGGCGTTGTTGCGCTGTGTGTTGTCGTTCTTGCCCGATTGTTGTGCGTGAATTTTTATCTCTTTATCTGCAATGTCTATTTTCCCATTCGAATATGCCCTTAAATCTTCAAAGATACGTTTATCCTCCACGCCGTCTTTGTTCCATGCAATATAGTTCTTTTTCATTTGTATGGTAATAAGCTCGATGAACTTATCTTTCTCGTCACCTTCCTCCATGGTGAGCGCATGGCGTATCATTTCCTCTACTATGCGTCCGTAATGTCTGTTTTTTATTTCGCCGGTTTGGTAATGGATTCTTTCGGGCGACTCGTAGAATTTCTCTTTTTTAATGACTTCGAACGGATAGTCTATGTCTAATTTGAAATCGGAAATAATGGCAAGGTGGTCCCATAATTTACGCTTAAAGTCGGGTAACTCGCGCATGGCAGGGAACATACTTCCCATGATGTTTATAATGGTATTTGCGCATTGCTGCCTCTCTTCTCGGTTTTCTATGGTCATGGCATGGTCGACCATCTTCTGTACCGACCTGCCATATTCGGGCAACGGCAATTTTTTCTGTTTGGTATTATATTCCATCATAATAGTAACGATTCTCTAAAAATTTTTCAATAATTCTTTAGGTTTAGTGGCAATGAAGTTTTTCAAATAGAACGGTTCGAAGTATGCTATATCTTCGAAACGTTCGTCAAGCCAGGCTCTCTCGGCAAGCGGCATCATCCATTTTGCCAATGGTGAGCTGTGTGCATCAA
This sequence comes from Bacteroidaceae bacterium, assembly GCA_017467885.1. GTDB lineage: Bacteria > Bacteroidota > Bacteroidia > Bacteroidales > Bacteroidaceae > HGM04593. Next base: position 29,569 of record JAFUKC010000021.1, on the reverse strand, counting down.
GGAAACATGCGTTTGGATGCGTGATTAACTTCTTGCATTTTTCTGCTCCGTTCCCAAAAAAACAGACCTGTTGTTTGTCGAGCAGTTCAATAAAGCTATCTTCGTTGACAACAACCGCGCTTGTATCCATAACAGGGAAAAGTGCTCGATTGTATACCGTTGCATATACCTCGTTTCTTCGGGCATCTATCATCGGGCACAGGAGAGCTTCGTCGGGGATATCGTCACGAAACAGTACGGGGACACTCATTATTGCCGTTGTCGGTATTGCAATAAGCGGAATGTTTTTGCCGTAACACACTCCTTTTGCTGTGGATGATGCGATTCTTAAACCTGTGTACGACCCGGGGCCACAACTTAAAGCTACAGCACTTAAGCTTTCTCCTCGTTTCTGAACCTCGTTTAGAGCCTCTTCTACAAATGGAGCAAGGACTGTTGCATGTGAGCGTTCTTCAAAGCTCTCTTTGTTGAAAAAGACCTCACCGCTTTCGCTTAATGCTACAGAACAGACGTCGGTTGAGGCTTCAATATGTAGTATTATTGCCATTGCTTGTCGATTTACGCAGTTTACTGCAAAGATACGCAAAGGTGAGCGGAGAATAAAATAAATTCATTTATTTTTTATCTCGAGCGCTCCCCGTCTTTAAACTTTAGCTCAAATAAAGCAACAAACGAGCGAAAAATCAAAGTATTTTGATTTTTCACAGCGAGTGCCGTATATGTTCGAACTTTAGTTCAAAGATACGAATTTATATCAATAACACGTCAATAAATAACATTTTTTATAGAAAGAAACTCTCTTAAAACGTATATGTGAAAGAGTGTTGCGTTTTTGTGCTCTTTTTTTAAGTTTATGTTGTCTGTTTTTGGGAATAAATGATTATTTTCGCAAAAATTATTGCAATTTTACAGAAATCATGATATATTCTATGACAGGCTACGGCAAGGCTGTAGCGCAATACAACGACCGGAAAATTTGCATCGAGATACGTTCTTTGAACGGTAAATCGATGGATTTGACAACACGCATCGCATCTCAATTTAAGAATCATGAGATGGAGATAAGGACTTTGATTACATCGCGTTTGGAACGTGGAAAAGTGGATTTTGCTCTTTGGGTGGAACAGAACGAGAAGAGTGATACTCCGTCGATTAACAAAGAGGTGTTGTCCGGTTATATCGAGCAGTTCAAGGAGGTTTCAAAAGATACAGGAGTTCCTTTGCCCGATAACATGTTCGAGGTTCTGTTGCGTATGCCCGAGGTGATAACCAGAAAAGAGATTTATGAAGTGTCGGACGATGAGTGGTCGATAACACTTGCGGCTGTAAATAATGCCATTGATGAACTTATGGATTTCCGCAAGCAGGAGGGTGCTTCACTTGAACAGAAATTCCTCGATAAAATCTCAAATATCGGTGGTTTGCTTGCCTCTGTCGAGCCTTATGAAAAAGAACGTGTTGAAAAGATACGTAACCGTATAACAGATACGTTGGAGCGTTATCTGGCTGTGGATTATGACAGGAATCGCTTGGAACAGGAGTTGATATATTACATAGAAAAGCTTGATGTGAACGAAGAAAAACAGCGTTTGACCAATCATCTCGAATATTTTGTGGAAACGATGAACGGAGTGATAGGTCAAGGAAAGAAACTTGCTTTCATTGCACAAGAGATGGGGCGCGAGATAAATACTCTTGGCAGCAAGAGTAATCATGCCGAGATGCAAAATATAGTGGTGAAGATGAAGGATGAGCTTGAACAGATAAAAGAGCAGGTTCTAAACGTAATGTAGTGTATGAAAGGTAAACTTGTTATATTTTCAGCACCTTCGGGGTCGGGTAAATCAACGTTGGTGCATTATCTGATGGAACAAAGGGACGATTTTGGCTTCTCTGTATCGGCAACAAGTCGTCCGCCTCGTGGCGAGGAACGTCATGGTACAGATTACTTTTTCTTCTCTCCCGAAGAGTTCAGGGCAAAAATTGTCGGTGACGAATTTGTCGAGTATGAAGAGGTTTATCCGGGCCGTTTTTATGGAACGTTGAAATCTCAGGTCGAAGAACAACTCGAGCGGCAAAATATATTGTTCGATGTCGATGTTAAAGGTGGTTGCAGTCTTAAGAAATATTATGGCGAACGGGCGTTGTTTCTGTTTGTGCAGGCTCCTTCCATTGAAGAGTTGCGCAGGCGTCTTGTTGCACGCGGCGATACGGCCCCCGAAGAGATTGAAAAACGGATAGGAAAAGCAGAATACGAGATGACATTTGCCAAATATGCCGACAGGGTGATAGTGAATGACAATCTTGAAACAGCCAAACGGATGGTTGTGGAAATTGTAAATAAATTTCTTAATGCATAAAAGGCGGACGGTAATATTCGGCGGAAGTTTTAATCCTGTGCATATTGGGCATACGTCGCTTGCGCGTGAAGTTCTTGAACGGGGCCTGGGCGATGAGGTGTGGTTCATGGTGACACCGCAAAATCCGCATAAACAGGATAAGGAACTTATAGACGAAACAATCCGTTTGCAGATGGTGCGGTTGGCCATAGACGGAGAGTCTCGTTTTAAGGCGTGTGATTTTGAATTTACTCTGCCACGCCCTTCATATACCATACACACGCTTAATGCTTTGGAGAAGGAGTTTCCCGATAGGCAGTTTATACTTCTTGTTGGTGCAGATAATTGGGAAAAATTCGATAGATGGTATTCTTACGAAGAGATTCTTTCACGTTATTCATTGATAGTGTATCCTCGGGATTGTGATGCTGCGCCTTTGTTGCCGGCAAATGTGCGGTGGCTTTCATCGGAATTATATGATATCAGTTCAACAATGGTTCGTAATATGATAGCCGAAGGTAAAGATTTTTCGAAATATGTGTCACCGCTTGTTTTTGAATTTATCAACGAAAATAATTTATATAGAATATGAAAAAGTTTTTGCAGCTTCTTCTGTTGTTTATTCCTGCTGTTGCAGGTGCTCAAATGAACTCTGAATTTTATCCTCAAATGTGCGATGAACTGCAAGCTGTATTTTGTGATTATGTATCGTCCGAGGCCGAAACCAAATATATCTCTTCCTCGCATGGTCAGTTTGTAGGCCAATTGGTTGATAATAAAATATATGGTTGGGGATATTTCCTCTCAAACGATGGTGCCCGGACTTTTGGACAGTATCGTAACGGAAAGCACTTTTTTGGAATAACACAGACTGCTTCTGTGGCCAGGGTAGGCAGTGAGGAACATTTTGTAGAGTATGATTTGGAGACGGGTGGTATTTTGCGTATTCATACAAAAGAGGGTGACAGGAAGCCTTCAAAGGATTATTATGATAAAATGTCATTGGGCAAGCCTTATAACGGATTCTATAAGATAAAATACAGTAATGGAGATGTCTATTATGGCGAAACTTATGGAGGGCGCAGGCATGGGTACGGTGTCTATTATTGGACTAACGGCGATTATTGGTATGGTGAATATCGCGATGGTTACAGGCAGGGGTACGGTGCATTGTTTAAAACCGATAGAAAGATATTCTATGGCAAATGGATTGGGGATCGCAAAGTGGAATAATAAATAAAGAGATTGAACCGGATTTGTAGGCTGCATCGAAAAAATGCAGCCTTCTTTGTTTACTGCTGTTGTGCACAAAAAAACATAAGTTATATGTTAAAACTTGTTTAAGTACACACTCGTAAGCAATTCTTTATATCTTTTATCCTTCGTATAAGTTAATTTTATATCGTTTTTGTGTAGTTTTTGTGATAAATTACAAGGTACGATGTTTTTTTTTGTATTTTTGTCGGGATTAGAATGATAATTTAAAACAATTTGACAATATGATAGCAGTTCTTAAAAACGGAGTAACCAAGACACAACGCGACAATCTTGTCCAGTGGCTTGAGGCACAAAATGTGAAAGTGCATATTTCAGAGGGTGAAATTCAGACAGTATTGGGTCTTATAGGCGATACAAGCAAGATTGATATTGATTTGCTGTCGGGGCTCGAAATAATAGAAAATGTAACACGTATCAGTGAGCCTTTTAAAAGTGCAAACAGACGTTTTCACCCCGAGGATACAATCATCGAAGTTGGCTCGGGAGAGAATAAAGTGAAGATAGGCGGTGGTAATTTCTGTATAATGGCCGGTCCATGTTCTGTTGAATCGGAGGAACAGATTTTGTCTGTTGCACGTTCTGTGAAGGCCTCGGGAGCACAGATATTGCGTGGCGGTGCTTTTAAACCTCGCACATCTCCTTATGATTTTCAAGGTCTGCGTGCCGAGGGTCTTCAACTTCTTCTCAAGGCGCGCAAGGAGACCGGTTTGCCTATAGTCACCGAGATTATGAGTGCTTCGCATCTCGACCTGTTTGCCGATGTTGATGTTATTCAAGTTGGTGCACGTAACATGCAGAACTTCGAGTTGTTGAAGGAACTTGGCCGTTGCAATAAACCTATATTGCTTAAACGTGGTTTGTCGGCAACTCTTAAAGAATTGTTGATGAGTGCCGAGTATATTATGTCCGAAGGAAACGAACAGGTTATTCTGTGCGAGCGTGGTATACGCAGTTATGATAATTATACACGCAATGTACTTGATCTTGCTGCAGTTCCGGTGCTCGACGGCCTTACTCACCTGCCTGTGGTTGTGGATCCCAGCCATGCAACAGGTGTTTCTCGCCTTGTGCGTCCTATGGCATGCGCGGCAACAGCTGCAGGTGCCGATGGTCTTATCATCGAGGTGCACAACGACCCCGTACATGCTCTTTGCGATGGAGCACAGTCGTTGACACCCGAGCAGTTTGCCGAGGTGGCTATGCGTGTGAACGAGATACGCAGCATAATGCATTAATATATATAGCGCTGTATGAAGGTTGGGGTTGTAGGTCTTGGTCTTATTGGTGGCTCGGCAGCAAAGGCATTTAAGGCTGCAGGGCACTCTGTTTATGGGTATGATATAAACAGTACAATAACCGGATATGCGCATCTTGATGGTACTGTCGATGGTGAGTTGCAACCTGATGAATATTCCGGTTGCGATATATTGTTGCTTACGGCAACTCCCAATGCTGTTATGGGATATTTGCACGAGAATGCACATTATATCCCAAAAACGACGTTGGTGATGGATTTTTGCGGTACCAAGAAAAAGGTGTGCGAATTGGGTTTTTCCCTTGCCGAAAAGTTTGGTTTTACTTTTGTCGGTGCCCATCCTATGGCCGGTTTGCAGTACTCCGGATACAAGTACTCGAAAGCGACTCTGTTTTCCGGTGCATCTATGATACTTGTACCGCCTATACACGACGATATAATGTTGCTCGATAAGGTTAAATGTATGTTGCAGCCTTTAGGCTTCAAAAAGTACGTTGTTACCACTGCCGATTTTCACGACAGGATGATAGCTTATACTTCGCAGATGTGCCATGTTGTATCTAATGCATTTATCAAGAGTCCATCGGCGCAATATCATCGTGGATACAGTGCAGGCAGTTTCCGTGATTTTACACGTGTGTCGCGATTGAATGAGAGTATGTGGACCGAACTGTTTATGGAAAACAGAAAGAATCTTCTTTCCGAGCTCGATTTACTTATAAAATCCCTTAATGAATATCGCGATGCGATAGATTGTGGCGACACAGAAACTTTATGCAGTCTGTTGCGTGACGGACGCATTGCTAAAGAACAGACCGAATCATAAACTATGATATATAAAACAATACATGTAGAGGCTTCCCGTAGTTACGATATTATAATAGGTCGGGATATATTGCCACAGATTGCCGGTTCCATTCGCCCGTTGACAGGTGATTGCCGTTTGTGTATTCTTACAGACAGCACAGTCGATGCATTGTACGGTGACAAGTTGGTCGATTTGCTTACCGATGCAGGCTTTGCTGCCGACAAATTTGTAATTCCGGCAGGTGAGGCCTCAAAATGTGCCGATAATCTGCTCGATTTCTTGAACTTTCTTGCCGAATGTAAATATACACGCAGCGATGCTCTGATTGCATTTGGCGGTGGAGTGGTTGGCGATTTGTGTGGTTTGTCGGCTGCACTATATCTTCGCGGGGTAAAATATATACAGATACCAACAACATTGCTTGCCGCGGTTGATAGTTCGGTAGGCGGTAAGACAGCAATAGATATTCCGGCCGGTAAGAACCTGGTGGGTGCTTTCTATCAGCCTGTTCTGGTTTATTGCGATACGGCTTTGATGGATACTTTATCTCCCGAAATATATCGTGACGGTTGTGCCGAGGTGATAAAATACGGTGTTATTTTGGATAAGCAACTATATGAAATATTACAGCGACAACCTTTTGAACGCGAGTATGTCGTGTCGCGCTGTGTCGAGATAAAACGGGATGTCGTGCAGCAGGATGAATTCGATAACGGCTTGCGTGGGCTGCTTAATTTCGGTCATACATTCGGTCATGCGGTAGAAAAGTTGAGTGATTTTGCCGTATCTCATGGTGCAGCTGTGGCAAAAGGTATGCTGTTGGCTGCACGAATGGCACCATTATGCGGTTTATGCAATGTGGCCGATGAGCTGGTTGAACTATTGCATCAATATGGCTTCGACCTTTCGGTCGATTATTCGGCTGATGAAATCTACGAAGCAATCCTTTCCGATAAAAAACGCCGGGGAGGTGACATTACAGTTGTGCTTCCACGTGCGATAGGCAATTGTACTCTTGTAACATTACCCGTTGAACGTTTGTATGAACTACTGAAACAGATTCTTACCGAAGATTATGAATATAAGGCTTAATGGTATGTTGTCGGGAGCGGTTTCACCGCCGCCATCCAAATCACAGGCGCATCGTTTGTTGATTTGTGCGGCATTGGGTACTGAACATTGTTCTATTGCTTGCAGTGCAGTAAACGATGATATTCTTGCCACAATGAATTCGCTTAATGCTTTGGGTGCCGATATAAAATATGATGGCACGTCTTTCGAAGTCTCGCCTATAAAAGTTAAGCAAGGCGGTCTGTTGGATTGTGGCGAAAGTGGTTCAACGCTCCGTTTCCTGATGTCGGTTGCTGCTGTTTTAGGTGCTGATGCAACATTTACAGGCTCCGGGAAATTACCGTATCGTCCTAATGGCCCTTTATGCGAAGCATTAGCTGCTCATGGCATATCTTTTGAGAGAATGTGCCCCGACGCCGAATTGCCGTTGGCTTGCAAGGGCAAATTACATGGCGGAGAGTTTCAATTGCCGGGGAATATATCTTCACAATATCTCACAGGTCTGCTTTTTGCTTTGCCGTTGGCCGCAGAGTCGAGCCGTGTTGATATAATAGACGAACTTACAAGTGCATCGTATATAGCAATGACTATCGATGCGCTTAAGAAAGCCGGAATAATTATAGAAGAAGAAAAAAACAGATATACGATACCGGGTGGTCAGCAATATTGTTTGCCCGGTAATCTTGCCGTAGAAGGCGATTGGTCGGCAGCCGCCTTCTGGCTGGTAGCCGGTGTGGTGGGAAAGTCTCCCATAACAGTTTGTGGCATGGATGTAAATTCTCTGCAAGGTGACCGTCGCATAATAGAGCATCTGCGAAAAATGGGTGCTTGTATTGTTGAGGACGGAAGCAATGTTACGGCTATACCGTCACATCTCTTTGCTACCGAGATAGATTGCAGTGACACCCCCGATTTGGTTCCTGTTCTTTCTGTTGCTGCAGCGGCAGCCGAGGGGCAGACTCTTTTTACAAATGTAGGTCGCTTGCGCTATAAGGAGTGCGATCGTTTGGCGGCAATAAACGCAATGTTATCGGCTTTTGGTATTACATCACAGATTGGAGATGATACATTGCTTGTATGTGGCGGAGATGCAAAATCTTTTGCTCCTGTCGATAGTTTTGCCGACCATAGAATTGCAATGTCTGCTGCAATAATGTCGCTCCTGTCCGATGCCGATTCTGTAATAAATGGGGCAGAGTGTGTTGCCAAATCATATCCTCGCTTTTTTGAAGATTTTGTTGCATTGGGCGGCAAAGTTTTGAAAATCTAATATCCGACTATTATAAAACCTAATAATTCTTGTATTATGAATCTTGATGAATTACGCCAACAGATAGATGATATCGATACTCAAATGTGCGACCTCTTTGCGCGCCGTATGCAGGTGGTTACTGATATAGCCCGTTATAAGAAAGAGAATAACATGCTAGTATATCATCCTTCGCGTGCACGCAGCGTGTTGCATAATGTCTCTAAACGTCTTGGTCCCGAGTATGAGGGCTATGGTCGTACACTTTATCACACAATATTCGATTTGAGTGAGTCGTATCAGACACGTGTCCTCTCCGAAGATACCGATTTCTTTAAAAAGATAAAGGAGGTTACGTCGGTTCCTCCACAGCCATTCCCCAAACGTGCGTCTGTTGCATGTGCAGGTTGTGAAGGCTCGTATGCTCATTTGGCCTCGGAGCGCCTGCTCGATCTTCCCGAAATAATGTATATGAGCAATTTCGGCGGTGTGTTCAAGGCTGTGGCAAGCGGTTTGTGCGAGTTTGGCATTTTGCCCATTGAAAATTCAACTGCTGGTTCGGTAAATGTTGTTTATGATCTTCTGTCGGAGTATAATGTTAATATTGTGCGCAGTGTTCGCCTGAAGGTCGACCATGCATTGTTGGCGCATCCCGGTACACGTCTCGAGGATGTTCGTGAGATATATTCACATCAGCAGGCTATAAATCAATGTTCCGAGTTTTTATCAACACTGAAAAACGTTCGCATAATCCCAATGGAGAATACAGCCGAGGCTGCGCGTATGGTGGCACAGTCGGGCGACAGAACGAAGGCTTCGCTATCTTCGCGTCTATGTGCGGAACTGTATCATCTTAATCCTATTAAGACATCGGTACAGAATCGTGATAACAATTATACACGCTTTATCTGCATATCAAAGAATCCTCAAATATATTCGGGTGCCGACCGCACAAGTATCATGATGGTTATTCCCAACCGTCCCGGAACTTTATTCCGTATAATGTCGCGCTTTAATGCTACCGGGGTAAACCTTGTAAAACTCGAGAGTCGTCATATTCCCGAACGTGAATTTGAGTACCGTTTCTATTTCGATATTGAAGCATCGGTATATAGCGAGGAGTTTATTTCGTTGATGTGCGAGTTGCACGAGTGCGGTGAGCAGTTTAAATATTTCGGGACCTATGCCGAGATAATCTGACGACTGTAGTCTGGAATGATATTTCAGTCTGTTTGCTTAAAAAACTGTTTATGTTTGTAATTTCTTCATCGTTTTTTCGTCATCTCTTATAGAAACTGTTTTTTTATGAAGAATTTTATATATGCCGTTGTTTGTGTGCTTTTGTCTGTTTCCTGTACAAGTACCAAAAAGTACACAATCAGCGGAAAAGACAACGGCTTCTCGGATGGCTGTAAAGTCTATTTATGCAAGGTGCGGGGTGATGATGAACCTCCATTGTTGCTGAATTCGGCTGTTGTTGCCGGTAATTCCTTTGTGCTCACCGGAAAGGTGGAAACTCCACACGATGCATGCCTGCTTGTTTGCAATCCTGCTCATATAGACGAAGCAACATTTGAGTTGCTTTCCGATGAAGGAAAGCCTTTTGCCTGTGATTTGTTTTTGGAACCGGGTGAAATTCATGTAACCTCTTATAATAAAGAGGAAAAACAACCCTCTGTCGCAAGTGGAACCCCTCTGAATGATATGTACAACGAATTTGATTCAGATTGCGACTCGATAAGCAGTATTGCCAAGAACGACCCCGAAAAGTTGTTTGCATTTGTTGCTCCTTTTATCAAAGCAAATGCAGCTAATCCTGTTGGTGCAAAGGTTTTCGACCGTTTTCACTGGTCTATGCCCAAAGAGATGAAACTCGAACTGCTCGATTCTCTTCAAGTATATTACGGAGACAAATATGCCGAACTTAAAGCCGAGACTATAGAGATTCTGGAGCATCAGAGAAGGCGTGCCGAACAAGGTAAATCTGTTCAACCCGGAAATCTGTATAAGGATGTGGTGGAGAAAGATGCAGTTGGAACGCCTGTCTCTCTTCAAGAGATTGTCGATGACAACAAGGATGGTTATCTGCTGTTGGAGTTCTGGGCTACGTGGTGTGCTCCATGCATAAGAGAGGTTCCCTATCTGCTCGATGCTTATAAAGAATATGCAGATAAGGGTTTCAAAATATATTCTGTGTCATTGGATACCGATGAGGCTGCATGGTGTAAGTTTGTAGAGGAGAGAAATCTGCAATGGATTAATGTACGTGCTGCCGGTGAAAGTGATGTGCGGGATAAATACGGTATTTTTGGTATTCCGGCCAACTTCCTTATAAATTGTACAACAGGAGAAATTATAGATGTTAATTTGGGTGGCGATGCTTTGTTGCAGAGGCTGTCACGTCTATTCTGATTATTCGATTATGAAAAAAATTTTGGTAATAAACGGTCCTAATCTTAACCTTCTTGGTCTGCGCGAACCGACACTTTATGGTGCAAGGAATTTTGCCGCATTGCAACAGTTTATTCGTGAGTGTGCCGATAAATTGGGCTTGCACGTGGAATTGATGCAATCGAACCACGAGGGAGTTATTGTAGATGCCATACAGGATGCCTATGGTAAGTTTGACGGTATTTTGATAAATCCTGCAGCATACACTCACACAAGCGTTGCTATACTTGATGCTCTGAAGGCTGTGGCACTGCCAACGGTAGAGGTACACCTTACAGATATATCCACCCGTGAGGATTTTCGTAAATTCTCCTATGTTTCGCTATATGCGCATAAGACTATCTGTGGAAAGGGGTTCGACGGATATAGTGAGGGTTTGCAATATCTCGTAAATCTATTAAGCAAGTGATAATAAACTTATCACTTGCTTAATACTCTTTTCATGATTAGTTATTATTAAATATAAGAAGTTGTTTGAATTTGTATCCTTGAAATTTTTATAGGTCTTTTTTAGTATAAGATACGATTAACTCGCGTATAATCTAAACATAATATTTGAAAGATAGTGCAAACGAGCGCAATACAGGTTTACATGTAGGTTGCAAGGCGAGTGCAGCCTATTCGTGGCAAAGAAATTAAACAGCTTCAAAAGTTACCGATTTAAATATTCTGTAAGCAGTCAATCATGAAAATTTTTCCGGCTTCAACACTGAAATATCTTGATGCATATACAATTGAGCACGAACCAATCAGTTCTGTCGATTTGATGGAGCGTGCAGCGATGGCTGTAACCAAAGCTGTTTTAAGACGTTATTCCGATGATTCGGTTTGTTTTGCTGTTTTTGCCGGCTGTGGGAATAACGGTGGTGACGCTTTTGCCGTTGCACGAATGCTTTTGAAAAAGGGATATGCCGTTGATGTGTGGTCGGTAAATCCCGAGGAACGTATGTCGCCCGATTGTTATGAGAATTTTCAACGTCTTATAAGAATGGGCGTCGTTGTAAATGAAATCAGGAAAGATTTTGTCGAACCCTCCTTCTCTAACGGTACAATTATTATTGACGGTCTTTTCGGTAGTGGTCTGAACCGTCCTTTGGCCGGTGTCTGTTCCGATGTGGTACGTTGGATAAACCGTTCGGGCAGCAAGGTCTGTTCCATCGATATTCCATCGGGGCTTATGTGTGAAGAGAATATGGATAACTCGCACGACAATATTGTGCGTGCCGATGCTACTTTCACCCTGCAATTTCCCAAGTTATCGTTTCTGTTTGCCGAAAACGAAAAATACGTAGGTGAACTCGAGGTCCTTGATATCTCTTTGTCGCCCGAGGGTATAAAACAGGCACGAACGGTATATAATACCACAAGGTTGGAAGATGTACAGGCAATGTTTGCGCCACGTTGCAAGTTTGCACACAAGGGAAATTTCGGTCGTGCATTATTGGTTGCCGGCTCGTATGGAATGGCCGGTGCATCGGTGCTTGCTGCAAAGGCTGCGCTGCGTTCCGGTGTAGGGACTCTTACCGTCTGCCTGCCGCGATGCAATAATGTGGTGATGCAATGTTCTGTACCGGAGGCTATGACATTACCCGACAGCTGTGAAACAAATATTTCCGCAGCAGTTGATACCAAGCGTTTCTCGGCGGTGGCAATAGGTCCGGGATTGGGAAGGCATTCTGCTACCGAAAAAGCATTATTGCAATATATTGCAGATGCTTCATCTCCTATGGTTCTTGATGCCGATGCTTTGAATATTCTTTCCGGGAGTACCTGCAATCTTGACCGTCTGCCCGAAGGCTGTGTCATAACTCCTCATCCTGCCGAATTCGACCGTTTGGTTGGGCACTGTTGCAGTTCTTACGAACGTTTGCAAAAGGCGCGTGCATTTGCGCAAAAGTATAATTTGGTGGTTGTGCTGAAAGGGGCTTATACAGCTGTTGTTTCGCCTACCGGTGATTGCTATTTTAATACGACAGGCAACCCGGGTATGGCTACAGCCGGCAGTGGTGATGTGTTGACGGGTGTTGTGTTGGCACTTCTTGCCCGTGGAACCGATTCTCTTAATGCCGCCCGTATTGCTGTGTATGTACATGGTTTGGCCGGTGATATATCTGCTCGGAAAACAGGGCATACGGCGTTGGTTGCAGGTGACATTGTGGAGGCTTTGCCGGATGCCTGGAAGATTATAGAGTGCATGTAGATCTTGATTAATGATTGTAATATGATTTTTTTTCGCTTTTTAAAGGATTGGTCGTTGCCCATTGCCATGATTACAGGTGCAATGATGTATCTGTTGTATGTCAATATCCCGTTTTTTGATGATACACATAAAATTGCCGCCGATGCGGTTGCGTTTCTTCAACCGGCTCTTATATTCTTGATGTTATTTGTTACCTTCTGCAAAATAAAGATAAAGGAGTTACGTCCGGTACGATGGCATTTTATTTTGTTGGCCTTGCAGATGCTTCCTTTTTTTGCAATCTCTTTGCTGCTCGCTGCTTGTGATACATTCTCGTCCGAGATACGTGTTCTTTTGGAATCCTTTATGGTGTGTATTCTTTGTCCTACAGCTACAGCCGCAGCAGTTATAACAGCAAGGTTGGGTGGCAATTCTGCTTCACTTATTTCTTACACGATGTTGATAAATATGTCTGTGGCTTTATTTGCCCCGTTCTTCCTTACATTGGCACATCCGGTAGATGACACGTCGTTCACCTCCTCATTTCTTCTTATATTGGGCCGAGTGTTTCCGCTGTTACTGTGCCCTCTGTTGGCTGCTGAACTGTTGCGTCGTTATCTGCCACAGCTACACAACTATTTTGTCACCAAAGGGCGTAACATCCCATTTTATATATGGTTGGTAGCCCTTTCTCTTGCCATTGCCATGACAGCAAGGGCTATAGCACACACCAATTTACCTATGTATGTCATGGCTGCTATTGCATTCATCTCTTTTGTCGCTTGTATTCTTCAATTCTTCATGGGTTGGCTTGTCGGCGGCAAATATGGCGAACGTGTTACCGCCGGTCAGGCTCTCGGTCAAAAGAATACGGTTTTTGCAATATGGTTGGCATATACATTCTTGAATCCGGTGACGGCTATAGCCGGCGGTTTTTATAGTCTATGGCATAATAGTATAAATACATGGCAATTATATAGGTACAGCCATAAAAAATAAAAAGGATATTGTTGTACTAACGTTTTTTAATGTATCTTCGCAGGGCAAAACATTGCTTAACAAATAACTTAAATGATATATAATATGAAAAAGACATTCTTTACACTGCTGATTGCGATGTTTTTCCTGCCGGCATATATGATGGCCGACGAGGGTATGTGGCTATTGCAGCTCATGCGCAGTCAGAATCTTGAGGACCAAATGCGCAAGCAAGGCTTGGAGATATCTATCGATGATATATATACCCGGGGCGCACCGTCGTTGACGGATGCAATAGGCATTTTCGGTCGTGGTTGTACGGGTGAGATAGTTTCGCCCAAAGGACTTGTACTCACCAATCATCACTGCGGATACAGTTATATCCAGCAATTGAGTACTCTCGACCATAATTATCTTAATGATGGCTTCTGGGCACAAAGCGAAAAAGAGGAATTGCCTTGTGAAAATATCTCGTTTACCTTTGTTGCCGGCATTACCGACGTTACCGATACAATTAATGCACGTCTTATAGATGGAAGAATGACCGTAAAGGAATCTTTCTCGTCCGAAGCTCTCAATGCTGTTGCGCTCGAACTCTTCGAGGCTGCAGAAATAGAAGGAAAGGAGTATCTTCGTCCCGAGTTGAAACCTTATTTTGCCGGAAATAAATACTATTTGGTATATTACAAGACCTACCCCGATGTACGTCTTGTGGGTACACCTCCTTCATCGGTAGGCAAATTCGGTGGTGAAACAGATAATTGGATGTGGCCTCGTCACACCGGCGATTTTTCTGTATTCCGCGTATATGCCGATGCAAACGGAAATCCTGTAAAGTACAGTCCTGATAATAAACCGCTCAGCACACCGAAGCATCTGAATGTTTCAATTGCCGGTTTCGAATATGGTGATTATGCAATGATAATGGGTTTCCCCGGCACAACATCTCGTTTTCTTACAGGTGATGAGGTTAAGAGCCGTATGTTCAACGAGAACGAGCCACGTGTTTTGATGCGTGATGCCTCGTTGAAGGTTATTCGTGAGGAGATGGAGAAGAGCGAGGCTGTGAATATCCAATATGCCGATAAATTGGCACGTATAAGCAACTATTGGAAAAATTCCATAGGTATGAACAAAGCTATCGTCGACAATAAAGTTGTAGAGAAGAAACTCGAGAATGAGGCAAAATTCCTCCGGTATGCAAAACAATCGGGTAATGCTTTATACGAAACAGTTGTAAATGATATAAACAGGGCTGTCGCGGAGTTTGGCAGAACCGAATATCTTATTACGCTTACAAGTGAGATAGTGGGCAATATCGAATTCATACAGCGTAACATAAAAGATGGTGATACAGATAAAATAGGTCTTGAAGATACCAAAGAATATTTTCAAGGAATATATTCATGGGTGCATAATCGCGATTACAATCACGATATAGACCGTAGTATTGCAAAAGCGGTGCTTCCGGTATATTTGGCAAACACAACA
The DNA here is from genome assembly GCA_017467885.1 of Bacteroidaceae bacterium. GTDB lineage: Bacteria > Bacteroidota > Bacteroidia > Bacteroidales > Bacteroidaceae > HGM04593. The sequence goes on along the minus strand of JAFUKC010000021.1, from coordinate 14,470 downwards.
GCAGAGGAGCGCCCGGCCTATCTCAACGAAATGCTCGAAAAGTATGGCAGCGTGGATAAATATATCGATTATGTGTATGACAATTCAATATTGGCAAGCGAAAAGAATTTTGCGAAGTTCATAAAGAAACCTTCAGTAAAGAAGTTGGAAAAGGACCCGGGAATGTTGTTGCGAAAGGCCGTATATACCACTTATCGTGAATTGTGGAACAAGGGTGTAGAATTCTCTGAAGTAATCAATCCTCTGCATAAGACCTATCAGAAAGGTCTGCTTGATATGGCCAATGGTGCGCCTGTCGCTCCTGATGCAAACTTTACCATGCGTATGACATACGGAAATGTGAAATCTTATCAGCCGCGTGATGGTGTTACATACAATTATTACACCACGCTTAAAGGTGTTATGGAGAAAGAGGACCCGAACAACAGTGAATTTGTTGTGCCCGAGCGCCTGAAAGAACTGTACCGCTCTAAGGAGTATGGCATGTATGCTTTGCCCAATGGTGAGATGCCTGTTGCTTTCCTTACCACGAACGACATAACCGGTGGTAACAGTGGTAGCGGTGTTCTTAATTCACGTGGCGAACTTATCGGTTTGGCTTTCGATGGCAATTGGGAGTCGCTCAGTGGTGATATTACATTCGACAACAATTTGCAACGTTGTATAAATGTGGATATACGTTATGTGTTGTTCATTATTGAAAAGCTTGGCAACTGCAAACGCTTGATAGATGAAATGGTTATTGTAAAATAATATAGTGTTTGTACATAAAAATAGCGTTCCGTTTTTTTCGGAACGCTATTTTTATGCAGTTTATGGCTTTTTCTCCATTTCCTGTGGGATACGGAATGCCGTATACAACTCAAAAACGGCTCCAATCAGCATTGTGGCAAGCCATTCTCGCATATCCATGAACATAAGAACACCTGCTGCTATAAGCAACATGCCGCCCAACTGTTGTTGCATCACTAAACGGTTAAGAGTAGTGCTGCTGCCGGCGGGGCGCATAAGAAATTGCATTGAGGCAAAAAGTATGGCTCCTGTTATGTAAATATAATGTGCATACAGAGGCAATATCATTTTCATTGCAACGCCTGCCAATATTGCAATGGCGCCTATTATATGTAATATTCTAATCATATATCGGGTTTTTAAATGTGGCTTGTACTTTTAATCTTTTATGATGAATATCTCCTCGTCATCGAGGTGCATTCCATATTTTTCGCGTGCAACCTTCTCCATAAGCCCGGAGTCCTGGTGCAGTTCCTGCATACGCTGTTGTACATCGGCATATTCCTGTTGCATCGCCGAAATTTCCGATTTAAGCCTTGATATTTCCCGTTGGTTCTTTATATGTTTAAGCATATTATTTTCGTCGAACAAGACCATTATTGCAATAAAGGCTATAGTGACAAACAGATATTTATGCTTAATAATCCAAAGAAAAGCCTCTTTTATACTGTCGTTCATATCTCTGTATTTATGTTCTTTTATATATAAGATGAAGTTTCGTGATGCGAAGATAGAAATTTTTTTGAAAGTGAAACAGTTTACGAACTTTTTATTATTATCTTCGCAAACGATAATTAATAATCCGATACAGATATGGGAAATTATATAGTCTCGGCCCGAAAGTACCGTCCCGATACTTTTGAATCGGTAGTGGCGCAGAAGGCACTGACCACAACCCTGAAAAATGCAATTCGCAGCGATAAACTTGCACACGCTTATCTTTTCTGCGGTCCTCGCGGAGTAGGCAAGACTACCTGTGCACGAATATTTGCAAAAACGATAAATTGTGAACATCTTACCGAAGCAGGTGAGCCTTGCAACGAGTGCGAAAGTTGTCGTTCTTTCAACGAACAACGCTCATATTCCATCTATGAACTCGATGCAGCCAGCAATAATTCGGTTGAAGATATACGTTCGTTGAACGAGCAGGTGCGCATCCCGCCACAGGTTGGCCGATATAAGGTGTATATCATCGACGAGGTACACATGTTGTCGCAAGCGGCTTTTAATGCATTTCTAAAAACACTTGAAGAACCGCCTGCGCATGCGATATTTATCTTGGCTACAACCGAAAAACACAAGATTATCCCTACCATATTGTCGAGATGTCAAATTTACGATTTTAGTCGCATAGAATCGTCCGACATAATTTCTCACCTGCAAGGCATAGCTATCAAGGAGGGTATAAATACCGAATATGAGGCACTGCGGATAATTGCCCGTAAATCGGACGGATGCATGCGTGATGCCCTTTCGTTGTTCGACCAAATGGTGAGTTTTACACAAGGCGACCTCACTTATTCAAAGGTGATAGACAGCTTGAATGTACTCGATTACGAATACTATTTTCGTCTGACCGATTATATCCTTGCGGCAGACGTTTCACAAGCCTTATTGTTATTTAATGATATTCTTAACCGAGGTTTCGAAGGTAATATTTTTATCGAGGGTGTTGCATCGCATTTCCGCGACCTTCTTGTAAGCAGTGATTCTGTCACAATGCCACTGTTCGAGGGTAGTGAAGAACTTGGCAAACGGTATTCGGAGCAGGCCGCCAGGTGTACCTCGAAATTTCTCTTCAGAGCGATTAAACTTTGTAGCGATTGCAGCATGAACTATCGTTTGAGTCGCAATAAACGTCTGCTTGTGGAGCTTACAATAATTCAGTTGTCACAACTCCTTTCATCCGATGAGAATGACGAATCTTCCGGGCGTAAGCCCGAAAGATTGAAACCTATATTTAACAAACTGCAGGGTGACGATAGCACCGTTGCAGTTGCAACCAAGGTTGTTGGCAGTGCGGTTGGTGCGAAGCAAGAAACTGTTTCGCCGACAAACGAACCGACCCCTGTGGTTACTACGCATAATGTCAGGCATGGACGTCCCGAGACACTTAAGGTTCAGAATACTTCGGTTCAGGGTGGAATCGGGCGTATGTTCCAAGGGGTACGAAGCAAGCTTAATGCCGGCAGCAACGAAAAGGCGGTTACTGCAACTGTACCTATTGCAGAGGCGGGCAAGGACGATGTTCCTGCGGTTAACAATAAGCCTGTTGTTACCCAAGAAATGTTGGTTCAGCAATGGGTCTCTTTTGCGATGAAACTTCCCGAGAATGAGCATGCACTTGCAGATAGAATGAGAATAATAGTGCCAACGCTTACCGGCGATGATTCTTTTGATATTGCCGTCGATAATCAACTGGCAGCCGAGATGTTCGATAAAGAGATTCCTCGTATTGTTACAGGGATGGAACAGGCATTGGGTATAAGAATGAAAATGAACATAACCGTGAATAAAATTGTTGCTCGGCGTCATGTTTATGATCGCCCGAAGCAGTTTGAAATATTAAGAGAAAAGAATCCTGTAATAGAGAAATTAAGGCAGGCTTTGAACTTAGACCTCTCCTAATTGGAGTTTCATATAACGGGTGAAGCGAATTACTGTGATTTGATAGATTGACGGTAATTCGCTTCCGCGTATAATAAGCATATTAATTTAAAAAAGCAAGCAAATTTGATGAAAAAAAGATTCGATTTAAGGCCTTGAAAAAATATTTCAAAATAAAAAATTTTAAGCCTTAAATAGATTTATTCTAAATAAGAGATGCTCCGATACACAACTTATCTCTTTTCCTTTTGGAACCCTTTAATTTGCCTTTTAACCCCGCTTTTTGGCTATGAAAAATAAATATCATAAAAGAGTTTTCTCTTGTTAATATGTTGATAATTAGTCAGGTGTATTTTTTATCGGAATCGCAACTTTTGATAAAAGAGCATTTGTAAACGACTGATTTCTAAATTCTTATTAAAATCAAAAAATCACCGAATTAAAGTTGCTTGTTTTTTAATTATTCTTTTCAGATATTTGCATAAGGAAAGTAAGAACGAAATACTCAATCATTCGCATCTGCTGGATGGAAATATTCGTTGTTCCCGCTTCAATAAATAAAAAAAAGATTTTAACCCGATGAACTCTCATCTCTTAGCAAAATGGGACAGATGTCTCGAAATTATTCGCGATAATGTGTCCGCAGAAATATTCACCACTTGGTTTGCGGATATAACTCCGCTCAAGTATGAGGCCGACACTTTGACCATTCAGGTTAAAAGCAGTTTCGTGTGTGAGTTCCTCGAGGAAAATTGCATTGATTTGCTGTGTAGAACCCTGTTTAAGGTTTTTGGCGAAGGTACAAAACTTATGTACAGTATTGTTGTTGTTAACGATGATGACACTACTGTAGAGGTTGAGCCGGAGGTCGGTGCATGTACTAATGAAGTAACTACTCCCGAATTTGATTCGATGCTTATCAACCGTTATACATTTGACAATTTTGTTGAAGGTGTAAGTAACAGGTTGTCACGTTCGGTGGCCGTAAGTGTTGCCGATAAGCCCGGTCGTGCTTTTAATCCGCTGTTTATTCACGGAGCATCGGGGGTGGGCAAGACACACCTTATCAATGCCATCGGTTGTAAGATAAAGGAATTACATCCCGAATTACGTGTGCTTTATGTTTCGGCTCATCTGTTTCAGGTACAGTTTACCGATTCTATCATGCAAAAGAACTTTAACGATTTCATGCGTTTCTATCAAAGTATAGACGTATTGATAATCGACGATATTCAGGAAATTGCAGGTATGCAAAAAACGCAGAATGCATTCTTCCACATATTCAATCATTTGCATCTGAATGGTAAACAGCTGATAATGACTTCCGACCGTTCTCCTGTAGAACTGAAAGGCATGGAAGAACGTTTGATTACCAGATTCAAATGGGGTATGAGTGCAGAAATTGAGAAACCCGATTTGGAGTTACGTAAGAATATTCTGCGTAGCAAAATACATCGCGATGGATTGAATTTTTCCGAGGAGGTAATATCGTACATAGCCGAGCATGTAAATGCAAGCGTACGCGATTTGGAAGGTATCGTGGTATCATTGATGGCTCATTCTACAATTACGAATGCCGATATTGATATCGAGTTGGCTCGAAAAATTGTGAGCGGTTTCTCTAATTTCGAGAAACGTCCGATTACGATTGACGAGATAATAAATAAGGTTGCCGATTACTACGGTGTTGAAGTTGGCAGCATTAATACACGCTCGCGTAAACGTGAAGTAGTATTGGTGCGTCAGGTTGCAATGTATCTTGCAAAGAAGTATTTGGATATGTCTACTGTCAAGATTGGTCGCTATGTAGGTGATCGCGATCACGCAACTGTTGTTCATGCCTGCAAAACGATTACAAATCTATCCGAAACCGATAAACAATTCAGAAACGAGTTGAACGAGATTGAGCTTTCATTGCAAAGTGCATAATCACAATAGCTTTTTCATGATGGTAATCCACAACACCCTGGTGTTGTGGATTTTTTATCTTATAGATGTCGGCTGTTTTTTTTAATAATATCTGCCAATGTCTTTGGAATTTCGTTTAAATAAACTTTGTATGACTGAATACTGTGATTTTTTTTGTTCGTATTTTTTATTATAAGCGATTCTGAATTTTATTTTTGGAAAACTTTTTGCTAAAGTGTAAGAGTTAATTTATTGAAAGTAAGGATGTTAATTTGAAAAAATGGAAATTTGTATTTGTGTTGGTAACTTAAAGTGAAAATATTTGGTAAATATAAAAAAGCGATATAAATTTGTGGTTGCCAATAAATGCAGTCTGAAAATAAATTTAAAAATATAATAATATAAAAACAGTGGAAAACAAAACTTACTCCTATGACGAAGCTTTCAAGGCTTCACTTGAATATTTTAATGGCGATGAGTTGGCTGCTCGTGTTTGGGTGAACAAGTATGCCATGAAGGATTCTTTCGGTGCAATATACGAACAGTCTCCTCGTGATATGCATTGGCGTATAGCAAACGAGATTGCACGCATTGAGCAGAAGTATGAAAACCCGATGTCGGCTCAGGAAATATTCGATCTCCTTGATCACTTTAAGTATATTATTCCGCAGGGTAGTCCTATGACCGGAATTGGAAATGATTTTCAGATTGCATCACTTTCCAACTGTTTTGTGATCGGTATCGACGGGAAAGCCGATTCATACGGTGGTATAATCCGTATAGACGAAGAGCAGGTGCAACTTATGAAACGCCGTGGCGGTGTCGGTCATGATTTGTCGCATATCCGTCCGAAAGGTTCGCCGGTGAAGAACTCGGCACTTACCTCCACCGGTTTGGTTCCTTTTATGGAGCGTTACTCAAACTCAACCCGCGAGGTTGCTCAAGACGGTCGACGCGGTGCCCTTATGTTGAGTGTTTCCATTAAACATCCTGATGCGGAAGCATTTATAGATGCAAAGATGACCGAGGGTAAGGTTACCGGTGCAAATGTTTCGGTAAAGATTGATGATGATTTTATGAATGCGGTCACATCGGAAACTCCTTACATACAGCAATATCCTATTGATTCGTCCGAACCATCCTTTAAAAAAGAGATAGATGCCGGTGCATTGTGGAAAAAAATTATTCATAATGCGTGGAAATCGGCAGAGCCCGGGGTGCTCTTCTGGGATACAATCCGTCGTGAGTCTATCCCCGACTGTTATGCCGACCTTGGTTTTAAAACCGTATCCACAAATCCTTGTGGTGAGATACCTCTCTGTCCTTACGATTCGTGCCGCCTTATAGCAATCAATCTCTATTCTTATGTAAAGAATCCGTTTACTCCCGAAGCCGAGTTCGATTTTGAATTGTTACGCGAACATGTCGGCAAGGCGCAGCGTATGATGGATGATATTATCGACCTTGAACTTGAAAAGATTGATGCCATAAGGGCCAAAATTGATAGTGACCCCGAAAGTGAAGAGGTAAAAGAGGCCGAAAAGACGCTTTGGAACAAGATTTATCGCAAGAGTAGCATGGGACGTCGTACCGGTGTAGGAATTACAGCCGAAGGTGATATGTTGGCTGCCATGGGATTACGTTATGGCAGTAACGAAGCTACAGATTTCTCGGTCGATGTGCATAAGAATGTTGCTCTTGCAGCATATCGTTCCTCGGTGAATATGGCCAAGGAACGTGGCGCATTTGAAGTGTTTGATTATAAACGTGAAGAGAAAAATCCTTTTATAAATCGTCTGCGTGAGGCCGACCCTGCATTATATGAAGAGATGAAGCAGTATGGACGTCGTAATATTGCATGTTTGACAATTGCGCCTACAGGTACTGTCAGCATCATGACACAAACCACTTCGGGTATCGAGCCTGTATTTATGCCGGTTTATAAACGTCGCCGCAAGGTGAATCCAAACGACCCGGAAGTACATGTGGATTTTACAGATGAGAACGGTGATACGTTTGAGGAGTATATTGTATTCCACCATAAATTCATAGAGTGGATGAAGATAAACGGTATAGATGTGAACAAGCGTTATTCGCAGGTTGAAATTGATAATATTGTAGCTCGTTCACCCTATTCAAAAGCTACGTCAAATGATATCGATTGGGTGGCCAAGGTTCAGATGCAGGGTAGAATACAGAAGTGGGTCGACCATTCGATAAGCGTTACCATAAATCTGCCCAATAACGTCGATGAGAAGCTTGTAAACGAACTTTATATTACAGCATGGAAGTGTGGTTGCAAAGGTTGTACGGTCTATCGTGACGGTTCTCGTGCGGGGGTTCTTGTCTCTACCGACAGCAAGAATGACAAGAAAGAGTCGGTCGAGCAGATGATACCAACAATTACCGAGGTGCGTCCCACAGTGCTTGAGGCCGATGTTGTGCGTTTCCAAAACAATAAAGAAAAGTGGGTGGCATTTATAGGTTTATTGAACGGTGAACCATACGAGATTTTTACAGGACAGCAGGATGATGAAGATGGAATTCCTCTGCCGAAGAGCGTAACGCGTGGTATTATCATTAAACATACTAACGAGGATGGTACTAAACGTTATGATTTTCAATTTGAGAACAAGATTGGTTACAAAACTACAATTGAGGGATTGTCCGAACGCTTTAATCCCGAATTCTGGAACTATGCGAAACTTATTTCCGGAGTGCTTCGCTATAAGATGCCTATTGCGCAGGTGATAAAGCTTATCTCTTCATTGCAGCTTGGTTCCGATAACATCAATACGTGGAAGAACGGTGTGGAACGTGCTCTCAAACGTTATATTGCCGACGGAGCAGCTTCGGCAGAAAAGTGTCCCAACTGCAAGAATCAGTTGATATTCGAGGAGGGTTGTTTGCATTGCCCGTCGTGTGGTTACTCAAAATGCGGATAATAAATAATAATGATATGCATGAAGAGTCTTTTAGGGGCTCTTCATGCTTTGCAAAAGAAGTATGCAAATTAAGAAATATCAGATAGCGATAAGCGACATTCATCTGTATGCTTATCATGGAGTAATGCCACAGGAGCAACAGGTGGGTGCTTCTTATACAATTGATATACTTTTGACACTTACCGATTATTCATGTGTATATAGTGATGATATCACATCCACTGTGAGTTACGCCGATGTTTACGATTTACTAAAACAAGAGATGTCAAAACCTTCGCAACTGTTGGAGCATGTGTGTTGGCGTATAATAAGAGTGATTCTCGACCGTTTTGCTTGTGTTGACGAGGTGGAGGTGGCGCTGTTTAAAGATACTCCACCGATGGGTGGTGACAGGCTGAGAGCCGGTGTTACCATTAAGGGGATAAGAGATGATTCTTAATGGCATACAGTAGCCGTCAAGCTGTTTTTGCTTTATGTATTTGTGATAAAGCTTCTTGTGCGGCATTCTGTTGGCTTTCACGTTTCGAGAATCCTTCTCCCAATCCGCTTAATTCGCCGTTTATGTATACCTCACTTATAAAATAATAACCGTTTTCTTTTTGTTCTTCGCTTATTAATTGGAATGTTATCTCTTTGTGTCTTTTTTGCCCCCATTCTATAAGACGGCTTTTGTAGTTTTTATCGGTTTTTACAATATCCTCGATGCTGCCTAATAGGGGGAAAATTCGTTCTGTGAGGAATTTTTTGCAATAGAAGTATCCACGATCGGTGTATATGGCACCGATAAACGCCTCAAAAGCATTGCCATAAATATAGTTGTTGTGTCTTTGTTCTATGGCTTTTGTGTCTACCAACTTGTCTAATCCGATTTGGCAGGCAATATTATTCAGCCTTTCGCGACAAACGAGGTTGCTTCGCGATTTTGAAAGAAATCCCTCGCGTTCATTATGAAATTTCGTGTATAAGAAGTCTGAGACAACCGCGCTTAATACCGCATCGCCAAGAAATTCCAGCCGTTCGTTGCAAGTCGAGCTTCTGCGCGATGAATTTGAAATCAGTGAACTGTGTGTGAATGCCGTTCTATACGGTTTAAGACTTTTGGGTATGAATCCCAAAATGTTATATAAAGTAGAATAAGACTCCTTGTCTCTCTTGAAAAGCAGTCTTATTCTATCTGTTAAACTTATGAGTACTTTATGCTTCAATCTTTTTAAAAACGATACATGCGTTATGGCCGCCGAATCCGAATGTATTGGAGATGGCAACGTTTATGGTTCTTTTCTGTGCCTTATTGAAGGTCAGGTTCAGATTGTAGTCGATGTTCTCATCCTCGTCGCCTTCTTCGTGATTGATTGTGGGCGGTACAAGGTCGTTCTTCAATGCAAGTACGGTGATAGCAGCTTCTATTGCTCCGGCTGCACCCAAAAGGTGTCCGGTCATCGATTTTGTAGAGCTGATATTTAACTTATATGCATGTTCGCCGAATAATTGTTGAATGGCCTTGAGCTCGGCAATGTCACCGGCATTTGTAGATGTGCCATGAACATTTATGTAATCTACATCGTTGGGTGTCAGACCGGCCTCTTCTATGGCATTCTGCATTACTCTTGCTGCACCTTCACCTTCGGGGTGAGGCGATGTCATGTGGTAGGCATCAGCTGTAAGTCCCGAACCTGCAAGTTCTGCATAAATCTTTGCGCCACGTGCAACAGCGTGCTCATACTCCTCGAGAACAAGGCAGGCTGCACCTTCGCCAATGACAAAACCGTCACGACTTTTGCTGAATGGGCGTGATGCCTTCTTCGGCTCGTCGTTGCGTGTTGAGAGTGCGTGCATTGCATTAAAACCTCCTACGCCGGTGGGGCAGATAGCAGCCTCGGAACCTCCGGTTAACATTACGTCAGCTCTTCCCAAACGAATTTGGTCGTATGCATCGATGATTGCATTTGATGCCGATGCACATGCCGATGTGGTTACGTAGTTGGGTCCTTTAATGCCGTAGCGGATAGATATAATACCGGTTGTCATGTCCGATATCATCTTTGTAATGAGGAACGGCGAGAAACGTGGCCCGTTTTCGGGATTCTTGAAATAAGGTTCCAACTCGTCCTCGAGCGAACGAATACCACCGATACCTTCACCGTATATAACACCAATTCTATTGCAATCCTCTTTCTCAAAATCCAAACCGCTGTCGTTTATTGCTTGAACCGCCGAAACAACACCGAAATGTGTGTCTGTGTCGAATTTGCGGGCATCACGTCCCAAATCTAATTTTGGGTCGAAATCTTTAACCTCACATGCGAAGTTTGTTTTGAATAAGGATGCGTCAAAACGAGTAATAGGCCCTGCGCCGCTCACACCGTTGGAGATATTCTCCCACATTGTGGGAATATCATTTCCAACCGGAGACACAACACCAAGACCTGTTACAACTACTCTTCTAAATTTCATTAATAGAATAGTTAGGAAAATATTATAGAAGAACGGATTACTTTTCAGCAACCATTTTTTCTACGTACTTAACAGCATCGCCTACAGTTGCGATGTTTTCAGCCTGATCCTCGGGGATAGAGATACCGAACTCGTCCTCAATCTCCATGATAAGCTCAACGCGGTCCAATGAATCTGCGCTCAAATCATTTGTGAAACTTGCATCTGAAGTAACCTCAGACTCCGATACACCGAACTTCTCTACGATAATAGCTTTAACTCTTGATTCAATTTCTGACATAATTGTATGAATTTAATAAATGAATAGTAAATTATCAGTGTTGCAAAGGTATGATAAAAAATTATATCGGCAAAATAAATAGTGAAAAAATAGCAACTTTTTTGCACAAAAACTTGCAGGTTGTGCAAAAAAGTACCTCTGTTGCCTATATTATGGTAATGTTGTAGGCCGATGGTTCACGTCTCAGTTTGTAGTTGTTTCGTAAATCCTCGAACTTCTCGGGATTATTCTTCAATGCTGCAGTTTCATCCTCGGGTGAATATATTTGCAATAATGCTTCTTGTATTGTGTGTGCCGATATATCCCTGTTTTCGGGAAAGGGTAGTGCTATATGTGGCAGTTCTTTTGTATAATTTGTGTGTGCAGCAAATGCTTCAATCATCATTCGGGTTGCATTGAGTTTTCCTTCTGCCGAGTAGCCTGCGATGTGCGGTGTTGCTATGTATGCTTTATTTAATAACGAGATATTTATATCCGGCTCGTTCTCCCATACATCTATGGCTGCTGCTCCTATTAGGTTATTGTTGCATGCTTCCAACAGGGCAGTGTTATCTACAACGGGGCCTCGTGATGCATTAATTATCAATGGTCTCTTGCGTAGCGATAAAAAGAATCTACTGTCGGCAAGATGAAAACTCGGATAATCTCCATCTTTCGTCAGGGTGGGGTGGAATGTGATTACATTGCATTCGTCAGCAATTTTTTCAAGTGGGGCAAATCCTTGTTCACCGGCAGCTTCGCGCGGTGGGTCGTTCAATAAAAGACGCATTCCTGCACTCGCTGCCCACTTTGCAACACGTTGCCCTATCTGCCCCACACCTATAACTCCCAGTGTGATATCTTCTTGTGCGATATTATTTCTTTTCGCCCAGCTGTAAATTGTACATTGTATATATTGCAGAACAGCATCGGCATTGCAACCGGGTGCATTTGTCCATTTTATATTGTGCGTGTGGCAATAATTTCTGTCGATGTGGTCGTATCCGATAGTTGCTGTTCCAATGAACTCTATACTTGTGTCGTCGAGCAGTGAAGCATCACATATAGTACGGGTGCGTACAAACAGTGCTTCGGCATCGTGTATATCGTTTTTTGATATTCTGTTCCCGGGCATTGCATAAACAACGTGTCCCATCCGGCTGAGTGCATCCTTTAAGAAAGGAATTTTTTCGTCTATAACAACTTTCATTCTCATCATGCTTTCAAATTCATTGCGAAGATACGCACAAAACTGTTTATATCTATTTATAAATGTTACTTTTTCGACATTTTTTTGCCGGTATCGTAAAGTTTCGTTATTTTTGAAGCAGTATTGATTATCAAACACACGATATTATGAAAAAATTCACCGAAATGAGCTGGCCTGTCTTCAACGAGGCTATTGTCGATTATCACAAAACCGACAATGTAGATACTCCCATAAACAACCCATATCCGGTAAAGAGCATAGAATATTATCTCTATCTTAAATGTTGGATTGATACCGTACAGTGGCACTTTGAGGATATTATCCGCGATCCGAATATCGACCCTGTTGAAGCTCTGGTCTTGAAACGTCGTATCGATAAATCGAACCAAGATCGAACCGATCTTGTTGAACTTATCGACAGCTATTTCCTCGATTTATATAAGGATGTTATTCCAGCTTCGGATGCAACCATCAATACCGAAAGTCCGGCGTGGGCGGTAGACCGTTATTCAATTCTTTCGCTCAAGATTTATCACATGCAGGAAGAGGTAAACCGTACCGATGTAGATGAGGAGCATCGTGCAAAATGTCAGGCAAAATTGGATGTTCTTTTAGAACAATACAAAGACATGACAACATCCATCGGGCAATTACTCGATGATATTGCTGCCGGCCGTAAGTATATGAAGGTATATCGTCAGATGAAAATGTATAACGACCCGGCATTGAATCCGGTACTCTATGGCGCAGGAAAGAAATAACAACGGTCTGACCGTATTCATAACACGTTTCTCGGCGGTAGGCGATATTGCAATGACAATTCCATTGCTTTATTCGCTGGCCGAAACGTATCCGCAACATCGTTTCATATTTGCAAGTCGTAAACGTTTTTGTCAATTCTTTATCAATAAGCCCGACAATATTGAACTTGCAGGAATAGAACTCGATGATTACAAAGGCATTTGTGGTTTACGCAGGTTGTATAAGGAGCTGAAGGACGAATACAACCCCGATGTTGTTGCCGATTTACACGATGTTCTGCGTACAAAAATATTACGAACATTCTTTGCTCTTGGCGGTACAAAAACAGCCAAAATAATAAAGGGACATGCCGAGAAACGGCGTCTGGCACGCAGTAGAAATAAATGTCTTGAACCGCTTGCAACCACTTTTGAACGGTATCGTGATGTGTTTACACGTATCGGTTTACCGTTTACCCCCGATTTTGTATCATTGTTTAAAGAAGGAAAAGGTGATATAAGCGAGTTTGTCGGTGTGTTGCCGCAGAAGGGTGTTGATAAATGGGTCGGAGTTGCGCCGTTTGCACGCCATAAAGGGAAAATTTATCCCATGGAGCATATGCGCACCGTTGTAAAATTATTATCAGAGCAGCAAGGTATAAAGGTTGTCTGTTTCGGTAACGGTCCCGAGGAAGAATCTGTTGTGAATGATTGGTGCAATAGTTTCGCAAACGTGCACTCATTTATAGGCAAAACAAATTTTAATGGTGAATTGCGTCTTATCAGTCATCTGGACGTTATGCTGTGCATGGATTCTGCAAATATGCACATGGCTTCGCTTGTAAATACTCCGGCTGTTTCAATATGGGGTGCAACCTCTCCTCTTGCCGGTTTCTTGGGTTGGCGACAGAGTTCCGATGATTGCATACAGTTATCTATGGATTGCCGTCCATGTTCTGTTTTTGGCAATAAACCATGTCGTTTTGGTGATTATCGCTGTATGAATATTCCTCCGGAAGATGTGGCAAAGCACATTATAAAAAAGATAGGGAAGTAAGTTTTGCATAAGCATTCTTAAACACAGATTACACTGTCGACAGTGTAATCTGTGTTTGTACTATATGAGTTATTATAAATAAGTTATAATTTAAAAATTGTTATATTTTTTCTATATCTTTGCACTATGCTTGCCTATGGCGTTTGCAGTAATATTATTTATTATGAAAATTGCAGGTATTATGAAATGTAAATTTACCTTTTTACTTCCGGTTGTTTTTTTGTTTACGGTGAAAACCGTATTTGCACAATCGACAGACGAAGAAACGCTCGCATATACTCCTGTAGATGTACTATCCACTCCCACTCTGTTTGTCTGTTTGTCGGATGGCGGTGTCGATGCCTATCCTCTCTCCTTCCTCGATGGTGAATATTACAGCATCGACGGTACTCTTTACGTCCCCCTCTCCGGTAGCGATGCTATAGAGTATCCTCATGGCAGCTACACCGGCTATACCACCGATTGTCCCTCGCTTCCCACCCTCACCTCTTACAAATT
>JAFUKC010000020.1 GCA_017467885.1 Bacteroidaceae bacterium | reverse complement strand
TTTTTGGGCAACAAGCCCGTTATACTTTATGATGTGCGGCAGGCTGAGAAGCCATGACCGCTTTTGACCTTTAAAGATAGTATGTGGGCTTGATTTTTATTCAAACGGGCGTAAAAACGAAAGTTTTTATGTAAGTTTGCAACATAGAAAGTGCGAAGATAGGTTACATTCGCTTATCAACAAAAGAAATTACATTTGTTTACACAACCTTCGTAACCCCAATTGTTTTTTTAGGAAACAGCTTCATATTTATGATAAAAGATATTGTATTTGATTTTGGAGGAGTTTTAACCGAGATTGATTTGCAACAGGCCATAGGCCGTTTCAAAAAGCTGGGACTTGCCAAACCCGAAGAATACCTTAACAGCTACAAGCAGGCCGGTGCCTTCTATGCATTGGAGAATGGTGATATAACAGCCGACCAATTTGTCAAGGAGTTGTCGCAATTATGTAATCGAGCCATTCAGTACGAAGAGGCAAAAGATGCATGGATGGGATTTATCGTAAAGGTGCAAACCGAATACATGGAATTTCTTCAACAATTGCGTTCGCGTTATCGCCTATCGGTGCTTAGCAACACCAACCCATTCTTGCAAGGCTGGGCACGCAGCAGCGAATTTACCCCATGCGGAAAATCACTCGACGACTATTTCGATCATCTGTTCCTCAGCTACAGAATGAACTGTTCAAAACCGGGAGAAGAGATATACAGAAAAATGATTTTAGAGGGTAACATGAAACCGGGAGAGACACTTTTCATCGACGATGGGACAAGCAACATTGAAACGGCACGCCGACTGGGCATAAATGTCATGCAGGTGAAGAACGGCGAAGATTGGCGTGACATGTTGGGCAAGTTGCTGGCTTCATACAGATAAACACACTTAAATCTATAATAAAACAGACTCAACAATATTCAACATTGTTGAGTCTGTTTTATTATATAGCCTGCAACACTGCATTATACATGCGCCATCATATCTGATAGTTGCTTGGCTCTTTCAAGAGCCAAATGTATATGGTTACATACATTCTCCTTGCCAACCAAGTCTACAATACCCGCCTTCTGCAACGACTTTTCAACATTCTCGTGAACACCCGAGAGTATTATCACGCGTCCGCTATCAATCGACGATTTAACAAAAATCTCAAGGTTATGCATTCCTGTGGAGTCAATAAATGTAACCTTACGCATACGCACGATACGTATAGGCAACGCATCCGTCTCGCGTGTAAGTTCTTCAAATTTATTGGCAATACCAAAGAAGAAAGGACCCTCGATCTCAAACACCTCGGTACGGGCAGGAATAGTCAGTTTCTCATCGTTCTCGCCATCGTTGTGAACATCCAATTCATCGCGCACAACAGAAATATTTGTACTTGCCATCACACGTTTCATGAATATCACAATTGCCATAACCAAACCAACCTCTATTGCCAAAGTAAGGTCGAAGAAAACCGTAAGCAGCATTGTTACGAACAGCACACCTGTACCGGCCATCGAACTACGGTACATAGAGAGAATGGTTCTCCAACCGCTCATATTATATGCCACCATCACAAGTACACCGGCAAGACAAGGCATAGGGATAAGTTCTACTATGCTGCCCAAAAACAGCAACACAAGCAGAAGGACCAATGTATGTACAACACCTGCAACAGGTGTCTTTCCACCATTATTTATATTGGCCATGGTACGTGCAATGGCACCCGTAGCCGGAATACCGCCAAAAAACGGAACAACAATATTTGCAATTCCTTGACCAATAAGTTCGGTATTGGAATTATGGCGATCACCTATCACACCATCGGCGACCATAGCCGACAGCAACGACTCTATTGCGCCCAACATTGCAATGGTGAATGCCACCGGTGCAAGCTCTTGAATAGTAGAGAAGAATGTACCCGTTTCAAAATTCACCGAAGGCAGGCGGAACGATGGCAAGCCCGAAGGCAACGCATACAAATCGCCGATTCGTTTTATTGATGTCACATCGGCATACTCGCGAAGCAACCACGCAACAACAGTCATCACAATTATTGCCAGCAACGAACCGGGTATCTTCTTCGAAAGTTTTGGTGTAACTGCAATAAGAGCCACACTCAATATACCCATTCCGGCACTCCACCAATCGATGCTCCCCAGGTTTTTCACATAACAAATCCACTTATCGACAAAGTTTGCCGGAACATCGGAAATATTCATTCCAAACAGGTCGTTAATCTGTGTCGAAAAAATAGTTATTGCAATACCGGCGGTGAAACCGACAATAATAGGATATGGCATAAATTTGATAATACCACCTAAACGGCATGCTCCCATTACAACAAGAATAATTCCCGCCATAATTGTTGCAATTGTAAGCCCTGCAATACCATATTGCTGTATCACACCATATATGATAATGATAAAAGCACCTGTAGGACCGCCAATCTGCACTTTTGAGCCACCGAACACCGATATTATCAAACCGGCTATAATAGCAGTAACCAAGCCCTCTGTGGGGCCAACCCCGCTTGCAATACCGAATGCAATGGCAAGTGGTATTGCAACAATACCCACAATTATACCGGCCATTACATCGGCACTTAATTTCTCACGTGAATAATTCTTCATGCACTCGAAGAACTTTGGATGAAAATCCACAATCTTTTTAGCTTCCATTTTATTATAAATATACCAAACTAAAGATAACAGCAGCCGCCAAAACAGTGCAAATGAACTAAACGTAAGTTACTTGCACGCCTCAAAACGAGCACGCTTTTTTTTTGCGAATGCAAAGATACAACAAATTACCGGTTATTTAACAAATTTTAGGGACTGTTTTCATAAAAACGAATCACTGCAACGAAGCAATTATTTTCCTGTTTGCTCTATCTACCGCCACCGTATCAAACATGGCAAGATATATACGTGTGGTTCGTTCGGAATCGTGCCCCATCCCATCACTTATTACCGATATTGGAACATTCTTGCTCTTTGCCACAGTTGCCCACGTGTGTCGTGCAACATACATTGTAAGGGGACGTTCAAGATGCAGCATACCCGAAATCAATTTCAGGCTCTTATTTATACGGGCGCTTGCGGTACGATAGCTGCGCCACCCTATATTGTCACCCGCTTCAATTATGGGAAACATATACAACGAACCGGAGACGGTGTAGCGTTTGACAATCTCATTCATGCACTCCTCCCATTTCACCATAATCCTCTGGCCCGTTTTACGTCGGCAATATGTAAGCACACCGTTAAAGAGGTCGCTTTTACGCAGGAATGCAATATCTATAAATGCCATACCACGTGTATAGAAACTGAACATAAATATATCACGTGCGAATGCCAACTGCGGTTTGTCATCAAGAGAGAGCTTTCTAATTTTCCTTATCACCTTTACATTAACAGCCCTTTTCATTGTCTTTTCCACGCCTGTATAGACCTTTCTGAACGGGTTGTTCTGCACCGCATATCCTTTATCAACCGCCCTGTTGTAGACAGAGCGAAGATTACGCATATAGAACGAAGAGGTATTATGCGAAACCTTTCTCTTCAAATATACCTCGTACAATGATATAAAATCGGAATTCATCTTCTCAAACGGCAGAGTTGCAGCCCCACAGAAACACATCAGACTGTTCAAAGCAGTAGTATATATCTCGCCCATACGTATATTGCCCAATATATACTGTTTTTCTATTATATCCTGCATGAAGGAGAAGAAATCGGTTTTTATTTGTCTTTTCTTTGTAAATATTGAAACAAACAACTCTAAATCAAACTCCTTTCTTTGCGACTTGACAAAAATAAAACAGCTGCGCATGCGTGCAAGTTCACTCAATAATCTGCGTTGCAGCTCAACAAGATATGTAGAACGCTGCCCATCATCGGCCGGAATAATCAAAGCCTCTTGCTCGGTGTCCCACTCGTTTACAGAGATTGTGTAATTTGTTTTAAACTGCTTCATCATGCGCCCATAAATAAAGCGATAATAAATTCGTCCCTCACTTTCGTTCACTTTCGATTGTCTGAACTTAATTTTAAATGTTGCCATAGTAATTTTGTTTTTAAAAATACAATGCAAATGAAAGAAGAGATAAGAAACGGAGTAATCCTGCATATACACAAAAAGTGTGGATACCTCGCGAGGTATCCACACTTTTTGTATAGTTTTTTTTGAAAGGTGATTATTTGTTCACATTCAAAGTGAAAGTCTGATAAGGGAAGTTAAGACCGTTCTTCGGGAACTGCTCGTAAACAGTCTTGTTCATATCAAAATATATAGACCAATAATCGTCCTGACGTGCCCACACGCGCACCGTTATATCTATTGAGCTTGCACCAAGAGTACTCAATGCGATAAAAGGTTCGGGCGATTTAAGAATACGGCTGTCGGCAGCTATTATCTTCTCGAGAAGAGCCTTTGCAGCCTCGTAATCGTCACCATAAGAGATTGAAAAAGTGAAATCGACACGACGCAACTCCTCGCGAGAATAGTTGTTTATTATGCCCGTCGAGAGCGGACCGTTGGGAATCAGAATAATCTTGTTGTCGGCAGTCTGCAGTACGGTATTGAAAATCTGTATCTCTTTTACTGTACCCGACTGTCCTTGTGCTTCGATATAGTCTCCCACCTTATAAGGACGGAACAAAAGCACCATCACACCACCGGCAAAGTTCTGCAAAGTACCGCTAAGAGCCATACCTACGGCAACTCCGGCCGAGGCAAACAGAGCTATGAACGAAGAGGTATCTATCCCAAATATGCTTATTATCATTATTATGAGAACAATGAGCATCACAACATCAAGAAGACTTGTCATAAAGCTCTGTACCGAAGCATTGGTATTCTTCTTAAGCATCAGAATCTTAACAAAAGATATAATGCGTTTTGTAATCCATCGACCGATGAACCACACCAACATCACCTTTATTATCTTAAATCCGAAAGATATAAGATAAGATGTGATAATAGACAACACCTCGGATACAGTCATACCCGAAACAGAAGCAAAAGCACTCTCCAAGGCACCGGCTGTTGCAGGAATAGAATCACTGACTGCAGCAGTACCTGTTAAAAATAAATCAAATAACATAGTAATAAATTTATAAAGTTACATTATCATTCATCAATCGATTATTTCGGCTTTAATTATCCTTACATCCTCACAAGGACGGTCGTAGCGGTCACATTCCACATTTTGAATGGAATCGACAACCTCGAGCCCTTTTGTAACCTCGCCAAACACAGTGTACTCACCATCAAGGAAAGGTATGCCGCCAACAGTTGTATATGCCTCAATCTGCTGTGGAGTATATTCCATTTTGCGCCCCATGCTACGTTCCACAACACGCTGCATAGCCTCTAACTGTTCCATGGAGTACACAGCACCCCAAGCTATATAAAACTGGCTGCCCGAAGATTTTTTTTCGGGATTCATGCTATCGCCTTTACGTGCAGCCGCCAACACACCGCGTTTGTGGAATATCTGCGGCGATAAAATCTCGGCATCGATAAGATAATCGGGACCACCCTCACCCAGACGCATATCGGCCGGTGCATTTTTAGAATCAGGGTCGCCGGCCTGTATCACAAACCCTTTAATAACCCTGTGGAAAAGCAATGAATCGAAGTAGGATTGTTCCACTAATGAAATGAAATTATCCCTATGCTTCGGAGTCTCGTCGTACAGTTTCATCTCTATTACACCATGAGTTGTTGTAAGACGAACCATATTTTTCCCTTTAGAATTGCAAGCCGAAAGCACTACGGCAGAAATAAATAATGCGATGTAAACAAAATTCTTCATAATAATAATTACTTTATATTGCAAGAACTGTACAAACGAACGAAAAGCATCAAGCTGCATTATATTTTTAAGCGATGCATTCTATGTTCGCAGTTTAGGCAAAGATACAACAAAGAAACGAAAGAGAGTGTAAAAACGGAGAAAGAATGTTGTCTGTTAGCGATTTAACAGGGTTTGCCAAGATGTTGCAGTGCCATTAAATGCCAATGAAAAGCCAAGAAATGACAAAGTTTCGTTACTATCCCGTTACTTTGACTCTTGACTTCGAAAGGTTGTTTTGGTTGCTGTAATAGGCTGAATAGCAATACTTGTGAAGCGATTGTGGTTGCAAATATAGCGAAGTTCCTCATATCTTCGTTCCGCTTTCGCTTCGGCTGATTCTTTCGCATTGATACGCAGTGTTTTGCTTACCGTCACTCAACTCTACAAGTAATAATTTCGCAAACAAAAAAGTAGAGTTATGAGCAGAAGCACTTTCAGAGTATTATTCTATCTCAAACGCAATGCCCCGAAGAAGAACGGGCTTGTGCCTGTGATGTGTCGTATAACCGTAAACGGCAAGATTTCCCAATTCAGTTGCAAACTGGATGTAGAGGAAAAGTTATGGAATCTCAGTCTCGGCAGAATGTCGGGAAGAAGCGTTGTAGCACAAGAAGTCAACCGAATGTTGGATAAAATCAGAGTCGGCATCAACAAGGCTTATCAGGAAATCATGGATAGGGATGGTTATGTATCCGCAGAAAAGGTAAGAAACGCTTTCTTGGGTATGGGGCAGAATCATAAGACCCTGCTTGCCGTATTCCGACAACACAATGAGGATTATGCCAAACAAGTGGGCAAAATGAAAAGCCAACGCAGTTATTGGAAGTATTGCACCGTTTACAACCACTTGGAAGAATTCATCAAGCATCGCTATAAAGTCAGCGATATAGCCTTGCGTGAACTATCCCCTGCATTCATCACCGATTTCGAGTTGTTCCTCCGTACCGAGAAGAATCATTGCACCAATACCGTATGGTCGTATATGATGCCGTTCCGCAGTATCATATACACAGCTATCAATAACGGTTGGTTGCAACGCGACTCGTTTTATGCCTATCGCATCACCAAAGAGGAAACGAAAAGAGGATTCCTGACCAAAGAAGAAATCACTATGCTTATCAACGGAGCATTCAAGAAGAAAAGTTACGAACTTATTAGAGACCTTTTCATTTTCTGCTGTTTCAGCGGATTGAGTTGGAGAGACATGTATAATCTCACCACCGACCATTTGCAAACATCTTTTGACGGGCATTTATGGATTAAGACCAACCGACAAAAGACCGGAACTGAAACAAATATTCGATTGCTTGATACTGCCAAACATATCATTGAGAAGTATCAAGGAATGGCAGAGGGTAATAAACTGTTGCCCGTACCCTGCTATGCCAATTGCCGACATGGAATTAAAGCGGTCGCAAAATTATGCGGAATCAACAAGAACGTCTGCTGGCATCAAAGCAGACACAGCTATGCAACGACTATTTGCCTATCCAACGGTGTCCCCATTGAAACGCTGTCAAAATTGATGGGGCATACAAGCATACGCAGTACTCAAATCTATGCAAAGATTACAGCCGAGAAAGTGAGCAACGATATTGAGAATCTATCCAAGCAGATAGAATCGATGGAGAGTTTCATTTGCAATGCCATTTAGCTACTATTTAAAAACATAATTACAATGAAAACAGAAAGAAATATCATAACAATGGATGAATACGGACAAATCCATTTCCCGAACACAACGGGCAATGATATTTGGATGAGTACAAACGAATTGATAGACCTATTCGGTATCACATATCCGACTTTGAAAGCCAATATTAAAGCCATATACAAAAGCGGAATTCTTGATGAATGCGAGGGGCAAAGGTGTATCAAGTTATCCAACGGAAACTGCATGGATGTTTATGCACTTCCCATGATTATTGCTTTATCGTTTCGTCTGGATACATTGGGGGCTTACAGGGTAAGGGAATACATTATTGAGAAACTCACAAACAATTCAAGAAACCATATTCTGTTTTTGAATGTGCGTACGCATGAATGTATGAATGAAAGCAAGTATGTCTTAAATTGAGGATTTCATTCATACGTTCCTTTTGTCAATTCCCATCATACGTTCATTCCTCTATGGGTACAAAGAAATGTGCGAACCGTTTTTGAAACCTGCAAGTTCAAGCGACAAGCCGTTTTCGGAACAATCTTCCTCTCATACTTCGAGAGTATTGACCCGAAAAAACTTGCATCTTTCAAGTTCGCACAGAAAAAGTACCCATAGAGGAGATGACCGACCGATGGGAAACAGGAAACTCAGACGGATGGTAGAGCATAGATAGCTTGCTATCCGTTTCTTTTTTTAGAAGGGAGAATCTCTCCCTCAAAGAAACAAACTGATTAATCAATCGATATTCCGATTAACCAATATATCAGTAAATTGCTCAGTGAATTGACGAGCGATATTGTGAATGAATTGATGGAATAGTTTAAAGAGCAATCAGTTGTAAATTTCATTTCTCTCTTAGGGGAATCTCTGTACATAGCAAGATGTCTTTTGAACCGCTCAAAAGGCTTGTGTTCTTCCGAACACAGCAAGGTATGTTTTCAGCTGCTCCAAATGAATTGAGCCGCTTCAAACTTGATGTTCGCAGGAACATGGCAAGGTATGTTTTGAGTAACTCAAAACCTTTCGGGTTACTCCCGAAAACCTTGCCGCATTCCGCGAACCTCTTCCTCCGAAGTCGGAATATTTAGGGAAAAACTATACAAAATGAATGAATGCAAAGAATAATTGCTCCTTAGATTACTCTAAACCAAATAAAAACATTACTTTTGTTTGAAATTAAGCAAGTATTAATCACATACGAATGTAGAAAAATCAACAAATAGTGATGAATCGAATTAAAGTAACACTTGTGGAAAAGCAAAAGACAAGCCGATGGTTGGCAGAGCAAATTGGGAAATCAGAGAATACCATATCACGATGGTGTTCTAATAAGTCCCAACCCTCCATTGCACAACTACAGGAAATAGCAAAGTGCTTGGATGTAGATGTAAGGATTCTGATAACACCAACCAAAGTTGAATAACAAAAGAATCTAAATGATATATGGAACAATCCCAATATAACCAACTGTTTTCTTTTATCTGGAATATCGCTACCGATGTGCTTGTGTACGCTTTTGACAAAGGTGAGTACAAGAAGATTATTATGCCTATGATGGTGCTTCGCCGTATCGACGTTCTTCTTGAACCAACAAAAGAAACGCTCTTAAAACAGAAG
>JAFUKC010000040.1 GCA_017467885.1 Bacteroidaceae bacterium | reverse complement strand
GTTGCCAATCAAGCTTATTTTCAAAACTTTATAAAAGAACGATTAACTTTGCCATGTTTACGCCACTCACATTTGAGGCGCGAAAACTTTGCAAAGTAACAACTTTATTAATTAACATGCAAACTTTTTAATAACTTTTTTCAAGAAAATTATTACATAATATAGCATTACAAAATACAACAGGTTATAAATTAATGTTTTAAATATTAATTAACCCAAAATAACAGAATATAGATTAGTTTTTTACACGAAATAAGTAATTTTGCAAAGTTTTTAGCATATACGCTTTGCACCTATTATATATTCGCAATAAAAATGAAAAGAAATATATACTGTGTTGTTTCGTTTTTAATATTACTGTTGCTGCCAACAATTCTATGCGCGCAAACAAAACGCATAAGAATCCATGGCAACATTAAAGATGCTGCAACCGAAGAAGCCTTATCCTATGTTTCGGTGCGCATACGCAAAACCACCACAGGCTGCAGTTCGGATAACGAAGGTAATTTTTCGTTTTACGCCGATGCCATGCGCGACACGCTGATAATTTCAAGTATGGGCTATGAGGATAAGAAGATTGCATTATCAGAGAAAACCCGTTTACCTCTTAATATAAAATTAGAGGCTACGAGTTACGAACTTGCCACAGTCACCATAAAACCAAAAAGGGAAAAATATTCAAAGAAGAACAACCCGGCCGTTACATTGGTACGAACGATAATAGAACGGCGTGAGGAGAATTCGCCCGAAAACAAACCTTTTTACTCACGCAACAGACACGAAAAGCTAAACGTTGCATTAAATAATTTCAATTCTTCAAAGGAAAGCCACTTCGGCAGTAAATTTTCATTCCTCGACCAATACATCGACACATCACTCGTTTCGGGTAAACCGATTCTGCACATTTCCGCACGCGAACTTATAGGAACCGATTACTACCGTAAAGACCCCGAACGACGCAGACAACACATTAAAGCACGCAAGCGCAACGGAATCGACGATGTATTTTCGGCCGAATCTTTGGAAGCTCTGTACGAAGAAACATTCAAAGATATTGATATTTTCCAGAACAACATCTCGCTGTTCGGCAATAAATTTGTAAGTCCGTTATCTAATTTAGGTACCACTTTCTATAAATATTATATAATGGACACAGTAGATGTAGCAAACGAACGATGCATCGACCTTGCTTTTGTTCCTTTTAACTCCGAATCGTTCGGCTTCACCGGACACATGTACGTAACCTGCGATTCAACCTTTTTCATAAAGCTGGTACAGATGAATGTTCCGCACGACATAAACATGAACTTCATAGAGTACATGAACATAAAGCAGGAATTCGACCGCCTTGATGATGGAACAAGAATATTGAAGAACGAATCGTTGGTTACAGAGTTCAAAGTCGTAGATGCCGTAAACGGTTTTTATGCAAGCAGAATGGTTGTATACGACAATTATTCATTCTCGCCCGACGAACAAGCCGAAAAAATATTGAAATTCCCCGGAACAATTGTAGAAGACGACCTCTCGACAAAGAGGGACGATGAATTTTGGACAGCAAACAGAATGGCCGAAGTCAGCGAAAAAGAGCTATCGGTGGGCAAGATGATGAAAGAATTGCGTGCCAATCCACTATACTATTGGATGGAAAAGGGAATTACATTTTTGTTCACAGGCTGGGTACCGATACGCGAGCACGAACCACCCGTATTCTATGGCCCCGTAAACACCACCGCAAGCTACAACGAGTTAGAAGGCCTGCGATTGCGTACAGGCGCCATGACCTCGGCCTATTTGAATCCGCATCTGTTCGGCCGATTCTTCCTTGCATACGGCATACGCGACCATCGTTGGAAATACATGGGAGAGATAGAATACTCTTTCAAAAAGAAAAAAGAGCACCCGAATGAATTCCCCATACACTCGATAAAACTGAACTACACAAGCGATATCTATCAGTTTGGCCAGAATTATCTTTATACAAACAAAGACAATATGTTTTTGAGTATAAAAAGACAAAGCGACAACAAGATAGGATATTTAAGAAATGTGGAACTTACGTACACACAAGAGTTCTACAATCACTTTTCGTATGCAATGACACTGCGCAACAGAGTGGACGAAGCAACACACCTGATACCATTTGAACGTACACAAACCATCGATGGTGTAACCACAAGTAAATTTGTAAAGAATCTGCGCCGCAGCGAGGTGGAGATATTCCTGCGATATGCACCCAACGAGAAGTTCACACAAACAAAATGGAACCGCCACTCCATTCTGCCCGAACACCCTGTATTCACACTATCGCACAAGATAGGAATAAAAGGCATTGCAGGCAGCGAACTTAACTACCATCACACCGAAGCAAGTTTCAAGAAACGTTTCTGGTTCTCGGCCTTCGGATACACCGACTGTGTTATCAAAGCCGGCAAAATTTGGAACAAGGTTCCGTTTCCGCTGCTTATCATCCCTAACGCCAATCTGTCATACACCATTCAAGACGAATCGTTTGCGCTGATGAACGCCATGGAATTCTTCAACGACGAATATGCCTCGTGGAATCTAACCTATTACATGAACGGACTCATATTCAACCGCCTGCCACTAATACGAAAACTCAATTGGCGTGAGGTTATTTCGTGCCGAGGCATGTTCGGGAACCTTAGCGAGAAGAACCGTCCCGACCCGCTGAACACCGGTACATTGTTTAAATTCCCATACGAGAACGACGCATATCACTATTTAGAAAACGAGCCTTATGTAGAGATTGCAGTCGGGGTAGAGAATATTTTCAAGGTATTGCGCATAGATTATGTGCGACGTCTGACATACCGTAACCTTCCCGGCATAGACAAAGAAGGAATCAGAATAAAACTTCACATGCAATTCTGAAAACAGCAAACAGAATCACCAGCCGGCCTGCCCCCATCCCGAAGCAGCATACCAACTTGTCTTGCTGAAGTCATCGTTATACAATTTATATTTCGACACATTCTGCGGAATATACATTGCAATACCACTGTAAACATCTCTATCAACAGCATACTCGGCACGATGCGGTGCAGAATACCAACTACTTGAAGCACATTTGTATGGCACCGCCGTTTCAAGCGCCATCTTCCATGCTGCATAATCATCGGCCGAGAGGAACTGTCGCATAGCACTGTTCACATCAAAAAAATCGGGATAAAACGGCCTTCCATAAGGGAAATACCCACCGGGAAGATAAGAGAAAACAGTATTGTAATTATTCTCTGAAAATGGCGAAAAATACTCGGGAACATACTGCGCCGTACTACGGGCCAGCGCATCCATCTCTTTACAATCAACCACCGAGAGAATAACACCTCCATTAGCCGAAGCCTTATATTCGTTGTAATATGATTTCATCACCTCCTCAACATTCAACGGATGAGCAAAGAAAGCCGACACCATTTTATGATACGGGGCACCATCTCCGGGAATTTCGGCAGGCGAAGCCAAGATATAATCCACACAGTTACGCAACTCATAAGCAACCTCGACATTCTGCATAAAGCATGCATCGAACATAAGCAGTTGCGGCTTGACAGGCAACGACGAAATAAAAGAGGATAGTTCCGGAATTTCAATAGCCTTCACCGACGAGTTATCGAAACCATTATAACCATTGTCAATACCTATGGAACGTTGCCTTGCAAGTGTTTTATGTTCATTTATCCAACCACTGCCATGCGACCATAATACAAGATTCATCTCTTTGGCCGTATAACGCTCCAATACCATATTGAATACAGTACGCATATACGTTGTGTCACTTGCACAGAAATCTGATGCAAAACTGTATACCGTATCGCATACAGCCGAACCATCATCATTATAGAAACGACACACACGCGGCATGCGTCTGTCGTCGACAAAAGCAATCATGTAGCAATCATCGGGAATATCAGTTGCCGCAGAAAACATCTCGTTCAAATCGCTTGTCGCATAAGAATCCAGGCTGTTTTCAGCAATCATATACACGAATGTAAGCGTTTGAGCCGTATCACCCGGCAACCATTCATGATGCCCCGATGTATCAAGACTGTCCCTGCATGCCACAAAAGCAAACAGGGATACAAGAAATAACAAATTCAACAATTGCTTAAAAGCATGCATCACTCGCCCGGCTTTGTAAATTGAAATTTATCGCCCAAATAGCGAACCGACCGGCCTTTCTTTTGAATTTTTTTCTTCAATTTGGCCTCTTGCTTACGCAGAGAAGACTCTTTTTTGGAAAAATATATAACCGATGTACGTCCGGGCATACCCTCCTTAAAAGCCATATAATCCTTAAGCAAATAAGCATAGTGTTGCCTTTCGGGAAGAAATTTTGTACCCTTCTCAAGTTTTACACCCTCAACAAACTGCACCTCGGTGAAATAGACAATTGAATCGGAAAAAGAAACCGACGCGCCCAATATATACACACCACCATTTTTCTTTGCCGATGCAGCAACGGCCGTCACCATCGCCAAAAGAGAGATAAATATTATTTTTTTCATATCATTTGCAAATTCGCTTCAAAGGTAATCAAATAGAAATTATTATAAAAAGAATATCACCATTTTTAACAACTTGTCGACAAATTTGCAACTCTGCACCCTGTTTTACATTCATACACAAACAACATATCTCTGAAACAATCGAGTAGGTAGGGAAACGAAATTTTTCCTACCTATTTCGTTTCCTTCCCTCTCACACCACCGTACATGCCGTTCGGCATACGGCGGTTTAATTTGTTTTCAAAGAGTGTCTAATCAAATAGTAATCCAAACAACT
>JAFUKC010000019.1 GCA_017467885.1 Bacteroidaceae bacterium | reverse complement strand
TTTTTTGGGCAACAAGCCCGTTATACTTTATGATGTGCGGCAGGCTGAGAAGCCATGACCGCTTTTGACCTTTAAAGATAGTATGTGGGCTTGATTTTTATTCAAACGGGCGTAAAAACGAAAGTTTTTATGTAAGTTTGCCATTAATACAAGATTAATATCATTATGTAATGAAAAAGGAACGTTTCCAAGAATTTCGCAATTTACTCGGCTGCTACGATTACTATGCATGTGTTAAAAAGCATGCACCTTCGAATGTTTCAGACAACATTATGTTGTCGTTGTTTCTTTCGAAAGAGCAGGATATGTTCATAGAATATGGCGATTATCCGTTGGATACTTTTGCTGAAGAGTTGGATGTAATCCTTAAAGAAGATGGTTACATAGATACAAAAGGTTGTCCGTCGAAGCATGTGGAGCCTATCCTGGAGTGGCAGGTGTGGCTTACGTTTGTGGATGACGAACAATATCCCATTGCAATGTTGCATCTGTTTGATTACACCGACGATGTCATGTGCGAGCCGATGGAGTATCATGTGGCGTCGGTAGAGGAATAGTATGTTAAGATTATGATTTTATGAAAAACAACCTGACTCCTGCTGCGGCTTATGGCGATACCAAACCGCATTATGAACTGCTTGATGGAATGCGTGGTGTTGCTGCCCTCCTTGTAATATGGTATCATATCTACGAGTGTTTTATCTATTCCGATGGAACTCAATACAACCCTTTTATGCATGGTTATTTGGGCGTGGATTTCTTTTTTGTTCTCTCGGGCTTTGTTATAGGCTATGCTTACGATGACCGTTGGAATAAGATGGGGATGAAAGACTTTTTTAAACGTCGTCTTATTCGTCTGCACCCAATGGTTGTTATGGGTGTGGTTATCGGTGTTGTAATGTTTTGTATTCAGGGTGCGACAAAGTGGGATGGTTCACCATCGCCAATCTCTTGGGTAATGATTGCAATGTTGCTTACGATGTTTATGATTCCTGCGTATCCGGGTATGCCGCACGAGGTACGCGGTAACGGCGAGATGTTCCCGCTTAACGGCCCCAACTGGTCTCTTTTCTTCGAGTATCTGGCAAATATTGCTTATGTGTTGGTTTTGCGTAAATTGTCGAATAATGCACTGAAAGTCCTTGTGGTACTGTCGGCTGTGGGCTTGGTGGCTTATGCTGTTGCCGACTTGCCCGGGTATGGTGGTCTTGGTGTAGGCTGGTCGTTGGGTGACTATAATTTTATAGGTGGTCTGTTACGTGTGACTTTCTCTTTCTCGGCAGGTTTGTTGTTGGTACGTAATTTCAAGCCTATGAAGATTCGTGGTGCATTTTATATATGTTCTTTGATTCTTGTTTTGCTGTTTGCGGCTCCGTTTATCTCGGTTGGTGGTTCCTCGCTTTATAACTCTTTGTATGATGCTGCATGTATAATTCTTATTTTTCCGTTAGTGGTATATTTGGCGGCGTCGGGTAGTGCAACCGATTCCGGTACAAGTGCAATGTGTCGTTTCTTGGGCGACATCTCTTATCCTCTGTATATTGTACATTATCCCTCGATGTATCTGTTCTATCATTATATAGGTTTCCCGAATACATTCCGTACTCCTGCCGAAACTTGGTATCTGCAGTTGTTGTTATTCTTCGGAAATATATTGTTGGCATATTTGTGTCTTAAGTTGTATGATGAGCCTGTAAGGCATTTTCTTACGAAAAGATTCCTGAAAAAATAGGTATACGAATATTACGTAGCAGGGTTAAAAGTTTTTTTCTACATTTGTACGGATGTAATATAATACTTATGCCTATAATAGAGATATCGTCACTTCAACATCCGGGATTGGAGTATTTTTCTGCGCTGACCGAGGCGCAGTTGCGTCGTTGTTTCGAAGATGATAGCGGTGTGTTTATAGCTGAAAGTCCCAAAGTTATAAGGGTTGCCTTGAATGCAGGATACAAGCCTATTGCTTTGCTGTGCGAGAAGAAGCATATAACGGGGGATGCTGCCGATATTGTGGAGCGTTGTGGCGATATTCCTGTATATACAGGTGAGCGTGAACTGCTTACGTCGCTCACAGGATATGTTCTTACCCGGGGTGTGTTGTGCGCTATGCATCGTCCTTCGTTACCTTCTGTTGCTGATGTTTGTAGCAGTGCTCGTAGGGTGGTTGTGATTGATGGGGTGGTGGATACAACAAATATAGGCGCGATTTTCCGTTCGGCTGCTGCGCTCGGAGTCGATGGGGTGTTGCTTACGCGTACCTCCTGCGACCCTCTCAACCGTCGTGCCGTAAGGGTGTCGATGGGTTCGGTGTTTCTGCTTCCTTGGACATGGTTGGATGCTCCTGTAGCTTCTCTCGGTAAACTGGGCTTTAAAACTGCGGCAATGGCATTGAGTGACGATTCTGTTGCAATCGATGATGCTTCTCTGATGAGCGAAGAAAAATTGGCTATTGTGATGGGCACAGAGGGTGATGGGCTTTCATGTGATGTGCTCTCTTCGGTGGATTATGTTGTTCGTATACCAATGTCGAATGATGTTGATTCGCTTAATGTGGCAGCTGCTGCAGCTGTGGCCTTTTGGCAATTACGTGTCAAATGAGCATAATCGATAAGAAACTTTTAAAAGTTCAAACGGCTTCTAAATAAAACAGACAGGGAAGCTCCTGTCTTGCATGTAATTATTGCAAGGTCGGGGTTTCCTTGTCTTTATAAAAAGCAGTCGGCCTGTAAGCCGGGTTCTGTACCCTGAAAGGGCGTCTGTCATTCATCTATGCTGTATGTCACCACACAGCTAAAGCGTTCTACCCTCCGGCTTGGGCGAGCAACCCTCAAATGCCGGTTTACATGAACTTGCAACCTCCAAGATGCACGGCCCGCACATCGCTGTACGGCCGGTGGGCTCTTACCCCACCTTCTCACCCTTACCTTTGCAGGCGGTTATTTTCTTCTGCATTACTCTGCCTTCACAGACAGCTTTCTGTTAGGAAGTGGAGTGCTCTGTGTTGCCCGGACTTTCCTCCTTTGCGTACGCAAAGGCGACAGACCGTCCGACTGCTGTTCTTTCTGTTATTTTCGCTGCGAAGATAGCATTTTTCATTTAAACAGGCAAATTGCTTCTTTAACAAATGTAAAACCGAAGCCTGAAACTGAAACTATTGTTAAAGGTGCGTCTCTTCTGTTAAAATCGGACAAAAAACAGGGTGGTTTTATTCAATATAATTATAAAGGTCTTATCTTTGTTGTCGCAGAGGTTGTTTGAAAGATTGCATGAGGCTGCTTCTGTATTAAAGTGATTATGTTAAAACCGATATAAATATTAACAAAAATAATTGATTAGATTATGGAAAAGATTGTTAGAAAATTCTTTTTGTTGGCGATTGTCGTGCTTGTCAGCTCTTTAGTTTCGTGGGGAACGTTTAAGATGCTTTCAGCCGGTGATAATGTTTCTGTTGTTGATGCCGAAATTGTAACCGAGAGTGATGGCTTGATTACTCGTACTGCTTCTTTTTCTCCGCAAGGTGATGCTCTTGCGCGTGTCGACCTGACCGATGCAGCCGATAAATCGGTGCATGCGGTTGTGCATATAAAATCTACCGAGAATAGCAAAACGCAGACGATACGTCGTGCTCCCGATATTTACGACTTCTTTTTCGGTGATGGAGCGGGGCGTGAGCAGACAATAAGAACTCAGCCGCGTGTGGGCTTCGGCTCGGGTGTCATTCTGTCGAAGGACGGGTATATAGTTACTAATAATCATGTTATTGCCGGTGCCGATGAGATTTCGGTTACTCTGAATGATAATCGCACGTATCCTGCGGTGTTGATAGGTGCCGATGAAAATACAGATTTGGCGTTGGTGAAGATTGAGGCCGAAGATGATTTGCCTTTCCTTGTTGTGGGTGACAGCGATGCACTTAAAGTGGGTGAATGGGTGCTGGCTGTAGGTAATCCTTTCAACCTTACGTCTACTGTTACGGCCGGTATTGTGAGTGCGAAGGCTCGATCTTTGGGCGTTTACGATGGCGGCATTGAGTCTTTTATTCAAACAGATGCAGCAATTAATAAAGGAAACAGCGGAGGCGCGCTTGTTAATGCCAATGGTGAGTTGGTGGGTGTTAATGCTGTATTGTCTTCGCCTACAGGCTCGTATGCCGGATACGGATTTGCAATACCTACCTCCATTATGACAAAAGTGGTTTCCGACCTTAAGGAATTTGGAACCGTGCAACGTGCTGTTATCGGTATACGCGGTGGTACGGTGACGGCTGAATTGTCGAAGGAGAAGGATTTGGGAACTGTAGATGGTGTATATGTAAGTGAGGTTATTCAAGGTGGTGCGGCCGAAGCTGCGGGAATCGAGGTTGATGATGTCGTTGTGGGTCTTGATGGAAAGAGTGTAAAAACTATGGCCGAGTTTCAAGAGATGCTGGCAAAACATTTGCCCGGTGACAAGGTGACAATAAAGGTGTTGCGCAAAAAGAAAGAGCGTGAGATGCAGGTTACACTTAAAAATATTCAAGGTAATACCGACGTTGTGAAAAATGTCGACCTCGACTTGCTTGGTGCAGAGTTGAAAGAACTTAACAACGATGATAAGAAGCTGTATAACGTTAATCATGGATTAAAGGTTATCGGTGTCGATAATGGTTTGTTTAAAGAGTCGGGAATTAAGAAGGGTTTTGTAATTCTTAAAGTGAACAATACGCCTATAAAAAGCTTGAATGATTTGCAAGAGGTTGTCAAGCGTGCAAATGCTTCCAATGAACCGGTACTGTTTATTTCCGGTTTGACTGCCGCCGGGAAGCGTGCATACTATTCGGTGGATCTTTTGAGATGATAAAAATAAACTTACATAAAAGCAGGCTGCAAAATTTTGTAGTCTGCTTTTTTTGCAATGTTTTTTTTACGTCTCAATCCTTCAAATGCAGTTACTGTTTGCTAAAAACGGCTCTGTGGCTTTTTAAATTGTTAAATTAAAGAACTTTTGCAGTTTGATTCTTGTATTTTATGCTGAAATGTATTACCTTTGCAAATTGAAATTGTACGAAGCAAAATGAGGCAATTAAAAATTACAAAAAGTATCACAAACCGCGAAAGCGCTTCGCTCGACAAGTACTTGCAGGAAATTGGCCGAGAAGACTTAATCACAGTAGAGGAAGAGGTTGAATTGGCCCAAAGAATTCGCAAGGGCGATCGTCTGGCGTTGGAGAAACTGACAAGAGCAAATTTGCGTTTTGTTGTTTCGGTAGCAAAACAGTATCAGAATCAGGGGCTCAGTTTGCCCGACCTAATTAATGAAGGAAACCTTGGATTGATTAAGGCTGCCGAAAAATTTGATGAAACGCGTGGTTTTAAGTTTATCAGTTATGCTGTTTGGTGGATCAGACAATCTATTCTTCAGGCTCTTGCCGAGCAGTCGAGAATTGTACGCTTGCCGTTGAACCAGGTGGGTTCATTAAACAAGATTAGCAAAGCATTCTCTAAATTTGAACAAGAAAATGAACGTCGTCCATCAGCCGAGGAACTTGCCGACCAATTGGATTTGCCGGTCGATAAGGTTGTGGATTCGTTGAAGGTTTCGGGTAGACATATTTCTGTTGATGCGCCCTTTGTTGATGGCGAGGACAACAGTCTGCTCGACGTGCTTGTTAACGATGATTCACCTATGGCCGATAATACGTTGGTTAACGAATCGCTTTCACGCGAGATAGATCGTGCTTTGTCGACCCTCTCCGATCGTGAGAAAGAGATTATCCAGATGTTCTTTGGTATTGGTATGCAAGAAATGACGCTCGAGGAGATTGGTGATAAATTCGGATTGACGCGTGAACGTGTACGCCAGATAAAGGAGAAGGCTATTCGTCGTTTGAAACAGAATCAGCGCAGCAAATTGCTGAAGTCCTATTTAGGTTAAAACTATCATTTAGAGAAATATGTGCCGGGTTGTATCGATTGATGCAACCCGTTTTTTGTATGACGGGCATGTCATACATCTGTGGTGAAAGTCCACTCGGGGCGTAGTTGTCGACGAACCCTATAGCGACTTGCAAGTTTCAAATGGTGACATTTGGGAGAGAAGAAGCAATAGCGAACTCGTGGCCTGACG
>JAFUKC010000037.1 GCA_017467885.1 Bacteroidaceae bacterium | reverse complement strand
GCGCACTCTCATTTGTAGATTTCTCTTTTGGTAAGTGGTTTGTTGAGAATGTGTTGAGCATTTATAAGTCTGTATATAAGCATATTACATCAACAATTCATCAAATCAACAAATTTTCATCAACCTTAAAACCGTATGTAATATGACAATCCAAGACGCTAAACAAATCAAGTTGGCAGACTATCTGCAAAGCTTGGGATATACTCCCGTTAAGCAACAAGGCAAAAGCCTATGGTATAAATCACCGCTGAGAAGCGAAACCGATGCTTCGTTCAAGGTAAATACCGAGTTAAACCAATGGTACGACTTCGGTATCGGCAAGGGTGGCAACATCATCGCATTGGCAGCGGAACTCTACCACAGCGAGAATGTAGCCTATCTATTAGAACGCATAGCGGAGCGAACACCCTACATTCGCCCGGCATCCTTTTCTTTTGGCGAGCAGAAAGTACATAATAGCAGCTTTCAAGGCGTACAGGTTGGCGAGTTATCTTCTCCTGCCCTTATCGACTATCTGCGAGGACGAGGTATAAACATTGAACTCGCCAAAAGAGAATGTAAGGAGTTG
Source organism: Bacteroidaceae bacterium (assembly GCA_017467885.1). Classification (GTDB taxonomy): domain Bacteria; phylum Bacteroidota; class Bacteroidia; order Bacteroidales; family Bacteroidaceae; genus HGM04593. Next base: position 3,633 of record JAFUKC010000037.1, on the reverse strand, counting down.
CGATTTGAGCATAACGACAAACAATATTTTGCTATTGGCTTTCCGAATATGGCAGGTGGCTATGAACTCCGCAACCGCTACTTCAAAGGTTGTCTTGCTCCAAAGGATATTACCCATATCCGACAGCAGGGCAAGCAACGGGCAGTATGCTATCTCTTCGAGGGATTTATGGATTACCTCTCGTTTCTTACAATTCGAGTAAGCAACAATCCCGACGAGCCACGCACCAACGAGCAGGATTATATGGTGTTGAACTCCGTTACCAACCTCTCAAAAACAGAGCAACTGCTACACTCATACTCCCGAATCGGTTGCTTCCTCGACAATGACCAAGCAGGGCAAAGAGCGTATGAGAATCTGAAAAGGATATTCGGAAACAGGCTTCAAGATATGTCGCATCACTACAAGGAGCATAAGGATTTGAACGAGTATTTATGCCACCGAAACCAAGCAAAACAAGCAGAGAAAAAATCGCAAGTCCAATCCGCAAGGCGGATGCATAATCCACCACCAAAGAAGAAAAAGGGATTGGGTCTATAATCGGACGCTCGCTTTCCCAAGGGTATTTTGCAAAAATACCATAGCTCAATAGGGCGTTTTCTTAACGCATTACTATCGTAACGCTAAAAACTCCCTATCGAGCCAAAGGGAAAGCCCTTTGGAAACCCTGTGCCAACGAGAGCAGAGAACAAGCTCGCTTGTGCTATACCGAGTGCAGCAAGGGTTCATCTAAGATAAACCCTGCAAGCCGATGCAGAGAGCACCCAAAATCAATCAAGTTAAACCACTAAGTCAAGCAATATGGGAAATTTCACATTTGATGTAAAGAAAGCAAAGGGAACTTCGGATTCCACACAATCCGACCACATAGAGAGAAAAGTAATACCGCATAATGCCGACCCGACAAGAACACATCTTAATATGGCGTTGGTTACATATCCCGATGGAGTGAACGGCAGGGATGAAGCAATCGCCTACCGGCTGAAAACGGCAGGCATCAAGCGAAAGATAACCAACGACCAAGTGAGGGTTGTCCGTATCGTAATGTCGGGAACACACGAGGATATGATGGCTATTTATAAAAATGGCAAACTCGGTGAATGGTGTCAAGACAGCATAAGATACCTGTATGACACATTCGGCATAGATAATGTTGTTTCGGCTCATCTTCATATGGACGAGAAGACACCACACATCCACGCATCGGTTGTACCCATCGTAACAGGTGAACGCCGAAAAGCCAAGAAAGAGCAAGCCAACGGCAAACGCAAATACCGCAAGAAAGCAAATGCAGTCCGCTTGTGTGCCGATGATTTGTTCAACCGCCAAACGCTGATTTCGTATCACGATGGCTATGCCGAGGTAATGGCGAAGTACGGATTGCAGCGTGGTGTTCGTGGATCCGAAGCTCGGCACACTACCACCACGCAATATTATCGGGAATTGAAGAAAATGAATGATGCTCTTGAAATGGAATCCAAGCGACTACAAGAAGAGAAAGCCGAAGCCGAGCAAGAACTAAAACAGGTGAAATCGGAGATACGCACCGACAAACTCAAAAGTGTAGCCACAGATGCAGCCACAGCCCTTGCGAGCGGAGTAAGTTCTCTTTTCAGCAGCGGTAAGATGAAATCTTTGGAACGCAAGAACGAGGATTTACGGGATGAGATAGCAATCCGAGATGAGACCATCGAGCAATTGCAATCCAATATCAAGCAAATGGAAGTGGAACACCAAAAGCAGATACAGGAGGTTAAGCAGTCATACGAAGCGGAACATCGTAAACAATCGGAGTATATCGACAAGATTCTGCGTTACTTCCCGTATGTGGAGAAACTGATGCCGATGATTAAATACCTCAGCGAGAAGATGGGTTTCAATGACAACCTTATCAAAGCATTATGCACTTTCAAGGAAATCCCCGTCAAAGGTAAGCTCTATTCAACGATGTTTAACCAGGCGTTTTCAGCCGATGGTGCTGTATGCTCCCTCAAAGAGGATAAGGCAGGAAGATTTGACCTTAGAATCGATGGCGTTTCGCATCACTCTTGGTTCAGACGCAAGAAAGATGAGTTTATGGAAGCGTTGGGCTTGCCGACAAGCAGACAACAAAATCGAGGGTTGAAACTCTAAAATACTCATCAAGTCGTAATAATTTGCCCATACAAGACTTATTATTGTGACTTCTTTGTAATTTTGCAGAAGAATAAGAGCTGAAAAGATGAAAACAAGCAATTCCTATGATATAGTCGTTGTTGGTGCTGGCCCTTCCGGCTGTATAGCTGCCAAGACTTTAGCAGAAAATGGATATAATGTCCTGTTGGTGGAAAAATTCAAACTGCCGCGTTACAAGTCCTGTTCGGGACAACTGATAAGGAAGTCTATCGAATTGGTCGAAACCTATTTTGGTGAAACGATACCTGAGACAACCTTATGTACACCGACAGAAAACAAAGGTATGATATTTACCAATGACAAAGGTAAATCGTATCGTTTTGAGCAAAGCGGACTTAACGTATGGCGTAGTTCTTTCGATTACTGGCTGGCCGTCAAAGCGGTACAATTCGGAGCAGAAGTAAGGGATTCCACTTCAGTCATTTCATGTAAGGAAGAAAATGAATCAGTCACTCTTACCATGAAAGGAGATTGTGAAACCTATACGGTAAAATCGAAATATGTCGTGAATTGTGAAGGTGTAGTGGGAACAATAAAACGTAAACTAACAGGCAGGCCACAATCATGTATAGCCACGTTCCAAACCTTTAATCAAGGGAACATCGACTTGGACTATCATTACTTCTATGCTTTCCTACAACCTGAATTATCGGAATATGACGCTTGGTTTAATGTAAAGGATGATAAGTTGGTGTTAGGTGTTGCCGTCAGGGACAACAGTAAAACAGATTATTACTACGACCGATTTCTTTCATTCATGAAAAAAGAACATAATCTGCACATTGAACGACAGATAAGTATTGACAAATGGTTAATGCCCCACATTCAGCCTGATTGCAAGATAGATTATGGCGTAGGGCATATTTTGTTTGCAGGTGAAATTGCCGGTTATTTGAATCCGATGGGTGAAGGTATTTCTGCAGGTCTTGAAAGCGGATATTGTGCAGCCCAGTCAATCATGCATCATTTTGGTAATATAACAGGGATATACGACCATTATAAGGAGATGACTAAGGAACTTCATAACTATATGATACGGCAATGGAAATTTGTTGCTGATATGGCAGATACTTTTAAAGATTTTAGACACAACAATCAATTTGTATTATAATAAATATGAATAATTTACAGATATACGCTGAAGCGGTAAAGGTTATCAAGGAGGCGATATTGCGTAGTCAGTATCGTGCAGCATCTTCTGCAAATAAAGAGCAACTATCATTGTATTACGGCATAGGTTCCTATGTTTCCAAAAACTCTCGTGAGGGCTTTTGGGGCAAAGGTGCAATCGAGACCATAAGCCAGCAACTGCAAAAGGAGTTGCCCGGACTTCGTGGATTCTCGGCAACGAACATAAAGAATATGCGTTCATTCTACGAAGAGTGGTCGCCCGTTATAAATCGCCAGCCAATGGCTGACGAAAATAAAACGCTAACCGCAGTTAGCGATTCAGCGCTT
>JAFUKC010000018.1 GCA_017467885.1 Bacteroidaceae bacterium | reverse complement strand
GAGCACAACCTTGCCCCAATGAAAAAAAGGTTTCCAACCTTGGCATGGTTGCTATCGATAGAGAAATGCGGAAATAGCTCAGTTGGTAGAGCACAACCTTGCCAAGGTTGGGGTCGCGAGTTCGAGCCTCGTTTTCCGCTCCAAGAGTCCAAGAAGAAAAGGACAAAGTAAAGAAAAACCTCTTTGAAACGCTGTTTCAGAGAGGTTTTCTCATTTAGCTCCGTAAGGTGGGCAAGGTGGAGAGAAAACGAGTGATTCTAAATAACATATATATTCGGGGCTGCCTCACAAAGATTATCCGAACAACAATTTAGAGCCTCCTGCCCCGAAACTAAAAGAAGAGAAAAAAATAATGATGATTGAACACCTGTTACACCCATTGGTTTGCGAGCGTTTCAAGAGCGATGCACGGTATCGCGAGGGGCATTTGCGAGTGGTAAATGCATTGCCTGAAAGGCGTGTGCTTGGGCTTCATTCGCCCGAAATTAAAGCCGTGACAAAGCGGCTTTTTCGTGAAGGTGCCGAGGTTGTTATATCCGGCGGTGTGCGTCAATTTTGTGCCAATGGAGCCGAGGTGATTCGTGCTTTTGAGACTGTGCCGAGCGAGTGCCTTTGCTATGAAGAGACAGTTATCTGGGGTTACCTTATCAATCTCGAAAAGTGTTCGCCTGATGAACGATTGGCAATGTTGGCACGCTATATTCCGGTGCTCGATAATTGGGCTGTGTGCGATTCGTATTGCGCCCACGCAAAGTGGATGGTGCGTGCCGACAAAGAAACTTTGTGGGCTTTTTTACAGCCTTGGTTTCGCTCCAAGCGTGAGTTTGAAGTACGCTTTGCATTGGTTGTGGCAATGTGTTACTTCCTTAACGAGGAGTGGGCGGGCCGAGTCTTTGCCCAATTAAACTCGCTCGATTTCGACTGCATAAAATCGGACTATAAAACTATCAAGGGTAAGCCGAAAGTTGCTCAACAGGGTACAGTGCAGGGAGTGGAGCCATACTATGTGCGAATGGGTGTTGCATGGTTGTTGGCGACCGCCTTGGCGAAGTTTCCCAATCAAACAAGAGCTTTTGTTTGTTCGTCGAAACTGCCTGCCGATGTCATCAAACTTTATATCCGGAAGGCTCGTGAGTCGTTTCGTACACGTACCGTTGAGGCTTTGTATCCGGAGAAATCCTAAAACATAGCAGTTGCGTAGAGTACGAGAGGTATCTATTTTAATAGCATCTCATTAGAATTTGCAGGTGAACCGGTGTCGGGGTGCAAAAGTAGCAGGCTTTCTTCACCACAAAAAAAACAGAACGACAAAATCAATAATTTTGTCGTTCTGTTTTTTTTGTGGTGAAGAGTTGTTAGATTCTATCTAATACAATCTGTATTAAATCCTCAATTTTGTTGTTGTAATTCACATCTGCCACGCCGGCCACTCTGTTGGCAATCACCATGCATGTGGTAACAGCCTTATGCCCCAAGAGGGCTGCCAATCCGGCAAGTGCCGAACTTTCCATCTCGAAATTGGTGATTTGCAGGCCATCATGTTCAAATGTAACAATCTTTTCATTCTGGTGAGGATCGGCCAGTGGGATACGAAGTCGTCGTCCTTGTGGCCCGAAGAATCCGCCACATGCAACTGTCACACCGCGTACCATATCATCTGTGGCTATACGCTCAACAAGTTCCTCGTCGGCTGCAACAATATATGGTGCAGGCTGACAGATATTGCCGCTCCAACCTAAATGGTTCAGTAGTGCGCGCTCCATGCGCAAGTCGCACACCTCGTTACGCCCTGCATAGAAGTTCAGCAGCCCGTCGAATCCCACCGATTTAACCGAGCAGATGAATGTGCCCACCGGTGTGTAGGGCTGAAGACCGCCACATGTGCCTATACGCACAAGCTCAAGTCTGCGAAACTCCTCCTTTTCGTATCTTGTTGCAAAGTCGATGTTGGCAAGTGCGTCAAGCTCATTCATCACAATGTCGATATTGTCGCAACCGATTCCGGTTGAAACAACAGAGATACGCTTTCCTTTGTATGTTCCTGTTATGGTACGGAACTCGCGGTGCGAAATGTCGCATTCTTGTTCATCGAAATGCGAAGCCACCAAAGGAACGCGCCCGGGGTCACCGACAAGAATTATTTTGTCGGCCAGCTGCTCCGGTTTAACTCCCAAATGATAGACGGCCCCATTGGGCTCTATCAGCAATTCCGAAGGTGAAAAATATCGTTTCATGTTTCTTGTAAGGTTATTTAATCGGTTGGGCAGAGGTTGTCTGCGTAAACAGAATATCAATCTTTTGCAATGTTATCGCGCATGGCTGTATCGGCCTGAATGTTTTTCATGCGATAGTAGTCCATAATGCCCAAATTTCCATTGCGGAATGCTTCGGCCATAGCCTTGGGAACCTCGGCCTCGGCCTGTATAACTGTTGCGCGAGCCTCTTGTGCTTTTGCTTTCATCTCCTGCTCCAATGCAACTGCCATTGCGCGACGTTCTTCGGCTTTTGCCTGTGCAATATTCTTGTCGGCATTAGCCTGGTCTATCTGCAATTCAGCACCAATGTTCTTACCTATATCAATATCGGCAATGTCAATCGAGAGAATCTCGAATGCGGTACCGGCGTCAAGTCCCTTCTTTAAAACCAATTTCGAAATAGAGTCGGGGTTCTCGAGCACAGCCTTATGGCTTTCGGCCGAACCAATCGACGATACTATACCTTCACCTACACGTGCAAGAACTGTATCTTCTCCGGCACCACCGACAAGACGTCTGATGTTTGCCCTTACGGTTACACGTGCAATGGCAATAAGCTGAATGCCATCTTTTGCAACAGCAGTAACGTGCGGAGTGTCAATCACCTTGGGGTTAACCGACATCTGTACGGCTTCGAATACATCTCGTCCGGCAAGGTCAATGGCTGTAGCCATCTGAAAATCGAGTTCGATGTTTGCTTTTGCTGCCGAAACAAGAGCATGAACAACCTTCTCGACATGTCCGCCTGCAAGGTAGTGTGCTTCGAGTGCATCGCGGGTGATATTATCCAGACCGGCCTTGTGTGCTTCAATCATGGCCTGAACTATAGTGTAAGGGGGGACGTGGCGGATGCGCATCAAAAAGAGTTGCATCAGCGAAATATTAACACCCGAAACCTTTGCCGATAACCAAAGGACAAAAGGTACATAATGGAAGAATACCGACAGCACAACTATCGTGACGACCGCTGCCAATCCTATTACATAAGTATCCATAAAAATATAAATTAATTAATGAATGAATTATTCAACCTCTTTTACATATATTACACCGCCCGAGATACGTACAACAACAACCTGTGTGTTTTCGTTCAACAGCCCCGACGAAGATGTTGCCTCCACTATGCGCCCGTTAAAATCAACCTCTCCAACCAAAGCAAGGCGTGTTATACATACACCGCAATCGCCCACCTTGAGTTTTTCACATTCGGGGTTCATGACAGTGGAATCGATATTCTTTTTCAACGACATCTTGTCGAGTGTATTACCGTATATAGCCCACAATATAAGCACCACGCAGATAAGTACTACAATGATGAGTGAGATGAAACCGGCCAAACTGTTAATGGTTACGAATGAATATGCAACAGCTGCAATCATTGAGGCTGCTCCCAGAATACCGGTGATTCCGAATCCCGGTATCAATGCAACCTCGGCAACCAATAATATTGCCCCTAAAAAAATAAGAAGTGATATAATTAAATATTCCATATTATTATCTGTTATTTAAATAATTTATTTCTGTATTGCGAATATCTTTCTCCAAACGTTGTAATTCTTCGTCTTCCATCTCCAACCGTTTTTCAAGAGCCGACAAGTCGCTACGCAGTCTTTCTTTGTATGAAGATGCAGCTTCGGCATATTGTTCACGCTTTTTATCAAGTGTAATGATGTCTTTTGAATACTGTGTTTTGCGCTTTTCCCATTTAATGAACATTTCACGAGCCTTGCTGTTGTGAAAGTCGGACAGTCGCATGTAATTGGTCATATCGTCTATTACAAAAAGGAAATCTCCTTCTTGTTGGTTTTCTTGTTGTTCGTACAGCAACATCATCAATTGCTGTCGTGCCTTTCGCAATGTGTTCTGGTCGGTTTGTGTTTCAGCTATGGTTTGCAATTGTGATAAACTCAGTATGCGGTTGTAATCCTCGGCTTCAAAATCATAAACCTCTCTTATGGCATTGGGGACAAAAACATATACGCACACCTTGTTGTCGGGCATACGGCGATCGGTGGCAAACCATCCAAGATTGGCAATTTCGTTGATAACCATCATGTAATCGTTTGCTTCGGAGTTGAAAGGCATGCCAAGGTTCGATGGACGCATGAAAGCACCGCTTTCGCTGTCGTATCTTGTAACAAATATATCGTAGCCTCCTATCGACCCTTCGCCGTCACTCGCAAAATAGAATGTTGTGCCGTCGGCCGACATAAAGGGGGTAATATCATTCCCGTTTGTTTCGTAGCCTTTTAATTGCGATGCGTCACTCCATTTGTCGCCATTCTTCGAACTATGGAATATTTTAAGAAACGAGAGTGAATCTTTGGCCACACGCTGCGAAAAATATAAATCGGTTCCTCGTTCGGTCTCTGCTATAGTTCCTTGGGCATCTCGTCTGCTAAAGTATGTCGATGCCATAGAAATAACACCGACGTCCCTGCCACATCTGTATGCCGATAGAAACTTTGTTTTATCGACAATAAAACTGTCTACAATACAAACTTTTTCGGTGTTCTTAAGCATTCGCAGAAGCTCTTTGGTGTGTGTCCATTTTTCTTCTGTGACGGCAATTTTGTCATCATCGTCCGATTTCTCAAGAAAACTGTCGTAACAATCTATGGCCTCTTGGTATCGGCAGGCATTTTTATATATGTCACCAAGTTGGTCGTATGCGTCTGTTACTTTGCGCGATGCTGCATATTTCAGCTTTTCTTCGATATTTACAGCCGTATCCCCCGTCATATAACAGCATACAGCATACCAATAATTATATTCACCGCTGCGTGGCGACTTCTTCAATAACCGTTCCAATACCGGCAACGCCTCGGTGTAACGTTTCTCCTCGAACAGTTTTTTAGCATTTGCACGTGTGTTCTGTGCATTGACAACGCCAAGCATAAACATACCCGATAGTATAAGTGCTATATATCTTTTTGTGGAAAATAATTTCATCAAATATTTGGTATTAATAATAAACAATCTTTTGTTTGCCGGCAATATTCGTTGTTCAATCGCAAAGATAGCAAGAAAAATCGAAAGACAGGGAAAATCGGGGAATAATAGTTGTCGGCGAGCGATTTAGCGAATATTGGCTAAATAAGACGAGCCATGAAAAGCCAACAAAATGCCCGTTGAAGCCAATGTTTCGTTACCAACTCGTTACGAAGAACCACGGCAAGACAGACTGAAAAGAAGGGCTTGCCAACCGACTGATGTCATGCGATTTCAATGCTATCACGCTACAAATATAACACCGATTCGGCTGTTATGGCCCAAAATGGCAAAGAAAATTGTTTAACTCTTCATTTTAAGAAGTTATTTTAATTTCAAGGAGATAAATTTAAACAATTTCTTAAAAATATATAAAAACAAATCAAATATATAATATAGTTAAGAATGCAAAAATAATTTTATTAAATTTGCGGTATATAACAATTAAATAATATAAAAGAAATTGGCAACACAAAATAACAGGGCAGTAGAGCCGGTAGAGAAACCTGCACTCTGTAACCAATTGAATTATAAGATATT
>JAFUKC010000017.1 GCA_017467885.1 Bacteroidaceae bacterium | reverse complement strand
TTTTTTTGTAGGGCTCTCACCTACGGTTATCTCCTTCGTTATAACGTTTGCACCGGCTACGCCGACAGCAAACACTCAGTCGATGGGTCTCTACGAGACAAATCTCAAGCCCTAGATGGCCCACGAAAGAGAATCGCATTTGGCGGTTCTCTTTTTTTGTAGGGCTCTCACCTACGGTTATCTCCTTCGTTAGGCTCAACGTAAAATTCCGAACCGCACCCCAAAAGTTAGACACAAAACTTTTGGGGTGCGGTTCACCTATGCAACAAAGTTGTTCGAGGGATTATTATGTTACTCACACAAGTCTTTCTCTTTAATCTAATAGCAGTTGAAACACCGACATTCTCAATTTTGATAATATTACAAACAGGGTATCCTTTCTTAAGTTGTTTAATCACTCCTCCACACAACTCCCGTCTATATTCTTTGAATTTACGACAGCCGGTTTTTCCGCCAATAAGATATTATTCTTCCGAACTCTTGTTTATGTTCTCCAAGAATAGTTTTTCCAACAGTTCTTTGTTTATAGACACTTCGCTGTTTTTATCCAGCTCCTCGTAGAGAGTCTTCAAATAGTCGCTACCTTTAAGTTCAAGGACAATATAGTTGGTGTACTGTCCTTTATCGTCCTTGTTCCAACGGTCGCAAATGATGGTTGCACCCGATATGCTCTTATCTACTGTAATCTTTGTCTTGTCGCTCATAAACGACTTTGAAAGAACATTCTCACTCTCGGAAAGCACCGAGCTATAGTCCTCGGTGGTTGCTTGAACGGTTTTTGAAAGCATTGCTGCAAGTTCGGCCGACGCAACTGCCACAGCCTTCTTGCGGGCAGTACTCTCATTATCCGATGTACCCGCCGCCCAGACACGCAAAGCGCCATCGCCATTGGCAAACTCGGAACAAGGCATTACGTATGTTTTTATAGGACTCTTCTCCTTTGAGGAACGGCAACCGGCAATCGATACAATTGCCAAAGCACACATTGCAAACAGAATAATCTTTTTCATAAGTTGTAGGTTTTATAGGTTTATTTTCTGCATCTTTTTGGGAAGGTTGCGTTTTACGCGCTTCATCACCTCGTTGATGCACATAGAAATTGTCTCCTCGGCAGTTTTGTTCTCGGGAACAAGTACCTTTACGCGGTTCTCGCTGTAATCAAGAAGCAGTTGCAGATTGCTGTTATTGTATATTTTAATAACAATTGTACAATAGCACGAGTTAAGGTCGTATTTTCCTTTTACTGTTTCGCCAAGATCCATTGTTGTAGAAATATCGATGAAGCATTCGGCAGCATCGGGGTCCTCGGTTACAGTAAAGTGGTTGTTCGCAAGAATCTTGCCTACGTAACGTTCAATTCCCTCGAGGTCGTTCTTCTCGTTCATGTACAGATAGGCTGTTGCCGCACTTTTGGAGAGTGTAATTGTCACCTTTGCGGTTGGCCACGTCTGATTTTGCAACAGTTCGCGATAACTCTTGGGCAATGCCGAAACGAAACTGTCATCGATGGCAATACGCACCTCCTGAATAGGATCCTTCGACGTTATATTGGTAATATAGAACTCTGCAGTTCCATTGTAATCGGTCTCGATGGATGGTGTGACAACTCCGCTACCTGTTACAAATTTGGCGGTAAGTTTTACGTTTGGAACCACAATCCCATTGCGTGACAGGCATGCGGCAACAGGCAGTTTTATTGCTTTAAACGACTCACCCTCCAGGTTCACGGTGTTTGTTGTAAGTGCCATGCCGCTAAATACATTTATGTATGCATCATAAAGCTCGGCGGCAACATCAATCTTTTTCCCGTTCAAGGAGGTGTTGAGGTTTAAAAATATCCAAGGCTCAACAACTTCGAGACCTTTTCCGTAGAGTTGAACAGCTTGTGCAAGATTTGTAACCTCTTCGGCTGCACGACCTTTCTTCAGATAGTCTACTCCTTTCGCGATTGCCTCGTCGCGGCGAGCATCGGAGTTCTTCTTATGCAGTTCCTTGTCGAGAGTATAATATACATAATAGTTCTCATCGCTGCTGTAACTCTCTATAAGCTCGGCACCCTCTATCCAAGCTGCCACCTTGTTTATAATCTTATCCTCAAAGAGTTGACGCGACTTTCCGTCGACGTCAACAGTGTGAAGGAAAGATTCATCCTCAACTTTTGTGGCTACCTGTGATGCAATGTCGGCAAGTGCATTCTGCGAAGCTATCTTCATATAATCGTCATCGGATAATTTGGCAATACCAATTCCGATATACTCTTTATCGGATACGGGACGCAGGGTAACCCATTTGGGAGCTTGCGCCATACAATGTATGGTACCAAGCATTGCACAGAGTACCAATAGTACTCTTGCAAATATCAGATGCTCGGCTCTTCTCATAATTATTCTATTGAAAGGATTGTTATTATAATATTATTTCCTTCGGTATTAAACTCGGTCTCAACACCAAGTTCGTAGAGAACATCGCAAAGTTTGCTTGCAAACTTCTCAGAATTCATCTTCTTGCCCCTGTCGTCGGCCTTAGGAATAAGTACATCATCGAATACTGCCGACTCGTCGACAATACCCTGTACATGATACTCTCCTTCGTGTGCATTGTCATCAAGCCACTCTTGGATAAGGTCGGACAGACGACGTCCGTTGCTGCATCTGTCGCGCATCGACACCATGGAACCGTTCTTTACAGAGAACTGTATAACCGCACTTGTAGGCTCGTTGAAGTTCTTTACTATCTGTTCGAGGAACGAGGGGAGATAGTCACGTACAGCGTATGAACAAAGTGCAGTAATATTGGTTGTGTTAAACTTGTTCGTCCAGCTGTTCTCTGTAGCCCAGATGTTGTCGGTTGCAGTCTCGTATGCAGTAAGTATCACCGACACGCTTGAACCACTCGCACTGATATTCTTCTCAAGGTCGACAACGACATACACATCGGCATCCGACGACATCAGCAACTGCTTGTAGTTTGAGGTGGCTGCATCTGCAGCCTCCTCGTACTGTGCACGACGATTACTGCTGTTGAAGCTCGAGAGCAGGCTCTCTGTTTCAATGTCGAGGGCTTCGAAGCCCTTCTGAACTTCGCTCACCGCAGCACGCAGGTCGCGGTCGTTCTCCAATATAGCCTTGTAACTCTCGCCGTCCTTCTTAAAAGGAACTACCATAATCTTTGGTTTGGGAGTAAGGCGTTTAGCCTCTTTTGCGGCCTTCTGCTCGGCATCCTTACCACCGGTATTATTCTTAACATCATTTACAAGCTGTTTGAGCCTTATTGTCACGCGATAGGTAGCCTGGTATCTTCCACCAACCTTCTTGGGCTTGGCAATCTCTTCTGTCTCTATCACATAACCAACGTAACGCGCAGCACTGTTGAAGAACGAGTTTGTATATACAGGCTTGTTATTGTAGACAAGCGGATTTCCATCATTCACACCATCTACTCCACTGAACATCAATGTATAGAATAGTGATTTTATGGCATCGTTCTCTACACCCTTCTTGTTGTCGGCGGCTCCGGCCGTGGTAAAGGTTCCATTAACGCCACTCTCCGATTCAAATGTTACAATCTGAAGATAGTCTTGCGCCTGTATGCATACAAAACCTGATAATACAGCCAAAAGCATTAATATCTTTTTCATTGTTCTATCTCTTTATTCGGTTAATTTATCGCCACAATCGGGCACTGTTTATAGCGAGAACAAAGGCTCGGGAATAGATTTTACTTTGAGTAATTTTGCATCGGGGTCGCTATCCATATTCTCCATGTAGCGGTCGAGCGCCTCCTTCACCTCTTTACCGCCTTTAGCCACTTTGCAATTGGCAATCTCTTCGTCAACCTCAACAACTTTCAAGCGACCAATCTCTTTCTCTATTGTTTTGCCAACTTTGGTCTGTTCCTCAAGTATTGCAAACCAATCACCCTCTTTCACACCTACATTATTTCCAATGTTTATGTAGCAATGTGTAATTTTATTCTTCTTTGTCACAAAGTCCCCGGCATAAATCTCACCTCTCAATGGGAACTCCTCGATAAGGAAATCCTCAATATCGAATTTTATACTGTTGATGGCACTTGTCTTTGCACCCTCGGCACTTGATGATTCATCGAGCCACTTGCCGAATGTACCGCCCAACCCGGTTGGTGAATGGTCGAATTTCTTTGTGGCAATTGTTGTATTGTTGGCATAATCTGTGATTGTAAGGGAGTATGTCAACACACAGGTATATGCGCTCTTGCCATCCTTTGAATTTGATTTTACGGTACAAGCTGTTACAGTACCATCCAAGATGTAGTTATTTGCCTTGACAACTGTCTGCTCGGTTCGGGCTGTTTCATCGTTCATTGCAGCCTCGCTCTGACGACGCTCCTCCTCTTCGGCTATAGAGCTTAAAGTTGTAGCATCGAGCAACTCGAAACGCTGTGTCTGGTTGAGTGCGCTTATTACAGCTGCACGCACCTTGCTTTGGTCATCATCCGATACACCTTCAACTTTTGTAAACTCTTTTACATACATTCTCGACTTTTGAGCAAAAAGACTCTCAACATTGACAAACATTGCAGATATTGCAATTGCAACAATTAAAATTTTATTATACATAACTTACTGTTTTAGTTTATAACTTTTTGTATTCTATCTATTATAATCTCTCTTTTGCTTCGGCATGGCCCATACCGGCAGCCTTTTTGAAATTCTGGCGTGCCATCATCGCATTTTTACCGACACTGCCACAGCCCGATTCGTATATCACGCCCAACATATAGTATGAATCGGCACTTCCCGATGCCTTAAATTTCTTTACTGCCTCAAGACCGTTTCCGGCTTCATAGGCCTTCATTCCTGCATCGTAGTTTACGTCGTTTTTCTTTACAACAGGTGCAGCCTCGGGAACTTCAGCCGGTTGCACTTCGGCTTGCTTTACAGGTGCCGGTTGGGCAGCCTGCTGCACCGGCTGAGCAATCTCAGACTGTATTGTATTCTGCTCGTCGGCTAAAGGTGCAACCGTCGACTGCTTATCGCCACCACCGAATAGCAGATATATGACAACTATTGCCACCACCGCCGAAAGAATAAGAGGCCACATCCCCGAAGAACCGCTCTGTTTCGGCACATTATATGGCTTAAGCCCGGCAGATTTATCGGTAAGAGCACCTACACCTTTACTTTCCTGCTGCTTTGAGGCAGCACTTTGCGTTTTATCTCTATCCGTTGCAACAGCAACAGAAACAGTAGCTGCAGCCGTGGCAATAACCTCGGGCTGTTTTGCCTTAACCTCGGCCTTGTACATAGAATCTATCTCCTCTTCGATGCTCTTTTTCTTATCCTCCACTTCAAGTTCTTGTGCCTTTCTGTTCATCATTTGACGGCCCGCAGCTCCTATATTGCCATTCGTTGTAAGCATAAGCTCCTGATAGGCCATACGATACTCATTGATGGCCTTCTTCTCGCACTCTACACAGCGGTTCTTTCCTTTCACCTTGCAGTCGAAACAGATACTCTTTCCGCATTTGGGGCAACGTGCATGCTTGCCCTCAAAAGGATTACCACACACCTCGCAAAATTCAGCTTCGTTCTTTCCTCCCATCACTATGGTGGTATTGTGAACAGTTGAATTATCGACACTCGACGATGTGTTTGTAACATTCGACGATGTGTTTACGGTAGAGACAGAGTTATCAACCTTGTTATTGGTAAGGCTGTTGCTTGTATTGTTTGTGGTGGTTTTGTTTATGTTGCCCATCACATTGTTGCGCGATATATCATCGCCGCTTGTCTCTCTATTGGTAGCAATTGCTCCACTGTTGTTCTCGGAATTATCGGTATCCGAATCTTGGAACGAGGCACCGCAGTTCTTACAGAACTTCTCGTAGCCATTTAGCGGAGTGTTACATTCGGGACAGTATTTTCTATCGCTCATAATATTTTATTAAATGTTATTTTTTCTCTTCTTCAGTAGTTTCTTCAGTTTACGCGGCAACCTTTTCACACTCTTTGTTGCTGCCGATACGGGAACAGGCTCGTCGAGAAAGACGATTCTTGTTGATGACACAACTGCCGGTGGGAACAGTTCGGTACCGTCGGCAAGTATCACGGAACCGACACAGATATAGCCGTTCTCCTCTTCGATTACTCCGTTTACTGCAACCTCCAGCCCATCGAACTCCCTGAAAAAAGGGTCGTCCTGTGGTAGCGAATCCTTACAATAAAGAGTATATGCCCCTCCCTCGGCCGTGTATAATTTTGCAACAAAACCTTCAGACTTTGAGCCTGCATCCTGCAGAATAACCGATATTTTGCCTTTTACCTCACTCATCTCTCTATCTTTAAAAACTACTACTGTTTATAAAAACTTCTTATAAATTTGCTCCGCACTGGTCACAGAAACGGTTGCCCGGTTCAACTTTTGCACCACACTCGGGACATACTGTTGCTGCAACTTTAGATGCAGCTTCGGGCTGCTGTACGGGTTGCTGAATAGGTTGCTGCTGCACAGGCTGCTGAACGTAAGGCTGTTGGGGAGCAACGTTGTTACGTGTCGTATAGTCGAGTGCCCGGTCGTAAGCAGTATCCATACGTCCTTCCTGACGACGTATGCGCTCGTCACGTTCCTGCAGTTGACGTTCCTTCTCGGCCAACTGTTCTTGTGCACGGCGCGACTCTTCCTGTATCCGCTGGTTCTCGCGGTTTCCGCCCAATGCAAGTTCCATCATACGAAGCATCATCTCCTTGTTCTCGCGCTCCGCAGCATCGCGCGCTGCACGCTCGGCCTGCACCCGTTGCTCGGCCTCGGCCATAGCCTGACGCTCGTGCTCCATATTATATTTGCTTTGAGCATACGCTTTTGCATTTTCGCCTCCTGTAAGTGCCCACACCTGCTCTTCGGAAAGTTCTTTCGCATTCTCCCACTTCAGGCGCTCGGTCTCTTGTGCATTTTGCATTCGTGCCTTCTCCATTTCTGCCTCGTGTCGACGCTCGTTCTGTTTCGACTCCTCCTGGGCACGTTGCATAGCCATAAACTGCCGGAATTGAGCATCATTCTCTTCGCGTTCAAGTTCACTTCTGCGTTTATCATCGTTGAAGTCCATATCGCGTTTGCGTTGCTCGACATCGAGTTGAGCATTAACAGCCGCTTTCTCTTTCTCAAGTTCCTTGTAGTAACGCGAATCGTCATACTCGTCACGTATCATCTCAACCTCAATTTGCTTACGGGCAATTGTTACAGCTTTGTCGGCCTCACCCTCGAGGCGTATACGTTCAAATTCAATACTGTCGCGCAGCTGCATCATTGCAAGTGCAGTTCCACGCTTATACTGCTCGGTCTTAAGTTTGTCGCGCAGAGCATTCATCTCCTCTTCGCGCACAAGGCCTGTACGTGCAATCTCTGCAAGAGCAGCTTCACGCTCATCGTCGCTACGTGCTTCGCGCACAATTCTTTCGTTGGCAAGAAGATACTCGAATTTCTTCAGTTCGTCCTCACGCAGAATATTGTCACGATTTATCCGGTCGAGCTGCTGCTGCAGCTCGAGCTGTGTACGAGCCTCGTGCAAAAGCTGGCTGTTCTGTGCATCGGCAAGGCGGTTTTTAAAATCGTTGGTACGACGCAGATAATCGAGTTCCTTCTCCGACAAATAGAGTTCGCGACTGAGGGCAGCAAAACGTTCCAAGTCGGCATTCTCGGCCGAAATCTCAACGATACGCACCATAGAAATTCCAAAGAACGAATCAACAGCTGCGCGGTTTATCGCCTCCTTTATTCTATTATGCAACTCTTTGGGTATGCGGTTCGATGTTATATCTTCGTCATAAAGTTCGTCCTGCACAATACTGCGGATTGTATTGCTTATTTCATCGACAATAAGCGTAGTGTTCATAATCTGCTTATCGGTAAGATAATGTGTGATGAAACGCTCATGGTCGGTAATGCTGAAATAGGCATTTACACCAACACTTATATTAAGGTTGCGGGTAGCAATCGACATAGGCTTAAACTGTTTGTAGTCGTCGAGATTCTCCTGCTTCGCACCAATAAGCAGAGGGAAGGCTCTGTTCAGCAATATAACAACCGAGAAAGCCGCTCCTCGCTTTGCATTCTCTATAATAGCCTCTTGCTGCTGACGGTAGAGAGATTCCTCGGGCTTCTCCTCGGGCTCATTGCTCTCTTTCTTTTTGCTGTTGAAAAGATTTGAGATAAAACGCCATCCTTTGCGCAAAAGCCCTTCATCTTTATTACCCGACTGTGCCGATTTTACAAAATCGTATGTTCCTCCGCTTATGCTGGCAATGGTACGGCCATTGGCACGTATATAAGCAGTGGTACCTTCCGAAATTATAACACCTTTAATGTCGTTGTACGATTCAAACTCGGCCTCGCTTATGAGCCTTGCAACCTGTCCGGGCTGGATGTTCCAATAGATACGTTCGGTGGCACTCTCGATATCCGAGGGCAGATTGCGTTTATCGTTTGCTTCGCCTCCTGCTATGCGTGTTCCGCATTTGGTACAGAACTTTGCACCCGGTTTCAAAGCCGCATGGCATTGAGGACAACTGTTTACCTCTTCGAGTTTCTTGCCGCAGTGTACACAAAATTTTGCGCCCGGTTCGATACTTTCATTACAGAATGGACAATTCATTGTTGTATATTTTTAGTTTCTTATTTACTTGAATTTATCTCTTTTATTTTTCCATCGGCAGCTGTCGTGACAAGATAATATGTCTTTATCTCCGATTCAGGTTCGCTACTCCTATATTTGAAATTATACTCTTCGCTTCCGTCGCTATAGCGTATCTTGAATATACTCTCGGCAGGACGTGGTGTAAGGCCGAACCTCTCGTATAAATCCTTCCCTATTGAATCGTGCATTTGTGCTATATTGGCATCTACAGCACTGCGTACAAGGTTCAGAATAGAGCCTGTTGAATCATCTTTTCTGCTTTTTATCTCCTCGACAGTGTAGCGTATCTGTCTCTCCTTGCTTATAAAAGGTGTTGTTTCTACCTTTTTGTGTTGCAACGACTTGTTTTCATTTACATCGACAAACATAAGAGGGTCGCCATATAGGTTGAACTCTACTATCGTAAGTGCCGACAAAAGGTTGCCCGGCTTACTTTTTAGAACATTGCTTCGGGCTATGAACATTGCCTGCCCTGCTGTGTAGCCGTCCAAAAGCGCCGAGATAAAGCTGCCGGCCATAATGTCGGCATTGCCGACACTTGCATTCTGCGGTGTGGTGTTTGCCTGATCTACGCACCCCCACGCCACACGCGACGACCCCATAAAATTCATTGTTTTATTGTGAATAGAAGAGAGCAACATACTATGGTGTTTGTCGAGATTTATAAAACGGGCACCATAGCAGGCCTCACACACTACTACATTCGGCCTGTTAGCACTCCTCATGTGCTCGGGCTGAAGCACCATACGTGTACGATTCTCACCTCGGGGAGCACCGGCATAACCCCTTATCTGACGGGCGCTTCCGCCATGCAGATTGTAATAATAGAGTGATGAATCGGTGTTGAACACCTGCTCCACATTACCGTCATCCACCATCGGCGAGAGGATAATCCGGTTGTAATAATATTCATCGGCAAGACGCCCGTCGAAATTGCGCATAATTGGCAATATGTTGGCGGCCACTTTCACCGATACATTTTTCCAGTTTGGGTCGCACTGTCCATAAGCCTGTGTCAGTGGAATACCGACAGTACATTCGATATCACGTTGCAGGTAACCGCACAGGTCGTCAATATCAGAATCGCTGCCAAAAGGCAGACGACCCACATGAAAAAGTTGCTCTTGCTTGAAAATCTCTTGATTTTCAAGCAAAGGAAGCATGTCGCTGCCATAGGGATAGGAGTATAAAATATCGGTGTCTATACTGTCATCGTGCGCGTCGTTGGCTATATAATGTTTTACACATGGCATAGGTATCACATTGTCGCCACCGATGATAAACAGATATTGAGGCTCTGTTTCCTGATGTTTATACACATCCATCAATATCTCCATATACTCCCACAGGCTGCTCTTTAGATTGAGCGATACTTTTTTTGCCTTTGAAAAGAAACCGCTTTTGTGGTAGGTGTAATCTCCTGCATCAACCAAAGTGTAGAGGAGACCGGAGTTATTTTTTATCTCTATGAACCGGTTCAGTAACCTGCTTATCTCCTCGGAGTCGGTTTTCAGTACAGAGGCAAGCAATGATATATTGGTGAACATTATGCAGTTGGCAATATATTCACTTTTCTTCTTTTTCTCTGCAGACTCCTTAACGGGCTGTGCAGGAATATTCTGCTGCTCCACCTCTGTTCCACACTCGGGGCAGAAACGCATACCGTCTTCTAACTTTTTTCCACATTCGGGACAATACATAGCTATATATTTTGTGTTTGCGTTTTTGTTACTGTTTAATGTATTTCTCGCGTCGTTTGCTTACCCCGCTGACATATTTTCGTGCCTCTTCGGTACTGAGTTTATTTGTCAGATGATTGTATAGCTGCGTGTAGTTGTAATTGTTTATAAGAGGTATTGCACTTTTCAGGTCTGTGTTTCCTGTAAATGCACGACTGACGTTTCCTGCACCGGTGTTATAGCTTGCAATGACACACAGACGACGGCAGTCGGGGTCGACCACCCCACTGAATTGGTTCATAAGTATTCGCAGATATGCAGTACCAAGCTCAATATTCTGGTGCGGAATATACAGATAGCTCTTCGAGGGAACCCAATCGCGTTTATAGACGTAGCGATAAGCGTCGTAACCACCCGAACGTGGCACGAGTTGCATAAGCCCATAGGCCGGAACCCAACTTGTTGCTTCGGGGTTGAAGTAGGACTCCTGCTCTATTACCGCATAAATAAGCGGCTGTTCAATTTGAAAAGTTTGGGAATATTTGGCAACGTAATCTTTATACAATGCAGCATTCTTCGAGATATTGTCGGTGACCATACTCATCTTCACCTGTACGACGGTACGGTTTTTGTTGTCACTGCCTTTTACTGTGGTGCTTTTCTTTACGCTCTGTTTGGCAGCAGCATCTGCAATGGTGCGAGCCGAGTAGAGTTTACGTGCTCTCTCTCGTGCATCTTCACGTTGTTTTTCGATAGCATTCTTGATGCCATTATTACGATTTTTTTGGCCGGACATTGTCCCGCCATCCTTGACTACAGGGCGACTATCTCGCTCTGTTTCAACAAGTTGCAGCTCTTTTCCTCGAATTTTAGGGGGGGGTGGAGCCTGACGCGCACTGCGCGGTTGCTGTGTAACAACCGTGGCACTGTCGGAGAATGTATATTTAGATAAATCTATCAAGCCCTCGAGAATAGGACGTTCGGAAAGATATTGGTTTTTATCGACCTTTGAAGCATAAGGACAAGAAGAGCCCCTGCTCTCGAGCATCTTTTCGATTGCCGCCGAGATTCGTCGGTCAATCTCTGTAGAATCATATTTTTGAATATCATCAAAAGCCACCTCGACAAGAATGTCGCCTGTCCCGAAGTCGACAACCGAACGCGAATGATAATCGTCGCTGTATTCCACCCACTCGTTCTTTGTATCGTCTATGATGGAATCGTTACCCCAAACAGTCTTTATCGAGTTTACATAATCGAAATGCTCTTTACGCATCTGCTGCTCATATTTCTCGTATTCCCTTCGTGCCTCTTCACTGAATTTCTCGAAGTTCTCGACGGTTTGCAATGCTTCAATCTCGAAATTATCACGCAACGAATCGAGCGACAGAGTATTATTCTCTTGCGCGAAGATGCCGGAATATATGGCAATATGCAGAATTGTCAGCAAGGCCCTTTTCATAGTAAGTGCTGTTTATGTATCTTGTGTGCTATACTTATATGAAAGTTTTTTACACAAAGAATGGTATAAAACAAACATAATTGCAAAGATTATGAAATTTAATTAAAATATAAAATTTTTTCATAATAAAATATACTAAATCACATTACCATAGCATATACCATAGCATATACACCTTATTAATTAAATATAATAGCAACAAATTACAAAGCAGACCACAAGAACCGAGGAGCTATTGATATTCTTGGAGGAACCGGCCCGAAGCGTACCTCAAATTTAAGCCACCTGATATTACAATCACAGAAATCCGGCACGAAAAGTTGTTATTTCCATTTTTTATTCCTAAATTTCGGAATTTTCATTAACAGATGAAATTCTGTGCCCGCACAAGCACAGCTATTTAATTGTAAATAAATATTTTAAATTATAATATCATGTTTAAAAAAATTTATCTATCATTAATTGCATTATGCGCTGCGACATTGCTTAATGCACAGACGGTGCCACCGACATTCTCTTCGGAGGCAGAACCTGTTTGGTATTACATTCAGTTTAAGACCGGAAGTGCATGCCTTAACGATCAAGGCAGCGACAACAATTTGCAAACTGCGACAAAAGCAAACCAAGACAGCCAAAAATGGCAGTTCATTGGAAGTTTAGAGAACTTTTATCTTAGAAGTAAAGCGGGCAACTACGTAAACTATGCAAACAGCCGATTCACTTCTTCATCGACAAACAAAGTGGCACTGAAGTTGGTTGAAAGTACCAATGCGGCAGGCGGTTGGGAGTTACAACGAACATCATCGAGCAGCAGCATGAACCAATGGGGTGGCTCCGGAGCCGGCAAAGAGCTTGGCGAATGGTCGGCCGGAGATTCAAACAACCCTATCGACCTTGTTGCAGCATCGGCAATTCCACCCATTTTCAGCCTCGAAGGCGGTGAAGAGGAGTGGTACTTCGTCGAATTTGCCATAAACAGCGGAGGAGCCTCGTTCGAGGACATGGGCACCGGTAACAAAGTAAACTTCAAACCTACCGACTACAAAGATGCACAACTTTGGAAGTTTGTCGGAACAAAAGACAACTTCCAACTTGTCAGCAAAAGCGGCAACTATGCAGCAGTTACAGGCAGCGGCGACAACGCACGTGTAATAACCCAATCGTCGCAGTATACTCCGGGTTTCAAATTTGTAGAAACCACCGGCAGCACATGGGGAGGCCGATTCGAGATTCACTCAAACGATGCCTCATTCAACGGCAAAGGTATGAACCGTTGGGGTGGCGGTGAGTTGGCAACATCAGAAATCGGTTTCTGGAACCTTGGCGACAATAATAACCCTGTAAACCTCATAGCATTGAAATATGCAAAATTCCCCGATTTTTCAATCTCGGGAATCGAATCATATACCCCGGAGAACAAACACACACTTTGGTACAACAAACCGGCAACGGTTACAGCATCGAGCGACAAATGGATGGAATACTCTTTGCCCATCGGAAACGGACAGCTCGGTGCTTCGCTGTTTGGCGGTGTATACATCGATGAAATTCTCTTCAATGAAAAGACATTATGGAGCGGCGGCCCCGACAGCTACGGATACTATCTGTGCTTCGGCAGTTTCTACGCCGAGGATATCAGCGGCGAGTTCAGCTTCGGCAGCGAAACACCCGTAAAGGATTATTATCGTCAGCTCGATTTAAGCAATGCAACAGGAACCGTATCGTATAAAAGCAACGATGGCAGTGTGACATATACACGCCAATATATTGCAAGTAACCCCGACAACTGCATTGCAGTACTTTACACAGCCGACCGGGAGGGCAAGATAAGCCTCCGATTCACCATGCAGTCGGGCAAGCCCGGTGTTGTTGCAACAACAAAATACGCAGATGGCACAGCGGCTTTCAACGGAAAGCTCAACACCGTAAGTTATGCAGCGAACTTGAAGGTTATTAACGACGGCGGTACTATTACCACAACCGACGAAGGAATCGAGGTTAAGAATGCAAACTCGGTAAAAGTAATCCTTGCTGCAGGCACCGACTTCTCGGCCGAGAACACATCACACGTTAACGGCAAGGCAGCTTCGCTTGCTTCAGACATGAAAGCACATGCAGCAGAGGTTGCTTCAAAAGAATGGGACGAGATACATTCGGCTCATGTTACCGATTTCCGGAAATATTTCAATCGCGTCACCTTCGATTTGGCCGGCACCGAGAATACAATTCCCACAAACGAACTTGTCGACAAATACAACCGGACACCTGCATCATACAGAATGTTGGAACAGTTGTATTTCCATTATGGCCGTTACCTCGAGATTTCATCGTCTCGCGGTGTGGATCTTCCCAGCAACTTGCAAGGAATCTGGAACAACAGTTCTACACCGCCTTGGCACTCGGATATTCATGCAAACATCAATGTTCAGATGAACTATTGGCCTGCAGAGCCCACCAACTTGAGTGAGATGCACATGCCTTTCCTTAATTATATTATAAACGAGGCTTCACAACCCGAATGGAAAAACAGAGCAATCGTAGCAGGTGAAAGCCGCGGTTGGACCTGTCTGACCGAGAATAACATCTTTGGTGGAATCAGTGGCTTTGCACCCAACTACGTAATTGCCAACGCTTGGTATGTAACACACCTGTGGCAACACTACCGCTACACTCTCGACAAGGAATTCCTTGCCAAAGCATTCCCTGCAATGCTTTCAGCATCACAATTCTGGGCCGACCGTGTAGAGCTTGCCGAGGATGGAACATACGAGTGTCCCAACGAATATTCGCCCGAGCATGGCCCCGGCGCCGAGGATGGTGTTGCACATGCACAGCAATTGGTTTGGGAACTTTTCGACAACACTTTGAAAGCTGTTGAAATTTTAGGAAAAGAGAATTGCGGTATCACAGAAGAGGATTATGCACTCATCACAGACCGCTTCAGCAAATTGGACAACGGTATAAAGACCGAAATGTATCTTGGCCAATGGGGCACAACATACAACGATGTCAGAATGAACCAGAAGATAATGCGTGAATGGAAATATAGTTCATTCACAGTATCATCGGACAAGTCGCATCGTCACATGTCACATTTGATGTGTCTATACCCTTATGCACAGGTGACACCATCGAGCGGCGAATATTTCGACGCAGCCATAAACTCAATGAAATTGCGCGGTGATGAATCGACAGGTTGGTCTATGGGCTGGAAAATCAACTTGTGGGCACGCGCATTGAACGGCGACCGTTCACACGCCATATTGCAGAAAGCATTGAAACACTCGACATCGTACGGCACCAACCAATATGCCGGTGGTATCTACTACAACCTTTACGACTCGCACGCACCATTCCAGATTGACGGAAACTTCGGAGCATGTGCAGGTATTGCAGAGATGCTTTTGCAAAGCCATAGTGACACATTGCAGATATTGCCCGCCCTACCCTCGGCATGGGCCGACGGAAGCGTCAGCGGCCTGAAGGCTGTTGGAGACTTCACCGTATCGGTAGATTGGAGCAATGGCAATGCAGCAAAAATAACAATCGACAACAACCGGGGACAAGCTTGTTATGTAAACTATGCAGGCATCGACAAGGCATTAGTAAAAGTGAACGGTATCGAGGTTAAAGTTAACAAAGTAGGCGACAATACATATCAGATACCGTCGGTTGCAGGCGATGAAATTGTTGTAGATTTCACCCGGACCCCTACCGGAATCAGTAACAATTTTTTCGACAAAGCCGACCGGAATAAAATCTACGACTTGACAGGTCGGCAGGTCGATAACCCCACGGTAAAGGGTGTATACATTAAAGGTGGCGAGAAATTTATTGTAGAATAATCTTATTTACCGATAAAAACAATAGGTTGTCTGATGTTATGCAGACAACCTATTGTTTTATAATAAATTGAACCATGACCACAAAACGAGAACTGCGACTGATTATACTGTTGTTGCTTACGCTACACTTGAGAGCGAACAACAACGATTCGTGAGAACGGCGATTGGCGCTTCGACGACGTTCGTCGGTTCGCATACAGCGAAAAAGAGGTAATGAAGAAGGAACTTTCAGACGTGGTTAAATGGTGGATTGAAAGCCGGTAAGACAAAAGAAGAGACCTTGTATAGACAGGCTCTCATTTACCTGTTGTAACACAAACAATATAAAAACGAGTTATCCATTTATATGAATAACCCGTTTTTATATTAAATCCTATTCTTAATATATATCTTCACCCTCAACCGGATCGTTAACGATACTTGTGGGTACCAATTCTATGTAATCGTGCATACCTTCTTTGGTGTTATCATCGGTCACACTCTTCATACGCAACCAATATTCTTTTCCACTTTCAAATTTACGTGTAGAGATTACATGTCGTATGGCACCGTGATAAGCACGTGCCGGATAATAATCTTTCGAAGGAGTGAGCTTTTCATTATACAAAGTGTCCATCACTTGTGGCTCGTAAGCCGTAGCCATTCCAGGATATAATGTAAAATAGTGAGGCCCCTTAAGATAGCCACGTGACTTCAGAGCACGGTCGTTCGATTCTATGTCGAGAGTTTTATCATCACGTTCCCAACCGATACGGGGGTCTTTAGCTTTAATTCTCAAGTCTACAGGAATACCGCAAATCTCCTGTCTGCCATCCTCGATAACATAGAATTGTGTGATAGAACGAATATCTGTTGCCGTATAACCGATACGCAATTCGTAATTACCTTCGGGAACCGGTGGCAATTTATAGCCGAAGTCGTAACGACCCACCGCAATGAATTCATCACCGCAATAATTACATCCCCAAGTGTACGGACCGAAATAGTGCATAGAAGTTTCGGTATTGTACACCTTAAGGTTTTTACAGAAATCATTAGGAATTACATACTCGGGTGCTGCCGCACGCTCGACACCGAGAGCCTTTGACGAAGTATATCGCACATCGTTTGTCATAAGCTCGGGCAACAACGAGGCAAAGTCGAAACGCATACGCTCGTACAACACGTTACTGCCCATCTCCTCTTCGTTATATATCAAAAGGCCGTTAATAGGATGCAGCTGTCCGTTTACAGATTTCTCTCTTCCCAATATTGAGTATCCGTATTTTTCATAATCGGCAGACAAAGAATCGACACCATCGACAAGTTCTTTTCCGGTATCATATATCCTTACATCTACAAATTTAGAGAGTTTGGGATTTACGGTTCCGCCATCTTCAAGATTAGACGGATTAATCCATATGCTGTTATATCCGTCGAATTTGACACCTTTCGACAAAGGTATTTCCAACTTCATAAGAGTTCCCTGCAAGGTTGTATAGTAGTCGTAGCGGTCGAGACCCGGTATCACACCATAAACAGCTTTATAATCGTTGCCGTTGTCCAAATTATATAGTACCAATTTGTCGTAGGTGAGTCCCATAGGAAGAATGTGATACCTCACAAGCTTGTTAAGAGCATTCTTCTCGCTTTTGAAGTTGTCAGGGTCCTCGTTCCCATACCACTCGCGGGCAACCACGATGAGGTCTTCGACACTTTCTATACCATATTTCTCCTTCAATGCAACATTGGTAGGCACAAAAACAGTGTATTTTGTCTGCTTGTATTTGGGATAACGGGCCGTCTTTCCATAGGTCGACTGCCAAGAGTCGGCCCAAATATTTCCAAGGTCGTATGTCTCATCCTCGTGTTCCTCCATAAGATTGTCGGCAAAACCTATCATTGTAAGCGCTTCACCGAATATCGACATAAAGGGCATTGATCCCAACAATTCTGCCACATTCTTGGTAGGAGGTGTAAGCACGTAATCAAGAGTATGAATCACACCATTCACAGCTTCCTCGTCGCTTTTTACAATCTCGGCCTGCCCTTCGAGGTTGATTGTATAGGAACCGTCACCAAAATAAACATCACTTGTTTTTATAGGATAGTTATTATAGTTACGTACCTCGAGTTCGGTTCCGCTCTTCATGTCCGATTTTTCATATCGGGCAGGAACCAGGTGAGTTTTGGCAATTACGTTTACCATCGAATCGGACAACTCCTCGAGCAACGGCGAGTGGATACCTGTTTCAATGGGCGCATCTGTGTCGACGGTGGCCCAATATATCGAATCTTTGTCGTGCAGATACTTTGCAATGGCTTCGTTGTTTGGTGCAAACAACGTGCTTGTTCCGTAAGATTGCAGGATACTCATCATGCCGGCACGTTTGTAGATGTATGCCAGGCTCGAGAACTCTTCGGGGCGGTTCTCAAGATAATCGGCCATCGTTTCACTTGTAAATGTGTAACGATTACTTTTGTCAATGTCCTCTACGCACGATGACGCAACGAACATAAAGACAAGAAGTGAAATACTGAAAATGCGTGTTTTCTTCATT
>JAFUKC010000039.1 GCA_017467885.1 Bacteroidaceae bacterium | reverse complement strand
TGGGACTATTACCCAAGATAACAGACCTATGGTTATAGCATGTACATATAGGAACCAACTCTTGAATTTTCTCGTTTCTTTTTGTTCGCAGCATTTGTCGGTTTGCAGATAGAAATCTCCGATGATATGAGCCAATACTAAACTCAAAAACAATGTACTATTCATAGTTCTCAAATTTAATCTGTTCAAAATAGTTTAGAGCCTCTTCAATGCAGTACCATTTTGCAGAAGATGAATGGCTGTTTACTCCAGGTTGTGAGATTCCTAATTTCTCGGCAATATCATCCTCTTTAACCGATAATAGTTTATAGAACAAAACCTCGCTTTGCTTTTTCGTAGCATTGTTCATCAGAGCATCAGTCAGAACTGCAATCGTATTCAATGCCGAAGGTTGAATGTCATTGTTGATATGAATGCTTAATGTACCTTTATTGGGAGAAGCCATATTCTCAATGGCTCTGCCTGAAAGATATATAGCCTCTCCATCCAAAATACCTTCCTCCCTATCTACAATTCTCATTTCTCCAATACCGATGGCTATCCGTATACCATAAGTCTGAAAACTCTTACTTTGCTTAATCTCAGGAAGTGTAATAGACTTAATGTAGGCTTTGATTATCAATGCAATGCGAAAAGAATGTGATACTTTAGGTGTCAGGCATTCAATATAATCCCCTTTTATTTGCCGTCCCCAAAAGCCCGGGAATTTTTCTCCTAACAACTGAAACAAACTGTCAATTTTTTGTTTCAGTTCAATAGTCCCCTCTTTTGACAAAGAAGTAGAAGAAACGATATCGGCAGAAAGTGTTGCGTACATACAATTTATCTTTTATTCGACGGCAAATATACGCACATTATTCTTTTTATCCAAAAATATAAGCTATAAAACTTATATAAGCAAATTATAAGTGATTTGGCTTATAAATTCAAAATATAAGTTCTATAGCCTATAAGTTCATTTTTTTTCTACCTTCCCGTGTCTACTTTTTCGGTAGCAGCATGTGTGTACCGGTGTCCTGTTTTCATCTTTTGTTTGAAATCCAATAGTAAATCTTTGGGCAATATGTATTCAAGAAGCGTCCTAATAAAACTATGGGGTATCTTATGGGTGCATTTATTCTTGTGAATGTTGCATGGTCTTTGCTTGAATGTAAAGGGTGTGCAAAGTATTTTTTTCTCTCTTTGAGAGTCATTTTCTTGATTCTTTCAATAACTTCATTTTGTGGTTTATGGTCGTTATCGCATCTGCCACAGAAGTTCGCCGTTACATATACCGGTATATTATTTCTTTTTGCTCTCATGGAGTAATCATAATCGGCGCATCCATGTGAATATCTGTTATCGAATATTCCAATTTTGTCAACAACCTCTTTTGCAACCAGCAAAATGTTTGCATTTGTCATGTCGCATTCTTGTGGTGTTCCGGTGGGGTGTAGTCTGCGGCTCTTTGCAAGAAACCTGTTTGTCCAAACATCACCTCCGTATGTCATCTTCGCGTGATTGCTTTTTGCCGAGGTTATTCCCGAGTATATTCCACCTTTACCATGTTTATGTATACAATATGTGTGGGTTTTTAGGAGTTCCTCGAATGTGTTGTCGAGCAAATCGGTATCGTCGTTAAGCAGTAGATAGAAATTGTGGCCGTCGTCATCTTTAAGTGCTGCATTCCAAGCAAGGCGCATTCCACCGGCCCAAAAAAGGTTTCCATCACCTTGTAGTATGGTAATCTTTTTATCTCCGAATTTTTCTTTTATGGCATCACTTGTCCCATCGGTGCAACCATCGTCTGTCAGGAATACCGATACCCGGCATCCTTCTTTCTCTTGTCTGTTGTATGCATCAACCGATTTGTATAATTGTTGCAGACACGAAAGTGTTTGTTCTTTACGGTTAAAGCATGTGAGAATAACTGCAATATTCATGCTTATTGTTCGTTTAATGTTTTAATGATTTTGGCGGGGTTACCGCAGGCTATACAGTTTGCAGGAACGTTTTTCGATACAACCGAGCCGGCACCAATGATGCTGTTCTCTCCAATAGTGACACCTTTTAGTATTATACTGCGGGCACCAATGAAAACATTGTCACATATTTTAATCGGGGCTTTCCGTGTATTTTCGTTACGTTCGTCGATGCGGACTTTCCAATCTATGGGGTGCGAGTCGGTATCGGTAATAAGGCAACCGCTTCCAATAAGTACATTGTTCCCTATTTCAATAGTGGTTGTTGCATTGATTGTACTGCCCGATATTCCAACATTATTACCGATTTTAATGGTGGAGCCTGCAGTGGCTACATTGAATACACATGGCTGTATCAACCCAATGGAATTGGATTTTGTCTTGTTGTTACATTTGAATTTCCGGCCTATGATAATGGTTCCGTTACGTTGCCCGAGCAACACCGATGACAAGAACGGTTTTTTAATTATTCTTGGTGTCCCTACAATATTCCAACTGTGTTGGTACTTGAGTCCGCACAGCAAGCAATTCATCATTGTGGGTAAATTGCGGAATATTAATGCGTAGAGTTGTTTTAAAATGTACTTCATCGGTTGTCGTTTTCCTATTTTTATTTTAGAAATTTAAACAGCTTCTTATACTATTAATTCAATATTATATAATTTAGAAGCAAGAATGGAGTATGTCGAGTGTGTCGAGCCTATAATCTTTTTGGTTCTTCCCAAACAATATAAATCTACAACAGCATCTTTCATTCCTTGCACACTGTTACGTTTCAGAGTGAGTTTTGCTGTGTAAATTCTACCGGGGTACCTTTGGTTTAACTCTTTTTTTACCTCTTCATCGTCGCTTGCCAAATAAAAATATGTGCTATCATTCTGCTTTAACTCTTTGTCGATATAATCGGTGAATTTACTTAAAGGGCTGTTCTTTATGGCGTTTATGTTATCGGTTCTTCTTATGTGCAGGCCGATAACATTTTGTTTCTCCCAATCTTTGGTAATATCGTTTATTCGTTGCTGTATTTCGTCGGTAGGTATAAATATACTCCCTAAATTGTCTACATCGGTACTATATTTGTTAAATCTGTTATATACTGATACATATATGTTTTTTTTGTCCTTTGTCAGAATATCGAAGTCGTCGGCTTTGTCCTTTGGAAGCATCTGAAAATCATACCACCCCCCTCTAAATGCGTTGGGAATGAATAGGTTACGTGGTGTAGCCGGCCTGTTCTTCAATAGGCTCCGCATCTTCTTTACTGTATACGGGGCCGGCAATTGTTTGAACAACTCGGTAAAATGTGCCTTGCAATCGTGTGTTTTATGCCAGAAAATCTCAATATTGCAATCGGGATTATGTTGTTTATATATCATTAGCGATAATATGGCATTCATTCTGTTGCATAATCCGGCAACAGGCACCAATGTAATCTTTTTCATGTATATGTAATATTAAAATTGTTCTAAAATATGGTTTTATATGTCATGTATTTTTCAGTGAATGTAGGATTATAGAAGAATGTAAAATAGCCGTATAATAAAAAGAAGATATTCAATATAAAAATAAAATATGGTATCTTCTTGTTTTTATTGTCTAAAAGAGTTGTAAATGCAAACGGAGTAAACATCCTAAAATACAATGTTATTCGGCCTATAGTCATTAATATAAACGAGATGGGTAGTAATATATAAGATATTGCGCTCATCTTCATAAACCAACTTTCTGCATCTTTTTTCTGTTTGTCATATACAATCAGATATGCAAACATTATAATATTGAATACATAACCAATACCGATTCCTAATGTTGCTGCGTCGCCACTATTCTCCATATAGTAATAGTAATTGGGGAAGTAGTTAATTAAAATAAACTCTAAAGCAAATGCTACATATTCTTGAGCAAACATGATAAATATCATAGCAAAGGCAAGCGATGCGATGTATATTTTTCTGTTGGTGTTTAACAAAAAAACAGTTAATGGCAGCAGAAGCATCATATATGCACTTGTATGGAATTGTGCTGCGAGAACTATGATTGGAATAGAGTAATACCATTTTTTGTTAAGAATATATGGAATGGCCCATATAATTATGCATATTGCAAGCGTTTGGCGCATTGAACTAAGTAAAGTCAGCATTAGTCCCGGTGAAAAAAGAAATACGAACAATGTGAAATATTGGTATTCGCGTTTTATGTATTTATTTGTGACCCAATAGAATGTACCAAATAAGATTGTTGTCAGTAAAAAAACCAAGGTTTCGAATCCTAAATCGCTAAAGGCTCTGTTTAGAATGCGCTAGCCAACCTCTATTTTGTTTGTTTCATCAGTACTATAGTCGAGATTTACATACCTGTTTATATCATTAAAAATGTCGACGTATGCTAAATAATCGTTTCCGTAATCGTATCTTATACCATAAAATATAATTAAAAGAAGCGTTGAAACAAGGAGGCCGTTCTTTAATTTAAGTGAACGTTCTGCGTAAGCGATTAGTACGGCTAATATATTTACTATAGTAACAGCAATCATGTTTAATGTTTATTTATAATATTGTATGTAATTATGGGCTTCAAAAAAAAAGTGCAGGCTTCACCCGAATGTTACCGACGGTATCGCCAAACACCGGTTCCATACAAACGAAGCAAAGCCTGCACCTATGGTACAAGCATTTGCTCTCTTGCAGATGATGGAACTCCTTTTGAAATTGGCGATTTCTCGGTACATCGTCACAAGGTGCAAATCCCTATCTTTTATTTTTTTCTTTTTTTACTGCTTATTATAATTTATCTGTCAGTATTTATAAAACAACGTCTGCCGGGCAAAGGCATTGTGGTATATGGTATATGGATCAGTCTTTTTTTTGCCTTACGCTCGTGCAGACGTCGTTATTCTTGTTTCAACTTCGTTTGTCAGCCTCGTAACGCTCTGTTTATGCGGTTCACGACAGTTACAAGCGGCAGGTTCATCTTGTCTGCAATCTGTTGGGCGGTGTAGCCTTGGGTGTACAAGTCGCATGGTGTACGATAATCGTCGTGCATGCCGATTTGTTTTGTACCTCCCTCGCTCGCATTAATCAACTTAATATCCTCAATGCTATGCTCATAAAACGTTTTAATCCGTTTCTCTTTCATGTTGCTTTTGCAGTTTACCTTGTTCTACATGTTCATTATCTGTTGCACCGGCGCAATGCCGGTGATGCTTTCTTTGCTTTTTGTGGCTGTGGAACAATGTTTTTGAATTTGGCGAATTCTCGGGGGTGCCTGCAAGAAGCGCTTATGTCTTTAGGAAACTGTTAGTTTCTTAATCTCTTCTGAATATATCTCTTGTGTACACTTTGTCTTGTACATCGTCGAGCAGTGCATCGTATCTGTTGGCTATAATGGCCTGTGAACGTTTTTTGAACTCGTCGATGCTGTTTACAACTTTACTGCCGAAGAAGGTGCTTCCATCTTCCAATGTGGGCTCGTATATTATAACCTCGGCTCCTTTTGCTTTTATGCGTTTCATTACACCCTGAATAGACGACTGGCGGAAATTGTCGCTGTTGCTCTTCATTGTCAAACGGAAGACGCCAATGGTGCATGGGTGCTCGTGCCGGGCATTGTAATCGCCACGGTTGTAATAATCGTAATATCCGGCTTTGTGCAACACTTGGTCGGCAATGAAGTCTTTGCGTGTGCGGTTACTCTCTACTATTGCGCTCATCATGTTCTGTGGCACTTCCTGATAGTTCGCAAGCAACTGTTTGGTGTCTTTAGGCAGGCAATATCCTCCGTAACCGAAGGATGGGTTGTTGTAGTGTTCGCCTATGCGCGGGTCGAGCCCTACGCCTTGTATTATGGCTGCCGAATCCAAGCCTTTCACTTCGGCATACGTGTCGAGCTCGTTAAAGTAGCTTACACGCAGAGCCAAATATGTGTTTGCAAACAGTTTTACGGCTTCGGCCTCTTTCAACCCCATGAACAATGTGGGTATATCCTGTTTGATGGCGCCCTGTTGCAACAATGCGGCAAATGTACGTGCTGCTTGTTGCAGTTTCTCGTGGTCGGCAGTTGCTGTTATTGCTTCGTTTTCTTCGGGATATTTTTCTATTAATTTGGGTGCTCCCACTATTATTCGGCTTGGATACAGGTTGTCGTATAAGGCCTTGCTCTCGCGCAGGAACTCGGGCGAGAACAGCAGGTTGAAACTTTTTCCTTGCAGTTTCTCCTCGGTAGCAAATCGTTTGGCATATTTTACATACAAACTGCGGCAGTAGCCTACGGGAATGGTGCTTTTTATAACCATCACCGCGTCGGGGTTGGTATCGAGGACAAGGTCGATAACAGCTTCAACTGCCGATGTGTCGAAGAAGTTCTTCTGCGGGTCGTAGTTGGTAGGTGCTGCAATAACCACAAAATCGGCATCGCGATATGCTTCGGCACCGTCAAGCGTGGCGGTAAGATTCAAATCTTTCTCGGCAAGATATTTCTCTATGTAGTCGTCTTGGATTGGTGATATTCGCTTGTTAAGCATTTCGACTTTTTCCGGTATTATATCCACTGCCGTTACACTGTTGTGTTGTGCCAACAATGTGGCAATACTTAGACCCACATAGCCGGTTCCTGCTACTGCTATCTTCATATTGATTGAATTTATATTATTATTCTTTTTAGATATTCGCAAAATTAGGCCTTTTTTGTTATAAAACAAAGTTATGTTTGGGAATTTTATTATATGCAGTTTAAAATTATTTCAAATATTATGTGCGCGAATCGTGCTTGCCTTTTTATGTTCTTTCTTGTCTGTTTTTCCCTTTTTGCAGTTACATAGCCCGCTATGCGCCCTTAAAACATGAAAAAACATCCTAAAAAAAGATCTGTAAAAATTTCAAGGATATAAATTTAACAACTTCTTAAAAACGTATGCTTGTCTTATGAAATGTCGTATGCAAGACTGTATACACAAAAACAACTCTAACCCTTTTCGATGCTTGCGGCTCGAAGATAAGGCAAGAGTTGATTTCTTTTTCCTGTATGTTCTTAAGTATATATTTAGAAACTGTTCTAAAGAATGTGTTATTTCCTGTATATTCCGCAGAAGTCGAGTATTACTTTCTCGTTGGTGTAGGGCAACTCCTTGAATTGGTCGTGTGCGGTAAGCATTACCAAAATATCGGCTTTTTCGTATGCCTTGCGATAATCGGTAAGTTTATATACATTGTGCTCTTTTACGTTGGGTTCCACAACAAGAATGTTTGCGTTGTTGCATATTTGCATCACCTTCCCGACAATATTTTTCGATGGCGATTCGCGCAGGTCGTCGATATTTGGTTTAAACGCCAATCCCATCATGGCTACCACCGGTTTGCGCTTGTTTTTTACTTCAAACTCGAAGATGCTGCTTTTTACCTTTTCGGCACACCATAACGATTTATAATTGTTTATTTCGCGTGCAGTTCTTATGATTTGCGATTCTGCAGGGAAATTCGATGTTATAAAGTAGGGGTCCACGGCAATGCAATGTCCACCGACGCCACATCCCGGTTGCAGAATATTTACACGTGGATGCTTGTTGGCAAGTCTTATAAGTTCCCAAACATTTATGCCGGCTTTGTCGCAGATAAGAGATAGCTCGTTGGCAAATGCAATCTGAACGTCGCGGCTGCTGTTTTCGGTCAGTTTGCACATTTCTGCTGTGCGGCTGTTTGTCTTGTGCAGTTCGCCCTTTACAAATTGCGAGTAGAATTCGATAGCCTTTTCTGTCGACGCCTCGTCTATTCCTCCTATAACGCGGTCGTTG
>JAFUKC010000016.1 GCA_017467885.1 Bacteroidaceae bacterium | reverse complement strand
TATGCTTGCCTTTTTATGTTCTTTTTTGTCTGTTTTTCCCTTTTTTGCAGTTACATAGCCCGCTATGCGCCTTTGAAAAATGAAAAAACATACTAAAAAAGACCTATAAAAATTTCAAGGATATAAATTTAAACAACTTCTTATTATTAATTCAACTTTAATCTTCGGCTTTTGTTCAGCCAACGGTAATAGTACAAAGTGTGTGCCAACCCGGGCTTGCTGTTGTCAAACATCGTTATTATGCCATTTGTTGCATTTGTATTATGTGACAGTATGACAATGTGTCAGAAAAATATGACAAATGCAGGCGCTTTGCAACTTCTTGTCCGTGATGCAAAATGGGAAACGAAAATTTGCTTTTCATTATCTTTTGTACTATCTTCGCAAAACAGATTGCATGCTTTGCGTGAAAGTGCAAGGTTTGTATATGGTGATAAAGATATTTTGATTTTTTTATAACAATACTAAAGGTTAAAAAACAAAATGGGAAAGGTTTTAATTATTGGCGCAGGTGGTGTTGGAACCGTTGCCGCCTTTAAGGTCGCTCAAAATAGCGATGTGTTTACTGATATAATGATAGCCAGCCGTACACGTTCGAAGTGTGACGCAATTGTTAAGGCGATAGGCAATCCTGCAATAAAAACAGCCGCGGTAGATGCCGACAATGTAGAGGAACTTGTCGCTTTGTTTAACGATTTTAAGCCCGAGATTGTAATCAATGTGGCTTTGCCTTATCAGGACCTTACGATAATGGAAGCTTGTTTGCAGTGTGGCGTAAACTATTTGGATACGGCTAATTACGAACCGAAAGATGAGGCTCACTTCGAGTACAGTTGGCAATGGGCCTATCACGAGCGCTTCAAAGAGGCCGGTCTTACAGCAATTCTTGGTTGCGGTTTCGACCCGGGTGTGAGCGGCGTGTATACTGCATACGCAGCAAAACATCATTTTGACGAAATTCACTATCTCGATATTGTAGATTGTAATGCCGGCAATCACCACAAGGCGTTTGCCACAAATTTCAATCCCGAGATAAATATACGTGAAATTACTCAAAAAGGACGTTATTACGAGGATGGCAAATGGGTAGAAACCGGCGCATTGGAAATTCATAAACCGCTTACTTATCCCAATATTGGTCCGCGCGAATCGTATCTGTTGTTCCACGAAGAGCTGGAGTCACTTACCAAGAATTTCCCCACAATCAAACGTGCACGCTTCTGGATGACATTCGGGCAGGAGTATCTTACACATTTGCGTGTTATTCAGAATATCGGTATGGCCCGAATCGATGAGATTGATTACAACGGTCAGAAGATTGTACCTTTGCAGTTCTTGAAGGCAGTGTTGCCCAACCCGCAGGACTTAGGTGAGAACTATGAGGGAGAAACATCTATAGGTTGTCGTATTCGTGGTATAAAGGATGGCAAGGAGCGTACTTACTATGTATACAATAACTGCAGTCATCAGGAGGCTTACAAAGAGACCGGAATGCAGGGCGTAAGCTACACGACGGGTGTTCCGGCCATGATTGGTGCCATGATGTTCATGAAGGGATTATGGCGTAAGCCGGGTGTTTGGAATGTTGAGCAGTTCGACCCCGATCCGTTCATGGAGCAACTTAACAAGCAGGGTTTACCTTGGCACGAGGAGTTTGATAAGGATTTGGAACTTTAATCTGTAAATAGATGGCAAAGAAAGAGGAATTGGAAAATGTTGCAGCGTCGGAGAAATTGAAGGCTCTGCAGGCTGCGATGGATAAAATAGAAAAGAATTTCGGAAAGGGGTCGATTATGAAGCTCGGCGACGATAGCTTCGAGGAGGTCGATGTCATTCCTTCCGGCTCGGTTGGCTTGAATGCAGCGCTTGGTGTGGGTGGTTATCCTCGTGGTCGTATAATTGAGATATATGGTCCCGAGTCGTCCGGTAAAACTACTCTTGCAATCCATGCAATAGCCGAAGCTCAAAAGATGGGAGGTATAGCTGCTATAATCGATGCCGAGCATGCTTTTGACCGTTTCTATGCGCAGAAGTTGGGCGTTGACATCGATAATCTGCTTATATCGCAGCCCGATTGTGGTGAGCAGGCATTGGAGATTGCCGAGCAACTTATCCGCTCGTCGGCTATCGATATAATTGTAATCGATTCTGTGGCAGCTCTTACGCCTAAAGCCGAGATTGAGGGTGAGATGGGTGAAAACAAGGTTGGTTTACAGGCTCGTCTAATGTCGCAGGCCTTACGTAAACTGACATCGGCTATCAGCAAGACGAAAACCACATGTATATTCATAAACCAGTTGCGTGAGAAAATCGGTATAATGTTCGGAAATCCTGAAACGACAACCGGTGGTAATGCTCTGAAGTTCTATGCTTCAGTGCGTTTGGATATACGTCGTGTCAGTCAGTTGAAGGATGGTGAAGATGCAATTGGTAATCAGGTGCGTGTAAAGGTTGTCAAGAACAAGGTGGCTCCCCCGTTCCGTAAGGCCGAGTTCGATATTATGTTCGGTGAGGGTATTTCACGCATTGGAGAAATTGTGGATTTGGGTGTTGCTTACGGAGTTATCAAAAAGAGCGGTTCGTTCTTTAGCTATAATGATACAAAGCTTGCACAGGGACGTGATCGTACAAAAGCACTCATTGCCGACAATCCCGAGCTTGCCGAGGAACTCGAGATGAAGATTGCCGAGGCGATGAAGGGTGTTGAGGTTGAAAATGTCGAGGAGTAAACATTAATAATAAAAACAAAGGAAAAACATTTATGAGAAAAACATTATTATTGCTTGCTTTGGCTTTTGCAGGTGTAAATGTATTTGCACAGGATGCCGAGGCAAAAAAAGAGGGTTTTGAATTTACTGTTGTTAAAGAGAATCCTATTACAAGTATTAAAAACCAGAATCGTGCAGGAACCTGTTGGTGCTATTCGACACTTGCTTTTATTGAATCGGAGTTGCTGCGTATGAATAAAGGCGAATACGACCTTTCCGAGATGTACATTGTGCATAACACCTATCTCGATCGTGCCGATAAGGCTGTGCGTACACATGGCGACGCCTCTTTCTCGCAGGGTGGTTCTTTCTATGATGTAATTTACGGTATGGATAAGTTTGGTCTTGTTCCCGAGGCCGAGATGCGTCCCGGTGCAATGTATGGCGACACGCTCAGTAATCATAACGAATTGTCGGCTATCAGTGACGCAGTGGTTGCAGCTATAGCAAAAGGTAAGCTGCGTAGTTTGCAGTCGGATGCCGAAGGTAATATGCTTTGGAAGAAGGCTGTTGAGGCTGTTCATGATATCTATCTTGGCGAGCGTCCCGAGAAATTTATATATGAGGGTAAGGAGTATACTCCCCAATCGTTCTATAAATCTTTGGGTTTGAATGCTGCCGATTATGTGTCATTGACATCGTATACACATTATCCATTCTATACCTCTTTTGTAATCGAGGTTCAGGACAATTGGCGTTGGGCTACATCATATAACCTGCCTATCGATGAGTTTATGGAGGTGTTCGATAATGCGATTATGAACGGATTTACTATTGCGTGGGGTAGCGATGTCAGCGAAGAGGGCTTTACCCGTGATGGCATTGCCGTGCTTCCCGATGTGGAAAAGGCGCAAGAATTAAGTGGCTCTGATATGGCTCACTGGCTTGGCCTTACAGCACAGCAAAGGCAGGAGGCAATTAACAAGCCTCTTCCTCAAAAATGGGTGACACAGGAGGAACGTCAGCTTGCTTACGATAATTGGCAGACTACCGATGACCATGGTATGCAGATATATGGTATCGCAAAAGACCAGGAGGGTAACGAGTATTACATGGTAAAGAACTCTTGGGGTAAAAGCGGTAAATATAATGGTGTGTGGTATGCTTCGAAGGCTTTTGCGCGTTACAAGACAATGAATATCGTTGTTCATAAGGATGCTCTTCCCAAGCATATTGCAAAGAAACTCGGTATAAAATAAGAGTCGTTTCACAAGAGACTGTTTAATTTTCTATAAAAAAGGTTGATTTCTCAAAATATTTCGAGAAATCAACCTTTTTTTTGTCGCTTTTCCTTACCTTTACAAATTGAAGTGAAATTATTCTGCCGGAGTAGTGCTGCATGAAGTACGACGACCTCTGTATGGTGCTAATTTCTAATAAGCTACGCAAAAAATAAAAATAATATAATAAATGGGTCAAAAATGGAAATATCAACCTCCGACATACAAACAGATTGAGGCTGCAAAGCTGCTCTCGGAAGAGTTGGACATGAGTCCCATTCTTTGCGGTCTGCTTATTAAACGGGGTATTACCACTGTTGCCGACGCCAAACATTTCTTCCGACCTAAATTATCGGGCCTTCACGATCCGTTCCTTATGAATGATATGGATGTTGCCGTGAAGAGGCTGAACAAAGCTCTTGGGCGCAAGGAACGTATTCTTGTATATGGCGACTATGATGTCGATGGTACAACTGCGGTGGCATTGGTCTATAAATTTCTACAACAGTTCTCGTCGAATATAGATTATTATATTCCCGATAGGAATGAGGACGGTTACGGTATCTCGAAACGAGGTATCGATTATGCACATTCTACCGATGTCAAGTTGATAATTGTGCTCGATTGTGGCATAAAGGCAGTGGAAGAGATTGCTTATGCTAAATCTAAGGGTATCGATTTTATTGTCTGCGATCATCATGTGCCCGACGAGGAGTTGCCATGTGCTGTTGCAATACTGAATCCGAAGCGTATTGATTCCACATATCCCTATCCCCACCTGTCGGGTTGCGGTGTAGGTTTCAAATTCATGCAGGCTTTTGCCATAGATAACGGTATAGCTGCCGAGCAACTTTATGGCCTGCTCGATTTGGTGGCGGTGAGTATCGCTTCCGATTTGGTGCCAATCATGGGCGAGAACCGTATTCTGGCCTATCATGGTCTTAAGCAACTTAATCATGCTGCAAGCATCGGTCTTAAGGCGATTATTCAGGTGTGCGGTTTACGCGATAAGGAGATAAACATAAACGATATAATATTTAAGATTGGGCCACGAATAAATGCATCGGGTCGTATTCAGCGGGGAAAGGTTGCGGTAGACTTGCTTATAGAGAATAATCTGCGTACAGCCTTGGAGATGAGCGAGCAGATAAACGAGTACAACGAGGCTCGTAAAGATCTCGACAAAAGCATGACAGAGGAGGCCAACAATATAGTCGAGAACCTTGAGAACTTTAACGAGAAACGTGCAATTGTGATATTTAATGAGGATTGGCATCGTGGAGTTATAGGAATTGTTGCTTCACGTCTCACCGAAGTGTATCACAGGCCGGCAGTGGTAATTACATGTACCGGCGATGTTGCAACAGGCTCGGCACGCTCGGTAACAGGTTTTGATGTCTATAAGGCCATTGAGAATTGCCGTTCGTTGCTCGATAATTTTGGCGGTCATACTTATGCAGCCGGCTTTTCGTTGAAGGTTGAGAATATCGAGGAGTTTGCACGTTGTTTCGAGGAGTATGTAACATCAAACATCCTGCCTGAACAGACCGACCCTATTATAGAGATAGAGACGGAACTCTCTTTTAACGATATTACCCGCAAGTTCTTCAACGATTTAAAGAAATTTGCTCCACATGGTCCCGATAACCCCAAACCTATATTCTGTACGCGCAATGTGTTTGATTACGGTACAAGCAAGGTCGTAGGGCGTAAGCAAGAGCATATCAAACTTGAATTGGTCGATAATAAATCGAATAAAATCCTTAATGGCATTGCTTTCGGGCAGAGTGCCCGGGCAAAATATATAAAATCGAAGCAGTCGTTCGATATCTGTTATACGCTCGAGGATAATATCTACAAGCATGGCGAGGTGCAATTGCAGATAGAGAGCATACATACGCAAAGCGGAAAGCAGAAAGGTGAAGAGTGACAAATATAGGGGAATCCTTAAGAAATATTGGGGATTCGATGATTTTCGCGGTATTCAGCGCGAGATAATCGAGAGCATTGCATCGGGACAGGATACGTTAGGGCTTATGCCTACAGGTGGTGGCAAGAGTATTACTTTTCAAGTGCCGGCTTTGGCAAGTGATGGTTTGTGTATTGTGGTTACACCTCTTATTGCTCTGATGAAGGACCAAGTTGCCAATCTTCGCAGCCGTGGTATAAAAGCAGCAGCCATCTATTCGGGTATGAGGTCGGCAGAGGTTGTAACAACTCTTGAGAATTGTATCTTCGGTAATTATAAGTTTCTTTATATCTCACCCGAACGTATCGATTCAGATATATTCCGAAACAAGGTAAAGAAGATGCCCGTTTCGCTTATAACTGTTGACGAGGCACATTGTATATCGCAATGGGGGCACGATTTTCGTCCGGCGTATCGCAGAATAACGGAACTGCGTGAAATCTTTCCTACGGTGCCTGTATTAGCTCTTACAGCTACTGCCACCTCGGAGGTTGTTGTAGATATACAGCGGCAATTAGCTTTTTCTGTTGAGAATTGTTACAGGATGAGTTTCGAACGCAGGAATCTGTCATACGTTGTAAGATGTACCGAGAATAAACCGCAAGAGATGATGAATATTCTCAACAGCACTCCGGGTTCGGCTATTGTATACACGTTGAATAGGAAAAAGACCAAGGAGGTGTGTGAATACCTTGTTTCGAAAGGTGTTACTGCCGAATACTATCATGCGGGGTTGTCGTCAGAGAGCAAGGATGAGAAAGAGGAACGATGGAAGAGTGGAAAATCGCGTGTCATGGTGGCAACCAATGCTTTTGGAATGGGAATAGATAAACCCGATGTGCGCCTTGTCATACACATAGACCTTCCAAGTTCCATTGAATCGTATTTTCAAGAGGCAGGGCGCGCCGGTCGTGATGGGCAAAGGGCCTACGCTGTTGCTCTTTACAGTCGTATTGATAGTGCATTGCTTGGCAAACGTATATCCGATAATTATCCGACACAGCAGTTTATTCGAGATGTATACGATGATATCTGTTACTATTATTCAATGGCTTTGGGCGACGGGCTCAATTGTACTTTTGAGTTCTCGCTTGTGGATTTCTGCCGTAAGTATCATCTGCCGACCTTGCAGGCCGATAGTGCTTTGCGTATCCTCACCCGAATGGGATATCTTGAGTATGTAGAAGAGATGGAATATGCCTCACGTGTACATTTTATTGTGGAACGTGACGAACTTTATAAGTTACGCAATCTGCCGCAAGAATACGAGATGCTTATTACTGCCATGATGCGTAGTTACAGCGGGCTTTTTACCGATTATGTTTTTATTGATGAACGTTTCCTGTCACGTGTGACGGGGCTTACACGTCATCGCATGTATGAGATATTGGTCTCTTTGTCGCAAAAATGTATTATCAGATTTGCCCCATCCAAAAGATGTCCTATAGTAACATTTACTCGTCATCGCGTATTGGGAGAGGAGTTAAGGTTTCTTCCCGAGGTGTACGAGGAACGTAAAAAATCGTTCGAAGAGCGTATAAAATCCATGCTTGCGTATGTGTCGGATAGGGATGGTTGCCGCAGTACGCATCTTCTTGCATATTTTGGTGAGTGTGGTGCCGATGTTTGTGGCAGGTGCGATATCTGTCTTGCCCGTCGCGGCAGTATTCCATCTGTCATCGATGACGAGGTGGCATTGAGAACTCTGCTTGCCGATGGTGAATTTCACGATATATCCGAGATTGAGACTCTTAAAATACCTCGTGACAGGTGTTCGCAACTTCTCCGCCATTTGTGCGATGAGGAAAAGGTATCCATTGTGAACGGAAGAATCAAATTGAAGAAGTAGAGAAGGTAAAAAAATACTTTTATAGGGCAAATTCCGCTTTTTGTAACTTCTGCCAACGGCCTCTTGTAAAATCGGGGATTTCAATAGGCATGCCATCTGCAGCTGCCGATTGGTTGGTAAGTTCAACAAGACAACTCCACTCGGCGGCATCGTATACATCCATGTCCAATGGCAGCCCGTTGTGCAGGCAATATATCAAACGACAGTCCATGGCGTAGTCTATCCAACGTCGTCCGCAAAGTTGTTCGCCAAACTCTTTATACTGCTTAACAAACGGGTGGGTGTATTTTTGCAGAATAGGTGACAGTTCCTCGCCGCAAATCATTCTGTCGCCTTCGGGGTCCAATGCCATATATGGTAAGGGATATTTCTGCGCAAAACCTTTTGTTCCGTTAAGCAGGAAGGAACGGCTGTATGGATGGGGTAAGGCGATGCAGTGTTGTACGCTTATGGTATGTCCCTTCTCGGTAGTGATTATAGAACTGTTCATGTTACCGGCAAGACTGTTTCTACTCTCTCCGCTCCTTATGCATTTGGATGATACCGATACAAGCTGTTTCATCCTGTCGCCGCGATGTATTCCCATGGCTAATGCTACCGGTCCCAATCCATGAGTAGGGTAGGGATTGCCAATGTGATGGTTCATGAACTCTACCTGCCAATTACTCCATTTTCGTCCGCCTTCGTCGTTCGACGATATTCGTTCGCGCAGGTCGTGCAGATAGGAGCCTTCAGCGTGTATTATTTCGCCTAAAATTCCATTGTGAACCATATTCAACAAGGTTAGCTCGAACTCATCGTAGCAACAGTTTTCGAGCATTATGCAATGGCGACGTCTTCTTTCGGCTGTATCAACCAGTTTCCAGCAGTCGGTTAGTGTTGTTGCTGCCGGAACCTCAACAGCCACATGCTTGCCACACTCCATTGCGTAGAGTGATATCTCGGCATGGCTGAGCCAGTCGGTACATATATAAACAAGGTCTATATCGGGGTGTTCGCATACACGTTTCCAACCGTCGGTGTCGCTATATGTGATCGTGGTCTTACCATTGTTGTCTGAGATGATTCTTTGTGCATCATAGATATTGCTTTGTACAAGGTCGCACATGGCAATTATCTCGGTATGCTCAATGTGCATCATTCGTTCTACTGCACGCTTGGCTCTTACGCCCAACCCTACGAACCCGATACGAACCACTTCCAATGGCTCGC
Organism: Bacteroidaceae bacterium; assembly: GCA_017467885.1. GTDB lineage: Bacteria > Bacteroidota > Bacteroidia > Bacteroidales > Bacteroidaceae > HGM04593. The sequence continues at coordinate 17,724 of JAFUKC010000016.1, read as the reverse complement.
AACGCAGTTTAAGAACATCGTTGTACAATTCAGACATGTGCTTTGTTGTTTATTGTCGCAAAATAACAAAAATGCGTTTAAAGGGGCAAAGATTGTGTGTTAAAACTGCTTTCTGATTTTTATTCTTGCTGCGGCTGCAATAATAATTGTGGCTATTGCTGCCAAGATATATGCAAATGTGCGGTTTTCCATTCCTGCCATCATTGGCGATATAAAAATATATGATGTACACACATAGGTCATAATAAGTGCAGGTATCATGCCGATAACTACCGGTTTCTTCTTCCTTGCAAGATATACGGTTATACACCATAGTGTTATGCATGCAAGTGTTTGATTCATCCAAGCAAAATAACTCCAAATTGTTTGGAACGGCATAGCAAAGATTATAAGCAGTCCGCCCACGAACAATGGAATCGATACGTATATGCGCTTCATCAATCCTTCCTGTGGCACTCCTAACATATCTGCCACAATTAAACGTGCACTACGAAAAGCCGTATCACCCGATGTAATGGCGCAGGCAATAACACCGAAAATTACAAATGCTGCAATTGCTTTTCCCAATGTGGCTTCTGATATTATATTTACAAGTTTTGCTGCACTGCCACCATTTTGGGCTATTGCTTCGTTCAGCCCTTCTACACCTCCCCAAAATGCCATACCGATTGCTGCCCAAATGAGTGCTATAATGCTTTCAGCAATCATTGCACCGTAGAAAATGCTTCGACTTTGTTTTTCCGATGTCATACAACGTGCCATCATTGGAGACTGTGTTGCATGGAATCCCGATAGTGCACCACAGGCTATGGTGGTGAACAGCATCGGTACGATAGGGTATTTTTCTGCATCGGCAATGCAGTTGCGCAGTGAGGTCAGTTCCGGTATGGAGTATTTGTCGCTTTGCAGAAGCAACACTACTAAAAGGCTTATTGCCATAATGAACAAAGCTGCGCCAAATATGGGGTAGAAACGTCCTATTATTTTATCTATCGGCAATAGTGTGGCAAGTATGTAGTATACAAGAATAACCATCAACCAGATAAATACTTCTAATGTGATGTTATCGAATGCTGTAACTTCCAATTGCGGTGTGGATATGTTCGATGCTATAAGTTCGGCCGGTTGTGACATGAATACAGCACCAACAAGCACCATAAGTAGGACCGAGGCTATTCGCATGAATATCTTGCTGCCATTACCAAGATATTTTCCAATTATCTCGGGAAGGCTGAGCCCGTTATTCTTTAGTGATATTACTCCTGCAACAAAATCGTGCATGGCACCCATGAATATACCGCCTAAGGTAATCCATAGAAAAGCAATAGGACCGTATGCTGCACCTAAAAGTGCACCGAAGATGGGACCCAAGCCTGCAATGTTCAGCAACTGTATAAGGAATATCTTCCACTGTGGCATGGGCATATAATCAACTCCGTCGTACATTGTTTTTGAAGGTACCGGGTTCTTTTCATCTATTTCACATATTCTCTCGAGGTATTTTCCGTATGTGAAATATGCTGTAATCAATGCTGCAAGGCATATTAGAAATGTAATCATAGTTGTATTTTAAATTAATTTAAACTTATGCAAATAAACGTTGCAAAGATAATCCTTTTAGTTTTAATATATTCTCTCCGTTATATAAAAATTGATGGAAAGATTAATCTCTCCATCAATTCTGTAAGTGGGTATGGTTGTGCTTCTTGCTCTTAATATAGTCGGTCAATATGCATCCAATCTTATGCTTAATCTCCTTATTGGTTTTTCTGTGTATCCTGTGTACTCTTCGGAGAACTTGGTACATGGTGTTGATATATTTGTTGCATTTCCGCTCTCGTCGACTATCAAAATATCGTTGAATCCGGGGAATTTAACTTTTATTATTATTTATAGTGATGTTAGGTATTATATGTGCCTTGAGATATCAGGCCAAGGTTAAATGTAATATCTTGGTTGGAACTTTTTATTACGTAGTTCCCTGTTAAAATTACTTCGTTGAAGAATGTTTTCAAAAGAGTTCTTCTATTTGTGATAGAAAAAAGATAATTTTGCATCCTCAAAAACACTACTCTATGAATACCATATGGATTGTGATGCCTATTCTTGTAATTTTGATGTTTCTATTAGGTATTGATTTGAACAAAAAAGCATTCTCTGATGTAGCGTGCAATCCGAAGGCTGTGTTGCTGGGCATGGTAGGACAGATTGCATTACTTCCTCTGATAGCATTTGCTGTAGCTTGGACATTAAAATTATCGCCACTCTATTTTATGGGGCTTGTTCTTGTAGCATGTTGTCCGGGAGGAAGTTCATCCAATGTTTTTTCCATGCTGGCAAAAGGGGATGTGGCCTTGTCTGTCACACTGACGGCATTAAGCAGCATTATCACTCTTTTTACACTGCCTGTTATTATGGAGTTTGTTTCTGAAGCCGTTTCTGACATATCCGGCATAGAAATAAACCTACCGGTCGGGAAACTGCTTATTCAGAATATTGTGCTTATATTTGTTCCAATGTTTGCGGGAAGTCTGTTAAAACATTATCTCCCTGAAAGAGCCTCACAAATAAGCAAAGTACTTGGTAAGATCGCTTTTCCTGCCCTTATGATACTGGCTTTAGTCTTTTTCTTGCAGTATAGGGCAGAAATTGCGGATAATTTCACTGTTCTTGGTCTCTCGGCGACACTGCTTATATTGTTGGCGATGGTATGTAGCTCGGGCTTGTCGCACATAGGCGGATTCAGTAACACCGTCAGACGTACAATAGTGATAGAGGTAGGTATGCAGAATGCAGCTCAAGCAATAGCCATCGCTTCTTCTCCATTTATTTTTAATAGTGGCGAGATGGCTCTTCCTGCGATAATATATGCTTTGCTGATGAATGTTATACTTCTCATTTATGTTTATTTTATCAGATTAAAAAATTAAATAATTATGGCAAAGAAAGACGGTGTCAGAAAACTGTTCGACAATATAGCTTCAGACTATGACAGGCTGAATCATATACTCTCGCTCAATATCGACAAGGGGTGGAGGAAAAAAGCGGTGCGTGAACTTATTGATGAGAACAGGCCGCTCAAGGTGCTTGATGTGGCATGCGGAACAGGTGATTTTACGGTTGAGATTGCCCGAAATGTGGTAGAGGGTAGCGAGGTGACGGGTATTGACATATCTGAAGGTATGTTGGCGGTAGGTATGAAAAAAATAAAAAAAGCCGGTGTTTCAGTTGAACTGGCAGTTGCAGACAGTGAGTCATTGCCATATGGGATAGACACTTTCGATCGCATATCGGTAGGATTCGGAGTTCGCAACTTCGAGCATCTTGAACTTGGATTGAGCGAGATGTTCAGAGTGCTTGCTCCCGGTGGTAAACTCGTGATTCTCGAACTCTCCGTCCCGTCCAATGCGTTTATTCGATGGTGCTATAAGTTGTATTTTATGAAAGTGTTACCGGCCATAGGTGGATTTGTTTCCGGTGACCGTGGTGCATACGAGTACCTCCCTGCGTCTGTTCTACGCTTTCCGGCTCCGAGCAGATTCATTGAGATGATGAAGAACGCTGGTTTTGCTGTTGTGGAACATCGACCACTTACATTCGGAATTTGCCGTATGTATACCGGCAAAAAGTCAATGTCGGCCTTATGATAAAGAGTTGGATTGAGGCCATGCGGTTTCGTACACTCCTTGTGAGCATGGCCGGTGTGGTTGCAGGAGTCGGGTGCGCTATCTTGCTTGATTCGTTCAGGGTTATGCCTGCATTACAGTGTTTGGCTTTTGCTGTACTTGCGCAGCTTGCCTCTAACTTTGGCAACGAATATTATGATTTTAAGAATGGAATTGATAAGAAGGGGCGCACGGGTTTTCGCAGAGGGGTAACCGAAGGTGAGATTGCGCCGGAGTCAATGAAAAGAGCCACCTTTTTAACTTTAACATTAGCTGCTGTCATAGGTTGCGGAACGCTTTTTTATGCTCCTTGGTGGTTCCTGATTATTGGTATATTGATTATGATATCTGCATTGGCATATAGCGCAGGGCCTTATCCTTTGTCTCATCACGGGTTAGGTGATGTGGCTGTAGTTATCTTCTTCGGGATTGTTCCTGTTACGCTTACCTGTTACCTTCAGACCGGAACATGGGAATGTCTTGATATTGCTTTACCGACATCAGTTGCTGTCGGTCTCCTTGCTGCCAATGTGCTTGTGGTGAACAATTACAGGGATATGGAAGATGATGCAGCAGTGGGAAAACGAACTACGGTTGTGGTCTTTGGGCGACATTTCATGAGTGCCGCCTATCTGCTGTCCGGCATCTTAGGTATGGCAGTGATGATTCCCGTATGGCATAGACTGACCTTTTGGTCACTTATTGTTCCGACTGTTTATATTACTCTACATTTTATGACGTGGTGGTCGTTAAGGCGAGCTGAAGGTGCAGCTCTGAATCCGATTTTGGGAAGGACTGCTGTCAACCTCTTTATCTTTTCTTTAATGTGTTTGATAGTGAGTATTGTATATAGATTGATACTTACATAATGTTCATGCCATACTCATTTCTGTTATATGTAGATACGATATTTGTGTTTTAACTCCTATTTATTAATATGGATAAATCATCTTGTATACGTTAAGAGGGTGTGCCAAAAAAAGATATTCTTGGCACACCCTCTTGTAAGAAAACTGTAAGGTTACTTATTCGAACAGAATATAATCGGCCATCATTGTTACACATTCATCAATTGTTGTGTTGTTGCCATTGATGAAGAACAACATTCTGAGCGGTATAAATGCCGAGTATTTGTAGAATTCCACACCGTAGCATTCGGTTGCATCGGCTTTGAGTTCGGCATCGAGTTTCGGGCAGGCATACTCGGGAAGAGAGCGGTGCGTACCGACTTTCTCGATATTCGGGATTCTTACAATAAAAACACGGTCGCAGTTTATATTCTGTGTCAGTTCTGTGCTTTTTATGCATCGTTCGTTTTTCACTCTTAATGCCGATACTTTTTCGTGTAGGGTTGCTTGCTCCTCTTCGGTAAGTTTTTCTTCATCCTCTATAATTACACCACGATTGTTGTTTATATACCACTCGGCCCATGGGGTATCGCAATTGTTAAGCATCCAACTTGTTGCAGCCGGAAAATTGTAGTTTCTTGCCTTGGGTAAGGATTCGGGTCGTGGTTTTTGTACTGTTTCTGCGTTCATCATAACCACCGAACAATCTTCCGACAGTTTCACAACGGGACCGACATTCATGCCGGGAAGTCCGCACACCTCTTTTACCTGTTCGCCGAATGTAATAGTTACTAAGTGCGATTCTGTTTGGAAGTTTACACACTTTTCGGGTATCGAAACTTTTATACCGAGTTTTTCTTTTATTTGGGTGCGGTAGTTGTCATAATCGTTATTATTGCCAAATATCTGTATTGCTATTGTTGTCAATAGCATAGCACCGAGAATCTTCTTTATCATTGTTGGTTAATGTTTGTTCTTTTTTTTTGATAGGATTTATAAACTCTCTAATATGAAGACGAATGAACCGATGGGAAATTACATTAATAATTGTTAAGAATCGTGTGTGATTATAAAAACAAATATGCTTGCATCGGATTAATGCAAGCATATTTGTTTTTTATATCGGTTATTTTACGGCCGAAATACGCAACTTGTAGCTCATTTCTTTGTTGGGAACACGATATTTTTCGAGAGTATCCACTCCGCCGCACGATGTGTTTCCTACACCACGTGTCCATGCATCGAGGTGCAATACGGTGTAGGGGCGTGGTACCAATTCCCATTGGTGTTGGCCGTTCATTAAATCGGTGTCGCTGTATGGCAGCGCCGAGAATGCCACATTACCTTCGGTCTCGATTTTTATTCCCACACCTTTGTCGTTGGTAAGAACAAGTTCCCTGAGGCCTTCGCGTCCACCGGTGCTCTGCGGTTTCACGTAGGGCATCACCATATCGGCTACAGTGGTGCTGTATCGGCCGACTAAATTGCCTGCTTTGCGGTCGCAGTAGTTCTCCCAAGGACCATGTGCATAATAGTCGACATTCTTCAACGTGGAATCGATGTTGCACACAAGGCCTGCACGACGTAAATTACCGCTTTTTGGCATGAATTTGGCATCAATGTCCATAATTCCTTGCGGATAGATGGTGTATATTATCTCTGTATCACATATACTTCCGTTGCGACGTGTCTTTACAATGGTTTTACCATCTTCTTCCGTAGTAGTGATAGTACCCTTATCCTCAAGGCCATTGCTTGTATTTCTATAGAGGTCATTCTCTATAAAATGGTGGTTGTCGTAGATGAAACCTCCACCCTCTGCAATAACATTGTGTCCGTCGAAAGCAAGGGCGGTAAGACGTCCTGTTTCATTGTCGAACGTTGCCGAAATCTTATCGTTGCCTATTGTGGTTTCGTGCATGGGCAATGTAGCACCAAGAGCGTTGCCTTCAGCCTCAATTTTCTTAAGGCTGCCACGCTCGGCAAGTGTATATTGCTTGTGAGCTACTTCGTGCCCGGCTTCGGCAAAGGTCTGCTTGTTGCGATGCACTACGTGCAGGTTGAGTAATACCTCATCGCCATTTTCTGCTGCTTTCTTCAGTGCGGCTTTGGATAATTTAAGCGTGAGTGTCACATCTCCGCCATTGGGGGCTGCTTTGGGTAATTTTATTCTCTTTTCAGATACTTCGTTTCCGTTCTTTACAATTTTGTAAATAAGGTCGAACTCATCGAGCGAGAGAAAGTCATATTCGTTCTTCAAACGTATTGTAGCTCTGTTTTTATTGTTGTCTGTTTTTATCAGTTCGAATTTGATGAATTGGTGTGCAGCCTTTACCTCTTTCAACTTTGGCGTCTCTTCACGTGTCGCAAAGATTATACCATTCGAGCAGAAGTTACCCTGGTGTGGTCCCGGGTAGTCGTAGCCGGTATGTAGGCGCAGAATTCCTTGCTTAATTTCCTGTGGGTCGTATATTGCTTGGTCTACCCAATCCCATATACAACCACCGATGCACGAGTTTGATGCCTCTATTACCTCCCAATATTCGGGCAGGTTTCCTATGGCATTACCCATTGCATGGGCGTACTCGCAAATGAACATGGGCTTGTCGAGGTTGCTTGTATATGCATCCATCCAATTCATGTCGGGATACATCTTTGAATAGAAGTCCGAGAATCGTCCGCCACCGTAGTTTCCGCTTGAGCGTGTTCCTTCATAGTGAATGGGGCGGTTGTCGAGGCGGGCAGCTGCATCGTAGCAGTTGCGGAAGTTCTCTCCGTTACCGGCTTCGTTGCCTAAACTCCACATAATGACGCTGGCGTGGTTGCGGTCGCGAAGTACCATGCGGTCGATGCGGTCTACAAATGCAGGAATCCACGACGGACGGTCTGAAATAGATTGGTTTGCATGGTCCTCGAGGTCGGCCTCGTCGCAGCAGTAGAGTCCGTAGTAGTCGAACATTGCATACATGCGTGCGGCGTTGGGGTAGTGTGATGTACGTATGGTATTTATGTTGTTTTGTTTCATAAGGAAAATATCACGTAACATCGATTCGGTTGTTACAGCGCGTCCGTATAATGGATGTGTATCATGGCGGTTTACACCTTTAAACAGAACCTGCTCTCCGTTTATGTATACAAGTGAGTTCTTTATTTCGATATCGCGGAAACCATGTTTGGTGCTGAATGCCATCTCTTCGTTGCCTTCTTCATCCATCTGTATGATGCGTACTGTGTAGAGGGTTGGTTTTTCTGCACTCCATAGTTCAATATTACCGGCCTGCAGTGTGGCTGTAATTTCGGGTGATGCAATTTTGGCTTTAAGTGCCTGACGTACGGTGTCGGCATCTACAAGCTTATCGTTCTTGTCGTACAAAGCTACTTTTATCATTTTTCCACGATAATCGTAATCGCGGTTGTCTATAGTCATTTGTACGTTTATTGTGGCATTTTTGCGTTCTGCATCGAGCGTACTTGTGATGTAGTGGTCGCGTACTGCGGCTTTTGGAACGTTGTACAGATATACATCGCGGAATATACCGCTCATTCGGAACATATCCTGACACTCAAGATATGAACCATCGCACCAACGGAATACCTGTACGGCCAATCTGTTTTCACCTTTGCGTAACAGTTTGGTTATATCGAATTCGGCAACATTGTTCGAACCTTGGGTATAACCAACGTACTCTCCGTTCAGCCACACAAAGGCCGCCGAATAGATACCTCCGAAATGTATGAATGTACGTCGTCCGTCCCAGTTCTCGGGTACCTCGAATGTGCGTACGTAGGAGCCTACAGGGTTTATTCCGTAATTCTTGCCTCCATCATTGTAATAAGGACGTGCTTTGATGAAAGGAGGTGTGTTTGCGTGGGGATATTCCACGTTGTTGTATATTGGTTTATCGTAACCATGCATCTCCCAGTTCGATGGAACGGGAATGTTGTCCCACGACTGTACATCGTATTCTTCTTTGTAGAAATCGAGCGGACGTTCCGATGGTTGGCTGACAAGGTTGAATTTCCATGTACCGTTGAGGGTCATGTATCGGTTGTTTACCGGTTCTGTCCAGGGTGTGTCATAATAGGCTTTGTCGGCCATCATGGCTGCTTCGTTTTCGTATGGCATGTATGTTGCCACACCCCCCTCTTTGTTCTCGGCAAAGATTGTTTCGTCCTCCCATTTGGGCGATTCTATTTTGGGTTTACTTATTTGCTCGAATGTAAACCATGCATTTTCATCTTTTGCGTCGTATGCAACAAGTTGCATGCGTCCGTTGGCAAGTGTATACATCTTGTCACTCTTTCCTTCGGAGATTATACGGTAAGCACCTTTGTGTTTCTCGACCGGCTCGAAACGGAATTTTGCATTGTTCCAAATACCCGGTACTGCCGGCCATTGCAAAAGGTAGTCGATGCTTGCGTTGCCACCGCCGTCATCGAAATTCTGCGAATAGAAGGCATTCTCAACAGCGAAGCAGAAGAGGCTTATGGTTTTTATACTCCAATATTGTCCGCGATTACCGGCATCGAACTTCTCACCGATGATTCGGGCATTATTCTCGCCCGAGTCGCCGTTGCCTAAAACAATGTCGCGGTTCGAGGCCGAGCGGATAAGATAGGTGAGGTTGTCATCGAATCCTGCGTAAGCCGATTCCTCTATCTTAAACTTTGCAGCCTTATTCTTTACAGCTTTACTCTTCTCGATAAGTATTATACCTCCTTTACCGTTGCTTGCTGCAACAACGTCGGGGCGGTTTGTGGGTATAAGCATGTCGTCTTCAATGCTCCAGAGCTGCGCCTCGTCTGAACCGTTGTTCTCGCCAACCTCCACAATGTTCCCGTTTGTACGGATGGCTTTGTTTGTCACCGGATTGATTATACGCCAACTGCCTGAAAGTTCCGAGAATTTCCAATACTGTGCAGCATTTTTCTCTTCAAGGTCGGTAGTTCCTACAGCATTCCCTTTCTTCTCGAATACCACATTCTTTGTCTTGTCCGAGGTAAATATATGGTATAATTTACCGGGTGCAAATTTAGTTTGTGCCGGGCATTGCGAGGATAGCAATAGTGCCGGTAATACAAACATAACAATCAGTTTTAGTCTCTTTAACATAATATATCTTTTTGAAATTTTTCTAAAAGCAAAGGTATAAGATACTGTGTTAAAATCCAAATAAAACACAAACAGTTTCTAAACCTTAACGGTGAGAATATCGTTCCAATTTGTTGTGTATTCGGGTGAGAGATAATCGCGGTGTGTGTAATCTGTGATGCAGCCTTGTGAGACAAGTCTGACAGCCTCATGTCCTTGTGTGGAGTTAATCTTGTCTATGGCCTGCATAAGTTGTTTGTGTTTCGGACGGTCTATCTTGTCGAACAGTTGCGATTGTACTGCATTGTTTGGTAAAATGCAGCCAAGGCTTATTCCTGCTTTTTTATAGCCGAAGCCTTTGCGATAAATCCTTCTTAGCAATCCTGCGGCCTCTTTTACCATCTCTAATGTGCTGTCGGTGGGTGTTGTAAAGTGTGTGATGGCAGCTTCGTGATGTTGTGGTTGGTCTTCGCGATGCCGGTTGGTAAGAATAAAAACCTGCAGTTCTTGGGCAACACTGTGTTGTTTACGGAGTTTTTCGGCAGCAATGCCGGTGAATGTTGTTATTGTGCTGTGTAGTTCCTCGAGGTCGTATAACTCTTTTGCAAACGAACGAGATACAGTGATAGATTGCTTGTCGGCTGCTTGATGACTGAACTCTATAGCCGGTACTCCATGCAGTTCGTTCCAAGTTCTTAATCCGGTTATGCTCATTCGGTTTTTAATCCATTCTTGTGAGAGGTTGCAAAATTCGGCAGCAGTATTTATACCGCATTGCCGGAGCATCTTTGTATGTCGGTGTCCTATGCCCCAAACTTCTTCTATTGGAAATTTCGACAGAACTTTTTCAATGTCACACTCTTTGTACATTAAACAGGCTCCATTCAGTTTCGGATATTGTTTGCACAGTCGGCCGGCAATCTTTGCCAATGTTTTGGTGTGGGAGATTCCAATGCTGACAGGGATACCTGTGTTGCGGCGTATGGTTCGTGAAAGTTCTCTTCCAAACTCTTGCAGGCGGTCGATAGGATAGCCGTCGAGGTAAAGAAAGGCTTCGTCTATCGAATATATTTCAATATGCTGAATGTGTCTTTTGAGTGTTGCCATGACACGTTCCGACATATCTCCGTATAGTTTGTAATTTGCCGAGTGTACAGCCACATTATGGCGTTTTATTATTTCACGTAACTGATAAAGCGGTTGCCCCATTTTTATGCCTATCGCCTTTGCTTCGTTGCTGCGCGATACAACACAGCCGTCGTTATTGCTTAAAACAATAACAGGACGTTTTTCGAGCGAGGGGTTGAATACTCTTTCGCACGAAACAAAAAAATTATTGCAATCGCATAGGCCGTACAACTTCTTATACATGCTTTATAACGTATGTAACTACTCCCCAAATGAGGAAATCGTTGTCGGCTGTAACTTTTATCGGCTCGAAATTCTTGTTCGCAGGAATTAATAATCCGTAACCGTTGCGTTTAGAGAAACGTTTTAAGGTGAACTCTCCGTCGATGTAGCATACAGCAAGGCATCCTTCACGTGGTTCAATGCTTTTGTCTATCACAAGCAGGTCGCCATCGTTTATTCCGTCATCAATCATAGAAAGGCCGCTCACCCTTGCGTAAAATGTCGATTCTGGGTTTTTAATCAGTTCGCGGTTGAGGTCGAGTTTCAGCGAGGTGAAGTCGTCGGCCGGCGATGGAAAGCCGGCTGCAATGCGCTCTTCGCTCACAGGCAGTTCGGTACTGTTTTCACAATCACTGCCGTATATTTTAATACCCTCCTCCATATTTCCTTAAAAATTGTTTCTTAATATCTGCGACAATTGCTGCATTTATAGTGATAATGTTCGGTGAGTTCGTTACATATAAAACATTTTATCCCCGAGAAATTATGATAAACGGGCATATATGAACCACCGGCGTATAGGTATTTTTTAGGGCTGAATCCTTTGTCGTTGCATTCGGGGCATATAGCATTGTCGTTATTGTAATCCTCTCCGTCGCTTGTGTCGTATGTATACGTATCAAGTCCGGTGTCATCTGTTCTTGTGCCTATAGATGTGTTAATTTCGGGATTACCTGCTATGTTGCCAAGGTTGATGCATTGTACAGGATACTCCGGCTCTATACCGCTTCCGTTGCATCTTTCACATGTTCCCGTTTTTTTGCAATGTGTACAATTCTTTCCATCGACTGTGTAGCTTTCTCCTGTACCGTTGCAATGGAGGCAATAGCCGTTACCCATGCATAATGCACAATTTACATAAGATAAATCAAAATAGTGTGTATCCGATTCATCTGATAGGTAGAGGAATTTCTCCTTGTATAAGATACCGAATTTAATTCCTATTCTGTTTACGGGAAATATAGGATTTTCATCGATGATTCCGCCCGGAATATGTAATTCGGTTATCGGTATCGACACGATGAAATCGGTGTATGTGCGTTTCTCCTTGATGGGCATGAAGTATGTACTTGCCGAGACGTATCCGTTTTTCGTACGGAAAATACCATTGGTATCTTTTATTCCTTTGCCACCGATGAAAAAATATGATATTAATTCACACTCCTTTCCTATATGCCCGTTAATGTCGAAATTATAATGAACAAGCAATTCTCCATCGGCACATTCCACCCAAACCTTTTTTATATTAATCTGTGCTGATGCTTCTTGTAGAAGAAACATCAACAACAGGCCTGTCAATATGCTTCTGAATGCATTAATCATCAGTCTTTCGGGCTTTGTTGCCTATTTCCCTAATTTACCGAATTTTCCACCTGTTTTGCTTCCTCCGGCAGCTTTTGCTGCAAAGATATTCTCTCCATAATTTACGGCTTTGAAACCGGCATCCTGTTTGCGACGGAAGGCTATATCTATAAGACGGTCGATGAGTTTATCGAAATTAATTTCACTATACTCCCATAAATAGAATGACAATGAGCCGGGAATAGTGTTTATTTCGTTTACGAATATGTCACCGGTTGCTTCGTCGATGATGAAGTCGATGCGTGCCACTCCGTCGCAGTCGAGTGCTCGGAATGTTTCACAGGCTGTCTTTCTGATAAAATCTGTTGAGGCTTCGGGTAGGTTGGCGGGTATTTCGCGTACAGTCGATTGCATACCTTGCGACTGCTTGCCACCATTCATGTATTTATCTTGATATGAAAGAATCTCGCCACTGCGTACGGGAACCTCGCATACCGATGCTTCACAGTCGTAGTAATTCCCCAGTACAGCGCAGTTTACCTCTTTCAGTTTCTGAACATATTTCTCTATGATGATGCGGCTTGTAAACGATATTGCGTAATCGACAGCTTCGAGCAATTCTTCGCGGTTGTGTGCTGCTCTGATACCCACACTCGAACCGCTGTTGGCCGGTTTTACGATTACAGGGTATCCAAGATGATTTTCGATTCTTTCAATGGTTGCAGCCTTCTTGTCATCCCATTCTTTGTCGCTGAACCAACTGTAGTCGACAACAGGAATACCGCACTCTTTAAGTATCATCTTCATCGTTATCTTATCCATGCCGTTTGCCGATGCGAGTGTGTTGCATCCTGTATAGGGTATTCCGCAGAACTCCATTATTCCTTGGAACGTTCCATCCTCGCAGTTGGTTCCATGTAGAGCCGGTAATATGACGTCGAGTTTTGTTACAATCTCCTTTTTGAACAGTCCTTTCTTTGTGCGGTAGAGATTGTTGTCGCCGTATATGGGTCGCATATACACCTCTTCGCACATATCAAGCAGTTTTTTCGTGTCACGATAGTTGTCGACGTTAAGCAGCGCTTCTCCGCTATACCATTTTCCGGTTTTAGTTATATATATCGGGGTGATGGAATACTTCTCTTTATCCATTGCCTGCATTGCCTGGTTGGCTGTTATTACCGAAATTTCGTTTTCAACGGAGCGACCGCCGAAAACCACACCTACATTTATCTTCATGGTTATATATTTTTTTTGTCGTTGGTTACCGAATAATTATTATTTGAAATTGTCGGGAAGGTCGTTCTCGTACAGTACTACGTCGCCTGCCTGCAATATTGTTGCCAAATGTGCATGTGCCTGTTGCAGCGAGTCGGCAAGATACAGCTTGTCACGAGTGGACCCCTGCTCTTCTATTCCACTCTTTATTGCTTCGCGGTTTGTTGCGTTCACCACTATTATATAGTCGCAGCATTGTGCTGCTTTGCACCCAAGTTCTCTGTTTGCATCGTATTGTCGGGCGCCCATCTCAACGAATCCCGGCGTTATAAGTATGCGTTTGTTCTTGTCACCGGTTGCAAAGTTTTTAAGAACCTCTAATGCCATAGCTGCACCTTGAGGGTTGGAATTGTATGCATCGTCGAGGATGGTTATTCCATTTGCACGACGCATCGACAAACGGTGCTCGACAGGTTGTAAACGGGATAAAGCACTCTTTTGCTTTTGTGTGGGTACACCTAAATGTTCGGCGACGCTTATTGCTGCAAGCATATTAAGCAGGTTGCCTGTTCCAAGCAGACGGCTTTCGTATCTCTCGCCGTTTGTCGACAGAGTGAATGTCACTCCGCCGGCACCATATTCAACTTGATTGGCTTTTACGTCGGCTGTTGGTTGCTCAACCGCATATTTTATCTGTCGGCATTGGCTGCTTATCTCTTTAAATTCGCGTGCATACTGCGAATCGATGTTTATTACACCCAATCCGTTACCGGGAAGTGAATTTATAAGTTCGAATTTGGTCTTTTGAATATTTTCGATGCTTTTGAAGGTTTCGAGGTGCATCTCTCCAACAGCTGTAACAATTCCGATGGTGGGGTGGACGAGGTCGCATATCTCTTTTATATCGCCACGTTGTTTAGCTCCCATCTCTACAATGAAAACCTGATGATAGGGGCGCAACTGTTCGCGTATGGTTCGTACGACTCCCAACAAAGTGTTGTAGTTGCCGGGTGTAACAAGCACATTGTATTTTTCGGCAAGCAGGCTCGCAAGGTAGTTTTTTGTGCTTGTTTTGCCGAAACTTCCTGTTACTCCTATTATTATCAAATCTTTGTTCGATGATATAATTTTCTTTGCTTCGCTATAGAAACGGTAGTTTATTGTCTTCTCGACAGGTGTATTGATGATGTTGGCAAGCAGTACAATGGCATTGGAGAATGCCAACGCTCCTGTCATTATGGGCATTATATAGTCGGGGACAGCCATTATGGAAATTCCGGCAATTATAATGTATAACAATAATGTGGTGGTATACAGCCGTATGACTCTTTTTGTAAATACAATCGGTGTCTTATATTTCGATATAATCTCTTTCCATACGAAGTAGGTTACAAGAATAAGCGGCAACCATTTTATCATTGGGAAGAACGAGAGGGCAAATGCTGTAAACAGCGCCCATTTGTTGTGGGTGAGGATGTTTGCCGGCATCAGCCAACGCATGTAACGCCTGTATCGGTACGAATTAAGCTGAAACATGTGAATGTCGTACTTGGTGGCGTTGGTTATACCTAATGTTATAACCAATATTTGCACTACCGATAAAATTATAGAGATTATATCCATACTATTTTATGTTGAAAAATTTCTTTATGCTCGATGCATACAGGCTGCTGTTCTCGATAAATGAAAAGTGTCCCGTTCCATGTGCCACAACAAGAGTGGCATCGGGTATTGAACGCTCCATTATCTTTGCGTCATGTAGAGGGGTGGCTGTATCCAAATTGCCCCAAAAGAGCAGTGTCGGTGCTTTTATGTTCACAAGCAACGATGTAAGGTCTTCGTTTACTACTTTTGACAGTATTGCACGCATTTTGGGTGAGGCATTATTGTAGTCGCTCGAACCACTTCCCTTTCGTCGTCTGTTTATTACCGTTTGG
This sequence comes from Bacteroidaceae bacterium, assembly GCA_017467885.1. Taxonomy (GTDB): domain Bacteria; phylum Bacteroidota; class Bacteroidia; order Bacteroidales; family Bacteroidaceae; genus HGM04593. The sequence continues at coordinate 2,252 of JAFUKC010000016.1, read as the reverse complement.
GCTGTCTTTTTTGGCAAGAATGTGTTGCAAAGCCATTTGAATACTTTGAAGGTGTACACTTTGTAATAGTATGTTAACGGACGCTTGGGCTTTATTCCGGCTGCATCGGTCAATACAAGGCGGCTTACTTCGTTGCGCGAAGCATATATTATGCTTATACGCCCGCCAAAAGAGTGTGAAATAAGTGCCGGACGTTCAATCTTATGCTCTTTTACAAAATGTTCAATCATGCAGGTATATTCTTCGGTGCCCCAAACGTCTGCAGGCTCTGCCGAAGCACCGAATCCCGGGAAATCGAAATTATAAACTTTGTATTGTTTCGATAGCAGTTCTTGAAGTGGACCGAATATATCGTGCGTGCATCCCCATCCATGCAACAAAAGCACAGGCTCGCCTTCGCCGCTTTCCTCTACAAATATATCTATGTCTTTATACTTGAATAGCATATTATGGCCAAATGGTAATTTCTTGCGAAGATAGTAATTATAATTAATAAGTGTATCGCGTTAGATGAAAAAAGGCAGAAATCATCGATTTCTGCCTTTTTTCATCTAATAATAAGTAGGCTGTCTGTATATATTATCTTACTTGCTCCAGAGGTTACCCCACTCGCCGCGACGGCCACCGTCGAGAGCCTGTGAAGAAGTTACAGTTGTAGAACTGTTGATATTCATTGTTACGGGTGATGCTGCAATCATGCTCTCGGCCTCGATGTTCATTTCTGCAATTGCAGGTGCTATATATGTCTTTTTCATTTTTTTGTATGTTTAAAATGTTAACGGTTAATTGCTTAACAACTTTGCCTTCGTCTAAGTTGTTCTCGTTCGGCAATGTTTAATTAAGCAAGCTTATTAAATCATTGCTCTCACTTAATCACAACTTTTTTACCGTTGATGATGTAGATACCGGAAGTGCTGATGCTCTCTACGCGACGGCCTGTGAGGTCATAAATGCCTTCTACATTTCCATTATCACCATTCACTTCGTCGATGGCTGTTGTACCCTCGATACGGAACGAGAAAACGTTGCTTGCAGCACCGCCTTCAATGCACAAATAAGCCTTGTTGGCTCCAATTGTGAATGCCTCGTAACCTTCAGTCTCGGGATTCTCGTCAACAATATACAAGCCAATGCCGTTTGCGCCGTTTGCAAGTATATAATATGTGTCTTCGGCAGGAGTGATTTCTGTATCTACCAGAGCACCGCTTAACAGGTTGCTTGCGATTGTGGCAGAGGTTCTTGTATAAGCAAAAGTGTAGTTGTCGGTATCTGCTTTAATAAGAACCGCGTTGTTTGCAGGCAGAACTCCTGTCACGGGTGCAAGTGTTGCCACAGAACCGTCTCTCTCGCTTATTGCATAGGCTTCAACAGTTTCGGGTATTACGGTGTTGTGGTCGAGTATAATGCTTGCCCATCCGGCTTCACCCACTGCCAATGTGTGGTTCTGTGTAAGTGTAACAGCTGTAAGGCCGTAGAAACATCCTTTTGCTTGTTCTGCATTTATTGTTGAAGCATCGTTATAAACGGATATTTTTATATATAATGTTCCGTCAATGGCAGTGCTTTCGCTGTTTGAGAACCAATTATTGGTGGGATTGCCATTAAGATAACTGTTACCGCAAATATCTTTTATTTCAGCTTCGTTGTATGAAGTGATATCTGCTTCATTTTTTCCTGTCGAAATTGCAAAATAACGTTGACGTGGTGTTTGTACGGCATTTTGGAAATTTCCGCCACCGTTTAATGCAACACCGCGCACAAAGATGTTGTCGAATGAAAAATCCGATGCGCCTTCAATCTTCAATGTGTATGTGATAGGTGCAGATGCCGATGCATCGCTTGAGTTTGTGTTACTGCACAGGATTGTGTCGTTGCCTACATTTAAACCTTTGTAGCTTCCGATGTTCAGTGTAACAGTTGCCGAAACACCTTCTACGGTTGCTCCTGTTTCATCGGTAACGCTGACAGCACCTGTCGATTGTGTGAACTTAAATACGAGTTCGTTTTGTGCTATTGCAGCTCCGGTAAAAGCAACAAGTAGCATGCTGAGTAAAATTTTTTTCATTTTGTTTATTTTTTATAAATGGTTGATTATTAATTAGTGGTTGGTGTATCTCTTGTTAAGAGATAGTTCTATTGCCTAACTTTTACAAAGTTAAGCAATTGCAGTGATATTCAGAGGAACTTTCACACTATTTAACAAATGAAATTACTTCTGCTATAATGGTTGCCAATGGTGATTCTAAAAAAAC
>JAFUKC010000015.1 GCA_017467885.1 Bacteroidaceae bacterium | reverse complement strand
TACATCGCCATCGGCTATGCGGTAATCGCTCTACGCCCTTCGGTCGTTTAAACCGGCTTCGCTCGTTGCGTGTGTGAGCAAGCTCCCACCCACTCGCTTGCACAGTTTTTGTCTGAATAGGCGGAATAATATATTGGAATGGAACAATTGTGCCAATGAGCAAAACATCAAGCTCGCTTGAATGTTTTACAGCGAGTGCAGCCAATTGAAGGCGAAATGAAGATGAAGCCAATGCTGAAGACACCCTTGTCTATCGTGACAAACGCTTGGCAATGGACAGCATCCTTTGCGAGTTCAAGCAATATTACCGTCCAGAGAGGCTTGATAGCCTATGTCGATTACTTTCCGACAAGGAGCAACAATTATTCAATATCTGGGATTTATACACAAGGCAAGAGGCATTGAATGAACGGATAGCCACCGAAGTTCCAATCATTGCCCATAAGAGTACACAGGAACCACCGAAAAAGAGAGGCGGTTTCTTGGGGCTGTTCAAGAAAAAGGCAAAACCACAGACAACAACATCCACAATGCTCTACACGCTTAACCGTGATGTGGTACGGCAACAGCAAGAGCAGAGCCGTGAGTTATCGGAATTTGCCGATAGCCTTGCCAAGCAAAACACCCTGCTCAATCTGCGACTTCAAGAGATAATCCACCAATTGGATACACGGGTACAGGAAGACTTGCAAGCACGAGAATCAGCGATGAGCACAACACGCAAGCAAGGCTACACGTTGATATGTGTTGCCACTGCAATCATGATATTGCTGTTAGCCGGATTGTATGTAATAATCCATAGAGATACTTTAAAGATAAAAAGATACAAGGAAGAGTCTGCCAATCTGATACGCAAGCAGAAACAGATGCTTGCCGAAAATGAAGAGTTGCTGAATGCCCGTCAAAAGATGATGCACACCATTACGCACGAATTGCGTATTCCGCTGTCTTCCATTATAGGATATGTCGGTTTGCTCGAAGAGGAAACTGATGAAAAGGTTCAGCAGGAGTATATGGGAAACATCAAGCAGGCAGCAGAACGTATGACATCGCAACTGAACAGCCTTTTGAGTTTCTTCCGTTTGGATTGTGGCAAGGAAGAGGTGAACCTCGCACCATTCCGACTGACCGATATAGCAGAAACACTCGAAGCAGAGTTTCGCACACAGATTGAAGCAAAGGATGAATGGGATAAAGTAACAGGAAGTTGGAAAAACTTGTTGAATAACAAATCTTCAAAATCTCATTGTACTATTTTATAATGAATAAAGGCACAGTTGTGGGTATATTGGAATTTTTGATTTGAATATAAGAGTATTGATTTTATAATCGAAAACAGTTGTTGGTACATTCGTACCGAATAGAGGGAAATACAGGGGATGCTTTAATCATCAAGGAGGAACTGTTATTTAGTATAAAAATACCCACTAAGAGCATTATTCTGCCACAAATTTTTCATATATTTGTGGCAGAATTCATGTTTGATATGGCATCTAATAGTTCATATACGGCTATTAAGAACAAAATAGATACCTCTGAACGAGGTACATTGTTCTTCCCTGATGACTTCGCAACATTCGGTTCATCCGATGCTGTAAGGTCGGCTTTAGTACGCCTTTGCAAGAATGAAACTCTTATCAGAGTGGCACAAGGCATCTATTATTATCCTAAGATTGACACAAAATGGGGAAGCGGGATAATACCCCCTTCTGTAGAAGAAATTGCTAATGGTATAGCAAAGCGAGATAGGGTAAGAATTGCTCCCACAGGTGCATATGTCCTAAATTTATTAGGACTATCCACTCAAGTCCCGGCTAATGTTGTCTTTGTTACGGATGGTTCCCAACGCCGTATAAACATAGGTAAGGGAAAAGGCATTCTGTTCAAGCATACCTCTGAAATGCGTCTTTTTGCCTATAAGTCCTATATGATGCAGTTGATTGTAACTGCCATGAGAGAGTTAGGCGAAGGGAATGTGACGGATGAGCATCTGAGGATATTGCATGAACATTTATCAAATGTGGCACAGGAAGATTTTAATCAAGATATTCAACTTGCTCCTGTATGGGTGCGTAAACTATTGACGAATATATGAAATATACAGACTTATCGGCAGACGAGCAACGGGAGGTTATTCAGCGAGTGCAGGCTGAAAACAGACTTCAATTGCAGATAATAGAAAAGGATTGGTGGGTAACCGCTGTATTAAGGGCATTGTTTTCGTTGCCATATTCAGAGCATATATCTTTCAAAGGTGGAACGAATTTAAGCAAGTGCTGGAACTTGATAGAACGCTTTTCTGAAGATGCTGACATTGCTATTGACCGTGAATATCTTGGTTTTGGAGGTGCACTTTCAAAAACACAGATAAGCGATAAGTTACGCCGTGCCGCTTGCTCATTCGTCCGTGAAACACTGCAATATGATTTGACCGATAAACTCATTGAAAATGGTATATCGGCAGACAAGTTTAAGGTTAATGTGAATATTACCCCTATAACTACGACCGACCCTGAAATAATAGAAGTAGAATATAAGTCGGTATTTAACACTCTGCCATACATTCGTTCCAAAGTAATAATAGAGGTTAGCGGACGTTCTATGAATGAGCCGATTGCTTCTGTTGGGTTGTCATCATTTATTGATGATGTTTTTACAAAGGCCCCTTTTGCTGAACCAAAGTTTGAAGTGCGTGCAGTTGTTCCGGAAAGAACTTTCCTCGAAAAGTTATTCTTACTTCATGAGGAGTTTTCCAAGCCGTCTGATTTAGTTCGGACAGAACGAATGTCCCGTCATTTATATGACATCGCACAGATAATGAATACCCCGATAGCAGAAAAAGCCTTGTCTGATGCAAATCTGTATAAAACTGTCATTGAACATCGCCGTATGTTTATTGGGTTGAAAGGTTTTGATTATTCTACTTTATTGCCTCAAACGCTTTCTATTGTCCCTCAAGGAGAAATTCGTGAACAATGGAAAGAGGATTATAAGGTTATGCAAGAAACTATGATTTACGGAGATTCACCATCCTTTGATGAGCTGATTATAAAGATACAAGCCTTGAATGATAGAATCAGACAACTGAACTATTAGATAGTAACGGGAGAATCAAAGTGTGACTCTCCCGATATTTTTTACTTCTTCTGTAACAGATGGCTCAGATTCTCATCGTTGGCGATTCGTGCCAGCTCGTCCTTGACTATCTGTTTCACCTCATATTTGATACGGTTGTAGTTGCTGTGTATCATATCCCGCATACAATCCTTGCCGTTTTCGTCCGTGAAATCAGTAATGACAGGTATAGGCTTGTAAGCCTTCGTTTCGGCTGCGACTTTCTCATTGTCCACTACAATCTCACACCCTCGTAGCCGAAACGCTTGCCGATAAGCGAGGACTTGATTGACGTACAGATAGGCTTGCTCTCATCAGTTGTATTGATTTATAGAGGAAAGATATAAAAAGGTGCGAGAAAAAGAAAAAGCACTATATCTTTTTGTTAAATAAATAAAAATCTTTAAATTTGTCATCAATAACAATTTATATTTTATTTTCCGATGAAGTTTTTTTTATTTAAAATCATGTTTTTACTGGTGGCAATAGTTACATCGTCATGTTCTCCAAAGGTGTATAAGGCTGCCGATTTTGGAATAAAGCCAAATACAGGCAAAGATGTGACCGCAGCCATAGCAAATGCCATCGAGCAAATTGCAAAGGAACGGAAAGGGAAGGCTGCACGTATTGTTTTTGAGCCCGGAGAGTATGATTTCTTTCCGCAAAATGCCAATGTGAGAGAGTACTATATATCGAATCACGACCAAGATAATCCAAAATTGGTGGCAGTAGAACTTAAGGGATTAAAGAATTTTATATTTGATGGTGCCGGAGCAGATTTTTATATGAACGGGCGTATGTTGCCGTTCGCCATGATAGATTGTGAAAACTGTACTGTCGAGAACCTGCATGTCGACAGTCGTATACCGCAGATTACACAGGTTGAGGTACTCGAAAATGATACCGATTCAGGCATCATCACTTATCGTGTTTCTGACTATGCAAAATATAGAATCGACGGAAAACGTATAGTCTTTATGGGTGAGAATTGGGAATTTACACCTTCCTGGGGTATAGCTTTCGATGGTAAGACAAAGCATCTGATATACCGTACCGGCGATATTGGGGTAGGCGTAGGTGATGTGGAGGAAGTTGAGCCATACGTGATACGTGCACAATGGAACGATGCCCGCCTTGTTCCCGGCAGTGTAATTGCTATGCGTTCATATGCGCGCCCCACACCCGGATTATTCCTCTACGGAAATAAAAATACAACACTTAAAAATATTACAGTACATTATGCCGAGGGCATGGGGCTTTTGGCACAAATCTGTGAAAATATAACACTCGACGGTTTCTCGGTCGCCTTACGTGAAAACGATACCCGATATTTTACCACACAGGCCGATGCAACACATTTCTCGGCATGTAAAGGTTTTATTCATTCTGTAAACGGCCTATACGAAGGTATGATGGACGATGCCATAAATGTTCATGGAACATATCTGCGTGTCGTAAAACGTTTGGACGATAATACTTTGGTAGGCCGATACATGCACTCACAAGCCTACGGTTTCTATTGGGGTGATGAAGGAGATTCTGTGCAGTTTGTTAATTCAGACCTGATGGAGATAACAGGCAGTAACCGTATAAAATCGATACAACCTTACGACAAGGAACTGTTGCCCGGATGCAAAGAGTTTAAAATCGTGTTCGAGCAGTCTCTGCCCATTGATATTGCAAACGGTAAGTATGGTATTGAAAACCTTGAGTGGACACCCGAAGTTATTTTTGCAAAGAACATTATACGTAACAATCGTGCGCGTGGAACACTCTTCAGTACGCCCAAACGTACCGTTGTCGAGGATAACACATTCGACCACACATCGGGTACGGCCATATTGCTTTGTGGAGACTGCAACGGTTGGTTCGAAACAGGTGCTTGTCGCGATGTTGTGATACGCAACAACCATTTTATCAATGCTCTCACCAATATGTTCCAGTTTACCGACGGCGTAATATCAATATACCCCGAGATACCAAATTTACAGGGCCAGAAAAAATATTTTCATGGTGGCAACGGCAAGGGTGTAGTGATAGAAAATAATATCTTTGAGACGTTCGACGCCCCACTTGTTTATGCAAAGTCACTCGATGGATTGATATTCAAAGGCAACAAAGTGATACAGAATACCGATTATGAACCATTCCATTGGAACCGTCATCGTTTCCTCTTCGACAGGGTTGTGAATGTCGAAATAGAAGGTAATGATTTTGAGCAAGGTTTCGATGTTCAGAAGGATGTAAAATATCGTTATTGACACATCTGTGTTTCATCTGTTCGCTACCGATATAACAGGTATTGAATTACCGTCAAAGTTCAATGACCCGTTTCGCTATCGCCCTCATCGGCTTGCAATTATTGCAGCCGACGAGGTTCGTTCTTATATAGCTTCTGATATTCATTTGCAAAAAGAGGTTTCGCAAGGCAAAATGTTCGGTGTACTTGTGGTGCGTGACACCGCGGGCCGAATAGGTTATCTTGCAGCTTATTCGGGCTTGCTTGCAGGCAGTAATATGCAACCTTTCTTCGTTCCTGCTGTATATGATATGTTGCGGCCCGACGGATATTTCAAATTGGAAGAGGCTGCAATTTCACAAATTAACAGAGAGGTGGATGCGTTGCTCCACAGCGAAGCCTACCGCAATGCGCTCGATGCAGCCGAGGCGTGTCGTCTACAGGCCGAAAAAGAAATCTCGGCAATGCGCAAGGAGGTGCACGAGGCAAAATCGCGACGCGATGCCATACGTCTTTCCACAGCACTCTCGGCCGAAGAAGAGGCCGCGTTGTTGCGCGACAGCCGGCATCGGAAGGCCGAACTGCGTCGTCTGGCTAAACGCCTGCAGGCCGAAATTCTTGAGCGCGAAAAAGCTGTAGATGATATTGAAAAGCAAATCTTATCACTTAAAGAAGAGAGAAAGAGCCGTTCGGCCTCGTTGCAACGTTGGCTGTTCGGCCGTTTTGTCATGTTGAATGCGCAGGGCGAAAGCTCTACCTTATTGCAAATTTTCGACGAACATTCGGGATGTTTGCCACCGGCCGGAGCCGGTGAGTGTGCCGCCCCCAAAATGTTGCAGTATGCCTATGCAAATGGAATGCAACCTCTCTGTATGGCCGAGTTCTGGATTGGTGCATCGCCTATGGGCGAGGTTCGTCGCGATGGTTGCTACTATCCTTCGTGCAAGGGAAAGTGCGGCCCCATCCTCGGTTTTATGCTTCGTGGATTACCTGTGGAATCATTGCCATTTGCAGGTGATGCAGGTTCTATGCAACCATCTTCAATTGTTTACGAGGACGATTTCCTTCTTATTGTAAATAAACCCACCGGAGTATTATCTGTTCCCGGAATTGTGGGTGGATGTTCGGTGCAGGAGTGGTTATCAGGTTATAATCCCGGTGCTCGGTTTTATGTGGCTCACAGGTTGGATATGGCCACATCGGGCTTGCTTGTTGTTGCCAAAAGTATGGATGTCTGCAAGGCGTTGCAGGCACAGTTTGCCGGGCGTAAGGTTTCCAAGATGTATGTTGCTCTACTCGATGGTCTTCCCGCGAGAAGTGAAGGTGAGATAAATCTGCCTCTCTCTCCCGATTACATTAACCGCCCTTGCCAAAAGGTCGATTTTGAACAGGGTAAAGAGGCTGTTACATATTATAAAGTTGTTGCAGAAAAGAAATACAAAGGACACATGTGCGCAGTAGTGGAACTTTATCCTGTTACGGGGCGCACTCATCAGTTGCGTGTGCATTGTGCCCATGCATTAGGGCTTAACAGGCCTATTATCGGTGACGAACTTTACGGAGCACCGGCCGACCGTTTGATGTTGCATGCTGCAAGAATTGTCTTTCGACATCCTGTTACGGGCGAAGAGATTATAAAAGAGGTTGCAGCCGATTTCTAAAGCAGGCTGCAACCTCTTTTATAATATATATAATATACAATACACCAATCAATAGTTTACGAACAGCAGATATTGCCCGTCTCCCTCAATTGTTATCTTATCGGCGATGGCGCAGTTCAATGTGCCTTGCCACCAATTTGTAAAACAATAGATAGGGTATTGCAGGCCATCGGCTTTAAGGTTCTTTGCGGTAAAGTTAAAGATGGATATTTGCTGCCCGGTCTCAACCTCAATCTCTGTAACTCCGCAACAGGGAATAAATACCCCATAATCGGTGTAGCTGCGAACGTCGGCACCCATACAGGCATATTCCATCAGCAGGCTTATGTTGCCGAGTGTGTGGTCTTCGCGTTTCCCTGTGGCACCGACTATGGCTATGTGCCGCTTGCCTTGCGAGAGCAAATAGCGTATAGCCTTTGTCTGGTCGTTGCTGTCCTGTTCGCTTATCCTATGCACAATTTCCGCATAGCGCACTTTGTACTCCTCTTTCAGCGAATCTCCATCTCCTATAATAGCATCGGGAGTAAATCCCTCTTCTATGTACCTGTTGGCTGCTCCGTCGCAACATACCACATATTTGCCCAAGGATAAAATCTTGGAAGGAACAGCTGCCTGAGGATACTCTCCATTGGCAAGTACTACAGCCTCGGGTATCTCTGTAATCTTCATTTCTTCTCTTTTTGCATTAGTGCAAGCCATTTGTAATAGCCAAAGATAGCAATAATTGTGTATACAGCATACAACGCTGCCGTAAAATACAGTCCCTTATATATATATAACAAACTGCTTGTTATGTCTACTACAAACCACACCCACCATTGCTGTACATATTTGTGTGCAAGCATATACATTCCAATTATGCTCAATGCTGTTGTAAAAGCATCCCAACAGGGTACAGTGCTGTCGGTATAATATTTCAATATCCAAGCAATAGCCCACCATGCAGCACCGGTGCCGATGGCAAAAACCGGGTATAGCCGTTTGGGCGTGTGGCTTATCTTCAGTTCTTTGTTCCCTTTTTCCTTGCCAACGAATTTTTTGTTACCATATTTCCAAGTGAACCAGCCATATACAGCTATTACAAGATAGTAGATATTTATACCGAAGTCGGCATATAGCCCGGCATTGTAGTAGACAAACAGGTATATTGCAGGCATTATAATACTTGTTATCCACAGATATATGCTTGCCCTGTATTCTTGCCACAGGTATATAAGCCCTATGATTGTTCCCGATATCTCAAGCAGTTGTTCCATGTTATAGATTTATAGAGATGTGTCCCATGAAGTTGGTGCCGGCTTGTGCAGCGTATCCGGCACCGTTGTAGCGAATCTTCTCTCCGCCATCGGTGTAGTAGCCGCTATATGCATAGCCGTTGTTTTCATACTCTTCGTTGAACAGATTGTAAATATTCAGTCCCAAAGTCATACTCTTTATGCCGTTCAACCTGAATGTATATGCCAGATAAAGGTTACTCACAAAATAGGCGTCGAGCTGTTGCTCCTTTTGTCGAGCATTGCTCATATATTGCCTGCCTACATATTGCGAGTGCAACGATATATCAAACCCTTTACGGTTATAAGTAAAGGTGTTGTTCAATATCGCATCGGGCGAGAAAGCTATCGGTGTTTCGCCATGTTCTATGCGCCACTCCTCGTAAGTGTTGTCATCATAAAGAACCTCGGTGAAATTCTTTATGCGGTTGCGGCTTAATGTGGCATTGGCCTCCCACGCAAGGCCGCAAGGCAGTTTAAGGCCGGCAAGGAGTTCTACTCCTGTACGGTAGCTGTCGGGTACATTGTCGGCAAGTGCCTCGCCTATCTCGTTAAGCTCGCCCGTCAGCACCAATTGGTCTTTATAATCCATGTAATACAGGTTTATGCCGGCGTGAAAGATGTTGCCGCCGAATGTATATCCAAATTCATAGTCGGTGAGCCGTTCGGCCTTGGGGCGTTCAAACAGTTTTCCGTCGGTGTAGTTGTTGCGTGTGGGTTCCTTGTGTGCAATGCCAACCGATGCATATAAACGGTTGCGCTCATCTATTTGCCACGACAATCCGGCTTTAGGGTTGAAGAAACCGAATTTCTCATCCACATTCAGCTTTTGCAGGGCATTCTCGCTGTCGTTCCATTTGTCGTTGCAACCATCTATTTTGTAGCTTATGTGGCGATACTGCATGTCGGCGTATGCATTAAGTTTGTCGGTTAACTTGTAATCGGCCTTAAGATATATGTTCCCATCGTTCTTGCTACCGTTGTTGCGATAATATTCGTGGTTGGCGTCAAGATGCCCTATGTAGTTCTTTACCCACATTACATTACCGAAGTGGTCGCCATCGTAACGGTTCAAGGCTCCTCCTATCGTTGCGTTTATACGCCCGTCCTTGTAGTTCAGCGAAAATATACCGCCGCCAAAATCATTATCCATAGCCTTTTTTCGTACAAGGTCGCTTTTCTTAACCGTCTCTCCGTCGTAATCAAACGGCGTAAGTGCATATTCAACCAGTTTGCGTCCTGTCTTGTACTCCTGATAATACCCCTCACCTTTTGTATAGTGCAAACCAATGTTCATGCTCCAATTGTTGTTGAACTGATGGTCGAAGAGCAGTTGGTAGTTCTGTTGCATGTAGTTGTCGGTCTGCTTGTCGTAGTAGTGATTCTTGCCGTTCTCGTCGGTGAACATATATCCGCAACTGTTGTATCTTCGTCCATACTGTTGCATCTCCTCCTTCGAAGCATAGTTCCATGCATGATAGGTCTCCTCGTCGCCGGTGAAGGTTATGAAATTTACCGATGTCTGTTCGTTGTAGTATCCGGCATGCAGATAGTACGATTTAAGTTTTGTGGCAGCGCGGTCGATATAACCGTCACTCTCAATGTTCGACAGGCGCATGTCTATTGCCCAATGATTCTTTATAAGCCCTGTTCCTGCATTAACCGTCGTCTTGTGTGTGCCGAATGAACCGAACGAGCCGTTGAATTCGGCGTAAGGCTGTATGGCAAGCCTGCTTGTCCTTAAGTTGATGCTTGCACCGAACGAGCCTGCGCCGTTGGTCGATGTTCCTACACCACGTTGTATCTGTACATCCTTTACCGACGATGCAATATCGGGCAGGTTAACCCAAAAAACAGTATGGCTCTCGGCATCGTTGATAGGAATACCATTGGCTGTAACATTTATGCGTGTTCCGTCGGTTCCGCGCACCCGCAGGCTTGTGTATCCTATCCCTGCACCCGCATCGCTGGTTGTAATGGCACCCGGAGTCATGCTTATCAGATAAGGGAAATCTACTCCGGTGTTCAGTCTCTTTAACTCTTTTGCATCGATGTTTGTGTATGCTATCGGGGTTGTCTCCGTAGCTCTCGATGACAAAATTTCCACTTCTTGCAAGCTGTGTGCCTGCAGGCTGTCTTTTTTCTCGGTTTGTGTCTGTGCACAAACAATGCTTGCTGCCATAAACAGGCAACAGGGCAATGTAATCCTTTTCATTGCAATTCCAAATTTTGTGGAGTGGAAGCAAATAAAAAATCCTCCAACTCCGTTGTTAAACAGAAAATGGGGATTTTCCTGTGCTGTCGAATGTGTGGCCACGCCATTCGGCTACTCCCTACGCCGGCATTACCCGGATCAGGTTCTTGGGTATGATCTCAGCCCATGTATTAAGGCACCCCGTTTTTGAAATCTGCGGTAAAGGTACAACAAAGAAATTAAAAAACCTCTATATGTTGTCGAAAAACTATGGTAAATTGTATAATTATGAAACGGTTTCTTAAAATCGTATAAAGAATTTTGCGTAACTTTGCGGTATATAACAATAAAGATTATATTTTATTTGCATTCCGATGACAAAAAATGTACTATTTTCATTCTTCTGTCGTTATATGAATGTCTATAAAGAGAAAACTATGTATCGAAGAATATTATTTTTGATTCTTACGGTGTGGTTTGTTTCCTTGCGGGTATTGTATGCTCAAAGTTCGATAGAGGCTCCACAACCTGTAGCAATAGCAACCGATAAAGAGGGTAACGAGGTGGAATTGAGTGCAGGTGAAACATCCGAACCGTTTGAAGCACCGTTAACTGTTCGTTTCTCGGCCAATGCGGGCGAGTATCCCGGTTATTCACGTGTATGCCGATGGTCATTCAAGAAAAGTGACGAACAGGAGGACTTTCTCGTCAGATACGATGCCGAGGTGGAGTATGAATTTGTTGAGGCCGGTGCATATACGGTTTCACTTTACGTGACATATACAAGCAGTACCAATTCAAATATGGTGCTCGAGTATGAATACGACCCTTATATGGTGAGTATTGCCGAATCTTCGTTGAAAGTTCCCAATGCATTTTCGCCTAATGGTGATGGAATAAACGATTATTTCAATGTATACGACGTAAAGTCTATCATATCCTTTAATGCCGCCATCTATAACAGATGGGGGCAGCAGCTCTATTCGTGGGGAATAGATGAAATGACCTGTGAGGATTGCGGTTGGGACGGTACCTATAAGGGAAAACCTGTTAAAGACGGAGTATATTTTGTGGTGGTGAGTGCAAAGGGTGCCGATGGTATTACCTACGATATAAAACGCGATGTAAACCTTTTGCGCAGATATATTGAAGAGACGAATAATTAGCAGTGTTGTCGTGAAAGAGAAAAGGAACAATATTGAGGTCTATGGTGCCAGGGTACATAATCTTAAAAACATAGATGTAAGCATTCCGCACAATTCATTGACTGTAATAACCGGGCTCAGTGGCAGTGGTAAATCGTCATTGGCATTCGATACCGTTTTTGCCGAAGGGCAACGACGTTATCTTGAAACCTTCTCCACCTATGCGCGTAATTTTCTTGGTGGCATGGAGCGTCCCGATGTTGATAAGATAACGGGGCTTGGTCCGGTGATATCCATTGAACAGAAAACCACCAACAAGAATCCGCGCTCTACAGTTGGGACAACCACCGAGATATACGATTATATGCGTCTGCTCTTTTCCCGTGTGGGGGAGGCTTATTCATATCTCTCGGGCGAAAAAATGGTTAAATATACCGAGGAGCAGATTTTGTCGTTGGTGATGTCGGAATATTCGGGTAAACGCATATATATGCTTGCTCCTTTGGTTAAGTCGCGTAAAGGACACTACAAGGAACTCTTTGAGCAGATGATGCGCAAAGGCTATCTGAATGTGCGTGTCGATGGTGAGATGTGCGAAATGTCACATGGTATGAAACTCGAGCGATACAAGAATCACGATATAGAAGTTGTGGTAGATAAACTTGTGGTCGACGAGAGTGATATGGATCGTATAAAGCAGAGCCTCTCCACGACTATGCATCAGGGAGATGGTTTGGTGATGATAATGGAGATGCCCTCGGGTAATATCCGTCATTACAGCAAACGACTGATGTGTCCGGTAACAGGGCTCTCTTATAAAGAGCCCGACCCGCATAATTTCTCGTTTAATTCACCACAGGGCTTTTGTCCTAAATGCAAGGGCTTGGGTGTGGTAAGTATGGTGGATGTAGACAAGGTTATTCCCGACCGTTCGCTCTCGGTTTATGATGGCGCGCTCGCACCGTTGGGTAAATATCGCCGTTCATCAATTTTTCAGCAGATAGAGGCGGTGCTTGCCCGATATGATGCCGATTTGAAAACTGCTGTATCGGAACTGCCCGACGAGGCCATAGATGAAATTCTGTATGGCTCGCCGGTGCCACTGCGTCTGAACGGTTCGTCAGAAATGTTTTACGACAGTTTTGCTACCTACAATGGTTTGATAAAATATATTCAGATGCAGAAAGAGACCGGAGTTTCTGCCAAGGAACAGCGTTGGGCCGAGCAATTCTCGGTTATGCAGACATGTCCCGAATGTGGTGGCTCGCGTCTGAATAAAGAGGCTTTGCACTATAAACTTAACGGGAAAAACATTGCCGAACTTTCCTCGATGGATATTGCTTTGCTTTATGATTGGCTTTGCGGCCTTGAGGAGCACCTTACGGAAAGGCAGCGTGCCATTGCTCATGAAATGATAAAGGAGATAACAACACGTCTGCGCTTCCTGTTGGATGTCGGTCTCGGCTATCTTTCGCTTTCTCGCTCTTCTGCTTCCCTGTCCGGTGGTGAAGGGCAACGTATTCGTTTGGCTACACAGGTCGGTTCACAACTTGTAAATGTCTTTTATATATTGGATGAACCAAGCATCGGTCTGCATTCGCGCGACAACGACCGATTGATAAAATCGCTTAAATCGTTGCGCGACAGCGGAAATACCGTTATTGTGGTTGAGCACGACAGGGATATAATGTTGTCGTCCGATTATGTCATCGATTTAGGGCCTAAAGCCGGTCGTAAAGGCGGCAATGTGGTTTTTGCCGGAACTCCGCGTGAAATGCTCGATAGCAATACACTTACAGCAAACTATTTGAAGGATATTGAGGTTATACCCGTACCATCGCAACGACGGGCCGGTAATGGAAAATCGATAAAGATTTTTGGAGCATGCGGAAATAATTTGAAAAATATAGATGTTGAATTTCCGCTCGGAAAATTGATTTGTGTGACGGGTGTTTCGGGAGGAGGTAAATCTTCGCTTGTAAACGATACGTTGCAGCCTATTCTGGCCAAGCATTTCTATCGTGCACTGCGCGAACCATTGCCGTATAAAAGTATCGAGGGTGTAGAACACATCGATAAAATAGTAGACGTCGACCAATCTCCTCTCGGTCGTACACCACGTTCAAATCCGGCAACATATACCGGAGTCTTTTCCGATATACGCAACCTGTTTGTGGGGCTTCCCGAGGCTAAAATAAGGGGATACAAACCCGGACGTTTCTCGTTCAATGTGTCGGGCGGCAGATGCGATGCTTGCAGCGGTAACGGATACAAAACATTAGAGATGAACTTTCTGCCCGATGTGATGGTGCCATGTGAGGTCTGTCACGGTAAACGTTACAACCGCGAAACGCTGGAAGTGCGATACAAGGGCAAATCCATAGCCGATGTTCTTGATATGACGATAAATATGGCTGTGGAATTTTTCGAGAATGTGCCTGCAATTCTCAACAAAATTAAGGTTCTGCAGGATGTCGGCCTGGGCTATATAAAATTAGGCCAGCCATCGACTACTTTGTCGGGTGGTGAAAGTCAGCGTGTGAAATTGGCTACAGAACTATCTAAACGCGATACGGGTAAGACTCTCTACCTGCTTGATGAACCAACAACGGGCTTGCACTTCGAAGACATCAGGGTGTTGATGAATGTTATAAACCGTTTGGTGGACAAAGGGAATACGGTTGTGATTATCGAACACAATCTGGATGTGATAAAAACAGCCGATTATATTATTGATATGGGGCCCGAGGGTGGTCGTGACGGTGGAGTGGTAGTTGCAAGCGGTACTCCCGAGGAGGTTGCTTCCGGTGGCATAGGCTACACTGCACCTTATCTTGCCAAAGAACTGCAACGGTAATATAAGAGGTTTAGACAATACTGCGTGTTAACAAAAAATAATATATCGATAATCTGAAACAATTTTATTATTTTTTCCTCAATGACACGTTCTGCTTGCCTATGTTGTTTTTAACGATGCAGTGGTTCGTTCGTTTCCACAATGCCAAAAGATTGGAACTTGTCACGTATGTAACCGGCTTTCTGTTGCTTGCCGGTGACGCAGGGTTAATTGCTCTATTTGAGAACAGAGTGGGATTCACATGTTAAAAAGGATTAAACATGATTGAAGTATGCATGTTTTTTTTTTGAAAGAATCTTCAACGGCGTCTAAACTTTACTGATATTTTGCTATATTTGCACTTTGAACATCGTTCAAGGTGCAAATGCGTGTGTGTTATGCGTTTGCAATTATATTAAGGAAAAAGTAATAATATTAACAATTAAATTAATTAAATCTATGTTTGAAGGACATCCTAAAGGTCTTTGGGCTTTGGCCCTAGCCAATACAGGTGAGCGTTTCGGCTACTACACCATGTTGGCTGTGTTTTTCTTGTTTCTGCAGCACCAATTCGGTTTTTCGGTAGGTTTGGCAGGCTCCATTCAATCAATTTTTCTTGGTGTAGTATATTTCGTTCCTCTTTTCGGTGGTATGTTGGCCGATAAGTATGGATATGGCAAGATGGTTACCATCGGTATCCTTGTAATGTTCCTTGGATATTTGTGTCTGTCGTTGCCTCTTGGCGGTGGCACGATTGCCCTCATCGTGATGGCATTGGCTTTGCTTTTCGTGTGTGTTGGTACCGGTTTGTTCAAGGGTAACTTGCAGGTGTTGGTTGGAAATCTTTATGACGACCCAAAATATTCGGCAAAGCGTGACGAGGGTTTCAGTATTTTCTACATGGCCATTAATCTTGGTTCGATGTTTGCTGCAGCAGCAGCACTTGCTGTTATGGACTATGTTCAGAAAGATTTTGCGGTAGACAAGGCTACATCTTATCATTTTGCATTTGCTGTTGCATGTATCTCGCTCATCTTCTCCATTATAATCTATTATGCCTTCCGTTTTACTTTTGCGCATGCCGATCGTGCAAAAACAGCTGTTGCCGGTGCAAAAGAGGAGGTTACCGAGCAACTGACTCCGGCACAGACAAAAGAGCGTATTATCTGTCTCTGTCTTGTGTTTGCGGTGGTTATCTTCTTCTGGATGGCTTTCCACCAGAATGGTACAACCATGACACAGTTTGCCGAGGTGTATACCCGGAAAACAGCAACAGGTGCTTCAAGCCTTATGTTTAATGTTTGGAATCTTGTACTTGCCATTCTTGCTGTTTACGGTGTTATGGGTATTTTCCAGAATAAATCACTAAAGGGTAAAATTATAGCTTTGGCACTTGTTGCCGGTGCCGGTGGATATTTGGCTTATAGTGCTGCTAATTCGGCTGATGCTGTTGCAACATTCGAGGCTCCTATTTTCCAGCAGTTCAATCCCTGCTTTGTGGTAGCGCTTACACCTATAATAATGGCTGTATTCTCGGCGTTGAGAAACAAGGGTAAAGAACCCTCTTCTCCTTTGAAGATTGGTCTTGGTATGCTTGTTGCCGGTTTGGGATTTGTTCTGTTGCTTATGGGTTCTTTGGATTTGCCCAATCCCGATGCTCAAACTGTTGCATTGGAGGCCGGCACAGCAACTCTTGTAACACCTAATCTGCTCATTGGAACATATTTCATTCTTACTATTGCCGAGTTGTTCCTTTCGCCCATCGGTATTTCGTTTGTGAGCAAGGTTGCTCCTCCCCAATATAAGGGTATGATGATGGGTGGCTGGTTTGTGGCAACTGCCATCGGAAACTTCTTGGTTGCTGTTCCTGCTTTGTTGTGGGGTTCACTTCCTTTGTATGTGGTTTGGGGCGTGCTTATCGCTGTTTGCCTTGTTTCGGCTCTATTTATCTTCTCTATCTTGAAACGTCTTGAGAAGGTGGCGAAGTAATTCTAAAAAAAATATATTTCAATACAAAAAGATATGCAACTGCTATTCGGTTGCATATCTTTTTGTATTGAAATATAATCGGCAGAACTCATCGGTCTTACGTATAAATGCGGCCATACTGTCGGGGTCGTTTGCCAGTGTGTGTCCCGAATTCGGGAAATCTATATTATGATAGGGTATATTGCAACTGTCCAATGCTGCAATAAGCAATCTCTTTTGCCCGGGTGGCACAATCCTGTCGTGTGGTCCGTATGCGCAAATTGTGGGCACACTGTTTCGTGTGACCATGCACGACGGTGATATCGAATCGAGCAACTTTGTGTGAATACCTTTGGCAATCATGCTGTCGGTTATTTCCACACCGGTTATAAAGGATGCAAAGCTGATTGATGCGCTGTCTTCAATAAACCCCCAATGTCTGCCGTGGAAATTTGTCGGGCTGCTTTGTTGAAATACGAACTTTACGGGGACAGGTGAATCATCGGCCTCTCGATAAGCATAAAGCATTGCTAAACATCCGCCTGCCGAAACGCCCGATACTGCCATCTCGTCGATAGTGTAGCCAAGGCTGTCGCAAACGTTCTTTATTGCTTGTACACAATCTTTTATGTCGTTGTGCATACGGTTGATATCTGATGTGTGCTTCTCGTTGTGAAGCGTATAGTTAACCGTTGCGGCAATGCATCCTTTAGAGGAGAAATATTTGCACCAATCCTTTCCCTCATTTTTGTCACCGCTAACAAAACTGCCACCATGGATGAATAATATAAGTGGGTATCGGCGATGGTGTTTCTTCTCAGCAGGCAGGTAAAGGTCGTATCCACAATCGTCAATGTCGTTGTATTTAAGGTCTTTGTATATTTCACCCGATATATTGCTGTCGGCAACTTTCAAATATCTTATTGTTTCCTCCCATTTTTCGCTGAGTGTGGCAATCATCGATAATGAAAATACTGAAACGAATGTGATGATACAAAAAACAACAAACAGAATTCTGTAAATTATTCTCATTTTGCAGCAGTTTTATATTTTGGCAACACAATTTCCTGCTACAATACCGCAAATGCAGGCAATAACAACTACTGTAATCCATGTAATCATACGCTCCTTAAGTCGTCTTTTCTTTTTTGAATTCATTTTTTCAGTCTTATAAATCTAAAATATAACATATCTGCCTTTCTTTCTGCTTTTTGGTAGGACGATTTTTCTGTTTTTTTACAAAACTACAAAATTTGCAAGATTAATTAAAATTAAACTATTTACAATCTTGCTTATGATGTAACTTTTGTCTACATTTGTAAAAAATCAACAAGCGCAATATCTGACAGGTAAAGATGATTTATATAGCATTGCCTAATGATACACAGCACAAGCTTCCGTTCTATCTTGCAATGGAAGAGTATGTTGCGCGCGTGTTGCCTGCCAATGATTATTTCTTTATGTGGCAGGTTCTTCCCACTGTAATATTCGGCCGTAATCAATTGATTGAAGGCGAGGTGGATTTGGAGTATTGTCGTGCCAACGGTATCAATACTTACAGACGCAAAAGCGGGGGCGGTTGCGTCTATGCCGACATGAGCAATATTATGTTCTCCTACATAACCCCCGACAGCAATGTCAATTTTACATTCAATCGTTACATGCTGATGGTAGAGCATGTTCTGCATAAACTCGGTATCGATGCAAAGACTACAGGGCGGAATGATATACTTATAGACGGAAAGAAGGTTTCGGGTAATGCATTCTATCATCTGCCCAACCGCAGCATAGTGCATGGGACCATGTTATTCGATACAGATTTGGAGCACATGGCACGTTCTACAACTCCGTCGGATGCAAAACTCAAAAGCAAAGGTGTTGCTTCGGTAAGGCAGCATGTAACCACACTTAACAAATATCTCACCATTACAATTGACGAATTCAAACAGTTTGTACGCAAAAACCTGTGCGATAAGGAGATTGTACTCGATGAAGCAGCTGTTGAGCAGATAAGGACAATTGAACAAGAGTATTATACCGATGAGTTCATCTATGGCAATAATCCTGCATACTCGATTGTGAAACATAAACGCTTTGATGGTGTGGGAGAGTTTGAAGCACGTATAGATGTCAAAGATGGGGTGATAAGAAAAGTAAATATCATCGGTGATTATTTTCTCACAGGTGATTTAGATGGGGGGTTGCTTGCAATGCTGAAAGGGGTAGAGTATACACCCGAGGCTGTAGGCCGTGCAATAACAGGAATCTCCATCGGTGATATTATAATGAACATGACAACAGAACAATTTATAGAAATACTATTTTGATTATGGAAAACAAAAGAACATGTCTTTATGACAAACATGTGGCGTTAGGTGCACTTATCAGCCCTTTCGGTGGCTTTGATATGCCCATTCAGTACACGAACATTGTAGAGGAACATAATGCCGTTCGTCAGGCATGCGGTATCTTCGATGTATCACACATGGGCGAGGTGCTGGTCACAGGTCCCGAGAGTGAGAAGTTTGTAAATTATATTTTTACAAACGACATTACCGATGCACCCTACGGAAAAATATATTATGGAATGATGTTGCATCCTACAGGTGGTGTTGTAGATGATTTACTTGTCTACAAAATGGGCGAAAAACGCTTCTTTCTTGTCATCAATGCAGGTAACATCGATAAGGATGTTGCTTGGATTATGGAGCATGCAAAGAATTTCGATGTAACTGTTGAGCATCAGAGTGCATATTATGGTCAGGTTGCAATACAAGGCCCCCGGAGTGAAGAGGTTGTAGAGAATGTGCTTGGCATTCCTTGCTCCGAACTTGCTTTCTACACATGCAAAGAGGTTGAATATAACGGCGAGACACTTATCATAAGTCGTACAGGATATACAGGTGAGGATGGTTTCGAGATATACGGTTCGCATGCATATACCAACGAGGCATGGGACAAGGTTGTTGCAAGTGGCAAAGCTCTTCCTTGCGGTTTGGGTTGTCGTGACACTTTGCGTTTCGAGGTTGGTCTTCCTCTTTATGGCGATGAACTTACCGACGAAATTACTCCGCTTGAGGCCGGCTTGGGTATCTTTGTGAAACTCGAGAAAGAGAATTTTATTGGTAAAGAGGCTATTGCAGCGCAGAAGGCCGAGGGATTGAAACGCAAGATCGTCGGTATAGAACTGAAAGATAAGGCAATTCCTCGTCACGGGTACGATGTAGAGGTTGATGGAAAGGTTATAGGTCAAGTAACAACCGGTTACAACTCAATATCTACAGGAAAGAGTGTCTGCATGGCACTTATCGATGCCGAATATGGCAAGCTGGGTACCGAGGTTGACGTGCGTATTCGCAAAAAAGTATTCCCCGGAGTGGTTATCAAAAAACGTTTTTACGAGAAAAATTATAAGAAATAACAATAATATTAATCTTAAAAAATAGAATTATGAGTAAGATTGTAGAAGGTCTCTTTTATGCAGAGTCACACGAGTATGTAAAAATCGAAGGAGAGTTCGGTTATGTAGGTATCACAGATTATGCACAGCACGAGCTTGGCAACGTTGTTTATGTGGATATGCCCGATGTAGACGACGAGGTTGAAGCCGGTGAAGATTTTGGTGCTGTCGAGAGCGTGAAAGCTGCCAGCGACCTTATCTCTCCTGTAAGCGGTACAGTTGTAGAGGTTAACGAGGCTCTTAACGATTCTCCCGAATTGGTAAATGCCGATCCTTATGCAAATTGGATTATCAAAGTGCAGTTATCCGATGCTTCAGAGGCTCAAAAATTGATGGATGCAGCTGCTTACAAAGCATTTATCGGCGAATAATAAATAAGGAACCGATGAAATATTTTCCACATACGCAAGACGATATTGAACAGATGCTGTCTGTTGCCGGCTTGAAGTCGATGGATGAACTCTACGGCGAAATTCCCGAGCAACTGCTGTTCAAACGTGAATTTGCTCTCCCCGAAGCCATGTCCGAGGTGGAGATACGCAGTTTCTTTGATACTCTTGGCAAGAAGAACTCACAACTTGTTTGTTTTGCCGGTGCCGGTGTAGAGGACCACTATTCGCCCTCTATAATCAATCCGATTATTTCGCGCGGCGAGTTTCTCACAGCCTATACTCCCTATCAGCCCGAAATATCGCAAGGAACATTGCAATACATATTCGAGTATCAGTCAATGATATGCGAACTTACCGGAATGGATGTAACCAATGCTTCTATGTATGATGGTTGCACTGCTACTGCCGAGGCTATGATGATGTGCGTTGCTGCTGCAAAAAAACGCAATAAGGTACTTCTCTCGGCAACAGTGAATCCACGTGTGCGCGCGGTTGTAGAGACATACGCCAAATATAACGGTGTGGTTGTTGAAACTGTTGTTGAAAAGGATGGTGTCACCGATTTGGCCGATTTGCAGGCGAAACTTGCCGGTGATGATGTTGCAGGTGTTATTCTTGCACAACCCAACTTCTATGGCATAATCGAGGATTACAGCGGTGTTGCCGATATGTGTCATTCAAAAAAGGCACTGATGGTTATGAATGCCAATCCTTCGGCACTTGCAGTGCTTAAGACTCCGGCCGAATGGGGTGCTGATGTGGCTTGCGGTGACGGCCAGACATTAGGTATACCTATGAGTTACGGAGGTCCCTATGTTGGTTATCTGGCATGTACCAATGCACTTGTACGTAAACTGCCGGGACGAATTGTCGGCAGTACTACCGATGTAGACGGTAAACGTGCATTTGTGCTTACTTTGCAGGCGCGCGAGCAACATATTCGTCGCGAGAAGGCCAATAGTAATATCTGTTCCAATCAATCACTTATGGCATTATATGTAACTATATACATGTCATTGATGGGTAACAAGGGTCTGAAAGAGGTTAACAAACTTTCTTATGCAGGTGCTCACTATTTGGCCGAGCAGCTTGTGGCTACAGGCAAATGTACAATGGCATTCGACAAACCTTTCTTGAACGAATTTGCAGTTAAGACAACTGTTTGTCCCAAGCAGATACAGGCCGCACTTTTACAGAAAGGTATTCTTGGCGGTGTGCGTATAGCAGATGATATGCTGTTGCTGTGTGTTACCGAACAACGTACAAAGGCACAGATAGATATGCTTGTAGAAACTATTAAGAACATTTAAACGAAGGAGGATATTCTATGATACGCAATTATGATAAATTGATTTTTGAACTCTCGAAAGAGGGTCGTGTGGGATATTCACTTCCTAAAAATGAGTTTGACGGATATTGTATGTGCAGCGGTATTCCCGCAGGTCTGAAGCGTGAGACAACACCCGAACTGCCCGAGGTAACCGAATTCGATGTAGTTCGTCACTACACCAATCTTTCAAACAAGAATTTCGGTGTCGATACAGGTTTTTATCCTTTGGGCAGTTGTACAATGAAGTACAATCCACGTATTAACGAGGAGATGGCTTCCCATCCGTTGTTTACCTCTTTGCATCCGGCTATGCCGTCCGAGGCGGTACAAGGCGCGTTAGAAGTCTATTATAACCTTGCCGAATCACTTGCCGAGATAAGCGGACTTTCTGCATTTACGCTCAACCCCTACGCCGGTGCTCATGGCGAGCTTACGGGATTGATGATTATGCGTCAGTATCACATTCAGCGTGGCGATTTGAAACGTACAAAGGTTATTGTTCCCGATAGTGCGCATGGTACTAATCCGGCAAGTGCTGCCGTTTGCGGCCTTGAGATTGTCGAGGTTAAATCTACAGCCAACGGAACTGTGGATGTAGAGGATTTGAAGCCTTTGCTCGATGATACAATTGCAGGTATTATGATGACCAACCCTAACACGTTGGGTATATTTGAAACCGAAATTCCCGAGATTTCACGTCTTGTGCACGAGTGCGGAGGTTTGCTCTATTACGATGGAGCCAATCTTAATGCGGTGCTTGGAAAGTGCCGTCCGGGTGATATGGGCTTCGATATTATGCACATCAATCTGCATAAGACATTCTCTACTCCTCATGGTGGTGGCGGTCCCGGTGATGGTCCGGTGGGTGTTCGTGCCGGTTTAGAGGCATATCTGCCCAATCCGCAGGTTAAGAAGGATTCAGAAGGACGTTTCTATTTGCACACCGATGATAATTCGGCAGGCTCTGTTTCTAATTTCCTTGGTAACTTTGGTGTAATTATACGTGCCTATACATACATACTTACGCTTGGACGTGAGAATGTGAAAATGGTAGGTCCGCTTGCAGTACTCAATGCAAACTATGTTAAAGAGTCGCTAAAGAGTGAATATTATTTGCCTATAGAGGGTGTATGCAAACACGAGTTTGTTTTCGACGGTCTTGCCGATAAATCGACCGGTGTTACAACTCTTGATATAGCAAAACGTTTGCTCGACTATGGTTATCATGCTCCCACGATATATTTCCCGTTATTGTTCCATCAGAGTATAATGATTGAACCAACCGAGACCGAGAGCAAGGAGACACTCGACGAATTTATAGCTGTAATGAAGAAAGTTGCAAAAGAGGCTATAGAGAATCCCGATGTTGTAAAGAGTGCTCCGCACACAACACCGGTGCGTCGTCTTGACGAAACTACAGCAGCTCGTTTCCCGAAGACAACCTACAAACAGATGAAAGGCTGATTCCTTAAACAGGCTCTGATAAAAAAGACGCTTCACAATTTGTGAAGCGTCTTTTTTATCAGAGTTGTTGCAGTATTTCGTCTATTACTCTTGGGAAATGTTTGTATTCCAATGCATGTACCTTTTCGGCAACATCATGTGCCGTATCTCCGGGATACACAGGGCATGTTGCCTGAAAGAAGGTGGTTCCTTGGTCGTAGTTCTCATCTATAAGATGAATTGTTATACCGCTTTCTTTGTCACCGGCAGCAACAACCGCCTCGTGGACATGGTCGCCATACATCCCTTTACCTCCATGTTTGGGTAGCAGAGCCGGATGTATGTTTACAATACGTCCGGGGTATTCGGCAATCAGTTTCGCCGGTACCAGCAATAAGAAACCGGCAAGTACGATGAAATCGATGTTGTGTTCGTGCAGTGTTGTTATTAATCCGTCAGCAGCCTTGAATTCGTCCTTTGTGACAACAACCGATTCAATGCCAAGACGTTTGGCTCGTTCGAGTACAAAAGCATTTGGATTGTTGGCTACAATGAGTGCCACCTGAACGCTGTCTGAATTTGCAAAATAGTTGGCAATATTTTCGGCATTAGAGCCGCTTCCCGAGGCAAAAATTGCTATTCTTTTCATGTTAATCTGCTCTTTATCTGTCTATAGGCATAAGGCGACGCAACACCTGTTCGCCATAGGTCTTTGATATCGGTATCTCTTTAATGTTTGGTACACCCAGTTCAAGGAACATGTTTTCTTTTTCGCGTCGCATAACCTTAACCAAATCAAGATTTACGATATACGAACGGTGGCAACGTACCAGATTCGTGTCGGCTAGTTGTTCGCATATCTCTTTCATGGTTATACGAAGCAACTGTTTCTTCAGCATTTCGTTCTTCATGTACCAAATGCATATATAGTTGTCGGCCGATTCAATGTACAGCAGGTTCTCTTTTGCCACCGATAGCTGAAGCACTCCACGCTCGTCGCGGAATGAAATGAGCGAACTCCCTTTAAAACCTATATTCTCGTTCATAAGTTCCTTGAGCTTTGCCGTTTTTTCCTTATACGAGAAGTATAGGATACTTATCAAATATGGAACGAATAATATAAAGGCTGTATTTTTAAGGGCCTGAATGTATATAATCAATGGGTCGTAGGAGTTAAGAATAATGTTTCCCCGGCGAGTGGTTATTATGGCAAGTATGGTGAATGCGCCGGCAAGAAGCAACAGTTCCACAAATATCCAAATTATATATTTTATGTTGGTTATCTTGTGTGTCGGCTTCAACGAGTATTTATACATTATTACACGACTTATTGCCACAACAATCATTCCAAGAAGAACGAGGAACGATGACCATACAAAGTACATTGTTGCGGTGAATCCCTTTGCTGTAATCCATTGATCCGATGAAAAGGGTTTAAAAATGTTAATGAACACTATGGCAAAAATTGAAACGAAAAGTACCATTATTATCTGGTTTCTTTTCTCCAATAAATATTTTGGTGCTTTTGAAAACAGCACCGATGTGTATATAGTGTTTGGCATCGGTATTACGGTAAAATGAATAATGTATTATATTTGTTGTGCGGCCTTCGTTACAGGCAATTTTGCTGCAAAGTAACAACTTTTATTTGATACTTTTTCATTTTCCGGGCAACAAAAATATTGTTTAAATATTTTTATTATATCGAAATTATAATCTCTTGTTGTTTTTTGTGAAAAATGTACATATCTTCGCGTAAAATTATCTAAACCGCATAACAGCTTAATATGTCGATTATAAAATACAAAGGTGTAGACATTCATATAGATTCCAAAATAATTTTGGAAGATGTGACGTTTACATTGGAGTCCGGTGAATTTGTATATCTTGTGGGTACTGTAGGTTCGGGAAAATCATCATTGCTGAAAACTATGTATGGCGAGGTGGATATCCATTCGGGCGAAGCTATAATGTTCGATGAATTCGATATGAAGAATATGCGTCGCAGCAGATTGCCCGAGTTACGTAAGCGCATCGGTATAGTTTTTCAGGATTTTCAACTCTTAACCGACCGCACCGTTCATGCAAATCTCGATTTTGTATTGCGTTCTACAGGGTGGAAGAGTGCTCGCGAGCGCGATAAACGTATCGGTGAGGTGCTTGAACTCGTTGGTTTGCCACAAAAAGGGTACAAGATGCCACATGAACTCTCGGGTGGAGAGCAACAGCGTATAGTCATTGCGCGTGCTATACTGAATCGTCCTGCATTGCTGCTTGCCGATGAACCAACAGGAAATCTTGATAGTGAAACAGGTAACTACATCATGCGTTTGTTGCATACCATTTGCAAGGAAGAGAATACTGCTGTCTTGATGATTACACATAACGAACAGTGGCTGTCGGCATATCCGGCAGGGGAGTTGCGATGCAAAGACGGGCGAGTGCATATTGTGCGAAATGCAAAAGAGGCAAATGTGCAGGATACAATTTCAAATGATGATGTCGCAAGTGATAATGAATGATAATAGGATAACTTTAAATAATCATATACAGATGAAGGTTTTAAAATTTGGAGGAACATCGGTCGGGTCGGCCGATAGAATTAAAAGCGTTGTTAATCTGATATCTGATGGCGAGACCAAGATTGTGGTTCTCTCTGCAATGTCGGGTACCACTAATTCGCTTATAGAATTTGCAAATTATCTGCGTAACGGAAATGCAACCGGTGCATGTGAATTCTCAACAATATTGCAGGATAAATACAAGCATACCATTAGAGATTTATATTCGACTCCCGAATATGCGGAGGCTGCAAATACAAAAATTTCTGAAATTTTCAATCATTTGCGTACGCTTGCATATAAGCCTCTTACTGTTGATCTTGAAAAGGAGATAATTGCGCAAGGCGAGATTATGTCTACAAATATGGTAGCCCTTTATATGCAGGAACTGGGCATAGATGTAACATTATTGAACTCGTTCGATTTTATGCGTCTTTCGTCGAATGGCGAGCCCGACCTTGCCTACATCCGCGAACATATATTACCGTTGGTCGATTTAGAGGCAAAAGGCAAAATATATATAGCACAGGGCTTCGTATGTATAAATCATTTGGGCAATATCGACAATCTGCAACGTGGCGGCAGCGACTACACTGCAACATTGTTGGGTGCAGCTGTCAAGGCTGCCGAGGTTCAGATTTGGACCGATATTGATGGAATGCATAATAACGATCCGCGTATAGTGGATAACACTTCACCGGTACGTCATCTTCATTTCGAGGAGTCGGCCGAGTTGGCCTATTTTGGTGCGAAGATTCTTCATCCTACGTGTATCCTGCCTGCAAAACTCACAGGAACCCCTGTCCGTCTGCTCAATACAATGGACCCGAAGGCTGAAGGTACTCTCATAGATAACAACCTGACAAATCCCGGAGAAATCAAAGCTATTGCAGCAAAGGACGGTATTACTGCCGTAAAGATTAAGTCGGGACGTATGTTGTTGGCCTATGGTTTTTTGCGTAAGGTGTTCGAGGTGTTCGAAACTTATCGCACATCAATCGATATGATATGTACATCGGAAGTGGGTGTGTCGGTGTCAATCGATGACGATCGTAAACTTGATGATATTGTAGACGAATTGCAAAAGTATGGAACTGTAACCATCGACCGCAATATGTGTATAATTTGTGTTGTGGGTGACTTGAATTGGGAAAATATAGGTTTCGAGTCGCGTGCAATGGCTGCAATGAAAGATATTCCGGTGCGAATGGTTTCCTATGGCGGTAGCAACTACAATATTTCGTTCCTTGTGCGCGAGGAAGATAAGGAGCGTGCTTTGCGTTCGCTCAGTGAAACAATTTTCAATACTGAAAAATGAAAACTCTATTTCCTTTAAAGGCGTTCAACAATATTGAAACGCCTTTCTATTTCTATGATACCGAGCTTCTGCGCGAGACACTGTCTGTAGCACAGAACGAGGCTGCAAAATATGATGGTTTCCATGTGCATTATGCTGTTAAGGCAAACTTTAATCCGGGACTCTTGCAAATTGTTCAACGCTCGGGCATGGGGGCCGATTGTGTAAGCGGTGGTGAGGTGCAGGCTGCCTTGGCAGCAGGAATACCTGCGTCAAAGATTGTTTTTGCGGGTGTTGGTAAAACGGATAAGGAGATTGCGGCATCGCTTGATGCCGGGATTTTCTGTTTCAACATCGAATCGGTGCCCGAAGCTGCCGCTATTGAGGCATTAGCTGCCGAACGTTCCATGATTGCATCTGTTGCAATTCGTGTGAATCCCAATGTGGCTGCTCATACGCACTCAAATATCACAACGGGCCTGGCCGAGAATAAGTTTGGTATAAATTACGAACAACTCGACGAGGTTATAGATTTTATCGAGGCACAGAATCATCTGAGTCTTATAGGTTTACATTTTCATATAGGTTCACAGATTCTGGCAATGGACGATTTTATTGCTTTGTGTGGTCGTGTGAATGAGTTGCAGGCAATGCTTAACGAGAAGCGTGGCCTTATTCTGCCTCATATAAATGTGGGTGGTGGTTTGGGAATCCGCTACGATGCTCCCGATGAATACTCTATTCCCGATTTTGCCCGATATTTTGCCACATATTCAAAGCATCTGAAACTGTTCCCCGGTCAGCAACTTCATTTTGAGTTGGGGCGCAGCCTTGTTGCTCAATGCGGCTCTTTGATAACAAGAGTTATTTATGTGAAGCATGGTACATGCAAGCGCTTTGTAATTGTTGATGCCGGCATGAACGACCTTGTACGTCCTGCATTGTACGAGGCTTATCACAGAATCGACAATCTTACAGCGGAAGATCGCCCCGACGAGATTTATGATGTTGTGGGCCCTATATGCGAATCGTCCGATGTGTTCTGTAAGGATAGAAAACTTCCACAGACAGAGCGCGGTGATATTTTGGCTATCAGGTCGGCCGGAGCATACGGAGAGGCTATGGCCTTTGGGTATAACTGTAGAACCCTGCCGAAAGGGTATCTTTCCGACGATTTATAATATTCTTGTATATAAGAACGGCGGTTTGCAAGATTAACTAATCAAACGAGGCTGCGTCATTTTTTTTTGACGCAGCCTCGTTTTTGTCTATTCGAATTTGATAGCTTTGGTTGGTGCGATGCGTGATATAAGCATCGATGGCAACACAAGCATGGCAACCGAGATTATGAACATCGCAATGTTGAGCGGAGCAAGTAACCAACTGAATTCGATGGGCACACTGTCCATGTAGTACATTTGGGGGTCCAATGCTATAAGACGAGTCTTTTGTTGTATGAAGCAGAGTACAAGTCCTATGATATTCCCGTAAACCATACCTTTGCCAATTATTAATACTCCATAGTAAAGGAATATTTTTTGAATTGATGCGTTACGTGCGCCAATGGCTTTAAGTATCCCGATAAGATTACTTTTCTCAAGAATCAGTATCAACAGGCCCGATATCATTGTAAATCCGGCTATCCCCAAAACAAGTACAAGTATTATCCAAACAGTCTGGTCAAGTACATCCAGCCATGCAAACATAGAGGGGTTCATCTCCTCAACCGTCTTCGCGTACAACATTTCGCGGTTCCTGTGAGCGATACTATCTGTCACATGTGACACGTTTTCTGCAATCGGTTGCATCAGATTGTAATCGGTAACAGAAATCTCTACCCCTGTAACCTCCTTGTCGGTCCAATTATTCAGGCGGCGAGTGGTGTAAATGTCTGTTATTGCAAGAATGTTATCTATCTCATTCAGGTTAGTGTTGAATATTCCGCTGATGGTCATGCGGCGTGCTTTTATACCATCATGCATAAAATAGATATTCAGTTTATCGCCTACACCGGCTCGAAGCCTGTCGGCCAGGTTTTGCGACAAAACTATTTTGTTGCTTGCAGTAGTGTCACTGAATTGTGGAAATTCTCCTTTTATTATGTGCTCTGCAAAAAACGAATTGTCGTAGTTGGCGCCGATACCTTTTAAAAGTACACCTTCAAATTCGTTACCAACGGAAATAAGCCCGGCTTTCTGAATAAACGTTTGCACATGGGCCACACCCGGCAATCTCTTCAACTGCTCTGTTTCATCATTGGTTATGGTTACAGGCTTTTCACCATATTCACTTACTTCGTAATTGCGTACCTGTATATTACCCCCGAAACCAATAATTTTGTCGCGTATTTCGTGTTTGAAGCCTATTACTATGCAAAGCGATGCAATCATGATGATAATACCCACAGCTACTCCCCATTGCGCAATGGCAACGGCCGGCTTCGAGATACGTTTCTCTCCGCTACCATACAGACGTCGGGCAATAAACAGTTCGGTATTCATCGTTTAATGTTAGAAGCTGTTTGAATTTCTAAAATAAGTTTTACCTATATTTGAAGCCGTTATTTCGTTATTTTTTATATTCAAAAATGTCTGTTCCCTCCTTTTTTTTGCGGTTACATAGCCCGCTATTCACCCTTAAAAAAGAAGAAAAACATTCTATTTTTGCTCTATAAAAATCCTAACGATACAAATTTAAACAGCTTCTTATTTATTCGTTGCGAAGTTACGGATTTTTTGTCTACAAAACAACGATGTACACTGTTAACGGTATCTGCAACAAAAGTGAGCATACAAATTGTATGCTCACTTCGATGATTGTAGATTAATTTTCTTACTTAGAGGCGGAAGTCAACACCAACAGAAACGTTGTGTGTCTTACGCTCGTAGCGTGTTGATAGACCTTCTGCAATGCTTTGTATATCGCGGTCTGGAGCATAGTTTGCGTAACAATAACCGAAGTTAACATCTACTTTGTCATTAACGCTGTACTTACCACCGATGCCAGTCATGAACGAGTCGTTAATAAATGCGAGGTCGCTTGTGTAAATATCGTTGATACCGTAGTTGCTGTATTGTATACCTGCACTGATAAGGAAGTTCTTTGTCAGTTTAAGTTCTGCACCGAAATTGTATTCTATAGTGTTGCGAGACAATTTTTTCATATTGTCCTTTCCGTCCATCAATGATTCTACTTTTGCGTCTTTGTCAAAGTAGTACTGCCAGCTACCCATGATTTGCAAGCAGGGGATGATTTGCCAAGATGCACCTAATGACAGTTTTGCAGGAGCATCGCTACGTAAAGTATTACCATCTGCAAATGCAGGGAGAACTGAGGTCAAATCTTTACCTTCGTTCAACTCATTTTCAACAGTTGTAATTGCGCGGAATTCATATTTTGCACCAAAGTTGAAGTCTCCAATCTTGTAATCCAAGCCAAATATCGGTGCAAATGCAATACCGCTTTGGTCCAAATCTATGTTGTATTCCTGTTTGGTATAGTTTTTAGAACTACTCATAATATCACCAACTGAATTTACTACATTTGCAGTACCCTCGAACTCTCCAAAGATTGTTCCTGTATAATTGTTGTTGATGTAATTTGCGCGT
The DNA here is from genome assembly GCA_017467885.1 of Bacteroidaceae bacterium. Classification (GTDB taxonomy): domain Bacteria; phylum Bacteroidota; class Bacteroidia; order Bacteroidales; family Bacteroidaceae; genus HGM04593. The sequence goes on along the minus strand of JAFUKC010000015.1, from coordinate 98,472 downwards.
ACACCTGCGTATGCCGACAGGTTATCGGTTATTTTATATGCTGCACCAAGTTGAAGAGAAAAAAGATATTGTGTAGACTCAAATTGAGAACCAACTGAACTGACTCTTGTTCCACCATTTGCATATTTAAATCCTTGACTAACGTATGGGTCATTAGGATTTGCATTCATTTGTTCTAATGTTTGTTCAAATCCGTTGTTGAATAATGGCAATCCCATATTTTTAAACATGTTGTTGGCCATGTAGTAGAAACTGGGTAGACCGTTGTCAAATTCGGCTTTACCACCACCTCCGGGCATACCGAAGAATGCCGAGAATGTCCAATCACCTGTTTTATATGCAGCCATAAGTGTAGGCATGCAAGGTACATACACTTTACCTTCGTATTTTGTGTTTTGTCCGGCTGTGCGGTCTATTGCGTCACGTTGCTGCCATATCATCTGCCAGTTTGCCGAGAACGACCAACCCTCTTTGAAGAATGCTGTACCTGCAGGGTTGAAATAGATAGCATCTGTTTCAAGTGAAGCATATCGAGCCGGGTTGCGCACGAATGATGCACTTTGGTTTGTGTTTGTAAGCAAACCGCCTGCGAACGAAACAACTGCAAGCGATACTAACGCGATACTTGTAAAAAGTCTTTTCATAATAAAATTTTTTAGTTATACTTTATATGATTTATTACGTCGATATTAAAAACTGCACAAAGTTAGGCTTTTTGTGAAGTATGTATGCAACGTTAAATCTGTTTTAACATAAAAAATGTATAAAATGAAATATTACAAGTGAAAAAATGCGCTATAAATAACCAAATAATGCAGAATATTATCTTTTGACCTCTTTTTTGAATCTTAAATAATACAGTATGGCTGCTACTGTCAGTCCTACGGGCAGGCCGTATGCAACACCTATAGCTCCCATTTCAAATGTAAAACCTAATATGTAACTTGTTGGCAGAGCAAGGCAGATGTATGATACGAATGCATATATACCAAGTGGTTTGGTAACAGCAATGCCTCGTAGTGCGTTTGCATAATTTGTCTGTATTCCATCGCTTATCTGGTAGGCAAGCATGGGGATGAGTAGGGCGGTGAACATTGTCTGTATCTCGGCATCGTTTGTGAAAAGTGCAGCCAGTTGTTGCTTTAGCACCACAATGGTGAAGGAGAGGATGACTGCGGTAAACAATATTATGTGGAGCCCCGCTGTTGATGTTTCATCGGCATTCTTCCATTCTCCGCGTCCGCGATAGTGGCTTATGCGTATGCATGCGGCCGCACCTATTCCATAGTATACAAGGAAACATAGTGAGCCTGTTATGCACATTATCTGGAAAGCAGCAAGTTGGGTGGCTCCAAGCCATCCCATAAGCAGCGATGCAAGTGAGAATGATGCTGTTTCCATGCCCATTTGCAGTGCGAGCGGTGTACCCACCTTAAACATTTCGGTAATATCATTCTTTTTTGTTCTCTTGTTGCGAAATCCCTGTTTGTATGCGTTGAACCGGCTTTGTGTGTTCACAAGAACCAGAAAGACTGCAATCATAAGTATTCGCGACAACAGCGTAGCAATGCCGGCGCCTGTGAGTCCAAGCTCGGGGAACCCGAAAAGGCCGTATATAAGCAGGTAGTTAAGCAAAATGTTTGTTGCGTTGCCTATAATTATTACCCACATTGCGGTTTTTGTTGCAGCTACCGTATCGGTGAATTGTTTAAGGCTGTTGAACAGAACCACGAATGGTAACGAAATCAACAACGTAAGGAAATAGGGACGCATTAACGGAAGCAACTCTTCGGGTTGCCCCAATTTGTCTATATTCATATATAATAAGGTATATACAAGGATTGTAAGAATACCGAACAGGCTGTTGGCAAAGATACTGTCTTTAAATGCTCCGCCTACATTGTTATTCTCCTTGCGGCCGTAGAATGCGCCTATAATGGGTGTTGCTCCGTAGCTGAACCCCAACATTGCAATAATGCCAAGGTTGAAAAAGTTGTTTACGAATCCGGCTGCCGATAGCGCAGCCGAACTGTAGTGTCCCACCATGATGGTATCGATAAAACCAAGGATGACATTTCCCAACTGCCCCAACACAATGGGTGTCCCAAGGCGAAGTATTATTCCGTAATGTGTTTTGTATCGTTTATATACAGAGATATTCATGATTTTTTGTTTGGCTGTTTAGGCTGCAAGTACTGTCTTTATGTAAAAACAACTCCTCGTTTCTGTTGTTCGGAGGAGTTGTCTTATTGTGTACTATTAAAAAGTTTCTTACTCGAACGGTATTGCGTCGATGCGTCTTTGATGTCTGCCACCCTCAAATTCGGTATTGAGGAATGTCTCTACACACTTTGCGGCTGTCTCTGCATCGATGAAACGTCCCGGCATCACCATAATGTTTGCATCGTTGTGTTGGCGTGCAAGTGCTGCAATTTCGGGTTGCCAACACAAAGCACCACGTATTCCTTTGTGATGATTAACCGACATGTTTATTCCGTTACCTGTTCCGCAAATGGCAATACCGGTGGGGCACTCTCCATTCTCTACAGCCGATGCCAATGCGTGGCCAAACTGTGGATAGTCGCAACTGTCGGTGCTGTAGGTTCCAAAATCTTTATATTCGTATCCGCGAGCAGTAAGCCATTCTTTAACCTGTTCTTTCAATGGATAGCCGGCATGGTCGCTTGCAAGTCCTATTGTTTTCATTATAACATAGCTTTTACTTGGTTGTACACATTCTCGGCTGTGAAGCCCAATTTCTCGTCAAGAACTTTATAGGGTGCTGAAAGGCCGAATGCTTCCATACCGAATATCTTGCCATTGACACCTACAAGGCTTATAAGATTTACGGGTAATCCTGCTGTGAGGCCGAATATTTTTGCACCCGTCGGCAGAATACTCTCTTGATACTCTTTGCTTTGTGTACGGAAGAGGCCTTCAGATGGAACAGAAACGATTCTTGTCTTAATGCCATCGGCTTTAAGCAATTTTGCACCTTCTACAAGTGTGGATACCTCGGAGCCCGATGCAAGAAGTATTACATCGTAATCTTCGTCGGAACCGGCAATAATGTATGCTCCTTTGCTTGTGTCCTCGTATTTTGTTCCTGCGGGCAGGTTGTTCACATTCTGACGCGAGAAGATGAGTCCTGTAGGTGTCTTGTCGTTCTCCATTGCCAATTTCCAGGCCTGGGTAGCTTCATTAACGTCAGCAGGACGCAGAACGAGCATTGCATTTCTTCCGCTGTGGTTTTTAACCTTTTCCATCAGGCGTACTTGTGCCTCTTGCTCAACCGGCTGGTGTGTGGGGCCGTCCTCGCCAACGCGGAACGCGTCGTGCGACCATACGAATTTTACGGGCAACTCCATGAGTGCTGCCATACGTATTGCCGGTTTCATATAATCGCTGAATACGAAGAATGTACCGCAGGCTGCGATAACACCGCCGTGCAGTGCCATACCTATACACAAACATGCCATTGTAAGTTCCGATACACCGGCGTGCAGGAATGCTCCACTGAAGTCGCCCGGTGCAAATGCATGGGTCTTCTTAAGGAATCCATCGGTCTTGTCGCTGTTGCTAAGGTCGGCCGACGAACATATCATGTTTTCATAGTGTTCGGCAAGAATTCCCAATATGTGTGACGATGCATTTCGAGTGGGTGCATCGGCTTTTTGTTCGATTGAATCCCAATCGATAGCAGGCTGTTTCCCTGCAAACCACTCGGCCATCTTAACGGCCTTGTCGGGGTTCTGTGCTGCCCAAACGGCCTTACGTTGGTTACGCTCGGCTACAATTTGTTTAAGCTCTGCTATACGGTTATTGTACATCTCTTTCACTTCGGGGAAGAAAGTAAAAGGATTCTCAATATCTCCTCCAAGGTTCTTTATTGTGTTGATATAGGCATCGCCACCTAAAGGTGCACCATGGGTTGCACAATCGAACTCGTAACTTGTGCCATCGGCGCGACGTGCTCCTTTGCCCATTACTGTGTTTCCTATGATAAGTGTGGGACGTTCTTTTTCGGCTTTTGCTTCGGTGAGTGCTGCACGTATCTGGTCGCAATCGTTGCCGTCGATGGTGATTACCTTCCAACCCCATGCTTCGTATTTCTTTGCTGTGTCCTCGAACATCACCTCGTCGCAGCGCGTCGACAATTGTATTTGGTTGGCATCGTAGAACATTACAAGGTTGTTGAGTTTAAGATATCCGGCCATGCGACCTGCACCTTGGGAAATCTCCTCTTGAATGCCTCCGTCCGATATATATGCATATATGGTGTGATTGCCCATAACTTCATTGCCAAGGCGCGCTTCGAGGAATTTTGCAGCCATTGCTGCACCTACTGCATAGGTGTGTCCCTGTCCCAATGGACCCGATGTGTTCTCTATTCCACGAGCAAAGTTAACCTCGGGGTGTCCGGGGGTGCAACTTTTCCACTGACGAAGCTGTTTAAGGTCGTCGAGTGTATATTTATCGGATAGTGCAAGCGCTGCGTAGAGCATTGGTGACATGTGTCCGGGGTCAAGGAAAAAACGGTCGCGTCCTTCCCATAGCGGGTTCTCGGGGTCATATACCAAAAATTCGGAATATAATACGTTGATAAAATCGGCACCGCCCATTGCACCACCGGGGTGTCCCGACTTTGCTTTTTCTACCATTGCAGCAGTAAGTATACGAATGTTGTCTGCTGCTCTGTTCATCAGTTGCTTGCTATTCATAATTATATATGAGGTTAGTAGTAGTGTTTATTTTTTTGCTTAAGTGATATAACACGTTACAAATTTACTATTTTTTGTTTGATTACCGAATATATTTGGTCGATGTTTTTTCTTCTTTTATTTCATTTGTCGTATCTTCGCATATATAAACCGTTGAAATTATGCTTATAAATATTATATCGAAGCAGCTGGGTATTGCTGTAGACAAAGTGCGTAATACCGTTGATTTGTTGGATGGTGGGTCTACGGTTCCATTTATTGCAAGGTACAGGAAGGAGGCAACAGGTTCGTTGGACGAGGTTGCCATAGGGGCTATAAAGGAGAGTTATGAACGCCTTAAAGCCATTGTGCAGCGTAAGGAGACAATAGTAGCGACTATCGAAGAGCAGGGGGCGTTGACACCTGAATTGAAGAAACGTATAGATGAATGTTTCGATTCCACCGAGCTCGAGGATATATATCTGCCTTATCGCCCCAAAAGGCGTACACGTGCAACGGTTGCGCGTGAGCGTGGCTTGGAGCCGCTTGCCGATTTGATTTTTTTACAACAGGTGCGCGATGTTGATAGTCGTGCGCAGGCTTTCGTGAATAAGGATGTGCCATCGGTCGAGGATGCGTTGGCAGGTGCTTGCGATATTATAGCCGAGCGCATCTCTGAAGACGAGGTTTCGCGTAGCACCATGCGTCGTCTTTTTGCCAGGAAGGGTATGGTTGTTTCAAAAGTGATTAAGGGAAAAGAGGCCGATGGTATAAAATATGCCGATTATTACGAGTGGAGCGAGCCTGTCAGCAGGGTTACATCGCATCGTCTGCTGGCAATGATGCGCGGTGCCGATGAAGGCTTCCTGCGTTTGTCGGTGACTGTTGATGATGACGAGGCTGTGGAACTATTGGAGCGTCGTTTCATTAAACGTTTTTCTGCTACCTCGGAGTACATGTTGCGTGCAATAGCCGATGGTTACAAGCGTCTGTTATCACCATCGATAGAGAACGAAACCATGGGGCAGGCGAAACAGCGTGCCGATGATGAAGCTATAGCAGTCTTTGCCGAGAATCTGCGGCAGTTGTTGCTGTCGTCGCCGCTGGGGCAGAAGCGTGTACTTGCCATCGACCCGGGCTTCCGTACGGGGTGTAAGGTTGTAGCATTGGATTCGCAGGGTAATCTTCTGTTTCATTCGGTTATATATCCTCATGCGCCACAGAACGATCGTGAGGGTGCTGCTGTTTCCATTAGGCGTTGGGTTGCCGATTATGCCATTGAGGCTTTTGCCATAGGTAACGGTACTGCCGGGCGCGAAACAGAGGATTTTATCCGTCGATTAGGGTTGGCACCATCGTTGTTCTCGGTTAACGAGGATGGGGCCTCGGTCTATTCGGCTTCGGCAGTGGCACGCGAGGAGTTTCCCGATGAAGATGTAACGGTGCGTGGTGCTGTTTCGATAGGTCGTCGCCTTATCGACCCTCTTTCGGAACTTGTAAAGATAGAGCCTCGTTCCATTGGAGTGGGGCAGTATCAGCACAGTGTCGACCAAACAAAACTGAAAGAACGTTTGGGTGTGGTGGTCGAGAGTTGTGTGAATATGGTTGGTGTGAATGTGAATACGGCAACAAAGCAGATTTTGACATATATCTCGGGGCTTGGCCCGTCGTTGGCCGAAAATATAGTGAAATATCGTGCCGAAAATGGTGATTTTCCCACACGCAAGGCTCTTCTTAAGGTGCCGAGGTTGGGTAATAAGGCATTTGAACAGGCTGCCGGTTTTTTGCGTGTGGTTGGCGGAAAAGAGTTGCTTGATAATACTGCGGTGCATCCCGAATCCTATTCCATTGTTTCGCAAATGGCAAAAGACTGCGGTGTCTCGATAGAGAGGTTTATTACCGATGCCGAGGTGCGCCGGGGTGTACAACTGTCGCGTTATGTTACCGGGAAGGTGGGTATGCCCACTTTGTCGGATATTATGGAGGCTTTGAATAAGCGTGGCCTCGACCCACGTGAGCAGGCGAAAGAGTTTGCATTCGATTCTTCGGTACACGAGATTGAGGATTTGCGTCCGGGAATGATATTGCCGGGCTTGGTTTCGAATATTACAGCTTTCGGTGCATTTATCAATATCGGGGTGCATCAGGATGGGTTGGTGCACATTTCGCAGCTTGCCGATAAATATGTTTCTTCGCCGGCCGATGTCGTAAAACTCGGGCAACAGGTGATGGTGCGTGTAACCGAGGTGGATATAAAACGTAGGCGTATAAGCCTTTCGATGAAGGGATTATAAATTGTACATAAAAAAAACAGTGTGATATCACACTGTTTTTTTATGTAACGGTTTTTATTTTCGTTCCCATGTGAAAGTTTCATCCCCTTCAACCATTGTTTGCATGGTGTCATCTCCAAGGGATACGATATATAAATAATATCCTAAAGTAGTTGTTTCTACATAAAGTTTATTTCCTGCAAGGCTCCATGTTCCTGTTATTATTTCGTCTTCTGTATCCTCCTCTGCATCTTCTGCAGGAATATCTGTATGCTCCCAAAATGTGCCATCTGCACCTATATTCATTGTAATGTTAACGTATGAAGGAAATTTCATTCCATTTAAGTGAGTAGCTTTCCATTCACCAACCACTTCTGAAGGGGTAATTGCGGGATAGTCTGGTCGAGCCACGTTTGAAGCGGTGTCGCTCTCCTCACTGTTGTCGATGTCGATGGGTCTTTCTCCACTGAACGATACTGTGATTGAATCTTGTCCGATGCTTTCCAGATTAATCTCGAGGTAGAGCTCAAGCTCTCTGCCATAAACATCACCCGATATCGATACAGGAACTGTTAACATCCCTTCCATAATTTCTACATCGGTGGTGCCTGATAAAAGATATTCGCCATCCTCTTCAAAAACATCGCATACTGCACTTATGTCCCCCATGTTCATATCACCGAAGCTGAAATCTTTTAGAACAATTTTTACTCTGCTGTCTCCGGCCTTGCTCAAAATGATGTCTTGGGTACTTGAAACACCCATAACATAGAGTTCTCCTGTGTATTCGCCTACAACTTTCTGTGCAATAGAGCTGCCATTGTCATCGTCTTCGCTACATGCGGTAAATGCAAATACAGCACACATTGCAATAAATGCATAATGTAAGAATTTACTTTTCATTTTTTTATAATTATTGAAATTGTTTGTTTAAGAATAACACTTGGCCGCGACCAAGTGTTATTCTTAATAATGTTTATTAACAAATCTTGCGCGAACCGTCGCCAATTACAACGTCATAAACTTTAGGCAGTTTGCCATACTTTTCTTTATAGCGCTCGTTTGCCTTCTCGATGAAGATGTCGTAAAGTTCCTCTTTTACAAGGTTGATGGTGCAACCGCCGAAACCGCCACCCATCATACGTGAACCTGTTACACCGCAATCGATGGCAACGTCCACCAAGTAGTCGAGTTCCTCGCAGCTTACCTGATAATCCTTGCTGAGCCCGAAGTGTGTTTCGTACATCTTCTTTCCAACAGTTTCGTAGTCGCCGGCCTCCAATGCTTCGCAAACATCGAGTACGCGCTGTACCTCGCCGATAACATATTTTGCACGATTGTAGTCCTCGGGCTTCAATTCGGCTTTAACCTCCTCGAGCATGTCGAAGTTTGCATCGCGCAACGATTCAACTTCGGGATGTTTGCTCTTGATAACTTCTGCCACGTGCTCGCAGCTCAAACGACGCTCGTTGTAGGGTGAACCCACAAGTTCGTGTTTAACGCATGTGTTCAGAAGAACCAAACGATAGCCTACGGGTTTGAAGGGGAAGTAGGAGTACTCGAGCGAACGGCAATCGAGGCGGATGAGGCTGCCTGCCTTGCCGAATACGCTTGCAAATTGGTCCATGATACCGCAATTGACACCAACATAGTTGTGTTCGGTTGCCTGGCCTACCTTTGCCAATTCGAATTTGTCAATTTTATTTTCACCGAAGAGGTCGTTAAGAGCGTATGCGTATGTACTCTCCAAAGCAGCCGATGAAGACATACCTGCACCCAAGGGTACATCACCTGCAAAAGCTGTGTTGAAACCTTTGACATCAACACCTCTTTTAATCATTTCGCGGCAAACACCAAAGATGTATTTTGCCCAAGAAGCACGTGGTGCATCCTCCTCGTTCAAGCCAAACTCTACATAATCTTTCTCGTCGATAGAGTATGCACAAACCTTGTCTGTTCCGTTGGGCTTGATTTCGGCCATGATACCTTTGTTAACGGCACCGGGGAATACAAAACCATTATTATAATCGGTGTGCTCGCCAATGAGGTTGATGCGACCGGGAGATGCGTAGATGCTTCCTGTTGTTCCATCGAAATGTTTGATAAAACGACTTCTTACGAATTCTATATCCATAGTTGTAATGTTTTATGTGTTAGAAAAATGTTTGTTTTCTCTGTCAAAATTATTTCTTTACAGGTTTTGAGCCTACGAGTGCATAGAACAATATATATGCTGCACAGAATACTACAACCCAGAAGCTTGTTATATAATCTGTGGCATCGGCAACCGCAGCCTGGATAGCCATCATTACAGCGCAACCGAATACCATTGTCATGAAGATACCCGATGCAATAGCTGTAAATTTACCCAAACCTTCAACTGCAAGGTTGAATATTGCACCCCACATAACCGATGTGCAAAGGCCTACAAGCAGGAACGAGAATATTCCAAGGGGAATAGGCTGCCAGATAACCTCCAGTCTGCCCCAATCTACACCGGGGAAAGAAACAAGAATATCGGTGGGAGCAAACATACCAAACAGAACAAGTACAAGTGTTGCAATCGATACTGTTGTAATCATGGTGCGGCTGCTGATTTTGCTACCGATACTTGCACCAACCAAACGGCCGATAAGCATCATGAACCAATAAACTGCAACAAGCATACCTACTGTACCACCGGGGATACCATCGGCGATAAGATACTGCTGTACAAAGTTAGGTACACCAACCTCGATACCCATATAAAGGAAAATTGCAAGGGCACCAAGAGCAAAGTGACGGTAGCTCATAGCTCCTTTAATGAGGCTTAACTGAACGGGTGCCTGCTCGGGTTCCTCGATTTTTGTAAATGAAATTACAATGAAAGCCACAACAAAGATAGCAAGTGCAATCATAAGGGCGGGAGTTGCATCGGCAATCTTTGCTTTTGTTGCATCTGCAATAAGAGCACCCATAAGAATGTAGCAGGCAACGGCTGCCGAAGAGTTGAATACACCACCAAGCTGGATAAGCTGGTTACCGCTGTTACCGCCACCGCCAAGAATGTTGAGCATGGGGTTTACAACGCAGTTGAGGATACACATGCAAAGACCTGCAATGAAAGCACCGATAAGATATACGGCAAATACAAGTCCGAGGTTCTGCTCTACATCCAACAAACCGCTGATCCATTGGATAAGGATACCGGTAGCACCTACAGCAAGGCCTATAAGAGCTGTTTTCTTGTAACCGAACTTCGAGATAAGCATACCTGCGGGAATACCCATTACCAAATATGCAACGAAGTTACCGTAGTTACCAATCTGTGCAAGTACGTTCGAGATTGGTCCCTGGTTTTTGATGATGGTTGCCATAGGTGTACACAGGTTTGTCACGAAGGCAATCATGGCAAAGAGCGCAATCATTACGATTATGGCTCCCCATTGTTTCTTTTGTTGACTCATGATTTTTAAGTTTTAATGATTTATTAATGATATTATTTCTCTACTCCGAATTTATATATTGTAACCTGTGAATAAACTTCTCCCGGTTTCAATACAACACTTGGGAAGTGCTGGCGGTTGGGTGAATCGGGGAAGTGTTGTGCTTCGAAACAAATTGCACTGCGTTTGGGGAAGGTTGCACCGTGTGCTCCGGCAAAGCCGCTATGCCAGTTCGATGTGTAAACCTGCACTCCGGGCTCGGTGGTGTATACCTCCATTGTACGGCCGCTTACGGGTTCGGTGATTTTTGCAGCGAAACTTAATTCGCCAACCTCTTTCTTGTTCAGAACAAAGCAGTGGTCGTAGCCTGCGCCATGTTTAATCTGCTCTTCATCGGCATCGATGCGTGCACCTACCTCTTGCGGAGTGGTGAAATCGAACGCTGTTCCTTTTACGGGGGCAATGCAACCGTAGGGCACCGATGTGTCGTCGATGGGAACAAAGAAGTCTGCATTTATTTCGCAAATAAGATTGTCTATTGTTGATGTGGGGTTGGCTGTACCCGAAAGTGAGAAGAAGCCATGGCTTGTGAGGTTTACGATGGTTGTCTTGTCGGTTGTGGCTTTATAATCGATTTTCAGTTCATTGTCATCGCTGAATGTGTAGATGACTGTAACGTCAAGATTTCCGGGGAAGCCCTCTTCGCCATCGGCTGAAATATAGTGTAGTTTAAGAGTTTGGCAATCGGTCTGTTCTGCATCCCATACACGTGCGTGGAATCCTGTAGGGCCTCCATGAAGGTGGTTGGGGCCGTTGTTGATGGCCAAATTGTATTCTTTTCCTTCTAATGTGAATTTTCCTTTGCATATTCGGTTGCCGTAGCGTCCCACCAATGTGCTTAAGAATGGTTCGGGGCTGTTGAGCAGGTTGTCAATACTGTCGTGTCCTTGGATTACATTGGCATGCTTGCCGTTTTTGTCGGGAACCATAATGCTCAATATTGCTCCGCCATAATTTGTGATTGCCACTTCATTGCCTTGTTTGTTCTTAAGGATGAAAAGTGCCGTTTCTTTGCCGTCGATGCTTTTCTTGAAATCGACGGCTCTCAATTCCGAGAGATTGTTTTCTGTACAGCTCATATCAGTACTTTATTCGTGTTAGTTAGTTTATTGTATATAAAATGTAAACATAATATAACGGCGAAGTGTTCTCAGTTGACATGGGAGAGCAACCGATTATATGGTTTACAATGCAAATAAAGTAAAAATATGTGTTATTCCAAAACAATTCGGAGATAATTTTCAATTAGTGAAATATTGAAACTCTTTTCGGCTTTTATAGTTGTTTAATTTTCGGGGCGAATTGTTGCAAGCAGGTCGGCGACAATAAAACAACTGCCTCCGACAAAAATCAGGTCTTCGGGTGTGGCATCGCTTTTAGCCGCTTCGAGTGCTTCGCTTACCGATGGGTAACTGTAACCATGCAGGTTGAACTTTGCTGCAAGTTTTTTCAGTTCCCAATGTTGCATTGCGCGTTTTACACTTGCTTGTGTGAAATAGTATTCGGCTTTTTGCGGCAACATGGCAAGTACGCTGCTTATATCCTTGTCGTTTACCATCCCGAATACGATACGAAGCGTCTTGTATTCTCTCTCGGAGAGCTGTTTTACGATATGCACAATTCCGCCTGTATTATGCCCGGCGTCGCATATAACATGTGGGTTGCGGGATATTGTCTGCCATCGGCCCATCAATCCTGTGAGCGATGTGACATTGGCAAAGCCTTTTCTTATGGCTTGTTCGTCTATTTTGTATCCTTTGTTCACCAATACCGGGATGGCTGTAAGAATTGTGTTGGTGTTTTTTATCTGATAGTCTCCGGCAAGTTCGCCATCGATTGTTCCGTAGAGTGCAGTGTTGTATTTGAAACCGTTTGCGGTGTGTGTTGCATCTGTTAACGGTCTCTTCTGCTCGGCGAAAAAAACAGGTGCATTCTCTTTTTGTGCTTTTTCGGTGAACACCTTTTCTGTTTCACTTGTGGTTTCACCTATTATGACCGGTGTTCCCGGTTTTATTATTCCTGCTTTTTCTGCTGCAATCTGCTCGAGTGTATTACCAAGGAACTGTGTATGGTCGTGGCTGATGTTGGTTATTATGCAGGCGTCGGGCGATATTATGTTGGTACAATCCAATCGGCCGCCAAGGCCAACCTCAATGACAGCAACGTCAACCTCTTGTTCGGCAAAATATTTGAATGCGAGTGCGGTGGTCAGTTCGAAAAACGATGGTGCCAACGGCTCGAAAAACATCTTTTCCTTTTCAACAAAATCTACTATATATTCCTTGCTTATGGTTTCCCCGTTTACGCGTATACGTTCACGAAAATCAATGAGGTGTGGCGATGTATACAGGCCTACCTTGTAGCCGGCCGATTGTAGAATTGCGGCAATCGTATGCGAACACGACCCTTTTCCGTTGGTGCCGGCAATGTGTATTGTACGAAATTTTCTATGGGGATGCCCGAAGTGTGCGTCGAGCAATATTGTAGTGTCGAGGCCTGCTTTATATGCACCACTGCCCACCTGCTGAAACAGCGGTGCGCAGTTGAACAGATAGTCGATGGTTTCGTTGTATGTCATTTTTGTTGAAACAACTTTTTAATCGAAGAAGTTGCGGAATTTTTTAAACAATTGCTCCTTAATGCTTTCACTTGGACGGAAATTGTCCGATTTTTTGAATCCCTCAATGGTCTTCTTCTCGTCTTTGGAAAGAGTCTCGGGAATGTAGACACTGATGTTTACAACGATGTCGCCTCGGCCGTATTCGTTGAGCGAGGGTAATCCTTTGCCACGCAGACGCAGTACTTTCCCTGGTTGGGTGCCGGCCTCGATGTTTACCCTTGCACTGCCTTCCAATGTGGGTATTTCGGCAACGCCGCCAAGTGTGGCTGTGGGGATGTCGAGCAACAGGCTGTAGACAAGATCGTTCTCGTCACGTACCAATTGCGGATGCTTCTCTTCCTCGATGTGTATAAGAAGGTCACCCGAGATTCCGTTGTGTTTTCCTGCGTTGCCTTTGCCGCGCATGGATAATTGCATCCCATCGATAACGCCTGCGGGTATTTTTACCTCTACAACCTCCTCGCCCATAACAATTCCGTCGCCACTGCAGTGTTTGCATTTATCTTTTATTATTTTACCTTCACCGCCGCAACGGGGGCAAACACTCTCGCTGCGCATCATTCCGAAGATGCTTTGCTGTGTGCGCACAACACGTCCCGTTCCTTTGCACTCGGGGCAGGTTTCTGTAGCATTGCCTTCGGCACCACTTCCGTTACAGTGGGTACAGGGAACATACTTTTTCAGTTTGAATTTCTTTGTAACTCCGGTTGCAATCTCTTGCAAGGTAAGCTTCACCTTAACGCGCAGGTCGCTGCCGCGGAAACGAGCTTGTTGCGGTCGTCCGCCACCTCCGAAACCTCCGAATCCGCTGAAACCTCCGCCGCCACCAAAAATGTCGCCGAACATCGAGAAGATATCGTTTATATCCATTCCGGCACCGCCGAAACCGCTTGCTCCGGCTCCATTCACACCCTCGAAACCGAATTGGTCGTAACGTGCTTTCTTGTCGGGGTCGCTAAGTACGCTGTAGGCTTCAGCAGCCTCTTTGAACTTCTCCTCTGCTGTCTTGTCGCCGGGATTCTTGTCCGGATGATACTGAATCGCCATCTTGCGATAAGCCTTCTTTATGTCGTTCGCCGATGCATTCTTGTCTATGCCCAGCACTTCATAGTAATCTCGTTTTGCCATTTTCTCTATCGTATAGTGTTATTCTCCTACAGCCACCTTTGCGTGTCGTATTACTTTCTCGTTTAGCATGTAACCTGTTTGTACACAGTCGAGAATCTTGCCTTTCAGCGATTCATCCGTGGTGGGGACTAATGCTATCGCTTCGTGGAAATCTGTGTCAAAATCCTTGCCTTCGGTCTCTATTTTTTGCAAGCCGTTTTGCTTAAGTATTGTGATGAATTTATTATATATAAGTTCTATACCTGTAAGAATATCGGCTGCATTCTCGTCTTTTGCCATGTTTGCAATTGCACGTTCGAAATCGTCCAATACCGGCAGTATCGATTCCAAGGCGCGCTCGCCGCCGTTCTTAATCAATTCGGCCTTCTCTTTGAGCGTACGTTTACGGTAGTTGTCGAATTCGGCAACCTGTCGCAGATATTTGTCTTCAAGGTTGATAATCTTTTCGTTAGCCTCGTCAAGTTGCTTTTGCAGGCTCTCATCTTCGGCTATCTCGTTGCTTTCCTGCGTGGTTTCTTCGATATTCTGCTCGTTAACTTCATCTTTTACAATTTCCTCGCTCTCCTGGTTTACTTTATCCTTGCTCATGATATATTGTTTATTTATTCTTGCATTGGTAGGTATAAACATCTGACAATGTTTCATACTTATATAATATAACAAATAGCTTGCCAACAGGTTTCGTGTGACAATTTTTTGCAAAATTAGCTTTTTATTTGTGTTTATGTGTCAAAATGTCCTATTTTTGTCATTTGTTATTGTGTTGTGGGTGTTTTAATATGAAAAATAAGATATTGATTACAGTCGGGCAACGTTCGGCAATACACAATTTAGGTATAGAGGCTCTTAATGATATGCAGTGTTCCGCTATTGAACATTGTCGCGAAAATGGCGGTATGGTGTTGTTGTCGCCAACAGGGACCGGTAAGACACTTGCCTATCTGTTGCCGTTGTTGGAACGGTTGCAGGCCGATAGAGAGGGTGTGCAGGCAGTCGTGGTGCTTCCGTCGCGTGAACTTGCCAAGCAGGTGGCCGAAGTGTGGCGTAATATGCTGACTCCGTTTCGGGCTGTTGCTTTGTATGGCGGTCGTCCTTTACTCGAGGAGGTTGCAATGTTGCAAGGTTCAGTGCCGGCTGTGCTGATAGCGACACCCGGGCGTTTGAACGACCATCTTTCGCGCGGAAATTTAAATGTGGAAGCTTGCAACCTTCTTGTCATAGATGAATTTGACAAATGTCTCGAGATGGGCTTTTTAGAGGAGATGGAACATCTTGTAAAGATGTTGCCGAATAGCATCGATCGATGGTTGATATCGGCAACGGATGCATCGGAGATACCACTGTTTGCGGGTGGTGACAGTGTGGACAATCTCGATTTCCGTAAAGGTGAGTCTGAAGTTACACAACGTACAGCCTATCGCAAGCTTACAACAACCCCCGAGGCACGTTTGCAGTCGCTCTTTTCACTTTTGTGCACCATAAACGGCGAGCCTGCAATAGTTTTTTGTAACTTTCGCGAAACGGTGGACGAGGTGCGGCGTTTTCTCTCAAAAAACAGGCTTCATGTATCGGCCTATCATGGTGCTATGGAACAGAAGCAGCGCGAATCGGCCCTGTATCGTTTCGATAGCGGCTGTGCAAACATTCTTGTTTCAACCGACTTGGCTGCACGTGGCTTGGATATTAAGGATGTGAAACATGTGATACACTTTCAGCGTCCCATGACAAAAGAGATATATACGCATCGTAATGGACGCACGGCACGTTGGGAAGCCGACGGTTCTGTCTACATGATTACTTACGATGGGCATACGTTACCCGATTTTGTCCCCGATGATATAGAAGAATTCCGTATGCCCAAGAATGTGTCGTTGCCCGATGCGCCCGAACGTGTGGCATTATATATAGGTAAAGGTAAAAAGGATAAGATAAGTCGCGGAGATTTGGTCGGTTTCTTTATAAAAAATGGAGGATTGCAACCCGATGAGGTCGGTGCAATAGCGATATTTGACAGATACGCGTATATAGCCGTAAAGAGTTGCAAAGTTCGCCGTTTGCTTGCAATGGTTGCAGGAGAGAAGATAAAAGGGCTGAAAACCATCATTGAACCTGTACGTTGGTAAATTCTTCCTATATGCGAACTTTTTTTCTTGTATTTGTTCTTATTTATAGAAAATATCATATTTGTTCGTTCAATACTGAAAAAAGTGTTAACTTCGCAACTTCATTATTCTAAAAAATAGATATAGCAAGTATATGAAAAAATTCAATTTTAATGCCGGCCCCTCTGTTTTGCCGCGCCAAGTTATTGAAGAGACAGCCAAGGCCGTACTCGACCTCAATGGTATAGGTCTGTCAGTGTTAGAAATCAGTCATCGTTCCAAAGATTTTCAGGCAGTGTTGGACGAGGCTGTTGCACTTTTTAAAGAGTTGCTCGAAATTCCAGAAGGTTATTCGGTTCTTTTCCTCGGTGGTGGTGCAAGCATGCAATTCTGTATGGTTCCCTACAATTTCATGGAAAAGAAAGCTGCTTATCTTAACACCGGAACATGGGCAAACAAGGCACTCAAGGAGGCTAAGAATTTCGGCGAGGCTGTAGAGGTTGCATCGTCGAAGGATAAGACATATTGCTATATTCCGAAGAATTATGTTGTTCCTGCCGATGCCGACTATTTCCACATAACAACCAATAATACAATCTACGGTACCGAAATTCGCAAGGATATCGATTGCAATATTCCTCTTATTGCCGATATGTCATCTGATATCTTTTCACGTCCGGTAGATGTAAGTAAATATACATGTATCTATGGCGGAGCACAGAAGAATCTTGCTCCTTCGGGTGTTACATTTGTTATTGTGAAGAACGATGCACTGGGCAAGGTGTCGCGCACAATTCCCACAATGCTCGATTATCGTACACATATTGATGGCGGTTCAATGTACAATACACCGCCTGTACTGCCTATCTATTCGGCAATGCTCACTTTGCGTTGGATTAAGGAGCAGGGTGGAGTTAAAGAGATGCAGCGTCGTGCACAGGAACGCGCCGAATTGCTCTACGGTGAGATAGACCGTAACCCATTGTTCCGTGGTACTGCAGTTGAAGAGGATCGTTCGCTCATGAACATCGATTTTGTTATGGCCGATGATTACAAAGAATTGGAACAGGATTTTATGGCCTTTGCACAATCAAAAGGTTTGGTGGGCATAAAGGGCCATCGTTCAATCGGTGGTTTCCGCGCCTCGTGCTACAATGCTTTGCCGCTTGAGGCTGTGCAAACGCTTGTGGATTGCATGAAAGAATTTCAAAAGAATCATTAATTTCAAAACAGTTTCTTAATTATGAGAAAAGTTCTTGTTGCAACAGAAAAACCCTTTGCTGCTGTTGCCGTTAAAGGAATAAAAGAGGTTGTTGAGGCTGCTGGATATGAGTTGCAGTTGCTTGAAAAATATACAGAAAAGTCGCAACTGTTGTCGGCTGTTGCCGATGCCGATGCCCTTATCGTAAGAAGCGATATTGTAGATGCCGAGGTTCTTGCTGCGGCAAAAAATCTTAAAATAGTAGTGCGTGCCGGTGCAGGATACGACAATCTCGATTTGACTGCTGCAACAGCAAACGGTGTCTGTGCGATGAATACCCCGGGACAAAATGCCAATGCTGTTGCCGAGTTGGCCATGGGCTTTATGGTTTATGCGGCCCGTAACACCTTTAATGGCACTTCGGGTTTCGAACTTAAAGGGAAAAAGCTTGGTATTCAAGGCTTTGGTAACATCGGACGAATTGTGGCACGTTTGGCAAAAGCGTTCGGTATGGATATTTATGTTCACGACCTCTTTGCTCCTGATTTGGATACAGCGGCGCAGGGCTGTACGGTTGTTTCCGATGTGAAGGAACTTTACAGGAATTGTAATTTTATTTCTGTTCACATACCGGCAACAGCCGAGACAAAAAACAGCATTGGCCGCGAACTTGTGGGTTCTATGCCTTCCAAAGCTGTTCTTATTAATACTGCACGTAAAGAGGTTATAAACGAAGCCGAGTTGATAGCTCTTATGCAGGAACGTGGTGATTTGAAGTATATTACCGATGTTGCTCCGGCTACTGCCGAAGAATTTGCAAAGTTCGAAGGACGATATTTTGCTTCGCCAAAAAAGATGGGTGCACAGACTGCCGAGGCAAACATTAATGCCGGTATAGCTGCTGCAAAGCAGATTGTAGCTTTCTTTGAGGAGGGTTGCGAACGTTTCCGTTTGAATAAATAAAACAGTTTACAATATTGTTATGGCAATAGTAAAACCTTTTAAAGGGGTACGTCCCCCGAAAAGTATGGTTGAGGAGGTTCAGAGCCGTCCTTACGATGTTCTTAATTCCGAGGAGGCACGTGCCGAGGCCGGTGATAATGAGAAATCTCTGTATCACATCATCCGTCCCGAAATTGATTTTCCTGCAGGCATCGATGAACATGCTCCCGAGGTGTATGCCAAGGCTGCCGAGAATTTTGCAAAGTTTCAAAAGAACGGATGGCTTGTGCAAGACGAAAAGGAGCAATATTACATCTATGCTCAAACAATGAACGGGAAAACACAATACGGTCTTGTTGTGTGCGCATACGTCGATGATTATATGAACGGCGTAATTAAGAAGCACGAACTTACAAGAAGAGACAAGGAAGAGGACCGTATGAAGCATGTTCGTGTGAACGATGCCAATATAGAACCGGTCTTCTTTGCATATCCCGACAACGAAAAGCTGGGTGAGATTGTTGCAAAATATACAGCAGCGGCACCCGAATACGATTATGTCGCACAACTTGATGGTTTCCGCCATCGTCTGTGGATTGTGGATGATGAAAACGATATAAAAGAGATTACTTCTGAATTTGCAAAAATGCCGGCAATGTATATTGCCGATGGTCATCATCGTTCGGCAGCTGCAGCTTTGGTGGGAAAAGAGAAAGCCGATAATAACCCGAATCATCGTGGTGATGAAGAGTACAACTATTTCATGGCTGTATGCTTCCCTGCCAACCAACTGACCATAATCGACTACAATCGTGTGGTGAAAGACCTTAACGGCTTGTCGCCCGAACAGTTCCTTGAGGCCCTTGGCAAACATTTCATTGTGGAGCTGAAAGGCGAAGATATATACAAACCGGCTTCGTTGCATAATTTTGCACTCTATCTCGAAGGTAAATGGTATAGTCTTACCGCCAAGGAAGGAACCTTCGACGACAACGACCCTATAGGCGTACTCGATGTAACAATATCTTCGAATCTGATACTTGATGAAATTCTTGGAATTAAGGATTTGCGTTCCGACAAACGTGTGGATTTTGTTGGTGGTATCAGAGGATTGGGCGAGCTTAAACGTCGTGTAGATAGCGGTGAGATGAAAGTTGCTCTTGCACTTTACCCCGTATCAATGAAGCAACTTATAGATATTGCCGATACCGGCAATATAATGCCGCCAAAAACAACATGGTTCGAGCCTAAACTGCGCTCGGGGCTTGTTATACACAAATTATCCTGATGTTGCAAGAAGACGTTTATAAAACCATAGAACAACAGGGCGAAGGAATTTACTCCGAAAAACGGAGCAAATTCCTCGCTTTTGCCATACCGGTTACCTCGGTTGATGATGTCAAAGCTATAATAGAGACATATCAAAAGAGGTATTATGACGCTCGTCATGTATGTTACGCCTATAAGATAGGCGAGCGTGGCGAGTCTTTTCGTGCAAATGACAATGGCGAGCCTTCCGGTACGGCCGGCAAACCTATCCTTGGGCAGATTGAGAGTCGCGAACTAACCAATGTTCTTGTTGTTGTTGTAAGATACTTTGGAGGCATAAAACTTGGAACAAGCGGTCTTATTGTTGCTTATCGTCTTGCCGCTGCCGAAGCGTTGGATGCGGTCGAACATGTCGAGAAGACAATAAATGGCGAAATTGTTTTGCACTTTTCTTATCCATTGCTCAACGATGTCCTTCGTATCGTAAAAGAGGAGTCGCCATCGGTTGTAGAACAGATTTTTGATAATGAATGTATTCTACGTCTCTCTATCAGGCTGTCACGGATGCAACGCCTTCTCGATAGATACGAAAAACTTGTTATAAGCAGCAAGGGGGATCTTAAAATAGAGAAAGATTGATATGTGTATGTCGCTCTATTTGTTGATGTACTTTTCTACGGATGGTGTAGAGTTTCGGTATGTTAATAAAGGTTTGCATATATGATAAAATTTCCGCAGGTGGCTTTTTTTTCATACCTTTGCAACAAAGAATATGAAAGATACATAACCCAAAATGCGAGCCGAAAGTAAAATACTTCTTATAATTACAATAATTTTATTGACATCTTGCAAATCTCGATTCATCGCTGTTGAACGTGACGATTTTGCAAGTTCCGATTCGACATTCATAAACTATTTGCAGGCAAAGGATATTGAGGTTACCGATAGCAACAGTATCGAAATTCTCAATGGCGGCCACATGAAGTTCGAACGGATGTTTCAAGATATACGCAACGCAAAACATCATATTCATCTCGAATATTTCAATTTCAGAAATGATTCTATAAATGCCGAACTGATATCTCTGCTTGCCGAAAAGGCTGCCGAAGGTGTAGAGGTGCGTGCCTTGTTCGATGCATTCGGTAATATGTCGAACAATCGTCCGCTGAAAAAATCACATCTCGATGATATTCGCAAGCAAGGAATAGAGATAGCCAAGTTCGACCCTATAACCTTCCCTTGGATAAACCATGCATATCATCGCGACCATCGCAAAATTGTAGTCATAGATGGGGTTATAGGCTATACAGGGGGCATAAATGTTGCCGATTATTATTTGAACGGTCTTGAAGGTGTTGGTAAATGGCGTGATATGCATTCTCGTGTGGAGGGTGAGGCTGTTTCAAAATTACAAGATATTTTTCTTGCAATGTGGAATCGCGAAACCGGGCAGAATGTATCGGGGAACGAATATTATCCTAAAGCAACCGATTCGGGCGGTACATCTATAGCGGTGGTTGACCGTTGGCCTACACGCAACGCCGAGGTTATGCGTCGTGCGTATGCCAATGCCATCTATTCGGCAAAAGATAGTGTTAAGCTTATAAGTCCCTACTTTGTTCCCACTAAACGAGTGAGAAATGCAATAAAAGATGCCCTAAAGGACAGTGTGGAGGTGGAGATAATGATATCCTCGAAATCGGATATTCCTTTTACACCCGATGTGGTGCTGTATGTTGCTCATAAGTTGATGAAAAAAGGCGCAAAGGTGTATATGTATGATGGTGGTTTCAACCATTCAAAGGTGATGAGTATAGATGACAGATATTATACGATAGGTTCGGCCAATCTTAATAGCAGAAGCTTATGCTACGATTACGAGACGAATCTTTTTGTTTTTGGCAAGGAAGATGCTGAACGATTTCACGAGTATTATGAATTGGATAAAGCCGAGTGTCATCTGCTCACTCGGGAAGAGTGGAAAAAGCGTTCATGGTGGCGAAAGTTTATCGGATGGTTGGGCGATGTTTTGACTCCTTTTATGTAGAACTTTAATTATAATAAATACTATGATAACAAACGTAACAGAAAATATTAAATATATTGGTGTAGATGATGCTGATATAGACCTCTTCGAGAGTCAATATGTGGTTCCCAATGGAATATCATATAATTCGTATATTATTCTTGATGAAAAGGTTGCAATTGTAGATACCGTCGATTTGCGAAAAAGCTCCGAATGGTGGAGCAACCTTGAAACAGCATTATGCGGCCGCACTCCCGATTATCTTATCGTTCAGCACATGGAACCCGATCATGCAGGAAACATTGCAGCGGTGGTAGAAAAATATCCTGATATAAGGATTGTGGCATCGGAGCGTGCTGTGAGCATGCTGTCACAATTTTTTGAAGATGTGGATTTTTCGGAAAGAACAATAGCTGTATCCGAATCTGACACCTTGGAGCTTGGTGGTCGTACATTGCAGTTTGTTATGGCTCCAATGGTACATTGGCCCGAGGTGATGCTTACATACGATAGCAAGGATAAACTTGTTTTCTCGGCCGATGCGTTTGGCAAATTCGGTGTGTTGACTCACGAGGAGGAGTGGGCTTGTGAGGCTCGTCGCTATTATTTCAATATTTGTGGAAAATACGGTAATCAGGTACAGGCGTTACTGAAAAAACTCTCCACGTTGGATGTTGCAACCATCTGTCCGTTGCATGGGCCTATACTGTCCGATAATTTGGGATATTATATCGGCTTATACGACACTTGGAGTAAATATGAACCTGAAACAGATGGTGTGCTTGTTGCGTATGCATCAATACATGGCGGTACGGCTGCGGCGGCCCACAGAATGGTTGATATTCTTAAAACGAAAGGTGTAGAGAATGTTATTGCTTGTGACTTAAGTCGTTGCGACATGGCCGAGGCCGTAGAAGATGCTTTCCGTATGAGCAAGATGATTCTTGCGGCTTCATCCTACGATGCCAACGTCTTCCCTCCTATGTACGATTTTCTGCATCATTTGCAAATGAAGGGTTACCGCAGACGTCGCGTCGGCATAATCGAGAATGGTTCTTGGGCTCCAACAGCAGGTCGTGTGATGAATGCCATGCTTGCCGAAATGAGAGACCTGGAAGTTATCTCTCCTGTGGTTACAATTCGTTCGAGAATGAAACGTTCCGATCTTCCCGCAATGGAATTGTTGGCCGATTCTGTTATGGCATGATTAATGCGGCATACGAATTTTGTTTACGTATGCCGCGTTTGTTTTTACTCTTCGGGGTGTTCCGTCTCGGCAAGCAGTTCTTTTTCGTGACGGCTTATATAAATGCTGCACCATGCCAATACAAAAAACGACAAGGCAAATGTGATGGTAGGGAACAGTTCTGTCAAGAATCCTTCCGCAGCAATAATTATCAGCATAAGGCAGACGAGTTGGGTAATCATGAGATTTTTGGTTTTCATAATCTTGTAAATTGTTTTTATTATTAAACAATGAATAGCTTCTAAAATAAAGGTGCGCTTGCGATATTCTTTATCTCTTCTCGAATGACCAATATATCAGGTTGTTGCAGTCGCCTTCCTTCTTTTTCAGTGTGGCTTCGTGTATATATTTTCTTTTGCGGTAAAGTGTTACTTTTCCTATCACTCCTTCCGGCGCTCTACCGCGAAGAGTCTCTACCGTCATCTTGTAGCGGTTGTTGGAAAGTATCTTCTTTCTGCTTTCAATAAAATCTTTTACATATTCCTGTTCGGCATACTCTTCATAAATACTGTAACATTCAATAAGATTGCTTACCCATGCTTCTTCTCTTCGGAACAGGTACGGTAATGCATCGAACCATTCCATAAATTTCTCGACAAGACATTCGTAAAAGAATTTAGTTTTGCTTAAGTTTCTACTTTTCATATTCAATCTTTTTTTGTTCTTTTCTTTCCTGTTTAAAGGAAATATACTATGTTTGTACAAGTTGAAAAACAATGGCATTTTTCATGTTTTTTGATGCACTTTTAGGATGGAGTTAGCCATTTATGGCTACAAATATAACCTCTAAAATCAAAAAACAGGTTGTGTAAATAGTCAAATTTGACTATTTGTAATCAGTCTAAATAAATTGTGCTGAAACAGTGTGTATTATGCATATTTGGAATAATGTCCGTTTTTTGGAAGTATTCACTGAATTTTAACTATGAAAACTACGTTGAAGCAACGAGTGTTGCAGTTTTTTGAGATAAAGCAACTGAACGCAAACAGTGCAAGCCGGTTGTTGGGAATTCCTCAAAGAACATTGAACCGGCAGGTGAATGAGAATGGCAAAGTGGGTATGGAACTTGTAAGTGCCATACTTAATAATTTCCCCGATATATCTCCACGTTGGTTAGTGTTGGGCGAGGGCAGTGTGACCTCTTCCCACGATTTTGAATTTGAACGCATGGATTATGCGCCATTCTATTCCGATTTGCCGGTGTCGGCCGGGCATAAGGATGCATTTGACCCCTCTGTAGAGAGACCTTCCGGCTTTATTTCCATGCCTCAATGGCATGCCGAGTTCTACTTTCCTGTTTTGGGCGCATCAATGGAGCCGGAAATATATTCTGGTGATATAATAGGAGTGAACCGCCTTGAATCGCTCAACGAAATAGACCCCGAGAAGATATATATGATTGTGACAAACGAATCGAGGATGATTAAGCGTTGTCATTCCGATGAAAACAACAAGGAATTGCTATGGTGCGTTTCGCCAAACTATCCGGCTTTCACAATCAACAAGAAGGAGATTTGCGCTCTCTTTCATGTGGTAAACAGAATTGAAAGGCTGTAAGCATAACTTTGCCGTTTATAAATTAGAAGTTGTTTGAATTTATGTCCTTGAAATTTTTATAGGTCTTTTTTAGAATGTTTTTTCATTTTTTAAGGGCGCATAGCGGGCTATGTAACTGCAAAAAAAGGGAAAAACAGGCAAAAAAGAACATAAAAAGGCAAGCATAACTCGCGTATAATGTAAACATAATATTAGAAAGAAATTTAAACAGCTTCTTACTTCCAAAAAGAATAATCTTCGGTGTTGCATGCATAAAAAAAAGATGCTTTTTGTGAAAACTGTATAAAAGATATTACATCTGTACCTTCTTTTGCCAAATAATTGCATAAATTTTCTTATCTTCGCAAAACTTGGAGGTACTTTGCAATGTATTATTTGAAAGGTATCTTTTTAAACAGGTTTGTAGTATAATAATTGTATACATATTAGAATATATGCCACAGAATATTGGACATGTTTCTCAAGTGATAGGTGCAGTTGTCGATGTATATTTCGATGTTGCAGGTGATGATGGTATCGTGATGTTGCCTGCAATACACGAGGCGTTGGTTATTTCCTGTCCCGATAATAGAGAATTGGTGCTTGAGGTACAGCAGCATATTGGTGATGACACAGTGCGCACCGTTGCCATGGATCGTACAGCAGGCCTGTCACGTGGAATGGAAGTCGTTGCAACCGGGAAGCCTATAACAATGCCGGTGGGCGAACAGATAAAAGGACGTATGCTGAATGTAACAGGTGCCTCCATCGATGGCTTGAAGGATTTCGACAAGGAGGGGGCTTATCCTATCCACCGCGATGCTCCGGGGTTTGACGAGCTATCCACTGTTCAGGAGGTGCTATATACCGGCATAAAGGTTATCGACCTGTTGGAACCCTATTGCAAAGGTGGAAAGATTGGTCTTTTCGGTGGAGCCGGTGTAGGTAAGACGGTTCTTATTATGGAGCTTATAAACAATATTGCAAAAGGGCACGACGGCTTTTCTGTTTTTGCCGGAGTGGGAGAGCGTACACGCGAAGGTAACGACTTGTTGCGCGAGATGATAGAATCGAATGTGGTACGCTATGGTGAGGAATTTAAAAAAGGACTTGAGAAAGGTGAATGGAACCTCTCCAAAATAGATTATAACGAGGTGGCAAAATCGCAAGCGACATTGGTCTATGGTCAGATGAACGAACCACCGGGTGCACGTGCTTCTGTAGCCCTTTCGGGTCTTACTATTGCCGAGTCGTTCAGAGATGCCGGTGCAAAAGAAGGAAAAAGCAACGATATATTGTTCTTCATCGATAATATATTCCGTTTTACACAGGCCGGCTCCGAGGTTTCGGCGTTGCTTGGACGTATGCCGGGCTCTGTGGGTTACCAACCTACATTGGCAAGTGAGATGGGTGCAATGCAGGAGCGAATAGCATCTACCATTCATGGCTCTATTACTTCGGTGCAGGCAGTGTATGTCCCTGCCGATGACCTGACCGACCCGGCTCCTGCTACAACATTCACCCATCTTGATGCAACAACAGTATTGAGTCGTAAGATTGCCGAACTTGGTATATATCCGGCTGTGGATCCTTTGGATTCAACCTCCCGTATTCTCGATGCAAATATTGTAGGCAAAGAGCACTACGATACCGCGCAGCGCGTGAAACGCATTCTGCAACGCAACAAGGAACTGCAGGATATCATCTCTATTCTTGGTATGGATGAGTTGTCCGATGAAGACCGTCTTACGGTAAACAGGGCGCGTCGTGTTCAGCGTTTCTTGTCGCAACCTTTTACTGTTGCCGAGCAGTTTACCGGTGTTAAAGGCGTTATGGTGTCTATCGAAGATACCATCCGCGGCTTCAATATGATACTCGATGGCGAGGTGGATTATTTACCCGAGCAGGCATTTTTGAATGTAGGTACCATCGATGAGGCTATAGAGAAGGGTAAAAAGATGTTGAAACAGTTGAATTGAACGGATGGCAACCAAGGTTATGACACTCGAAATAATTTCACCCGAGAAGAGAGTGTTTCTCGGTGATGTATCCCAAGTGAAGTTTCCCGGTGGGCAAAGCCCTTTTACAATATTGCCGGGACATGCGCCGCTGATATCTTCTCTTGTGGCAGGTGTTATTTCGTGGCGTAACGACGATGGTGATATGCAACTGCAGGTTTCCGGTGGTTTTGTCGAGATTGTAAACAACAAGATAACAGCATGTGTAGAGGTTTTTAATAATAATGGATAAGAAGAGATTGATAAACAGCATAATATTGCTATTGTTGTATGTACTGTTTCTATCGGTACTGAACGACCTGCTTGTGGTATTCTTTTTGCCACAATACAACTTCTCTTCCACATGGATTATTCCTGTCTTCTTTTCTGTCTTCTACACGTTTGCCATACTTTTTATCTATAAATATAAAGGCAGAATGAGCACGAACGTCATAATGCTTTTTAAAACAGTGAAACTTATGGCATCTTTGGCTGTTTTGCTTGTGGGGGTGTCTGTTTACGACACCGAGGTGAAACCGTTTCTCATCACCTTTCTGGCATATTTCATGTTGATGCTTTTGCCCGAAGTGTATTTCAGCCTATCCAAGAAAATGCAGACAGGTGCTGATGATAATATATTGCAGAATAAATGATTATAATATAGTCGTTAATATGGATAAAGTACGTTGGATATTTGTTCTTCTTTTGCTTTTTGCTGCCTTGCCCGTAAGTGCGGCGGATGCCGGCAAATCGTCCGATGTAGATGTAAAGGGTGTGATTTTCGGCCACGTAAAGGATGCTTACGAGTGGCATGTAACCACTTTGGGCGATAAACACATCTCGGTGAGTCTTCCCATTCTGTTATATTCACGTAACAGCGGGTGGAATATTTTCTCTTCCTCGGTGTTTCATCATTCAAAAGAGTATAATGGCTTTCATATTGCCGAAAGCGGAGTAAACGAAGGGAAAGTGGTGGAGTACGACAAAGATGGCAACGAGGTAAGGCCGTTTATAGATTTATCCATTACAAAAAATGTTCTGGCAGTATTCTTCAACTCGGCATTATTGCTTGTGATAGTGTTGTTTACGGCACGTTGGTACAAGCGAAACAAGAACAGTCTGTCTGCTCCACGTGGCTTTGTGGGGGTGATGGAGATGCTCATTACAATGATTGTTGATGAGGTTATCAAGCCGGCTGTGGGGAAACGTTACCACCGATATGTTCCCTATCTTTTAACAGCCTTCTTTTTTATCTTCTTAAGTAATCTTATGGGGCTTATTCCTATATTTCCGGGTGGTGCAAACGTTACAGGTAACATAGCTGTTACATTGGCTCTTGCGCTTTGTACATTTGTTGCAGTGAACTTTTTCGGAAACAAAGAGTATTGGCGCGAAATCTTCTGGCCCGACGTTCCAACGTGGTTAAAGGTTCCAATACCTTTGATGCCCTTTATCGAGATATTCGGAATATTCGTAAAACCCTTTGCTTTAACTATCAGGCTTTTTGCGAATATCCTCGCAGGGCATACCGCATTGCTGGCATTCGTATGTATAATATTCATTACAATGTCTGTGAGCAGGGCTATAGGTACGGCGATGACTGCCGTTTCGGTAATGTTTACCATTTTCATGAATGTGCTCGAATTGTTGGTGGCATTCATACAAGCGTTTGTATTCACTATGTTGTCGGCTGTGTTCATTGGGTTGTCGCAACCCGAGCATCATGCCGATAACACCCACGATGATAAATAGATATAGAATTTGATTATTGTATTAATTTAAATATTTAACTTATGTTTTTGACAATTTTTCTACAGGCTGCAGCAGGTGCAGCAATCTCTAAAGCAGTTGCAACAATAGCAGCAAGTATTGCGGTTGTGGGTGCATCATTGGGTATATCGCGCATCGGTGCAGCGGCATTGGAAGCCATTGCACGTCAGCCCGAGGCAGCCGGTCCTGTACGTTCGAGCATGATTCTTGCCGCGGCTCTCATCGAGGGTGTTGCAATGTTCGCCATTGTGGTGTGCTTTCTTGTACTTTTTGTATAAACTATTCATTGTAAATTTATGTCGCTATTGTTACCCGACGCCGGTTTGTTGTTCTGGACGTTGCTGTCGTTTGTGGTGGTATTGATAATTCTTACCAAATTCGGGTTTCCTGCCATCACTTCGATGATTGACGAACGCAAACGTTATATCGATGAATCTCTTCAGCATGCACGCGAAGCCAATAAAAAGTTGGCCGATATTGAGAAAGAGAGTGCCGCTTTATTGAAAGCTGCCCATGAAGAGCAGGCTGCAATCTTGCGAGAGGCTGCCGTCGCGCGTGAACAACTGTTGAAAGAGGCTCGTGAGAAGGCCGGAAAAGAGGGAGAAAAGATGCTTGCCGAAACACGTCGTGTAATACAGATGGAGAAGGAAGAGGCTCTTCGTGATATTCGTAGGCAGGTAGCCGAGCTATCCATTGCAATAGCCGAAAAGGTGTTAAGCAAGGAATTGGCTGATGTTGAGATGCAAAATTCGGTGATAGAAAAACTTGTTGAAGAGGCTTTCGACGAAAAAGCATAGAAATTCAATTAAGCAGATGAATTCAGGAATAGTATCAATGAGATATGCACGTGCTCTGTTTGCCTACGCTGCCAAGCATAAAGCAGAGGATGCAATATATGCCAATATGTTGCAGTTGTCGGCTACGGTGGAACAGGTGCGCACGCTTATTCTTACATTGCAGAATCCGCTTCTTTCGTTCAGCGAGAAACTCGATTTAATATGCAGTGCAGCCAATGCTTGTCGGGAATTTCGCAATTTTGCTTCACTGATCATAAGGCATGGACGCGAGGAATTACTCGATTACATAGCTCATGGATATATCGCCCTGTATCGAAAGCAAAAGAATATAGTGGCAGCAAGAATTACAACTGCAGTTCCTCTCAACGATGCAATGCGCGACAAAATAGCGAAAAGTATTGCACGCGCCCGTAATGCAACCGTTGAATTGGAGAATGTTGCCGATTCCACAATTATAGGCGGTTTTATCTATGATGCCGATTCGGTCCGATACGATGCAAGCATCAAAGGTAAATTGCAAAAGATAGAAAAACAGATGATAAAACGAAATAGAAGATTGATATAATGGTTAGTATTAAACCGAGTGAAGTTTCACGTGTATTGCTCGACCAGCTCGAAGGGATAAATGCCAATGCCAATTTCGAGGAGATTGGTACAGTGCTTCAGGTAAGCGATGGTGTAGTAAGAATATATGGTTTGCAGAATGCCGAAGCCGAAGAACTCCTGGAATTCGACAACGGTATAAAGGCCATTGTGATGAACCTTGAAGAAGATAATGTTGGTGCAATTCTGTTGGGCCCGACAGATAAGATAAAAGAGGGTATGACGGTAAAACGTACAGGTCGTATTGCTTCGATTAACGTATGTGAGGAGATGGTTGGTCGTGTCATAACTCCGCTTGGCGAGCCAATAGACGGAAACGGGGCTATCGGGGGCGAGTTGTTCGAGATGCCGCTCGATCGTAAAGCGCCCGGAGTTATTTTTCGTCAGCCCGTTACCGAGCCGTTGCAGACAGGTCTTAAATCGATAGATTCAATGATTCCCATAGGTAGGGGACAGCGCGAGCTTATCATTGGCGATCGACAGACGGGAAAGACAGCAATTGCCATAGACACTATTATCAACCAACGCGCCAATTACGATGCCGGCAAGCCCGTATATTGTATATATGTGGCAATAGGGCAGAAAGGCTCCACTGTTGCATCAATAGTAAACACCCTGCGCAATTACGGGGCAATGGACTACACCATTGTGGTGGCAGCCACCGCTGCCGATACGGCAGCTATGCAGTATTATGCTCCTATGGCGGGTGCTGCCATAGGAGAGTATTTCCGCGACACAGGCAGGCACGCTCTTGTTGTTTACGACGATCTCTCGAAGCAGGCTGTTGCCTATCGCGAGGTATCACTTATCTTACGCCGTCCTTCGGGCCGTGAGGCTTATCCCGGCGATGTGTTTTATCTGCATTCTCGCCTGTTGGAACGTGCTGCAAAGATTATCAACCAGCAAGAGGTTGCCGAGAAAATGAACGATTTGCCATCGAGTCTCAAAGGTCGGGTACGTGGCGGCGGTTCGCTGACGGCATTGCCTATCATAGAGACACAGGCCGGTGATGTGTCGGCATATATCCCAACCAACGTAATATCTATTACAGACGGACAGATATATCTTGAGAGCGACCTCTTCAACCAGGGGTTCCGACCGGCCGTAAATGTTGGTATCTCGGTGTCGCGTGTAGGCGGCAATGCGCAGATAAAATCGATGAAAAAAGTTGCCGGTACCCTTAAAATCGACCAGGCACAGTATCGTGAGCTCGAAGCATTTGCAAAATTCGGCAGTGACATGGATCCAATGACTATGATGGTTATTGAACGCGGCCGTCGAAACAATATGTTGCTTGTACAACCGCAGTATTCTCCTGTCCCTGTTGGGGAACAGATTGCAGTACTCTATTGCGGAACACACAATCTATTGCGCGAACTGCCTCTTGAAAAGGTTGCCGAATTCGAAACAATGTTTCTTGATGTACTGCGCAGCCGTCATCAGGCCGATGTACTCGATGTTCTCTCCTCGGGTGTAATAAACGACGAAGTAGAGAAGATAATTACCGAACGTGCGCATGAAATAACAAACAGTCTTAAATAACAGCCCGTATGAGCCTGAAAGAGATAAAGCAACGCATTGCATCGGTTAAAAATACGCAGAAGATTACTTCGGCTATGAAGTTGATATCTGCTGCTAAATTACGCAGGGCACAGAACGCAATTGAGAGTATGCATCCCTATCGTCAGAAACTGAACGATATGCTTGTGAATTTTCTTTCCGAGATGCAGGATATCTCCACACCATATTCATCGGTACGCAAAGTGGGGCGTGTTGCTATCATTGCCATCTCTTCCAATTCAACACTGTGCGGAAGCTATAATGCCACCATAATACGCAAGGCAAAAGCTCTTCTCGAGGATTATCGGGCGCAAGGGGTTGAAGCGGAGGTCTTCACTGTGGGCAAGAAAATATACGAGTCGCTTGCCAAGGCGGGGTATGAATGCAATGAAGCGCTTATGTCGCAGGCCGGCAATCTGCAGTACGATGAAGTATCGAAGGTTGCATACAACCTGATGGAGCACTTTGCAACCGGCGAACTCGATAAAGTAGAGATTGTATATACACGTTTCCATTCTGCTGCCAAGCACGAACCTGTGTGCGAAACATATCTCCCTATCGACATTACCAACGTATGTACAGGCAACAGCGGTGTGGCGCACGATTATATTGTAGAGCCGGGTGTGCAGCAACTTATCGGTCATCTGTTGCCAAAGGTAATAGTTCTGCGTCTGTTTACGGCACTGCTCGATGCGGCAGCTTCGGAGCATGGTGCCCGCATGATGGCCATGCAAATTGCAACTGACAACGCCGATGACCTTATAACAGAACTTACACGCGAATATAATAAAGGCCGCCAAC
Organism: Bacteroidaceae bacterium; assembly: GCA_017467885.1. GTDB lineage: Bacteria > Bacteroidota > Bacteroidia > Bacteroidales > Bacteroidaceae > HGM04593. Next base: position 66,415 of record JAFUKC010000015.1, on the reverse strand, counting down.
AGGCCATTACCAACGAATTGCTCGATATTGCATCGGGTAGTATCAACCAATAACACATAAACCGAATGAAACAGATGATATTGTTGCTTGTTGTATCTTTTCTGCTTGCTTCGTGCGATACATCGAAAAGCAACTACACCATTACAGGAAAGATTGAAGAGGGAGTGGAACTTGGCGACACACTCTATCTTGTTACCATGCAAGGGCAGAAGCCTACAGTATTGTCGAAATCACCGGTGGAGCATGGTGCTTTCGAGTTTGAAGGTTTCCGCAGCGAACCGCAGTTTTGTTCCATACTCTCCTTTGCTGCCGATGGCAATATAGCCCGTAATATCGATCTCTTTGTAGAAGAGGGCGAGATAAATGTTACTGTCGCACGCAAACAGACAATCGTAACAGGCAGCAATTTGAATGAACGTCTGCAGCAGTTCCGCGACTCGGTGGATATTATCGATGAATTGCGTAATATATATATCGAGAAAAAGAGACGTCCCGATATTTCGCCGGCTGCACAGCGCGAGGCCGACAAGGCGATACACACAACTTCGTTGTTGTACAACAGATATGTAAAAGAGTTTATAGAGAAGAATATCTCCAATCCTGTCTCGGTGTATATTCTTGTGAATAATTACAGTGCTTTGCTGCCCGAGGCCGGCCTCGACATTATCTCACGTATGCCGGCAGAAGTGCAGTGTGACCCTTCTGTGTCGGCAGTGGCTGCAATATACCGTAATATGATGTATAGTGCAGTGGGTAACCGTTTTATAGATGTTGAGCTTTTAAATATCGAGGGCAAGGCGGTATCTCTCTCGCAATATGCAGGAAAGGGAACTCCGCTGCTTCTCTCCTTTTGGTCGTCGAGTGTGGCATCGAGCCTTGGCGACCAGAAACAGCTTTCCGCTCTTGCTGCAGAATATGACAATAGGCTTTCTCTTGTAAGTGTATCTATCGACAGCTCGCATCAAAAATGGAGTGATACCGTTTTGCATAATGAACTTTCCGGTATTCAATTGGCCGACCTTAAAGGGTGGAACAGTGCGGCCGTTATATTATATGGTGTAGATCTTCTTCCTTACTATATCCTTCTCGATTCAAATGGTACAATTTTAATGCGTACGCCGAGTCTGCAGGCTGTGAACGAAAAAGTGCAACTTCTGAATCTTAAAACTTATAAATAAATATTACCTTAGCAAGGTTAAGACAGAATAGCTGTTGGTGACGAAGTTAAACCGTATGCTGCGCAGGAACGTCGGGAACAGTGGGAAAATTTGTGGCAGTAACCAAACTTGAGAATCTCATTTATTACAGCCTTATAATAATCGTTCACACTGATGCATGCATCAGTGTGAACGATTATATTTATACAGGGATGCTCTTTTGCGTTGTTATAATATCTTTTTTACCAAGGCAAACATCTTGTATGGCATATATCGAAAGGGGAGGTCGAGCCGGGTGGGTGTTGTGACAACCGATTTACGGTGTGAGAACGACAGGTAGCTGTCGTATCCATGATATTGCCCCATTCCCGAGTTTCCAACACCTCCAAATGGGATATTCTCATTTGCGATGTGCATTATTGTGTCGTTTATGCATGCTCCTCCCGAGGGAATTCGCTCCACTAATTTATGTCCGCGTTTGCTGTTGCCGAAGTAATACAATGCCAAGGGCTTTTCTCGTTCTTTTACAAAGGAGATGAATTCTTCCTCGTTCTCGAATGTCATCATTGGCAATATCGGGCCGAAAATCTCCTCTTGCATCACCGGCTTGTCGGGTAACACATTGTCCAATAATGTGGGTTCAATGAAACGTTCGGCCGCAATGGTGCGGCCACCGTAAACAATATTGCCGTCGTTCAGATACGACGATACACGTTTGAATGCAGCGTCGTTCACCATACGTACAAAATGTTTGCTTTTAACTGTATCTTTGCCATGAAGTCGCTCTATCTCTTTTCCGAAGGCGGCAACAAATGCATCTTTTTTTGACGAATGTATAAGCAGATAATCGGGAGCAATGCAGGTCTGTCCGGCATTAAGTGTTTTTCCCCATGCTATACGTCGTGCAGCAATATCAATATCTGCCTCTTTGTCGATGATGCATGGGCTCTTGCCACCAAGTTCAAGCACTACGGGCGTAAGATGCTTTGCGGCTGCCTCCATCACTTTACGGCCGAGTGCCGGGCTGCCGGTGAAGAAGATTATATCGAAACGCTCGTTCAAAAGTTCTTTGTTCACATCGCGATTACCTGTTACTACAGCTACATATTGCTCGTCGAAATATTCGCCAATCATTTTTTCGATTACAGCCGAAACAGAAGGTACGTATGGCGAGGGTTTCAAAATTGCTGTGCATCCTGCCGAGATTGCTCCCACAAGTGGATTAAGCAACAGCTGTACAGGATAATTCCATGGCGATATTATCAGTGAGTTACCAAGTGGTTCCGTTATTACACAACTGCGCGATGGCATCATCTTGAGCGGTGTGTTGTGCTTGCTTGGCTTCATCCACTCCTTGAGGTTGCAAAGGTGGTTCTTTATTTCTCCTCCAACTATGCTCAACTCGGTAAGGATGGCCTCTTGCTGCGATTTGTGCAGGTCGGTCCACAAAGCATCGCACAACTGTGTTTCATATTTGCACAGTGCATTTTGCAGGCGCTTAAGCTGTTCGCGACGGAATTTATAGTCAAGTGTTGCTCCTGTTGCAAAATAACGGCGTTGCGCATTTATGACACTCTTAATCTTCTCGGTGGGTGTATTCATCTTTTTATGTTATTTTCTTCCTGTAAAATTATCCATTGCATGGAATATTCCTACCACTTCGCCAAAGATAAAATCAAAAATCGAGGTTGGCAATATCGCTTGGCAAAAACGTATGAAATGGTAGCCGAAAGGTATTCCTTTGAAATTACGATTCTTCTCAATAGCCTTTATAATCTTTTTTGCAGTGGGTTCGGGCTTCAATATTGGAAAGATGCGCGATTGCACTCCGTCGAACATTCCGGTGTTGATGAAGTAGGGGGCAATTGTCGTGAACCGCACTTTACTCTTTGCCTGCTTCAGCTCTATTCTCACCGAATCGCTCCAGCCAATCACAGCCCACTTGCTTGCTGCATATACCGACATTTTGGGATTTGACAACATGCCGCCGGCCGATGCTATGTTGCAGATATGTCCATGATTGCGTTCAATCATCTCGGGCAACATTTGCGATGCAACCAACATAGGAGCTGTGGCATTGATATTCATTGTACGCTCAATCTCTGATGTCTTAAGCCTGTCGAAGGTTTTGTTGCTTGTAACAATTCCTGCGTTGTTTATTAGAATATCTATATTTCCGCACTCATTCTTTGTCAGTGCGTATGCCTCACTGACGGCAGTATAGTCCGATACATCTACTTTGTATCCTTTTACTTTACCAAATGTCTTGAATTCGTCAATGGTAGCATTGATGTTTACTTCGTTTATATCCCATATAACCAAGCATCTTGCTCCTTTTTCGAGCGCTATGCGGCCCATGATGCGGCCGATACCCGATGCACCGCCTGTAATAAGCACGCAGCTATTTTTAATTTTTGTCATAATCTGTTGTATTTATTGTGTAATATGTCTAATATGCCTTTTTGCACTGCAAAGATAGTGTAAAAAAGACTAAAAAGAGAGCTTTATCCTACTCATTTTATATCTGTTTGTGCAAAAATTGAACAAAACTATGTTGCTTATTTCTATTTTGTGGTTCTAAACGGCAGTCCGGTGATGTGTTCAGGTGGAAAATTGCCCTCTAACAAGCCGCTAATTATTGTATCGCGCGAGGAGGTCGATTGAAAAGGATAAAGTTCGAATACAGGCATAACCGATGCAAAATGCTCCATTATACCCGATTGTATACTCTCGTACTCCTGCCAATCTGTGGTTTTTGTGAAACAGTAGAACTGCAATGGCAATCCTGTGTCGGTGGGTGTCATGGTGCGTACCATTATAAGCATATCCTTGCGGATGTGAGGATGTCGCCGCAGATAGAACTCTGCATAAGCTCTGAAGAGCCCGGCATTTGTTTCTACATTGCCATCTACCGGCTCCGAGGGGTTGCCGATGTTGCCGCTTGCTTTCTCCTTCTCCTTTGTTATTATGTAGTTGCACAGTTCGTTGTCGAACTTTTTCATGCGTTCCAGAAACCTTCTGCTGCATGGCTGTATGTTGTCTATCTTCAGAGTGAACCCGCGTGAAATGCGCCGCCCGCCACTTTCGCTCATTCCACGCCAATTAATGAAACTTTCGTTTATAAGCGAATAGGGTGGAATGGTTGCTATGGTGTTGTCGAAATTGCGTACCTTTACAATTGTCAGTGAAATATCGGTTACCGTTCCGTTTATGGCTGTCCCGGGTATCTCTATCCAATCTCCCAACCTGACCATGTCATTCTCGAGTAGCAGGAAGCCACCCACAAATCCCATTATGCTATCTTTTGTTATAAGCATAAGCACTGCGGCAAAGGCACCTAAACCGCCAATAAGGTATAATGGCGATCTGTTTGTGAGTATCGATAATACAATTATAGCAGTTATTATGTATACTATTATTTTGCTTATCTGCAGCAGGCCTTTTATTGGGCGGTTGTGATATTTGCTTTTTGTGAAGGCCATCTCGGCAACGATGTTAAGCAATACAATAACAGCTCTCACTATAGATACTATAAGATATATCCACACAAGATTTTCCAAATAGCGAAGCAGCACCCCTTTGTTTTCGAAGGCAATAGGCAGCAGCATGTTTATTATTATAGGAGGAATGATGTGTGTCAGTCGTCGAAGGGCATTATGCTTCAATATTTTATCGAGAAACGAGTACTCCTTGTGTTGTAAGATGTGCCGGGCAAAGAAGTACGAGATACGATAAACTATTTCGGCGATAAGGAATGCGGTTGCAAGGATTATCAACGGGTATATTATTATATCGTATCTGTTGAGAATATCTATGGGGATACCGGTTTTTGCCAACAGCCCCTTTATACCGTTAAGGCTCTCTTCGGTGAAATTTTCTCTATTCATTTAGAAGTTGTTTGAATTTATTTCAAATATTATCTCTTATAACAGAAACTGTAGTTTTGTTGTTTTTTTATTTAAACAACATGTATAAGGGCATTGTTTACCTTTTTTTGCTTAAATTTGTACGCTTTGTTTGCGAAAACAGGTTGTGCAAATATTTACCGGTTTGTTTGCTTTGTTTTTGCACTGTAAAAATAGTATTATGCTAAAAGAAGGATTATCACACACTGTAGAGAGAAGCGTGACCATCGAGAATTGTGCCCTCTCTTTGGGGTCGGGCGATTTGCCTGTCTTTGCTACTCCCGCAATGGTTGCACTTATGGAGAATGCAGCAATGTTGGCTGTTGCACAGGCTTTGCCCGATGGAGCTACCACTGTGGGCGGTGAAATAAATGTTCAGCATCTTAAACCATCCGTTCCGGGTGCTGTAGTGTCGGCTACGGCTACACTTGTGGGTGTAGATGGGCGAAAGCTCACATTCGAGGTGACTGCCAGCGACGGAGAGGTGCTGATAGGGCGCGGCAATCATCTGCGTTTTATTGTCGACAAGCAACGTTTCATGGAAAAGTTATAGTTGTTGAATATAAAAAACCGCACCCAAGGGGAGTGAGTGCAGTTTTCTTTCAGGTAAACGCTTTTACCTGTTCGGGCATCGACTTTCTCAAGCGGATGCTACGATAAAATCTATTACTATGAAAAACACATCTATATAACGCTTTTTGTTGTTCGTTTGTTTGTACATTAACAAATCATAACATTTAAGATCTGTTTTCATTAGCAGTATTGGTAATAACAAAAAAGCATCACCCATGGGTGATGCTTTTTGTTATTAATGTATCTTTATCTGTTATACGACTCCTTGTGCCATCATTGCTTTTGCAACCTTAAGAAACCCGGCAATGTTTGCACCCTTCACATAATCGATGTAACCATCTTCTCTTGTACCGTATTTAACACATGCATTGTGGATGTTATGCATAATCTCGTGTAACTTTTCATCTACTTTTGCACTGCTCCAGTTAAGTTTGTATGAGTTCTGCGACATCTCGAGGCCCGAAACCGATACACCGCCGGCGTTTGACGCCTTTCCGGGTGCATACAATATTCTTGCTTCCTGGAATACATGGATAGCTTCGGGTGTCGAAGGCATGTTGGCACCTTCCGATACGGCTATAACACCATTCTCTATCAACATTCTTGCATGCTCGCCGTTAATTTCGTTCTGTGTGGCCGAGGGTAGTGCAATGTCGGCTTTTTCGCCCCAAGGTTTGGCGCCTGCAACATATTTGCAACCATATTTGTCGGCATACTCCTTGATGCGTCCGCGACGAATATTTTTCAACTCCATGATGAAGTCGAGCTTTTCGCGGTCGATGCCGTCCGGGTCGTATATGTAACCGTCCGAGTCGCTCATTGTATAAACCTTGCCGCCAAGCTGAATAACTTTCTCAACTGTGTATTGTGCCACGTTGCCCGAGCCTGAAACAAGGCAGGTCATGCCCTTAATATCCATGCCACGTGTCTTAAGCATCTCGCGCAGGAAGTAAATGTTGCCATAGCCGGTAGCCTCGGGACGTATAAGTGAACCGCCAAACTCCAAGCCTTTGCCTGTGAATACTCCGTTGAACTCACGTGTAAGCTTCTTATACATGCCGAACATATAGCCGACCTCACGACCACCTACACCGATGTCACCTGCGGGTACGTCCATCTCGGGGCCGATGTGACGCCACAACTCGGTGATGAATGCTTGGCAGAAACGCATTACTTCTGCATCGCTTTTACCTTTTGGGTCGAAGTCGGAACCTCCTTTTGCACCGCCCATAGGCAATGTGGTGAGGGAGTTCTTGAAGGTTTGCTCGAATGCAAGGTATTTAAGGATTCCTACGTTTACCGAGGGGTGGAAACGAATACCACCCTTGTAGGGGCCTATGGCGTTGTTGTGTTGTACACGATATCCGGTGTTCACCTGAACATTTCCTTTGTCGTCGGTCCATGTAACGCGGAATGTAAAAATTCTATCGGGGATACAAAGACGCTCAATAAGGTTGCTCGCCTCGAATTCGGGGTGTTTGTTATATTCTCCTTCGATAGAGTGCAATACCTCTTCAACAGCCTGAAAATACTCGGGCTCGTTGGGAAATCTTTTCTTCAGGTTCTCTAATGTAGTTTCAACTTTCATTTGTTATTTCTTTTTAATTATTTGTATTCTTTTTGATGGAGAAAAGTTGGTTTTACTGATAAATAAATGCCATTTTCTCTTCTTTTGTTTTAAAACCGATTGCAAAAATAATGTTTTTTGTATACAAAATGAAAAAATGACTGATTTTTTTTGAAAAAAGATGAAAAATGTTTTGTTTACGTATTAAAATGCAACTTTTTTACGTTAAGAGTTGCTTTTATCGGGATTTTTGTCTTTTGTTTTTGCCGATAGGAATTAATTGTTATCTTCGCAAAAAAATAGTATTAACAGCTTCTAAATTCCATCTGAATCAAATGAACAGTGTTCTTGCCGGATTATTTTACGAGGCGACAGGTGTGCAGTGTACCGATTTTGTGCGATTGACAGGCGATGGCTCGAACCGCAGTTATTACAGAATGACGGCGGGTAACATCGCCATGATTGGTGCTGTGGGTACCTCGGTTGAAGAGAACAGGGCATTCCTTGCGCTTGCAGGGAAATTCCTCGGGTGTGGTTTGAATGCGCCTCGTGTGTATGCGGTTTCGGCTGATGAACTTTGTTACATTATGCAGGATTTGGGCGATACAACACTCTTTATGTTAATGAAGGACTCGCGCGAGGGGGGCAGTTTTTCCTCGAAAGATGTAGATGCTTTGTGTCGTGTTATGCAGCTGTTACCCGATATACAGTATAAAATTGCCGATGGATGGGATTTCTCGCAGTGCTATCCTGTTTCCGATTTCAACAGTCGGTCGGTATTTTGGGATTTGAACTACTTTAAGTATTGTTTTCTTAAGGGTGCGGGTATTGATTTTGATGAGCAACTTTTGGAAAATGAGTTCGAGCTGCTTGCTTCACAGTTACTCGAAGAGTCTGATAATACCTTCCTTTATCGCGATTTTCAGTCGCGTAATGTCATGTGGCACGATGGCGAGCCATATTTCATTGATTTTCAGGGAGGGCGCCGTGGTCCGATATATTACGATGTTGCTTCGTTTGTGGGGCAGGCTCGGGCAAGATATACGCCCGAGGTCGTTGAACGTATGCTTAAGTCGTACATTGCTTCGCTGTCGAGATATCGCAATGTGGATGAAAAGGAATTTATGCAAAAGCTTGACCTCTTCAGAATTTTCCGCCTGTTGCAGAATTTGGGTACTTATGGATACAGGGGATTGTTCGAGCGTAAGAAAACATTTGTCGAGAGTATTCCTGCGGCCTTGATGCAGTTAAACGATTTACTATGCAGGGTACAGGATTTTCCCTATCTGGCAAGGGTGGTGGGCGAAACAGCTCGTTTACCACGCTTTGTGAAGGTCGAGGAGAAGGAACTTACGGTAGATGTCATAAGTTTCTCCTACAAGCGTGGTATTCCCGAGGATTATTCGGGCAACGGTGGCGGCTTTGTCTTCGATTGCAGGGCTATACACAATCCCGGACGCTACGAACCGTATAAGAAACTTACAGGGATGGATGAACCTGTAAAACATTTTTTGGAGACAGAGAGCGATATTCATGCTTTTCTGCAGAATGCATATTCGCTAGTCGATAACATGGTGTCGGTGTATATTGAGCGTGGTTTTACCCATATTCAGGTCTGCTGCGGTTGTACAGGTGGCAGGCACCGTTCGGTTTACAGTGCCGAGCATATAGCCCGGCATATAGCCGACAAGTATGCTGTGTGTGTGCGTGTGAACCATTCGATGCTTAATGTATCATATACGTTGGAAAGAAAGAAAAGTGATAATAAATAAGTTTAACAAATTAGTTTGACAAAATTATGAAAGATAGATTGCTTGATATGCTTAATAGTTCGCCTGTGAACTTTCTGGCTGCCGATTATGCCGAGAAACGTTTGCAGGCTGCAGGGTTTGTGAAAGTCGAATTAGGCTCGCTCCCTACTCTTGAGGCCGGTAAGGGCTATTATATTACAAAGAACAATTCGGCTGTATTTGCATTCAGAGTGGGCACAGGCGGTGTTACCGATGGCTTTAAATTGATATGTGCACACACCGATTCGCCCTGTTTCCGCGTGAAGCCGGCACCCGAGATGGTGAGCGAGGGTGGCATGATACGATTGAATACCGAGGTATACGGCGGTCCTATCCTGTATACGTGGTTCGACCGTCCCTTGTCGCTTGCCGGCAGGGTGATTCTGCGTGGCGATAATCCATTGCGTCCGCAGGTGCGTCTGTTGCATATACACCGCCCGTTGCTTTTGATACCGCATTTGGCAATACATTTCAATCGTGAGGTGAATGAAGGCAACAAAATCAATCGTCAGAAAGATATGATGCCGGTGCTTGGTTTCATAAACGAACATTTCGAGAAAGAGAATCTTTTGCTGAATATTGTGGCCCGGGAACTTGCAGTAGATACCGATGATATTCTGGACTTCGACCTGTCGCTCTATGATGCCACACCTGCCTGCCTGTGCGGTTTAAATAATGAATTTGTGTCGAGCGGTCGTCAGGACGACCTTCTTATGGCCTTTGCCGGGCTTGAAGCAATGCTTGCAAGCAAGCCTGCTACAATGACACAGGTGCTTGCCCTGTTCGATAACGAGGAGACAGGCAATATGACAAAGCAGGGCTCTGCATCGCCAATGTTGCGTAATCTGCTCGATGCAATTATTTTGAATCGAGGCGGAAAACAGGGCGATTTATATGCTGCTGTAGAGAATTCGTTTATGGTTTCAGCGGATATGGCACATGCTTTGCATCCGAATTATGCCGATAGGCACGACCCGACAAACCATCCTGTGATGGGTGGCGGCCCTGTGATAAAGTACAATGCCAATCAAAAGTATGTGACAGATGCCGAGTCGGCTGCTGTATTCATCGAGGTGTGTCGTGCAGCAGGTGTACCATACCAGACTTTCGTAAATCGTTCCGATATTGCAGGTGGATCAACACTTGGAAATACGCTTACCACACAGCTGCCAATGCGTGGTGTGGATATGGGTAATCCGATGTGGGCGATGCACTCGGTACGAGAAACATCGGCTTTGGTCGATACCGAATACGCTATAAAGGCTTTCACAAAGTTCTATGATATTTAATTTTATTAACTGTTTGGCATCATAATGCAGGTATGAAAGCTATGATATTTGCGGCGGGGTTGGGAACCCGTCTGAAACCTATTACAGATACCTTACCCAAGGCTTTGGTGCCTGTCTGCGGAAAACCGCTGATTGAACATGTGGCACGTAAATTGTTGGCCTCGGGCATTAACGAAGCGGTGGTCAACATCCACTATTTTGCCGACAAGATAGAGGAGTGGGCTGCGGGTGCCGATTGGATTGTTTCTTCGCCCGAGGAAATGACGTCGGGTAAGATGCTTTTCCGTTTCAGCGACGAGCGGGCAAGCCTGCTCGAAACGGGTGGTGCTGTGCTGCATGCACGTCGTTGGCTGCAAGGGTGCGGACGCTTTCTTATACATAATGTCGATATCTTGTCCAACTGTGATATCGATTGGTTTGCTTCGCAAGTGCGCGATGATGCTTTGGCAACACTGCTGGTGAGCAAGCGCGATACTAAACGTTTTCTTTTGTTTGCTCCCGATGATATGCGTCTGGTTGGGTGGCATAATACCGATACGGGTGATTATCACCTTGCATCCCCCGATGTATCACTCGAGAACTGCAGGGCACTTGCCTTCTCGGGAATCCACATCTTGAGCGATAATGTGCTGTCGTTGATGCAACAATATGTTGAGGAACGCGGATTACCGATAGACGAAGTGAATGGTACAAGGTTTCCAATCATGAGTTTTTATATGGCTGTTGCGGCAAAGTATCCCATCTATGGTGTTGAGGCGAGGGACCTTGATTTTATCGATGTCGGGAAATTAGATGCTTTAAAACCTGCCGAAGCGTTTCTGCAGCGTAACGCCTGATACGATACATAAAAAAGTGGTGCTGATGAAATTTCATCAGCACCACTTTTTTATGGTTTCAAGATTACTTTATTATAACCTTCTTACCGTTTACGATGTAGATACCGGGAGCTGTGATGGCATCCAATCGACGTCCTGTAATGTCGTAGATTGCTTTAGCTTCGCCAATTTCACTTGTAACCTCGTTTATTGCAGTCTCGCTGTCGGCAAGAATGTATATTTTGGGCATTACAAGTGTCGAGTCACCATCGTAATCGACAGCATAGGAACCGAAGTTTCCATAATTACCCGAGAGGCTGATGTTCTTATCCTTCTCGACATTGTTGATGGTAGCTGTTCCGTCTGTTGCAATATCGATATACCAAACACCGCCAACTTCGGGAAGTGTTTCACTTACGTTGAAACTGTTGTATTCGGCTGTCATATAAATATACTTTCCGTTGGCATCCTTTATTACATAACCGTCGTCGTATGCCTCCAATGTATATGCTTTTTCGAGCGAGCTCTCCAAAGTGTTGCCGTTTACAGCCACTTTGCGCGAAGGTATGTAACCGTAATTACCGCTCAACGATGACATTGCAAATGTATCTGCTGCAATTACAATCTTGCCGTCTTTCAAGTCTTCCCAGCTTGTTGCAAGTGTAAAGTTCTCAACCTCTTCTTCAATCACAACATTTTCGGTGAGTCCGCCATCGTTTGTCTTCAATGTGATATCGTCCACAAGGATAGATGCGCCACCGCCGTTTTTCGAGTTCATTACGATGAACGAAACCTCTGTAACAGCGTCTATAGTGAATGTGCATGTGGTTTCTGTCCACTCGGCACTGACAGGAGCGGCATCTGTAATATATATGTAATCGGTTGATGTGTTGGCAACAGCACCATTAGTTAGTTTGGCATATCCAAGGCGGAACATGCCTGTTGCGGTGTCGCCCACCTGTTTAAGGTATGCACCAAACTGATATGTACCGGGCTTCAGGGTGTAGCTCTTTGATGCAAAACGTTTGTTGCTTGATGCACCTTTTATAACAACAGCATTGCTGCCGCTGTGTGCCTCGGTCGATTGTTCGTATGAACAGTTATTTACAACTAAAGCCCAATCGTCCGGTATGCCGTTTGTCCATGACTCTATATCAGAGTTCGAGAGAAGGTTCTCGCCTGTGATGCTATCTTCGGGTACCTCGGGTACTTCTGGCTCTTCGGGTGTCTCAATGCTGTTACATTCAACAGCCACAGCCATGGTGTTTACATATTTGCTGCCGCTGAAACCGATGGTGTAACCTGTAACAGTAACAGTCTGCGAGTTCATACCTTCGCTTACCAACCCGGTTACAGGGTACGATATACTTCCAATAGCCGTTTCCGCTCCTTCGATAGCAACGTTGTAGTAGTTTCCGTTGATAGTGAGTGTTCCTGTGTACTGTACATATTTTATTACAGGGTCGGTGAGGTATGCATCCATGTCGGCACCTGCCATTGTAACGGGCTCTTCAGTCGCAACGGTGTCTGTTCCTGTCTTTTCAACGGTTGTTCCGCTTCCGAATTGCAGCATACCGCCATATACACTTGTTGTTCCGTTAACACTTACCACATCACCGGCTGTCATTCCGCTGTCTTTATTAAGGAACACAAGAATTTTTCCTGTGGCATCACCCAAAAGGAAACCTCTTGCGTATGTTGCAATAACGGTACCTGTCGTGATTGCACTTCCTGCACCAGCAGCAATAACTTCGGCAATGGTGCTTGTTGCTGTTGTTGTGCTGTCGGTGGGCACCTCGGGCTCTTCGGGTGTGACAGTGCTGTCACCGGCAACGGTTGTTGCAACCAACGTATAATCGTCGATAATGAAGGACTGGCCACCACCATTTTTGTTGTTCATTACAATTAAAGCAAGCTCGGTTTCCTGGCTCAATGTGAAATCGAACGAAACTTCGGTCCACTCGGCCGGGGCGGCAGCAGCAAGTTCATCGCTGTATACAAATGTTTTTGTATTTCCCTCTTCAATGGTTACATATCCCAAACGATACATACCGGCCTCTTCGCCATTCATTTTTACATAGGCACTTGCCTTGTATGTTCCGGCTGCAAGTGTGTAGCTTTTCGATGCAAAACGTTTGTTGCTCGACGCACCTTTTACAATTACAGCACTTGCATCGCCATGTGCATCGGTGGTTTGCTCGATGGTTGCAGTTGATGTGTCAAGTGTTGCCCAATCTACAGGCAAGCCATCAGCCCATGCTCCGAAATCAGAGTTCGAGAGCAGATTGTCGGCTGTTGCGTATGTTACCATACTCAACAGGCACAGAAGTGAAAGTAAAGATTTTTTCATTGTTAAATAATTATTGATTGATGTTTAATGTGTTTTTCCTGCTTTTGCAAACTCATGCAAAAATAGTGATAATTTGTTTATATTTACAATGAAGAGGTTTTAAATTTCTAATAAAATAATTTCTTATAAAAAAGCCGTCAAATTTGCAAGATAAAAATATTAGTGCTATCTTTGCAACACATTTGAGGGTAATACATTTTATTACAGAGATACGGGTAAGTCCTGTACGGCCAGCTCCTGATGAATCCTCCAGGGCTTGACCGCAGCAAAGGTAGTTGGTTGTAGCGGCGCGATGTAGGTAGCTTACCCACCCATAACGGATGCAACTGCATCCGTTTTTTTGTCCGTTATAGATTATACCCTATGCCGAAGTTGAAATATATTGGATACATCGAAAATGTAATAGTCTTGAAACTATCTTTCATTGTGTCGTTCAATCCCCAGGCGAGGTCGGCAAAGAGTTTAAGTGATTTTGTGATTCTGTAATCGGCACCGGCCTGCAAGCCCCAATTGAGTTTGCGCATCTCGTCAGAAAAATCATAGGTACCTTTGGTCTTGCTGTCGAAGACTACTTTGTCGCCTGTGGGGTCATCTTTGCGAAGATATCCGTTGTTCACATATCCGCTCATTTCTCCATCGAGCAGGTATGATAGAAATACACCGGCTTTAATATTTATCTTTTCACTTGCCCGGTAGGTGCATAGCAATGGAAGCGTCAGATGGTAGCCTGTGGCTTTGGTCTTTACATTGCCTGTCCAATTTCCTTTCAGTTTGTTTCCGTTCTCAACAATTTCGGTTCTATAGTTCTTTACCCGGGCTTTGGTGCTCATTCCTTTTTTCTCGAGTTTTATACCGCTTGTTATTCCCCATCTTTTGTTAAGGTGGTGTGTGATGTCGGCTCCTATGCTTGGTGCAAATGTGGGTGAATATGATTTTATTTCGCGTATTTCCACAGGTAGCGGCAGTGGGGAATTACCCCCAATGTTCAGCCCTATTTTAATATCATATTCCCATTTTGCCTGTTGTTTCTTCTGTGCATACACGGATGTCATGGTTGTTGCAAGTAGAAGTATTATAATGTATCGGTTCATCATCTGAAGAGTTTTTTGAAGTTTGTATTTTCGTTTTTATGTTTTTTCAGAAGTGTATTTCAACTTCATCTATTAAAAGTATACTGCCGGGAGCTCCTTTGAATTCGTCGCCACCGTTACTCGACGAGAATACCACGCTTATCAGGTAGTTTCCTTTTGCGAGTTTGTCGTTATCAATCTCTTTGTTGTAGATGAACGGAATATCGAATTGCTGCCATTCGCTACTCTCGGCAATATCATTTTGGTTTATTTGTGCCATTGCTACCATTGCCGGGTGATTTAGTCCTTGTGCCGGTGCGTGTCCGTCGAGGTAGGGATGTTCTTCGCTCTTCTCGAAGAACATTGCGTATATGCTGCATTGGTCTTTTTGTGTGGTGTATTTGCCATCGTCGTAATATTCTTCTCCGGGCAGATATTTAAAGTAGCCTGTAAGACGCAACGGCTTTTGATTGAATGGAACCCCGAATCGGGTGGCGTTGAGCGAGTTTGTTACTGCTACGGGCAGGTGAAAAATACCCATGAAAAGATTACCGGCTGCTATAGGTTTGCCCACTCTTGCTCCCCATTCGCCTGTTAGTTTGGTTTGCAGTTTAAGACAATTTCCGGCATAGCCTTCGTTGCTTATGCATGTGGGATAGTCGTCGGGTGAGGTGATTCCTTGCAGTTGTGCGGCTATTGCAAAGCCTGCGTTGCCGCTGGCCCACTCGAATTGTGTCCCGTTGTCGCTTGTTTCATATATTGTATAATAGTTACCTTGCAGTGTGGCATTCTCGAACGAGAATTTTGAAGGTATTTCTTTGGGGTAGTGAATGTTTACAGTGTAGGTGCGATGCCATTTACCGCTTTCCGAGGTGACGGTATATTCAACCGGTGTAACAAAGTTCTGTACACTGCCGTTTGTCGGTTCTATTGTGGCACCTTCGGTAAGTTCAAATATAGGGGCAAGTGCTGTGAGGTCGGTACCGAATGCCACCTCAATATCAAGCAGATATGTGTTACTCTCGCTGTCGATACTTCTATAATAGTCTATTTCTTTATCGGTGAGAATTTCAGCGGGCAGTGTACATTTAATAATATCGGCCTCGGCGTTTGGTGCTTCTTCTCTTATGCATGCTGTATTTATCAGCGCAGTTGCAATAATGGCTATGTTTATAATTTTTTTCATATAAATGAAACGTTATAAATAGGTTAAGTAGCTGCCGGATTATTTTATTATGAACAATTAAAGCAGCATTTATTAATATTTACTTTTCTGCACACGAAAGTACAAAAAAAGTGCACAGTTTGATAATATTTACTGTACACTTTTTACATTGTTAATTATTATTACTTATTTATTAACACCTTTTTACCGTTTACGATATATATTTCGGGGTGTGATATGTATTTAAGGTGTCGGCCTTGCAAGTCGTATATGCGTTCCTCTTTGTTGCTTATCACTTCGTTTATCCCGGTTTCATTGTTCTTGTAGATGATGACAATGTCGATATTCTTCGATGCAATATTTGCTCCTTTGTTGCCACCTGTAAGTTCTTTGAATGAATATCCTTCGTAGGTTGGAATGTTGAGTATGTATGTTTCGCCGGCTTGTATATATGTGTCGAATGAGCCGAGTTTGTTGCCCTCTTCATCCACACATGTGTAGCCTTCGTCTCCAATAAGTTCACTACCTGTATAAAGTGACATTTTTATTAATGCTTTTTCACTTTCGGGCACAACCGTAATAGTATATCCGGTTACTTTTTGCAAATGAGCTGCAAATTTTTCGGTCTCAATGCCTATGCTGTCGGGTAGGCCGGCATGTGAAATTTCAAAATTCTGCGGAAGAATAAGTTTTCCTTCTCCTATGGTCATTTTATATGGCACAGGTGTAAGGTTTACACTATTTTCGGCTATAACAGGCATTGAAAAAGATAGCAATGCTAAAAGTAAAACGAAAGCATTTTTTTTATATAATATGTTGTTTTTGCAAAAATATTTAAATAATAAAATTTTTATCCTTTTTTTTCGATAATTCTATGCGGTAAATATATAGTTTACTTTAAATATGTTAATGAACAGCGGTTTGCGATTAGTTAAAAAATATAAATGCCATTTGTTTTAAAACAAATGGCATTTATATTTAAAACACAGTTATTATCTTAGGATTCTCCTTTCAGTATTGGCAGGCAGATGTGGTATTTTACAGCCAGCACACGTGCAAGGAATACGCACATGCCACATACTGTATGTGTGATAACCTGCTCCACTCCCAGCCACATGCAAATGCCGAATGCAATACCGCCAATCACACATGCCATAGCATATATCTCTTTCCTGAATATCAGTGGAATTTCGTTAATGAAAACATCACGTATCACACCGCCTGCAGCACCGGTCATTGTACCCATGATTATTGCAACCCACAATGGATATCCGCAGTCGAGTGTCTTCTGCATTCCTACAACGGTGAAGAGTGCAAGGCCTATGGTGTCGAATATGAAGAATGTATTATGCAGTCGGATAAGATATTTGCTGAACATTATTACACACAGAAGTGCTAATCCCGAACAGATAAGATATATCGAATCGGTCATCCAAAACGGTGTAACATCGAGCATCATGTCACGGAAAGTTCCGCCACCGACAGCAGTGGCAACACCTACAACATACGCACCAAACCAATCGAACTTCTTTGCCGATGCCAAACGTATACCGCTTATTGCAAAAGCAAATGTTCCTATAAATTCAATAATTTGAACAAACGAGGGCATGTTGATCCCAAAATTTTCCAAAAAATCCGATATAAAAGACATAATCCTATGCTATATTTTAAAAACCACGCGAAGATACTCATAAATTCATAAGTTTGTTATAAGTTGTGAAGATTTCTTTCCTTGTCTGCTAAATTCAAATACTTATTATATCGTTGAGCCTTTATAAATCAGAAACAGGTGGCAAATCTGCCACCTGTTTCTGATTTATAGTAGTTTCTTCTGTTTACATCTTAATCTGGGGAATATTTGTGTATTCTCCTGTGATAATCTCGAAGTCGGGGTGTACCTCTGCGAAAGCATTGTCCTCAATTTCTACACCCTCGGGTACATAAACCTGTTTTACGTTGGGGCACTTCTCTATAGCCCATGCACCGATGGTCTTTGTTCCTTCGGGGAATATTACAATCTCCAGGCTCTCTAAACCTTTAAGAGTCTCTTTACCGTAGTACTCGGCGGGCTTCATCTCAATAACTGTAGCCTTGGGTGCTACATAGTAGATACTCTTGTCACGATATATAACATTCGAATAGCTCTCCATCATTGTGTTCTCGGGGTCTACATATACGCTCTCGATGTTGGGAGCCTGTCTCGACCACAATGCACCATAGTCGCCGAATGTATTGATGTTTTTGCCAAGGTACAACTCGCGAATATTTTCACCGTTAATTGAATCGGGGTCGAATGATGTCAGTGTGAAACCGGCTGCACTGAAGGGAACCACCAACTGCTCGCCTGGGTTCTTGACTGTTGTAATTGTTACATGATTGTATTTGTAACCGTAGATGAAGTTCTCGTCCTCGTAAATCTGCGCATCTATCATAGTGGGTGCGTAACCGTAATACGAGTTTACATCGTCCATCGTAAATCTTTTATTGTTTGTAGGGTCGCTTACGTACCATTTGTCGTTCACATACACATAGTTCCATGCGTGTCCGAATCCTTGCATCATTCCGTTTACATTAACGCAAGGAATACTTTGCGAGTGCAACATTACATGAAGCAGGTTGGCATATCCCTGGCACACTGCCATTTTGTTCTTGAATACAAAATAGGGGTCTTGGCTCACCTGAATTGTGTCGAC
The DNA here is from genome assembly GCA_017467885.1 of Bacteroidaceae bacterium. Classification (GTDB taxonomy): domain Bacteria; phylum Bacteroidota; class Bacteroidia; order Bacteroidales; family Bacteroidaceae; genus HGM04593. The sequence goes on along the minus strand of JAFUKC010000015.1, from coordinate 48,041 downwards.
CTCGCTCGGTACGTAATATGTTGTATTACCATATACATACTCGAAAATCTTGGTATATTTGCTTGCATCGGTAGTGCTTCCTGTTACAAGTGAATCGGTGTAGTTCTTAATTTCGTTATACTCTTCATCTGTAATGTTTATGTTGTATAACTTATTTGCAATAGAGGGGCCCACCTTGTTCAAAATGTCGCGTACGGTCTTTGGTCCTCCGCCATACATATTTCCCGGCGCGTCATAAAGAGACATAAGGTTTGTTGAACCGTCGTCTTTGGGGAACTCAATGGTATATTGCGGTTTCTGTACTGTTACCTCATTGTCGAGGTCGAGTGCATATTTGTCGCTGTCGGCGCAACTTGCAGCAAGAAATGCTGCAATAGGTAATAAAAATGCGTAATGTTTTCTCATGTTGTTACTTTTAAAGTTATTAATCAGTTTTATTTCTCAAATATATATATCAATTTGCAAATTTATAAATAAAAAATAATACTTTAACTTTTTTTTGCCAAAAGCATTGGTCTATTCTTTAATTTTAGAAGTTTTCACTATATTCGCGTTCTATACGGTTTTGTTCATTATAATATATGAGATACAATATTCTGATATTAAGTATAATCTCTTTGTTTGTGGCAAACAGACCGCTTGCAGCTCAAAGACGTGATGCCGTTAAAACCTCAACCGACCTGCTTATGTTTGCTTCTGCGGCTGTAGGCGCGGGTGTTGCCCTTATAAAAAGTGACAATAAAGGAGTGCTGCAACTTGTCGAGGGGTGTGCAACTTCGGTTGCTGCCGCCTATTTGCTTAAATATACAGTAAGTAAACGACGTCCCGATGGCAGTGATAATAATTCTTTTCCATCGAACCATACAGGCGTTGCTTTTGCCGGTGCAACATTCCTGTATAAGCGTTACGGATGGCAGTGGGGTGTACCTGCCTATTTGGTTGCTGCATACGTGGGGTGGGGGCGTATCTATTCTGAACGTCACGATGCCTGGGATGTTCTTGCCGGTGCTGCAATAGGTACAGGCTCTGCATTGCTGTTTACAAAATCTTTTTCCAAGCAACATGAGGTTGTCGTTGCACCACTTATTTCGCCCGAGGTAGATTGCGGAATACATTTTTCGATGAGATTTTAGCGACTGTTTTATATGCTTTTTAAAACAGTTTATAATTAGGTCATCATTTTATCACATCTTTTATGAAATGTGAAGATAGGCGTTTGAGAAAATGTGTTACCTTTGCACTGCAGGTTACAATAAACAATAGTTTTTATTATGATAAATTCGGAATGGGAGAAAGTGGGCTACGTTAATGAGCCCGTTTCCGGTGATATTGATTTGAGAAACGAAATCCGCCGTATGTGCAAGGAAAAGAATGCGGTTATACTTGCACATTATTATACACGTGGCGAGGTACAGGATGTTGCCGATTTTGTTGGTGACAGTCTTGCGTTGGCGCAACAGGCCGAGAAGACATCGGCCGATATAATTGTGATGTGCGGTGTACATTTTATGGCCGAAACGAACAAGATTCTCTGCCCCGATAAAAAGGTGCTTATTCCCGACTTGAATGCCGGTTGTTCGCTTGCCGACAGCTGTCCGGCCGAGGAACTTGCAAAATTCAAAGAAGAGCATCCCGATTACAAAGTGATTGCCTATGTAAATACTTCGGCGGCTGTGAAAGCACTCACCGATATTGTCGTTACCTCGTCTAACGCCCGTGAGGTGGTTGAGAGTTTTCCGAAGGATGAAAAAATTATATTTGCTCCCGATAAGAATCTGGGAAACTATCTGAATGCAATAACCGGTCGCTCGATGATGTTGTGGAATGGCGGTTGCCATGTACACGAGGAGTTCTCTATCGAGAAAATAGTGGAGTTGAAATGTGCTAATCCCGATGCAAAAGTTCTTGCTCACCCCGAGTGCAAAAGTGGGGTACTTGCCCTTGCCGATTTTGTAGGTTCCACTGCGGCAATTCTCTCTTTTGCACAGAAAGACGATTGTACGACATTTATTGTAGCAACCGAAAGTGGAATACTGCATGAGATGCAAAAACGATGCCCGCAGAAGAAATTTATTCCCGTACCTCCGTTTACCGGTAGCTGTGCATGTAACGAGTGCAATTATATGCGCCTTAATACATTGGAGAAGATATACAATACACTTAAGTATGAATGGCCCACAGTTGAACTTGATGGTACATTGCGGGAACGTGCGAAGCTGCCAATAGAACGCATGCTCGAAATTTCTGCAAAAATAGGAAAGTGATTCTTATATAAAATAATGCGAGAGGTATCTCTCGCATTATTTTATATAAGTCCTTCGAAGATTATAGCTGCAACAACCGTTATTATTCCGGCAACTGCTACCGACAGGCTGCTCATGGCACCCTCAATTTCGCCCAACTCCATGGCTTTGGCTGTTCCCATGACATGTGTCGAAGTTCCAATTGCTATACCTCTTGCAACAGGGTGCTTGACACCTGTTATACGGCATAAGAATTCACCTGCAATATTACCGAACAATCCGGTAATCATTATTGCGGCCACAGTTATGGCAATGTATCCGTTTAGTTCATCGGATAATCCAATACCAATGGCTGTGGTAATGGATTTAGGCAATAGTGTAACATATTCGACGTGTCCCAAGCGAAATATCAGCGACATTGCAAAAATTGTTGCACAACTTGTTATTACTCCCGAAGAGATACCAATGAGTATTGCTGTAAGGTTTTTTTTCAGCATTGCAAATTGCTCGTATAGCGGAATTGCAAGGCAAACGGTAGCCGGTGTAAGCAGATAACCGAGGTATTTTGCACTGCTGTTGTACGATTGGTAGTCGATATCCAAAATAACAAGTATTGTTATAGTAAGTGCTATTGCAATAAGCAACGGATTAAAGATAAATAGTTTGTATTTCCTCTTCAGAAGCAATCCTGCAATGTATGCACCAAGGCTTAAGATGAGTCCGAAATATTGCGAATCGCTTAACATCTCTTTCATTCCCTGCCTCCTTTCTGTTTGCGTCCTATGATGTATTGTGTCACCCTGCCTGCAACGGCCAACACTATTACCGTCGACAGCAATGAAATAACAATTATTGCCGTTAAAAACTCTTGCATTATTCCCCACGAATCCATGAGCCCTACTGTTGCAGGAATAAACATAAGTGGCATCATGTAAATTAGAAATTTGCCGCTCTCCTTAACATGCGACAGTTTCAGTATCCCGCTTACAAGCAGAATAAATAAAATAATCATTCCGTAGATACCGGCCGGAATAGGAAGCGGTATTGTGCGGTTCAACACTTCTCCAATGAATGTTATTGTCAATATGACTGTAAATTGTGCAATGTATTTCATATAAAGATGAAAATGCCGAAAGATATTGTGGAATTTTAAACAGCTGCTTCTTATTGTTTATTTATGCTTTTCAGCAGTATCGGAAATCGTTTGATAAGATGCCATATAGCAATAAGTGATAATATGATTCCTATCTTGTAGTGCCATATTCCCATTTTTGAATTGCCTCCCTCTACGTTTAGCAGTACAATTCCTGTGACCGATGCAATTGCAAATATAAATGTGAGGCACAATGTTATTCGGCTTTTATTGCCGATTCCTCTCTTAAGTAGGTTTTTATACCATCCCCAGTGTGTTTTAATATGCAATACTCCCGAAAAAATAAACAGCAAGGCTGTCAATGTGTGGCATACAGCCCAATAGTGCCATGTTGCATGGCTCCAGAAATGTCCTGCAATATGAAGCACGAACCCCGAGATTGCAGTTGCCGTAAAAGTAAACACCAACCACCAATCTATTATAAAAATATTCTTCATCTCTGTTGTTTTTTTTCAGTTTGTCGTGTAGTTGTCACTCCAACAAGGAGTTAAGAATTTTCTTTACCTCGTTCTTGGTTATTCCGCCTTCGTGAACTTTTTCTCCATCGACGTAGAATGTAGGTACATAATAGTAGTCGAAAGAGTTTGCATAATCAATCTGCATGGTCTCCTCGATACATTCCGGGTTGATAAGCCGGAAAACTTCGTTCTCCTCCTTCAATTCGTCAATATAATTGAAAGCACGCTTGCAGAACGGGCAACGTTCCTGATAAAAAATCTGTAATTTTTTCATCTCAATATAGTTTTCTTTTTTGTTTCGTTCAAAGGTAGAAACTTCGTGGCGAATAACAATAGTCTAACGGTTAATAAAAAATAAAATAATCTATTCTTTTGTGCAATATTAATCTTGTTGTAAGTAGTGTCCTATTATAGATTTTCTATATTGGCTGAAATAAAGTCCCATTTCAACTCCAAATATTCTATCATTCTTTTTACAGCATCGTCTGATGGAATGAATTCATCACCATTTTCTCTTCTGTTGTCTTCTATAAGATTTATTTCGTGCATTTCCCAATTAAGATGTGCCGAACGTCGTAGTTTTTCGTGCTCTTCGTTGATGAATTCTATAAGTTCGGGCAATAAGGGTTGAAGTATCTTCCATTGTTTGTATAGCTCTGCTTTAAACGGAGGATATTTAAACATCATCGGCATGTATATAGTCTTGCTGTTTATCCATCTGCCGGCAGTTTCCGGAATATAAGATTTATAATCAAAATCCCACGCCGGGCCACAGTACCATTTGTTATCATTTTTTTCCTTGTATGTATACCAACTGTTGGGGCCGTTAGGCTCGGGAGTTCCGGAAATGTTTTTGTGTACAGTTTAAACTGTAGATTTTTATATATGAAGCAGTTATATAAATATTATATTACCATAAGAACCAGCAATTGTGCCACAAGTACCCGTAGGAACATTACAACAGGATATACGGTAGCGTATCCGAGCGCAGGCATATCATTTCCCGATACTGTGTTTGAGTATCCAAGTGCAGGTGGGTTGGTTGTGCTACCGGCAATAAGGCCCATTAAAGTGTAGTAATTCATCTTCAATTTAAGACGGGCAAACAACCCTACAAGCATAACCGGCAATACGGTGATGATGAATCCGTATCCAATCCAATTGTAACCACCGTTTACAATTGCATCTATAAATCCGTCACCGGCACCAATTCCCACACCTGCAAGGAACATTGCAAGGCCGATTTCACGCAACATAAGGTTGGCACTCATTGTGGTGTAGGTAACCAAATGGAAATGCGGACCGAAGCGTCCGATAAGGATGGCTACGATAAGCGGGCCGCCTGCCAATCCCAATTTTACCGGTTGCGGAATATTCACTAATGGAATAGAACCTAATAAAACTCCAAGTGCAATACCGAAAAATATTGTCAGCAACTGCGGTTCGCGCAGTTTCTTCAGCGAGTTACCCAATACATTGGCAACCTGCTCTATTGCACTTTCATTGCCGACAACCATCACTCTGTCGCCCATCTGTAACTCCATACCTTGATAAGGGATAAGGTCGATACCGGCACGATTTACACGTGTGATATTGATGCCATACTTTGTGCGTAAACGCAGGTCGGAGAATTTCTTGCCATTTATTTCGGGCTTTGTGATAACTATACGTCTCGACACAAGTTGCACCTGTGATTCGCCGAATGTACCCCATTCTTCTTTGCTTATCTCAATTCTTTGGCCGAAGAAAACCGAAACTGCCTCACTGTCTTCGGGAGAACAAATAACACGTAATTTTTCGCCCAATTTCAAAGGACTCTCACCATCGGCTATGGTTATACTTCCATCGTGGTGCATTATACGCGAAATTACAAACTGTCTCTTAATCAATTCGCGAGCATGAGATATTGTCTGTCCTTGCAAAGCTGTGTTTGTAAACTCAACCGAAAGACGTTCAACATTAGTCTGTTCTCCGCGCATATCCTCGAGTGCTTTATTCTCCTCGCTGAAATTAACCTTTGTAATAAAACGTATTGCAATAAGCGAGAGAATCACTCCAATGACACCAAGCGGGTAGGCTACTGCATAGCCAAGGGCAATAGTGTTGTCGTTTATACCTGTTGCATCGGTGTAGGCCTGTTGTGCTGCACCAAGTCCGGGGGTATTGGTTACTGCTCCGGACATAACACCTACCATTGTTGTTATAGGTGTACCTGTTATAAGATGAATAACGTAGGTTGTAATGGCACCAAGAGCAACCACTGCGGCTCCACATCCGACCATCTTTAAACCTCCTTCTTTAAAGGAGGAGAAAAAACCGGGTCCCACCTGCAAACCTATGGAAAATACAAAAAGAATCAAACCGAATTCTTTAATGAAATGCAGTGTGTCGTGATTGACCGTCATGCCGAAATGTCCGGCTGCGATACCTACAAACAAAATCCATGTGACACCGATAGAGACACCGGCGATTTTAATTCTGCCTAACATAACACCCGCGGCAATAACCAACGACAGCACCAATACTGTGTGGGCAATACCGTCCCCTAAGAAAAGTGAATGTAACCAATCCATTGCAAATAAATGTGTAATAGTATTTAAAGATTAACTTGTTTTTCAATTACAGACTTTAAATTTTATTTCTGAATTTTATATAAAATTTGCATGCAAAGGTAGATATTATTGCTAAAATCGGCAAATTATTGGAAGAGAAGATTTATATAAAACGCACAAACAAAAAACAAACAAAAAACAGCAACTTGAATGAAAATTGCTGTTTTTTGTTTGAGCGGTAAACGGGGCTCGAACCCGCGACCCTCAGCTTGGGAAGCTGATGCTCTACCAACTGAGCTACTACCGCATCCACTATGAAAACAGTGCGAAGATACAACAATAATTTGAAGCAATAAGCTTTTTGACGCTTTTTTTTCAAGAAAGAATGGTGTTTCTTGATAAATTTGCTGTAACTTCGCGTCGATTTCAGTGACGTTTGGCACTTTTTAATAATCTAAAACATCTGTAGGAATATTATATTATGTCAAAATATCTTGTTGAGGATACACGTAAGGTGACAACGCATCGTCTTATAGAGATGAAGCGCAAGGGTGAGAAGATTGCAATGCTTACTGCCTATGATTATACAATTGCATCGATAATTGACGGTGCCGGTGTCGATATAATACTTGTTGGCGACTCGGCTTCGAATGTGATGGCCGGTAACGTAACTACATTGCCCATTACACTCGACCAAATGATATACCACTCCAAATCGGTCGTTCGTGGTGTAAAACGTGCACTTGTAGTTACCGATATGCCTTTCGGAACATATCAGGTGAACGCCGATGAAGCGGTAAAAAATGCCATACGCATAATGAAAGAGTCGCACTCCGATGCTCTGAAACTTGAGGGTGGTGAGGAGATTCTTCCCTCTATTCGCAAGATTCTTGATGCCGGTATTCCTATTATGGGACATCTTGGTCTTACACCTCAAAGTATTAATAAGTTTGGAACATACACTGTGCGTGCAAAGGATGAGGCAGAGGCTGCCAAATTGTGTCGTGATGCAAAATTATTGGAAGAGGCCGGTTGCTTTGCAATTGTGCTTGAGAAGATTCCTGCGGTATTGGGCGCGAAGGTTGCAAGTGAACTTACAATTCCTGTTATTGGTATCGGTGCAGGTGGTGATGTGGATGGTCAGGTACTTGTATCTACCGATATGCTTGGAATGACAGCCGATTTCACTCCGCGATTCCTTCGTCGTTACGCCGATTTGCACACTGTAATAAGTGATGCTGTGGGCAATTATATTTGCGATGTTAAGGAGTGTGATTTTCCTAACGAGAGCGAACAATACTGATAGGTGCTGTCGTATAGTAGCCAAACAGTTGTGACAAAATAAATTATGCTTCGGCCGATGGACCGAAGCATAATTTTATTTTAAGGCTCTGTTTATAACTTAATAGTCTTTTGATACACAATCTCTTGTTATTCTGTGTCTTGTCGTTCATATTGTATCTCGGAAAGTATATCGAATAACGGATTGTTGTCGCGGTCTTTGTTCTCCTCGGGAATATGTTCGATTAGTTTGTTAAGTTCCTCTGTTGTGAAAAATTCGGCAAAGGTTACAAGATGAAGTAATGCGGTCAGCGACTTTATATTTTCGGTTATAACTTTCTTGATGTAGAGTTTTGCTTCCGTCTCGGCAACATAGCAACTCAAACGTGCCTGTGATATGGTGCTGTCGCTTGCCAACGAATCGTTCAATACCTCCTGTGCCTGAAGTATATCGTCGACGTATTTAAACATTACATCGTCTATATCTTGGTTCAGGTCGTTGTCCGGAGTACCTGTCACCCGATAATAGTCCCGGCCTATCTCCATTGAAATCTCTCCCGGTTCCAATATGAATAGAATATGTGCAGGCCCGAATTCACCAATATAACTTATGTAATAGATTTTACTCTCATCAATATTTCCGCCGAATTCAAATTTGCCGTCGGTTGTTATGGTACTGTCTACTGCAATGAAATTGTATCCGTCGTTCGAATAGCCCAGATAGACGGTGTCGTTGTACTGCGGTTCATCAATAATTCCACTTATTTTGTAAGTGGAATTATTGCATGACAACAACAAAAGTGTTGCTGTAAATATTGAAAGAATACTCTTCATTAGCAGATGTATTGTTTGCTTATAGATTCGTTATTCAATACACAGTTTATAGACTCTGCAAAGATTTTGGCAATGGATAACTGTTTTACTTTGGGACAACCTTTGTCATAGGGGATACTGTTTGTAAATACTATCTCCTCCAATGCCGATTCGCGTACACGTTCCGATGCGTTACCCGACATAATGCAGTGTGACGCTATGGCACGTACCGATTTTGCACCGTTTTCCATCATAAGATTGGCTGCTTTTGAAATTGTACCGGCTGTATCCACGATATCATCTACCAAAATAACGTTCTTGTCTTTTACATCACCGATGATTTGCATTGTATCGACGACGTTTGCTTTTGCGCGTGTCTTGTGGCAAAGTACCAAGGGAACACCAAGGCATTTTGAATAGGCGCTTGCACGTTTAGAACCACCTACGTCGGGTGTCGCAATAGCGAGGTTCTCCAACTTAAGTGAATTAATATATGGAACAAAAACCATAGATGCATACAGGTGGTCTACGGGAATATCAAAGAATCCCTGAATCTGGTCGGCATGCAGGTCCATGGTGATGATGCGACTTACACCCGCAACACTCAACAAGTCGGCAACCAATTTTGCTCCGATGGATACACGTGGTTTGTCTTTGCGATCCTGTCTTGCCCAACCGAAATAGGGCATTACGGCAACAATACTTTTTGCCGAAGCACGTTTGGCTGCATCAACCATAAGCAGCAATTCCATGAGGTTGTCCGAGTTTGGGAATGTAGACTGAACCAAAAATACATTCTTGCCGCGAATGGATTCTTCATACGAAACTGCAAATTCGCCATCGGCAAAATAGGTTGTGTTCATTTGGCCAAGTTGGCAACCGAGTTCTTTACAGATTTCTTCGGCGAGGTAACGAGATTTAGTTCCCGAAAATACCATATAAGGGGTATTCTTCATGTTGATTTGTTTTAAGGTGTTATGTTATTAATTGTGTTTTTCCTTTTTCTGTTGCAAAGTTACTTTTCTTTTTTAAGAAAATAATGGTTTGTTTATAATTTCTTTGCGATTTTCTGTATTCTTTTGAAACTTTCAATCAACTCGCTGTAATCGGTCGAACGGCATGAATCGAATTTGTCCCACACTTGATTGTCGAGTACAATTCCACCAAAACCATAGCTTGACAGACGCTTGAGGTTGCCTACATCCAAATCGCCAAAGGCCCATACATGCTTGTTTATCATTTTTTTTCCATACTCGTTAAGTTCGGCACTTTGGTGAAAAGTGCGTCCCAACGGGCCGAAACAAATGATATTGTATATTTCCTTAAGCTCGCGCAACTGTTGCAGGTTGTCGGCGTATCCCACCTGTTTGCCGTTTTTCTGCTGTGGCCTTACCGAACCTGATGGAAAAAATACTCCGGCAAGATTGTAATCCTGCATCAGACGGTCGTTACATGTGAATATACGTTTGTGAAATTTCTTTGGTATAAGGTTCAGTAACCTTTCGATATATTGCGGGTGGGGGTTGGCCTTGTCAAGAAAAAGATAGTCGAGATCTTCTTCAAACAGGCGGGTAATTATTTTGTCCTCCTCAATAAAAAATGTCGGTTTTGTGGCTACGGCAAGTTTCATTGTCAGTAAAAGTTTACATTTATTGTTTTGCTTTGTTGGTATTTTGTGCAAATTTAAACATTTTTATGATAATTAATATATATAAAGAAATAAATTAATTTTAAAATTCCATTCTTAACTGATTGTATCTCTCGCAGGTGGTTGTATCTGAACAAAAAACCGCATGCTTATGTTTGTTTGTTACAATTATCAAACAGTTTCATTATGGCAAAAGAGAGTGTACTTATTTTAAGACAGCGCATAGATGTGCCTCGTCTTATAGGGCAGTTGAATGCGGCGTTGAGTGAGGAGTGGCTTGCCTATTATCAATATTGGGTGGGCAGTTTGGTGGTCGAGGGTGCAATGCGTGCCGATGTTCAACGTGAATTCGAGGAACATGCCGAGGAGGAGTATATGCATGCAAAGATGTTGGCCGACCGCATAATACAACTCGAGGGTGTTCCTGTACTCGACCCTGTGCAGTGGTTTAACTTGGCACGTTGCAAATATGCGGCACCAACAAACAACGATGTAATAAGTGTTCTTAAACAGAATATTGCAGCCGAGCGTTGTGCTGTGATTCGTTACGAGGAAATTGCTTCATTTACAAATAATATCGATTATACCACATGTGATATTGCCAAACGTATAATGGCCGAGGAGGAGGAACACGAGCAGGACTTGCAGGATTTCTTGCGCGATGTAGAGTGGGTGGTGCAGTCGATGGAATGTAAGTGTTAACAAAAAAATCCTCAATTTTTTGAGGATTTTTTTGTTATTATAGAAAATGATTATTCTTCGTCTAAAAAACGTTTGGTAATAGCGTGATACTCCTCTATGCGTCTGTCACGCAGGAAAGGCCACCATTGACGAACAGATTCGCTGCGTGCAATGCTCACTTCTGCAACGGCATTTTGCTCCTCTTCGCCAAAATGTTCTATGAACTCTCCTTGTGGTCCGGCTATGAAACTGTGTCCCCAGAAACTGATTCCGTTTGTCATTCCCGAAGGATCGGGCTCGTGTCCGCAACGGTTTACGGCAATAACCGGTATCCCGTTTGCAACAGCGTGTCCGCGTTGCACTGTTTGCCATGCACCAAGTTGTCGCTCTTGTTCCTCTTTTGTGTCGCTGCTTTCCCACCCTATGGCTGTGGGGTATATAAGCAGGTCGGCGCCGCGTAGTGCCATCAAGCGTGCTCCTTCAGGGTACCATTGGTCCCAGCAGACTTGTACGCCTAACGTTCCCAACGATGTCTTTATTGGGCGGAATCCAATATCACCGGGAGTAAAATAGAATTTTTCGTAATAGGCGGGGTCGTCGGGTATATGCATCTTACGATATTTGCCGGCAATGCTGCCGTCGCGATCGAACACTACGGCAGTGTTGTGATACAGGCCTTTTGCACGTGCTTCGAACAGTGATGTTACAAGTACCACGTTGCATTCGGCTGCAATACTGCTATAGAATTCTGTCGATGGGCCGGGTATTGGTTCGGCAAGCGCAAAGTTTTCTGTACTTTCTATTTGGCAGAAATAGAGTGAGTTGTGCAATTCCTGCAAAACAATCAGTTGTGCACCTTTGGCTGCCACTTCGCGTATGTTTGTTGCAAGTTTCTGTTTATTCTGTTCGGTGTCGGCACTGTTACTTTGTTGTATTATACCAACCTTTATAATGTCGTTTTTCATCTTATTTGAGATATTGGAAGTTGTTTAAGATGCTGTTATAGTTTCTAAATGTATTTATTATAAATGCTTAATCATTCGCTTTTTATAACAAAAATCTATTGTTACCGGTTCTCACACTCTTTCGTTGCATGGGTATTGCATGGTTACGCAGTGCAACGAACCATGTTGCTTTATAAGTGCACGACAATCTATTCCCACTATTTCGTGTGACGGGAAAGCTTTGGACAAAACTTCGGCTGCGGCTTTGTCGTTCTCGCTTTGTGCATACGTGGGGTAGAGTACGGTGTTGTTCATTATCAGGAAGTTAGCATACGTTGCAGGCAGCCGTTCGCCATTTTCATCAAAAATAGGTGTGGGTGATGGTAATGGTAACAGTCGATAGGGAGTGCCTTCTGCTGTACGGAAAATGTTGAGTTGGGCCTCCATTGCCTGAAGGTCGGCAAACTGCTCGTCATTTTCATCATCACACCTCACATGCAGTATTGTGTTGTCGGGTGCAAAGCGTGCTATGGTGTCGATGTGTCCATCGGTGTCATCGCCGATAAGGTTTCCATGGTCGAGCCAGAGTACGCGTTCTGCATGTAACATTCTCTTCAGCCGCATTTCAATCTGTTCTTTTGTGAGTGGTTGGTTGCGATGTGGTGCCATTAGGCAATGTGTTGTTGTCAGCAGTGTTCCTTTGCCGTCACTCTCTATCGACCCCCCTTCCAATACAAGGCTTAAGCAATCTTCGTATTCTCCTCTCACTATGCCTGCGTCATACATCTTGCTGTTGATTGCATTGTCGAGCTCGGCCGGAAATTTTTGCCCCCAACCGTTGAATTCAAAATCGAGATAATGCGGTACTGTATCTCCAAGCAATGTTATGAATGCGTGGTCGCGCGCCCATGTGTCATTTGTTTCACACTCAAAGAAGCGTATATTCTGTATATTGGCTGCTGTTGTCTGCAGGTGTTTGCGTACACGGTCTGTTTCAGGTGTTACTATAAGCAGTTTTTCGCGTCGGCTTATGGCTATGGCAAGTTCGGTGAAACATTTTTCCACCTCCTCGAGCATATATGCCCAATCGCTGTTCTTATGTGGCCATGTTAGTTGTATCATCTGTTGTCTGTGCCACTCGGCCGGCAGATATAATTTTCTCCTTTGTTCCATGGAATTCGTTATTTACGGTCGAAGAATGGATTTTTTGATGAGGCACTGATGGGAATACCTATGACATAATTGCAACCGGGCAGCCATCCTGCATGCAAGGCTGCGTATCCCACCGAATACATAACTCGGGTGTCGAGTCGCAGGTCGGCGGCGGTGGCACAGGCCGAGCCTATTGCAATTCCTACGTCTATGGTATTCATGGCGCAAGGAACTCCGGCCGGGCGCGAGTCGCATGTAGGTGTGCCGCAGTAGGCACAGTTAAGCCCCATTGCTGCTTCGTGTGAACCGATAAGCAATACAGCGTCGGCCGATAGCAGGTTCCCTGCATCTCTTATCATTCCGGGACGGTTGCGTTCCTCCCCGATACTTTTTAATATATCGGCAAGTACTGTTATGTCTTCTTCTGTAACAAGTTTTACCTCTATTATATCGCAACCTTTGGCTTTTGGAGCGGTGCGAGCAGCTGTCATCATCTGTTTTGCTGCTTCAATCACATGTTGCCGGCGTGTTTCTCGTTCGTCGTATATCATATTTCTACTGTTTATTTTGCGAAGATAGGAATAAATTTTAAAGATGTCGTTCAAGATACGATTTAAATTTCCAATAAATATTTCTGTTTGTAGAATCTACCTTTGCTGTACGTGCAAACGAATTTGTTTGCAACTCTTTTTCTCGTCAATGTGTATCATTCTTCTTTAAATGTGTGTGGCTTATTTATAAAGCATTGTTTCTCGGGGGGCAGTTATAATTTATTTTACCAATATATATAGTTTTTCGCCCCTGAATAGTGAATTTTATCTAAATAATGCACAGGGCGTCCTTGTTTGTGCAAAGGTTGTGTTCACTTTTATTAATTTTGTAAGTGAAAATGGGACAAGGTTATATTCCTTTCCTGTAATTTTGTAATATATGAAAAACTTTATTGAAACTTTCGAGGAGAGTATTAGAAAATGTTGGAATAATCCGGCTTTGAGTGATTACCGTGGGGCAACGATTACTTATTGCGAGTTGGCTAAGGAGATTGCAACCATGCACTTGGTGTGGAAAGCTGCCGGTCTTTCACAAGGCGATAAAATATCGCTCAATGCACGTAGCAGTGCAAATTGGGCTACGGTATTTATGGCTGCAACATCGGGAGGTTTCGTGGCTGTTCAGTTGTTTAACGGATTCACATCGCTTGATGCTCAAAAATTTGTAATGCACTCCGACAGCAAAATATTATTTACCGAAAAGGCCATTTTCGACAATATGAATTACGACGAAATGGGGTCTGTTATAGCAGTATTCGATACAAAGAGTATGCAGTTGCTTGCAAGCCGTAACGGTTTTGCCGATATATATGCGCGTCGTGAAGAGATTTTTGCCGAGACTTATCCGCAGGGATTCACTCCCGAGCATGTTAATTTTACTAAACCGGGCATGCAGGAAATGTGTTGTCTTAACTATACTTCGGGTTCCACCGGTAATCCAAAGGGGGTAATGCTTTCTATAGAGAATATCAGCAGTAATGTTGATATGCTCCCTTTGCATCTGCCTTACCGATGTGGCGATAATTATTTGAGCGTCTTGCCTTTTGCCCATATTTTTGGTCTTACGTTCGAGATGATTACAGTCCTTGCATCGGGTATGCACCTTGTTGTATTGGGAATGCCTCCTGCTCCATCAATCCTTAAAGATGCAATGCAGGCTGTACGTCCCCGTATGGCTATGATGGTTCCGCTTGTGCTATCTAAAATGACGGAATATGCAATAGGTGAATTTATTCATAGCAAAACAGGTGAAGCTCGTCTTGCCGATTACGAACAACATCCCGAATTCTGTGATGCACTACGTACAATCTTACTCTCTTATTTGGGTGGCAAATGTGAACTTGTAATGACCGGTGGTGCAGCACTTCCCGAGGATTTGGAGCAGTTGCTTGTTCAGAAAATGAAGATGCCGCTTATTACAGGCTATGGAATGACCGAATGTGCTCCCACAATATCGCTTGGTACTTTAGGAAAATACAAGATTAAGTCGTGTGGCGAGATTGTAGATCGTATGGAGGTGCACATTGAATCTCCCGACCCTTATCACACCATAGGTGAGGTGTGGGTAAGAGGTACCAATATTTTTGCCGGTTATTATAAGAATCCCGATGCCGATAAGGAGGTCTTTACTAAAGACGGTTGGTTCCGTACCGGTGATTTGGGTATAATTGACAAGGATAACACACTGTTTCTTGTCGGGCGTTGCAAAAGTATGTTGCTTGCATCGAATGGGCAGAATGTTTATCCCGAGGAGATAGAGGTTAAATTGAATGTTCTTCCTTATGTGGCCGAATCTATAATTGTTCAGCGAGGTGAAAGATTTGTGGCACTTATAGTTCCCAATGCCGATTTATTGGCAAATGACGGTGTCTCGTCCGAAACGTTGAAAATTGTTATGGATAAAAATATCGATGCTTTGAATAAAATGATACCTGCATATTCGCAGGTGACCGAGTATGAATTGATGCAGGATGCTTTCTCGAAAACTCCTAAGGGAAGTATCAAACGTTTTATGTATTCATAATCGTAATTATATATAAATTTATCATCCCTTCAGAAATGTTTCTGAAGGGATGATAAATTTATAATTGTTATAGGTCTGTTATCATTTTGTTTTGTGATACTCTATCAAGCCGTTTATGGGGCTTTCCACAACCGTACCCACCGACAATCCTAAACTTTCGGCAGTTGTTTTTATTTCCTCGGCAAAGGCCACGCCTACACCGCCTGTTATGTGTATCGGTAACCAAGAACGGCGATACACCATAGTGTTGCGCTGGAAAAATTGTGTGAAACATTGTTTCAGTAAATTGTGTATTTCGGCATTTTTACGATTCTCGGCAAGGAACGGAGTGAAGCCGGCAAGGAAGCGGTTGGGCAATGGCTCGTGATAGACACGTTCCAACACTTCGGCAATTGTAAGGTTGTACTGTTGCAGAAACTTTGCCGATAACTCGGTCGATAGCTGGCTCTTCAAACAGTCGCTCACAAGTTGACGTCCCAAATGTGCACCGCTGCCTTCGTCGCCAAGAACATATCCCAACGATGGCGTGTTGTCGATAATGTTTTCCCCATCGAACAGACAAGAGTTTGAGCCTGTTCCCAATATGCACGCAATTCCTTCTTCGTGGCCGCATAAAGCTCTTGCTGCAGCAAGCAGGTCGCTGTTTATATGTATCTCTTTTGTATCGAAAAGGCGTTCTAATGCCACATGCATACGTTTGTTGGCATTTTCGTATGCGCAACCTGCACCATAAAAATATACAGTCTTGGGAACTTTGCAATCAATCTTGCTTGAAAGTTCCTTCGATAATATTCCGTAAATTTCATCGCTGTTCTGTTGTGTCGGGTTCAGTCCTTGTGTTTTTACACGTGCAATCACTGTGTCACCATCGAGCAACACCCAATCGGTCTTTGTCGACCCGCAATCTGCTATCAGTATCATATTCTCAGTCTAATCTTACGCGAAGATAATTTAAAAATCGGTAGCTGTTTAAATTTTAGTAAAAAATATTATATAGCTTCAAAAATAGTTTCTGAACCAATCTTTATTTTCGTCCGAATTCCGGTGTAACCTTTATTATGGCCGATACTATGAATGTAACAACACAGCAAATCATAACCCAAATAAAGAAATACTCGTAGCCTAACATTTTCTGCATATAGCCCGACAACATACCCGGCAACATCATTCCAAGTGACATGAATGCTGTGGATATGGCAAAATGGGCAGTAGGGTATTTACCTTGTGCAAAATATATCATGTAAAGTGTGTAGGCTGTAAAACCAAAGCCATATCCAAGTTGCTCGATGAATATACAACTTCCAATAATTCCTATATCATGTGGCTGTGCCATACTCAAATACACATATACCAAATCGGGCAAAGAGATAGCCATCACCATTGGCCATAACCAATATTTCAATCCATTGCGCGATATACAAATTCCACCTGCTATGCCACCTATAATAAGCCCTGTCACGCCTATGATGCCGTTTATGAAACCTATATCGCTGTTCGATAGTCCTAATCCGCCTTCCGAAAGCGGATCCATTAGAAACAGTTTTCCCATCTTCACAAGTTGAGCTTCGGGTAGGCGAAACAGCAACAGAAACAGCAGTGTGGCTGTTATTTGTGGTTTTTTGAAGTAGGTTACTATTATATCCTTGAATGTGTATGCAACCTCTTTAAGCGAGCCTGTTGTTTGTGGGATATCTTTGACCGGTTTGGGCAAAATGTATTTATGGTATATACCGAAAAGAAACATTATAATGGCAACAACTGCAAATGTTACGCCCCACGCTGTTATATAACTTCCACTCTCTTTTGCTATTTTGCCGGCAATCATCACAAGTGCTCCCGAACTGAATACTGTAGCTATGCGGTAGGCTGTATTTCGTATTCCCGAAAAGAACGATTGCCGTTCTTCTGTGAGTCCGAGCATGTAGAATCCGTCGGCTGCAATGTCGTGTGTTGCCGAAACAAATGCAGCAATCAGGAATACCGCTAATGTACCGGCCAGAAATATACCGGTAGGCAGCAGTATTGCAACTGTGGCAAAGCAGGCTGCCATAATTATTTGTGTTGTGATGGTCCACCAACGACGTGTACGTATCATCTCTACAAAAGGGCTCCATATAGGTTTTACCGTCCATGGTATAAGCAACAAGCTTGTGTACAAAGCTATCTGCTCGTTGCTTATTCCCATGTTTTTGTACATCATGTCCGATATGTTTGTTATGGTATGGTAGGGTAGCCCCGATGCAAAATAGAGGGTTGGAATCCACAGCCATTCGTTTCTCTTGTTTTTCATGGTCTTTTCATTATATCTTGCGAAATTCGGTAAAAATATCGAACCGTACAAACTTTCATCTTATTTTCATAAAAAGAGTATGGGTGGGTGCATTTGAAATTAATGTTACTTTATAAAATTTGTGGTGTGTCATAATTAACAAACCTTTTGAGGCTGTGTCAAAGTTGTTTTTTGACACAGCCTCAAAAGATAATTACTGAATTTAAATAATCTTTTAAATATTCAGTGTTCCTTCAACAATCTTACCCATTGCCCAAACGGCGCGTACATTAAGAGCTTCGTCCAAAATAAGAATATCTGCATCTTTGTCTTTCTGCAACGAACCCTTTCGATCGTATACGTTCATGATTTTCGCCGGTGTCTCCGAAGCCATGCGCACTGCATCCTCCAATGGAATTTCAGCTTCAACCAATGTGCGTATCAAACGGTCCATTGTGGCTATGCTTCCTGCCAAGGCCGAACGGTCGGCAAGCTTACATACACCGTCCTCGATGATTACTCGTGGGTCGAATGCTGTTTTGCTGTCGCTTGCAGCGCATGCCAATGCGTCTGTTATTACACATGCTCGTTCAACACCTTTAATCTTGTATACAAGGCGCAGAATTGTATGAGGTACATGTATTCCGTCTGCAACAACTTCAACTGTCATGTCATCGTGCAGATAGATGCTCTCTACGGTTCCTTCGTATTTGTATTCACGACGTTTGTGGAAACCGGGCATGGCGTTGTAGAAGTGTGTGGCATGTGTGTAACCTGCATCGTGAGCAGCATGTATGTCGTCATACTCTGCTTGGGTGTGGGCTATAGATGCAAGAATACCTTTCGATGTGATGTATTTGCCGAATTGCATAGCTCCGGGCAACTCGGGTGCAGCATCCCAACGTTTAATACAGTTCCATTTTTCCACCAAAGGAATATATTCTTGTGGGTCGGGGTCCTTAATGTTTTCGGGAATTTGTCCGCCTGCCATCTTCATGTTTAGGTAGTGTCCCTCGAGGTGTAGTCCAAGTACAGGGCTGTTGGGGTCCTTCATGAGGTTTGTACATGCTTCGGCTGCTGCCTCAATCATTGGTACTGTTGATGACGAAAGTGTTGGGAATATACTTGTTGTTCCATGCTTCATGTGTGCATCGATTGCAACCTTGAAAGCCTCTTCGGTTCCCTCCATGAAGTCGCGTCCGCCACCACCATGAGCGTGAATTTCAACACCGCCGGGAATAACATACATTCCTTTGGCATCAACAAGTTCGGCACCGATAACTGCGAGGTCGCAATTTGTTACTTCCAAAATTTTGTTGTCTCTGATAAGAACAGAACCATCTTTCAACCAACCTTGTGGCGTAAGAATCTTTGCATTAATAATCTGCGTAAGCATGATGTGTGAATTTATGTTTGTAATAAGTTGTTCAATAACGGTTTATGAGTTTTTCTGCTGTGTGGTGCATCACTCTTGAACTTTCCGTCATACAAAAATATCTAAATTACTTGTTATTTGATAAATTTTTATCAAAAAAAATTAAGAAGCTGTTTAAATTTCTATAAAAATATTTTAAAAATTCCTCCTGCTTGTTACAAATCCTCTTTATACCACGAGGCGTACATCACATAATCGTTTGCAATGCGTTCCACCGTATCCTTTTGTTGTTCGGGGCTTACCTCCTTTATTTTTTTTGCCGGAACTCCGGCATATATGCAACCGCTTTCTACGCGCATGCCCGAAGTCACAAGTGCATTGGCTGCAACAATAGCCCCACTCTCTACAATCGCATTATCCAACACTGTGGCTCCCATGCCTATAAGACAATTATCCATAATTGTTGCACCATGTATGGTTGCATTGTGTCCTATCGACACATTGTTTCCTATTATGGTTACCGAGCGTTTATAAAGCGTATGTATTACCGCACCGTCCTGTATATTTACTTTGTTGCCAATGGTGATACTGTTAACATCACCACGTAGTACAGTGCCAAACCATATAGAGCAATCGTTGCCTATGGTTACATCACCTATTATGGCAGCAGTCTCTGCCATATAACAATTGTCTCCTATTTTTGGAGTTACTCCGCGAACTGTCTTAATTATAGCCATAAAATATTCTTTTTCCTTGCGAAGATATGGAATTTATCTTTTCAAAGCAAGTTCTAAACATCCTCGACTCCTTTTAATGTTTGTCTCAGCAGTTGGTCGAGATTGTCATCGTCTTGTTCACGCTCCTTGTTAAGTTTTACCAAAAAATCGGCAGTTGTTTTAAGGGCCTGATTAATTGTGCCCGGATCTTCGCAGTCGTGTGTCAACTTTTCCAATCGCTGTATAAGACGACGGAAAAGTGCCAACGTTTCGTTGTGTACGTCGTCAATTGTTACTTTCTCTTTTCTTCTTGCCATAATATATTCTTTATTTGCAAAGGTATCCTCTTTACCGCTTTCAATGGTTGTGGTAACGATTATTGCAATGTGCACAGCTTCTCCACAAACAGTTTCTGAATGAATATTCCTACTTGTTACTTGTTTCCGCAAACACAATTTTCTTCTCCGATACTTCTTTTGCATTAAAAAAATTATGGGAATTTCAGGTATTTTATCAGGCGCGGCCGGCGCCGTAGGTCTTTACAACGGTATTAAAGGATTGTTCGATTCTGCTGATGCGGCACGTAAACAGAGAAAATTAATTGATGATGCCAAGGCCGAAGAATCGGCATGGTTCAGGCGTAATTATTATCGTAATTATCTTGATGATACCATGACAAGGGCTGCGATGAAAAGAGTAGAGCAGACACTTACAAACCAAAATAGGCAAAACAGAGCGTATTCTGCAGTAAACGGGGTCACTCCCGAGTATTCCATTGCACGTAACGAACAAGGATTGCGCTCAATGGAGAATATTGCGACAAATCTTGCATCGCAAGCCGATGCCGACAGACGTAGCATCGATAACATTCACAGGCAAAATGTCAATAACTTACGCAGTGCCCGCTTGAACAACCTTTATTCTGATGAGAATACTGCCGTTTCCGATGTTCTTGGTGGGGTAAAATTGCTTAATGATGCACTTGTGGGGCTTAATTGGGGTCGTGAAACATTCGATGATGACGACAAGGTGAATATGTAGAGGAAAGGAGGTAAATGTATGATTAAAAGTCTTGTCCGAAGCGCGCACAACGATTACAAAAGGTATAATAGAATGCGCAATGTTGCTTTGATTAGTGATATTGCAGCTGCTGTCTTAAATGCAGTTGCACGTAAACGTGGTTCGCGTCTTTCGTTGCCTATGGATTCCACGTCAAAGGTCAATCCTTATTTCATAAAAGCAAAAAATAACTTTCTGGGAAAAAAAGACGCTTATGAGTGCCTGTTGAAAGAGCATGCCGATTATGATGGACAAATTCTGTACAACATTCTGCCGAAAAGTATTTATGACGCACCCAATAAGAAGGATTCACAATCGCCTCACATGGAGAATCCCATCGATAGATGGGGCAGAGAACATCTGCAAGGAGATATTTGGACAAATTATTTAAAAAATAAAAACAATAAAGATTATGTTTTCAACAGAAGAAAATTATTATGACCCATTGAACCCATCGATTAAAGGTTCGGGTAACGTACGCGCATCTCACACAAGTGGTGTGCAAGGCAGTGATACTGCAGGCGATTATCGTTTTATGCAGAATATGCAAAAGTTGGATGATGATATCAACCGTTCGCAGGATTTGATAGATTTATTAGGTGATAAATCGGCACGCGAGAGATTTTATCGTGAACAGCGCAAGGAATTTTTTGTTCCAAAAGATTCCGAATTGCGTCGTCGACGAAATTTTGTGTTGTCAAATAATGCCGTAGATGATGCAATAGAGAGTTATTACTCCGATACTGTTTATCCTTTATACAGAAGCGAGAGTGATGCGGCAAAAAAACGTGGCGAAGAGGAGTATGTGAAATATATCTCTGTACCGGGGGCAAACCAACATGCTGCAATGGGTGCAATGCATCGTGCCACAGACCCTGTAAAAGTAGCTGAACGAACGATGGAAGGGCTTGATAACAAGGTTCTTGATTCTGTAGCAGGCCCTTATGCGCGTTATGCACGATTATCGCCTGAAGGCTACAGGGATTCGGTTCTGAAGCCGGCCTTGCATAACAGAGTGATGGATGAAATGGTGGAAGAGAATACCCCTAAAAGTTCTGTGGAGTATGTCGCACGAAGCGCATACGATAATTCGCTCGCCGGAAAGATGATGGATTTCTCCCAATCGGCCTATTCGGGAACAAAGAATTGGCGAAGCTTGAATGATGCTTCGCTTGCAAATTACGATTCAAGCCGTTTGGAAGATTTTGCAGCAAATGTGGGTGCCCTTGCCGGCGATAGTTTTCTGTTCTATGGAATAGGTGGTGCAGCTTCAAAGGTTGTAGGAGGAGCTACATCTTTGGTGCGCAATCGTTTGGCAAATAGTATTTTGTCGAAAGGTGCAGCCAATGGTGTTACTGCTGATGCCGCACATGGCATGGCGCGTAAATATATTGTCGACAATATAGGTGCACGTATAGCACAAAGCTCGGCAACACAAGCTCTTACACTTGGTACTTATGATGCTGCAAACAGTGTATATAATGATTTGGTGCATGGCGACGATGTAGATGTCTCTTCTGCTGCATCCTCTTTTGCTCATGGAGCCGGAACAGGAACACTGCTTGGTGTGGTGGGTACTCCGCTCAGAACTATTTCACAAGGGCTTACAGGTGCAAGACGAATGGCTGCCTCTGCCGGTGTGTTGAGTGCCGAGTCGGCTGTTTTTACTCTTGGGACCGAAATTGAAAAGGCATCATCGGGAATTGAAGTGGAACCTATCGACCTTTTGCAGGATTTTGGCGAGAGTGCCGCTACGCTTTTATCGATGCGAATGTTACATTGGCGTCCGTCCGGAGCAGGTGAGAAACTCAACTCCATGGGTCGATTGAAACATGAATTACGCTTTACTCCTGCCGAGGCACGTGAAATAGCTGATGCCGGTGTCGACCCTGCAATATTATTGGATGCAATTGAAAGTTCGCTGAAGACCGGCAGTAACGTCGATGCTGTAAAGAGTAGCTATTTAAAGATGATGTCGGGTGGTGAACTTTCAGCTGCAACACGTGCAAAATTGCTTTATATTGTAGAAAACAAACTCACATCTACACCCCCTTTGCCCGTTGGCTATACAATAAGGAAATTGACCAACGGTGGTTACATGGCGACAACATACAACGTGAACGGCGGTAGAATAGAAAGCAAGGAGTTTTCGGATAGAGGCGAATTGGATGCATATGTAAAGAGTGCATCTTCGGGAATAAAACGTAACCGCATAACTGCATACGAAAATATGATTGCTCGTAATTATGATTCACAATCGTTCTTCAGACAAGCAGGCTTTTATGCAAAAGAAAAGGGTATAGCAGTGGATGTTATTTCAGAAGCAATGTATAAAAAGGCCAATAAGGAGCCTTTGAGTGATGCGGAAAATACGATTGTAGATGAAATATTCCAACGTTCGGGATATGCATCGGATAATCTTGCCGATATGTTGAATGAGATGCGTTCCGAAGCTGAACGTGTACATAATCTTGATGCCGGAAGCCTGGTTTCTGCAATGGATAAGCCTTATTATCGACAGACAAAATCGGAGGCTGCGGCAATACACGATTATGAATTGCTGTTGCGCGACGAAGCACGTCGTTTGTTGGGCAAGGATGTACAAAAACGTTCTTTGCAACCATCTTCTTTTGAGCAACAGTCGCCCGACACCTATAAACATACAATATCCCGACAACATGAATTTCAATCCGAGGTTGAGCGTTTGGGACGTAATCTGGGTGTGAATTTCAATATAATATACTCCGATACTGAAATACCTCGTAACCACCCCGAGTATAACGATATTATGCACTCGGCCGGTTGGTACGATGCCCGCAACAACACTCTTAATATCAATTTGAGCAAGTTGCCCGATTTACAGAGTGTACGTGATACGGTTATACACGAAACTGTAGGTCATTATGGGTTGCAAAAGGTGTTCGGCCGATATTACATCGATTTTCTGAATGAAGTTTATGAACGCTCGAGTGCCGACGTAAAAGCGCGTATCGACACTTTGGGAAGGGAGAACAACTATGGTGTCCATCGTGCTGTCGATGAATATATGGCACAGATAGCCGAGCAGGGAGTGAGAACGGCAGAGCAACGTTCGTTGATGAGTCGTTTTAAATACTTTGTGAAGGATATGTTCAACCGTATGAATATATTCCGAAATAATGATGGAGAACTCTCGGAACAGAAACTGAACGAGATAATAGAACGTCATTATTTGGCTATGCGCCGAGGACGCAACCCCGAACAGTATCGTAACGAAGTCTTTCGAGATTTTGAAACAGCCGGCTATAAAAATGTAAATTCTTCATTCGATTATTATACCGATGCTGCTTCTGCTCCCGGAAAATATTATGTGAACAATAGGACGGTACGCAATGTATTCAATAACTCAAACCATTATCGTTTTATTGGTGAAAAGGGAATGAGGAATATGGCAGCCCAAGGTGATACTTATTTGAGTAAACGATTGGAAGAGGCACAGAAACTTCTGCGTCAAAAGGCAAATCCACATTATATTAAATATAAGACCGGATGGGAAGTCGGTGCCGACGGAGCTTGGCGTTTCGAGATAGCCGATGATATTAAGGTGAAGGATTATTTGACTAAACTTCTTAAATATACCGATGAACGCTTTTATGACTCGTATTTGAATATCAAAGATAAACATCCCGAAGAACGTACAGCTCTTGAGAATCGTCTTTTCAATCATATTCTCTATCGGAGATATCCGCTTGATGATGCAGCCCGTTTGCAGGATATCGTTAAGGATAATATGTTCTTTTCGGCCTATCCCGAGCTGCAGGATATGCCTGTCCGGTTCGAAAAGTTGAATGGCCCTTTGTGTCAGTATAATCCGCAAAATGGCGAACTTATGGTTGATATGCGGGCTTTTTCCGAACCATCCTTCGGTAGTGAACTTGCTGTGCAGATGCAACGGATAATACAGGATTATGAGGATTTCTCACGCGGTTACAATATGGCACGTCTTGCAAGCGAAGACGAGGCTCACAATTACGAGAAAGGTTTGATGATGTCCGATATGCTGAAGAACTACGATAGACGTTCCGATTTTGTTTCTCGATATGGTGATTCTCGCTTTGAACATGATTTTGGTGTTCCGTATAACGAGTTCAGGAAACGTTATCCCACTCTTGACGAATATGTCGTAGGCTCAAACAGGGGTGATGGTAAAATATCACTTCAAGGAAATGTAGAACTACGAAATGTTGCACGCCGTTATGACTGGTCCGATACGAAAAGACAGGCTACGACAGCCGAACACAGCGAAGATTATCCGCGTAGCATGCAATTGCCATCCCGAAATTTTGAAGATGTTTTGACTCCTTGGCGCGGTCCGGTAGATGTTCTATATGAGGTATTGAGGCGCTACGAGGGTAGTGGTGAAGTTCTGCCTCCGCGTCATGTTACACAACCAACTCCCATGCAACGTCTTGAAATGGAAGATATGCTTGGTCAAATGGAAAAGGATGTGTATAGGAATTACTATAGGTCGTTGAAGAACAAGAAGAAATGATTTTTAGATGACAATAAGTAAAAATTGTTATGAATAAATTTTTGAATCGAAAAGTGAAGGCTGAGCCAAAGGTGAAGCCGAATGTACAATACTTTATCCAAGGAAAGGCCTTCGATTTTTTGAATGAATGTGCTGCTTGTTGGAATGCATTGGAAGAGGCTCGCCGCAAATTGCGGCGAAGCCTTATGTACAGCTATGGCGACCAATGGGGTGATTACGTTCGCGACCCGGATACATTGAACTATATAACCGAGGGTGATTTGATAAAAAAGAACGGTAAGGTTCCTTTGAAGAATAATATGATAGCTCCGATTTTGAATAACATAGACGGGCAATTGCGACAAAATTTAATGCGTCCGTTGTGTGTTGCACGCGACCAAAAAGAGAATAAGATTGGAGAAATGATGTCTATTGCCATAGAGTATGTACATGATATCAACGAAATGGAGGAGTTGGATTCCGATTCCATGCGTGTGATGTTGAATGGTGGAATGACTGCACAGCGTATAGAGTATGGTATAAATCCTGCAAAAAGCAGGTTGGATGTTTGGGTGTATGGCGTAAACCCCTCACGCCTGTTTTTCAATACCAATCTTGAAGATGTACGTATGTGGGATGTTAACTGCATAGGCGAGCTTCTTGATATACCGTTGGAAGATGTGTTGGCGCATTTCGGGCACTCGCCCGAAGCGAAACAAAAGATAATGGAGGTGTATTGTGACACTGCTGACGGTTTCTGCGATACCGATGCGATGCAAGGGAAAGAAGTTCGCGATTTGTCGTTCTTCACAGCTTCGCGCAGTGATCTGTGCCGAGTAATACTTGGTTGGAAATTGGAGACTCGCGATGCCTATTATTGGAATGATACGGCAAAAGGCACATGGGGTTATCTTCCATATACCACCGCATCGAAAAAGATGATGGATGCCGAAAATGAAAAACGTCGTAAAGATACTCCCTCGGCAGAAGAAGAGGACCTATTGTTGATAGAATATTCTTATACGACTGAACGCTATTGGTATTATCGCTATATGACACCTTATGGCGATATTCTGCAGGAAGGACGTAGCCCTTATTGGCATGGTGAGCACAATTATGTGTTGCATCTTTATCCGCTTGTTCAGGGTAAATTAGGAAATTTTGTAGAGCAGTTTATCGACCAGCAAAGGGCGATAAACCGTACTGCGACCCTCATTGATTTTATTCGAGGAACATCATCAAAAGGAGTTCTTGTAGTGGATGATGATGCTTTCGAAAGTATGTCGCGCGAGGAGGTTATCGACGAATATGTGCGTTACAATGGCGTGCTTTTTGTTAAACTTAAACCGGGGCAGAGTATCGACGGTGTTGTGCGCCAATACAACAGTTCGGCTTCTGTTGCAGGAGATTTTGAACTCTTGAGCCTGCAATTGCGTTTAATTAACGAAATTTCGGGCGTCAATTCGGCAATGCAGGGGCAAGCTCCCAAGGCCGGTACCCCTGCAAGCCTTTACGCACTGCAGGTACAGAACTCCTCACTGAACCTTAAAGGTTTGTTCGACAGTTTTCGTGCGTTCCGTCGTCGTCGCGATTATAAATTGATGAAAACCATTCAGCAATTTTATACCGAAGGGCGTTACATCGATTTAGCCGGTAGCCAATACAATGAAGAGTCTAAGTGGTACAATCCCGATAAGGTGCAGAATGCCGAAATTGATTTGACCATCTCCGAAGGGTATAATACACCGGCATACCAGATGCTTGGCAATGAATTTCTTATGGAACTTTTCAAGGCGAATGCCTTGGATGTTAAAACAATGCTCGAAAACTCCTCTTATCCATTTGCTCAAAAGATTCTGGAGGCATTAAGGCGTAACGAAGAGGAGGCTGCACAAGGAGCACCGTTGAGCGGAATTTCACCCGAACTGATGACACAACTGTCTGCTTCCTCCGCAACAGATGTAATACCTGATACGGCGCCATATGAAGATGTGGATAAAGAAGTTCGAACTGTTCCAAAATAACTTTTTTTATTGTTGTAATAATAACTTGTTTGTTTTTTTTCTATCTTCGCATTCGAATTAGAAGTTGTTTAATTAAAAAATATCACTTATGAAAAAATTATTATCCTTGTCGGTGGTGATTATAATGTTTGTTGTTGCATTTGTAACAACTTCGTGCAGTACCGCAAAATCTATTAACAAAGCATTCGAGAAGAATGGTTATGTAATGACGTCACTCACTCCGCAACAGCAGGCCGAGTTGGCTCCTATCGTATCGGCATTCCCTGCATTCAATCAGACCGCAGTAGGATATATACAGGCCGATGCAAAATCCATTACTTTTGTTTATCAGGTAGATGAGGCTGTGTGGAATTCATACGGCAACGTTCTTTCCAATGCCGGTTTTTCGAATATGGGTGTTGGTTTTGTAAAGGCCGATAAAGCAAAAGGGATAACTTACAATATCAGTTCAAAATCGACAACGGTATACAAGCAACCTTATCTGTTGGTAACATACACCTACGCAGCATTCTGATAAAAGTTGTTTATGGTAAAAGAATGATAACCGTTGTCGGTTATCATTCTTTTTAGTATCTTCGCGTATGAATAATCAATAGCAGACATGACACCTCGTGAACGTATTACAGAGTTAAGAGAATTACTTCATAATCACAATTATAACTATTATGTACTTAATGCACCGCAAATAAGTGATATGGATTTTGATATGCTTATGCGCGAGTTGCAGGATTTGGAATCGGCCTATCCTGATATGTTCGATGCAAATTCTCCCACTCAGCGTGTGGGCAGTGACATTACAAAAGAGTTCAAGCAGGTGGCTCACCGCTATCCGATGCTCTCTTTGGGAAATACCTACTCGAAAACCGAGGTCGCGGAATTCTATGAACGTGTAAAGCGTGCCTTGAACGAAGATTTTGAGATTTGTTGTGAGATGAAGTTCGACGGCACTTCGATTTCTCTTACATACATTGATGGTAAATTGGTTCAGGCTGTCACACGTGGCGATGGCGAAAAAGGTGATGATGTCACGGCAAATGTAAAAACGATACGTACAATACCGCTTGTGCTGCAGGGTTATGATTATCCTTCGGAGTTCGAGATTCGTGGTGAGGTACTTATGCCTTGGAGTGTGTTCGAACGATTGAACAGACAACGTGAGGAGGAGGGTGAACCGTTGTTTGCGAATCCTCGCAATGCCGCGTCGGGTACATTGAAACTGCAAGATTCTTCGGTGGTTGCCAAGCGCGGCCTCGATGCTTATCTCTATTATATGCTTGGCGAGCAGTTGCCTGCCGACGGCCATTATGAAAACCTGCTGATTGCAAAACAATGGGGTATAAAAATATCTGATGTAACCCGTAAATGTCGTTCACTTGAAGAGATATTCCAATTTATTGACGAGCAAGCCGAGGCCCGAAAAACATTACCTTTTGCCACCGATGGAATTGTATTGAAGGTGAACTCTCTGCGTCAGCAAAAACATCTTGGTTATACAGCAAAATCGCCCCGTTGGGCCATAGCATATAAATTTCCGGCAGAGAGGGCTCTCACTCGCCTCAACTCTGTATCGTATCAGGTCGGACGCACAGGTGTTGTCACCCCTGTTGCCAATTTGGATGCAGTACAGCTTTCAGGCACAGTTGTCAAACGGGCCTCTCTGCATAATGCCGATATAATTGAAAAACTCGACCTTCACATAGGTGATATGGTATACGTTGAAAAGGGAGGCGAAATAATTCCCAAGATAACAGGTGTTGATACCGATTGTCGCATATTGATAGGTGAAAAGGTGAATTTTATAACACATTGTCCCGAGTGTGGTACAGAACTTGTTCGTAACGAGGGTGAGGCAGCACATTATTGTCCGAATGAGAATGAATGTACTCCGCAGATAAAGGGGCGTATCGAACATTTTGTCTCTCGCGAGGCAATGAATATAGAATCTTTGGGACCCGAAACCATCGAGTTGATGTTCAATGTGGGATTGATAAAAAGTGTAGCCGACCTTTACACTCTACACTCTTCCGATTTGATGTTCTTGCCACGAATGGGAGCAAAATCGGCCGAGAATGCCATTGCTGCCATTGCTGCTTCGCGTGAAGTTCCTTTCGAAAGAGTTCTTTTTGCATTAGGCATACATTATGTAGGTGCAACCGTTGCAAAGCGTCTGGCACGTGCTTTCCGTAATATCGATGCAATTATGAATGCGAATCTTTTCGACCTTATATCCGTTGACGATATAGGCGAGAGAATTGCAATGAGTGTATTGCAGTTCTTTGCATCTGCCCGGAATAGGGAACTTGTGGAGGCGCTGCGTACAGCCGGGCTGAAATTTGAGCTGGATGCCGACGAACTTTCCGGTCGTACCGATAAACTTAAAGGACTGTCGATAGTAATAAGCGGAGTCTTTAATCACCATTCGCGCGATGAGTATAAGACGATGATAGAGAAGCATGGAGGAAAGAATGTGGGCAGTGTAAGCAAATCTACTTCGTTTATTCTTGCCGGAGAGAATATGGGACCAAGCAAATTGGAAAAAGCACAGAAGATGGGAGTGCGCTTGGTTAGTGAAGATGAATTCCTGTCGATGCTAAATTAACATGAATAAAAGAATTTACATATTTTATATAATTTCGTTGTTATAATGTAACGAAGTTGATGATTTTTGATGTAAATTTGTCACCGAAAAAACTATACTTGATATTTTATGATGCAAAATAGATTGAAAGGCATGGGGGTAGCTGTTGTAACGCCCTTTACAGAAGATAATGAAGTGGACTATGCGGCATTGGATAATCTTGTACAAATGCAATTGGATGGTGGTACCGATTATCTGTGTGTCTTGGGGACAACTGCCGAAACACCAACATTGACAGTAGACGAGAAACGCAATATTCGAAAGTGCATCATAAAAAAAGTTGCAGGTCGTTTACCTATAATGTTGGGAGTCGGTGGTAATTCCACTCAAGCATTGGTCGAAGAACTTAAAACAGAAGATCTTCAAGGTGTTGATGCAATTCTTTCTGTGGTTCCATATTACAACAAACCTTCGCAAACAGGAATATATCAACATTATAAAGCCATTGCGGCAGCCACCGATTTACCTATATACCTGTATAATGTACCCGGCCGTACCGGGGTGAATATGTTGCCCGATACAGTTGTTCGCCTGGCCGAGGAGTGTCCGAATATAGTGGGTGTAAAAGAGGCTTCGGGCAATATGCAACAGATTAAAGAGATTATAGAGCGTACACCCGATGATTTTGTGGTTCTTTCGGGTGACGACGGCATTACTTACGATGTCATTAGAGCAGGTGGCAACGGTGTTGTGTCTGTTTTTGGCAATGCCTATCCTCGTGAATTCTCGCAGATGGTAGCATTGATGGCCGCCGGTGAATATGCTGCAGCCGAGGAACTGAAAGATTGCTTCACCAATGTGATAAAGCAACTTTTTGCCGATGGCAATCCCGGTGGAATAAAATCGTTGCTTGCACATAAGTCTCTTGTAAAAAATATTCTGCGTTTACCATTGGTTCCTGTTTGCGATAAGGTGGACAATGCCATACTTGAAGCAATGAATGAACTTGATGCCCGAATAGCCGGCAGATAATTATTTTATACATCGGTAGGATGAAGAAGGTTTTGATTACATATAATATTTTCGCAGACCTTTATCGCGGAATATTGAAGGACTTCGACATTACAATGCCACCCGATGGGGTGCAATCGTTTACCTACGACGAGGCGCTTTCTATTATAGATGAATATGATGCTTTGCATTCTATGTGGAACTTTCCCGTCGACAGACGGTTATTGTCGGCCGGCAAGCGTTTGAAGATTGTTTCCAATTTTGCTGTTGGTTACGATAATATCGATGTTGCGGCTGCCACAGAATTGGGGATATGCATAGCCAACACTCCCGACCCTGTGACCGAGCCTACAGCCGATGTCGCAATGGGGCTTATGATTGATGTGATGCGACGTATTACCGATTTCGACAAGAAACAACGCACCGGTAAATATGTGAAAGGCATTATGGATAATCTTGGAACATCGTTGTGGGGCAAACAATTGGGTATCGTTGGTATGGGACGCATAGGCAGTTCGTTGGCACGCCGAGCAAAATCTTCGGGAATGTCGGTAGCATATACCAATCGCAACCGTCTGATGCCCGAGGCCGAGATTGCTTTAGGTGTTACATATATGCCGCTTGACGAACTTTTAAGAACTTCAGATGTGATTTCGCTTAATGCTCCGTTGACATCGCAGACCCATCACATAATTAACAGTGAGACTTTGGCTATGATGAAGCCTACCGCATATCTTATAAATACGGCTCGTGGCCCGCTTGTGGATGAAAAGGCTCTTACAGAAGCCTTACGCGAGCAACGTATTGCCGGTGCAGGGCTCGATGTATACGAATTCAACGATACCGTAACAGCCGAATTGCTCGCCTTGCCGAATACCGTTCTTGTTCCGCACATAGGTACCCAGACAGCCGAGTGCCGAGCCGAGATGGCAACGTTTGCTGCTGAAAACATTCGTAACTTCTTTTTTGGTGGCAGAGTGGCGCAAGTGAACAAAAAATAAGATGAACATGGAGCGATTGAAAGCTATATTGGATAGCAAAGTGCTGTTGTACAACCGTAAGGACTTTATCATAAATGATCCTGTCTCTTTCCCACATTATTTTAAGGAGAAAAGAGATATAGAGATAGCATCACTGCTTGCATCGGTAATTGCTTGGGGAAACCGTACAATGATTCTTCGTTCCGGT
Source organism: Bacteroidaceae bacterium (assembly GCA_017467885.1). Classification (GTDB taxonomy): domain Bacteria; phylum Bacteroidota; class Bacteroidia; order Bacteroidales; family Bacteroidaceae; genus HGM04593. The sequence goes on along the minus strand of JAFUKC010000015.1, from coordinate 15,812 downwards.
CGCAAGATGTTTTTCGATATAATGGATGGCAAGCCATACGATTTCATAATGAAAGGCAATTGGAATAGTCTTGATGAATCGGCAAACATACATCGAACATTTTTTGTTCGTGATTTTGTCTATTTATGTCGTGGATTGCAATATATATACGAACGTGTTTCTACGTTAGAAGAACTTTTCATTGGCTGTTCCACTTGGGATGGAATATTGCGTTTGCGCAATGAGTTGTCGTTTGCAAACGATGGTAACTTTACCAGGCATATTTCCAACCCCGTGGCATCGGCCGGCAGGCCGGCGTCGGCTTGTAAACGCATGCATATGATGTTACGTTGGCTCTGTCGCCAGGATGGTGTGGTTGATTTGGGTGTGTGGAAAGAGATTCCATCATCAAAACTTATGATACCGCTCGATGTGCATGTGGCACGAACAGGCAGAATGCTTGGTCTTATAAAAAGAAAACAGAACGATCGCAAGACTGTAGAAGAATTGACAGCCGCGCTTCGCCTTATGTGTCCCGATGACCCGGTCAAATACGATTTTGCCCTTTTTGGCGTAGGTGTCGAGGGCGATACATTTTTTGAATAGAAATTTATTATAATATGGCAAAGATTACAAAAGAAGATGCATTAAGATACCATGAGGGAAAACGTCCCGGAAAAATAGAGGTGGTACCTACCAAACCGTATTTCACTCAAACAGACCTTTCGTTGGCTTATTCGCCCGGTGTTGCCGAACCTTGTCTCGAGATACAGAAAGATCCGCAGAATGCTTATAAATATACCGATAAAGGTAACCTTGTAGCTGTTATTTCAAATGGTACGGCAGTTTTGGGGTTGGGTGATATTGGTGCGTTAAGCGGTAAGCCTGTAATGGAGGGTAAAGGGTTGCTCTTTAAAATATATGCCGGTATAGATGTATTCGATATTGAGGTAAACGAGAGCGATCCAGATAAATTTGTTGAGGCTGTAAAAGCAATATCGCCAACTTTTGGCGGTATAAACCTCGAGGATATCAAGGCACCCGAATGTTTTGAAATTGAACGTCGCTTAAAAGAGGAACTTGATATTCCTGTGATGCACGACGACCAGCATGGTACTGCCATAATTTCTGCAGCCGGTTTGTTGAATGCCCTCGATGTTAACGGAAAAAATATATCCGAGGTTAAAGTTGTCGTCAACGGTGCCGGTGCGGCTGCAATATCGTGTGCACGCCTATATATAGCATTGGGCGTAAGTAAAAATAATCTTGTGATGCTCGACAGTAAGGGTGTTATAAGAAGCGACCGCGACAGGCTGACACCCGAGAAAAAAGAATTTGCTACAGACCGACGCGATATTTCCACTCTTTCCGAGGCTGTCGCCAATGCCGACGTATTCCTGGGCTTGTCAAAAGGCAATGTTCTTACAAAAGATATGGTACGTTCGATGGCAAAGGACCCAATTGTTTTTGCTCTTGCCAACCCTGTACCGGAAATTTCATACGAGGATGCCATGGATAGTCGTCCCGATGTGTTGATGAGTACCGGACGTACCGATTATCCCAATCAGATAAACAATGTGATAGGCTTCCCGTATATATTCCGAGGTGCTCTTGATACGGCTGCAACAGCCATTAACGAGGAGATGAAGTTGGCTGCGGTTCGTGCTATTGCCGACCTTGCCAAACAGCCTGTTCCCGAGATTGTGAACAAGGTGTATCATGTAAGCAATCTTAAATTCGGGCGTGAGTATTTTCTACCCAAACCTGTGGATCCGCGTCTTTTGGTCGAGGTGTCTGTGGCTGTAGCAAAGGCTGCCATTGCAAGCGGTGTAGCCCGTAAGACAATCGAGGATTGGGATAAATATAAAGAACATTTGGTCGAGTTTATGGGGCGCGAGTCGAAGCTTACACAGCAGATACTTGATACCGCACGTTCAAAAACTCAACGTATTGTTTTTGCCGAAGGAGCGCACCCCTCGATGCTTAAAGCAGCAGTTCTTGCAAAAGAGGAGGGTATATGCAATCCTATTCTGCTTGGTAACGACGAGATAATAAGAAAACTTGCAAAGGAGCATAATCTCAGCCTCGATGGTGTAGAGGTAGTTAATTTGCGACACCCCGATGAGGCCTCTCGTCGTGAACGCTATGCACGTATCTTGGCCGATAAACGTCGTCGCGAGGGTTACACCTTCGAGGAGGCGAACGATAAGATGTTCGAGCGTAACTACTTTGGTATGATGATGGTTGAAACGGGTGAAGCCGATGCATTCATCACCGGTTTATATACGAGATATTCCAACACCATTAAGGTTGCAAAAGAGGTTATCGGTCTGCAAGACGGTTTCTCGCACTTTGGTACCATGCACATCCTTAATTCAAAGAAAGGAACATATTTTGTGGCAGATACACTCATTAATCGAAGCCTCGACACCGATTCTCTTATCGATATAGCTCGTTTGGCCGATAAAGCAGTCCGTTTCTTCAATCACGAACCTGTGATGGCTATGATATCTTATTCGAATTTTGGAACCGACAAAGAGGGTAGTGCCGCAAGTGTGCACGAGGCCGTTACACGCATGCACGCCGATTATCCCCATTTGACTGTGGATGGCGAGATGCAGGTGAACATAGCCATTAACAACGAATTACGCGATAGTAAATATCCCTTTACAAGACTTCAGGGCAAGGAGGTTAACACTCTTATATTCCCTTGCTTGAGTGCTGCAAATTCATCGTATAAGATGTTGCAGGCATTGAGTCCCGATTCTGAAATTATAGGACCCATTCAGATTGGTCTTAACAAGCCTATTCACTTTATTGATTTCGAAAGTACGGTTCAGGAGATATTGAATGTGGTTGCTGTTGCTGCGATAGATGCAATGGTAAATAATAAGTAGTAAATTATCGGGTTCTTTTACTCCTTTTTAGGTTTGTAAATACTATGTGAAATATTGTCTTTAGGTGTATTTTGATATAACTTAAAGAATTAAATTATATCTTCTAATTAAGATTACGCTTGCTTAAGCGTAATCTTATATCGTGGCGTATGAATTTATTAATGGCTTGATAGGTCGGCTCTATCACTCTCATCGGACGGATTCTGCTGTAACGCAACATAAGTCCTAAAAGGCAAAGAATGGCTATAAACAATAACCAACCATAAATCTCCTTCATCGACTCCAGCAGCGATTGTATTTGTATCATTCCATACAACTTGTCAATGTGAGTGTGTGAGGTGGATAGTGTAATATTGTCTATTCTCTCGTATAGCAACATAGCATTACGCTCCATTACGACTTTAAGCCATCGGCCGACAATTGCTGTTCCGATATTTGCAGCCAAAGCAGAACTGAAGAGGTTGTGAAGACATACTCCTTCGGTAAAATGGAACGGGAAAGGCAAACGAGTGATAGAGGTCAGCAGTACTGTGCTTATGACTACTTGTGCCATACTACGAACAAAAATCGGTAGCATGAGGGTCTCCTTCGGGATATTATAGTCTATTCTGAAGTAAAAATAAGCAAGATATATAGTCAGCAATGAAAAGCCAATGACCAACATTCGCTGGTAAGTCCATTTTCTAACAGCAAAGCATATCCAAGTGAAGACAGCCCCCACTGCAATTCCTGCTAAAGAGATATAGTTCAGTGATGCAGCATAGAGTCCATCATAACCCAATACGCTGCTCATCAAGGCTTGCTCGAATATATGCGAAGGAGCCAAAAGCAGGTTTACCAGGATTACCGCAATGATTGACATCGACACAATGGGCATAATCAATGTCTTGAGCGAAATATAAGGGTTGCGTATGAATGAAGCCCGCAACAAATTTAATAAAAGTGTTGCCACACCAAATACGGTTGCGAAGCGGATATGTTCCGAATACCACCAATCGTAGTGTTCGCCATATATTAACACAAATAGTGCCGACATTGCTGTTGCTCCCCACATCAGCATGCCTATCCAATCGATTCCCGATAATGGTAAATGGGGCATTATAGGTATGTCTCTGTATATGATAAGTACCACAAGCCACATAGCAGCCATCAGTACAATCATAATCCAATGCATATAGTGCCACGAGGCCCAAGTTGAAAAGAAGGCCAATCCCAGGCCCGAAATTTGCATTGCCGCATTTACCGTGAGGAAGATATAGGTAAAAAAAACCGACATATCTCGTTTTGGTGTTATCCAAAGTTGTATAGTGGAGTTAAGTTCGAATATCGCCCACAGCCTGAAAAATCCCGTCAGGCAACATACTGTAACCAAAACGAGTACACTTTCGGTGTGCATACATATCAGGTTACCAAATATAAGCATGCAGAGTGTTATGGATAGTGTCGTTTTGGGGCGTACTGCATTTTTTAACCTAAACATCAGCACAAAATAGAGAGCCATACCGATGAGTGATGAGAAACCGGCCATCATGACATCCTCTTTGAGAAGTTGTGTCGAGCCTGCAATCTCATTGACGGCGGCCATATAGATTCCGCCGGTACATTGCAAAACCATCATAAAGAGGATTATAATCCACGGCTTCATCTTTTCAGGGATAAACCGTATCTGGGGAATGGAGAATGGTTGATTATTATTCCAAGACATCTTTTGCGGTTTAATATAACACCTTACACTCTACATTCATTCCTGCCGCTACGCGCTCCAAGGCTTTACTGTCGTTATCTTTGGTAAAGTCGATTCGGATAGGTATGCGCTGCTCAATTTTTACAAAGTTTCCCGAAGAGTTATCTTGTGGCATAAGCGAGAAACTTGCACCTGTAGCATGTGAAACAGAGCGAACAACACCCTTGAACTTATGTTTGGATAAAGCATCCACTTCTATCTCCACTTCACAACCCTCGGTGATGTTGGCAGTCTGCGTCTCCTTGTAATTGGCTACTACCCATTTGTCCTCTGCATCAACAATATCAACCAATGTCTGCCCCTGCTGAATAAATTGTCCTTGCTGAATCGCTTTGCGGCCCATGTAACCATCACAAGGGGCGAGTATCACTGTATAGGAGAGGTTTAAAAGTGCCAATTCCAAAGCCGCCTCTGCCAACTTGATGCCTGCTTCGTTCTGGCCCAAACGGGTGTTCTGCTCCCGACCAAGCGACTGCATACTCTTCTTCTGACGGCAGAGCATTTCGTAACGTGCTTTGGCGACTAAATAAGCGGTATGCATATCGTCGTACTGCTGTCGTGTTACGGCATCCTGCTCGTATAGCGTGCTGAATCGTTTGTAATTGCGCTCTGCATTTTCGAGGTGTATATATGCCTCCTCTATGCTTGCATCAGTCACCGTAAGGTTAGTTTGCGTGGTTGAAATAACGTTATACATTGCATCCTTCCCTGTTATAGCATTGGCAAGATTTGCTTCGGCTTGTGCCACCATATAACGATACTCCGTATCCTCAATTATAACGAGTGTATCGCCTTTTGCAACTTTGGAATATTCGTCGAAGCGTACTTCCTTGATAAATCCTTGTACACGAGAATTTACGGGGACAATAAGTTGTTTGACTTGTGCATTTTCTGTAAACTCCACGCGACCAAGGTGGATGAACTTTTCGCATATCCAAAATATTGCTCCAAGCAACAATAAGCAAGCTGAGATATTGTAAATCAGTTTTTTTGTTTTTATTGTCATAATATTATTTTTTTATAAATTGCCAGATGTATTTTTCAGTTTGTAATAGTTGAAAATTACGTTGATACGTGCATTTACCAATTGTAACTCGGCATCAAGTAGTTGATTTGATGCATCTAACATATCGCTGACGAGTACGATGTCATTACGATAGCGGTTTTCTACAATACAATAATTCTCTTTGGCAAGTTGAAGACTTTTCTCCAATGTTGCTATTTCATCAAATGCTTCCATATATCTTGTATAGTCCGACTGTACAGTCAATGAAATCTGTTCCAGAGCATCATCTTGACGCCTGCGGCTTAACATTGTATGATATTGAGCCTGCTTTATACTCTTGTTTGCCTTATAAAGCGATGATAATTTGAATGAAGCAGCTATTCCGACATGCCAACAGTTGAAATTCTTGTTAATTACAGGTACTTCAATAGTTATCGGGCCGTCAAAATGGTTTGCAGCAATAAGCGTAATCGTAGGCCTACACTCGGCACGTGCTAACCTTTCGGCATACTCTCCCATTTCAACGGCTAATGCCGACTGCTTCAAGGAGGGAGCATTGCTTTGTGCTGTCCGCTGCCAATAGGTTATTTCTTCTATCGGCAGCGCGCGCTCAAGGAGTGTTGTGTCAGGCTGAATCTTGGTTTCGGCCGGTAACCCCAACATTTTTGTTAGGTCATAGTTGAGAATATCCTTTGAGTTTTCAATGCGACGGCGTGCGAGTTCCAAATTTTTGAGTTGCAACTCGTAGCGTGTAACATCATTTTTAAGTGCTACACCTGCGGCATTGCGGGCTTTTGTATCTTCGATGATAACCTTTGCCAATTCGATATTCCGGTCATAGACCTTTATTGCATTATGTAGTTTGTACAGGTCGAGATAAAATCCTGTGAGCATAAACCGAATACGCGAACGGGTTGCTTCACGATTTACACTCGCCATCTCCTCACCGAGTTTCGCCATCGCCACACTATTGCTGACAGTACCTCCGCCGTAGATAAGTTGAGTGGCTTGGACTGCAAAATTATTTCCGAAGTGTGGCATCTTGATATTCTGCCCATTTGAGAAATCTCTATCCATTAAAGTTCCATTGCCAAGATAGCTTGCCGACAGAGAGATATCAATATCAGGCAGATAACCGTTTTTAGCCACCTTGACACTTTGCTGTGCCTCGATGACTGCGGCATCCTCAATTTTCAACGCTTTGCTATTTTCATCGGCCAAAGCAAATATCTGCTCCAGCGTCAGTACATAAGATTCTTGGGCATAGCTACCCTTGGCCCATAATGATGCATACAGCACTATTATGAGCAAACGTACTTTGCTCATTTGTTATAAATATTTAATAGTGATTATGTTATAGAATTACACCGACACTCAGTCCTCCCAATTTGTAGAAATATTATGATGATACGGGATGTAAATACAAGCGACTGAAATGTAATAATGTAAGTTGGCGATTCTTCTCATATATTAAAGAACTTTGTGCTCTTCGGGATGCAAAAGTAAGAAAAATAGTGCAAAGTTGCAAGGTTGCTTTTTGATATATTTTTTACGAGAATAATATAATGTAATGATTTTATAAATAGTGGATATGTCAGATTGGTAAATATATTTTATTGATAGATGAAAATGATATGACATAAGAAATATGTTGCAGAGAATTTTCAACAACATATTTCTTAACATAAAGAGTTTACACAAGAATATCGCGTAATAGTAGCAATTCGTCTTCCGATGTTCCTCGTGCAATAAGTATTTCCTTGTCCATGAAGATATTCTCTATCAGTCTGTCATTGCTTTGATAGAGTTCTTTGGCTTGTCTGTATAATTCTATTGCACGCTTGCGATTGTTGCTTACCCATTCTACATGTGCCGCATTCATGTAATCTTCACTTTTAGCCTTTTTGCTCGATAGTATCTTTTCATAATAGCAGCGTGATTGCTCGTCTTGTCCGGTAACAAAAGAGCACCACGCTATTGCACGCTTTGCACGCAACGATTCGGGTCGCAGGTACTCCACTTTGAAGAAACGGCCGAATGCCTCTTCGTAGCGTTTCAGTGATGCCAGACATTCACCGGTTTGAAACAACAGAGACATATTCTCCGGTGCAATCTCTTCGGCTGTTTCATAATAGTGTAGCGCATTGTTGAACTCGCCAAGCAGGCGGTAGCATTGTGCCATGTGTCTTATTGTCCACAAAGTGTCGGGTTTCACTATATCGGCTTTTGTATAGTAATCTATAGCTTTGCGGTATTCTCCCTGTTTTTGCAGGCTGTATCCCATTTTCTGATAGAATTGTGCATCGTGACGACTGTCGCAGTCTTTTGCCTCATACATCACTCCGCAGTTGTATGCCTCGGTGTAATACTCCTTCTCAATAAGATAATTGAATGTTTTCAGGATAGAGCTGCTGCGATCCAATAGGAACGATAACGATTGGCTTTCAAGTAAATTGAGCGATAGAGTAAAGGGGTCACTGAAATCATGACGGAAGTGTGACAGTTTAAAAAAGCGGTACAGGTCCTGAATATATTGGTTCCCGGTTATTTCTGCTTCCTTTTCTGTCGGCACCTCGTTGCTTGTATCGTGTGTCTCGTCTTCGCCGCTGTCTATCTGTTGCATCAGCATCTCTCGCTGTTCGTTCGGTACTTGGCCGAATGCAAAACAGAAAGAATATTTGTCGCTGTTGCAGAATTGTCGCGACGAACATATTGCACCTAAGATGCTTTTCGATATATTTCTGTTGCTTGGTAATATTTCCGATATTTGCGGTACAACATTGTCGAATGGCCGGAACCAATTAACAAGTTCGTTAAAGAACGGAAAACGTTTCAGTTGCGAGAAGGTACTCATATACACATCGGCACCTTCAATCTGCCACTTGGTCATCTCCTCTATTTTGTCTTTTATCTTGTCTTGTTCTATCCATGCTTTCCACTCGGGGTTCTGCCCTTCGTCTTCCATCTCTTTTATGAGGTCTATCCCAATTTTGTTACTCCCTATATTGGGGTTTTTCATCATAGCAGGTATAATCTCTTCGCGCATCTTTTTATCAATCTTTTGTGTTTCGCGGCTGCGCAGAAGTTGTATCTGTGTTGTTTCGATGCGTTTAAGTATTGTGGTATTCTCTTTTAACGATTCTAATGCAGCATTTAGGGCTGGATAATATTTTATGCGTTTTTCGTTGGCGGTAAGAATTATTACAAGGCCTGTCAGCGCTCTTACTGCAATGTCGCTTTCATCATGCATGGAAAGGTTACACAACATAACGGCCTTTTGCGGGTCGAAGCATTTCAGCATGCCTAAAGTTACAGCACTTACAAGTGTTGCTCTGTCGTTTATACCTATTTTTCGTTCGGTAAGCAATGAATAGATTTCATTTAGAGTCGATTTTGTCGGGTTTGTGCAACACCAAATGCGCATGAAAGCCTCTGCAAGTAATTTCTCGTGTTGGTCGGCAAGTTCTCTGTTTATACTTTTTCTTTCACTTTCGGGAAGAATATTTGTTACGGATAGGTTTGCTGCATTCTCGGCGAGTTGTATACGTAATCTTTCGGCATCGGTGCTATTCTTGTATTTACGTCGATGCTGCGAATATACCGATAAGGAATGTTCGCTCTCACGTGCTATGGCAATCTCATCGTTAAGCATATAACATTTTCCTATCAATTCGCAGCGCAGGCGTTGTCTGTCGGGGTCGGGCATTCCTATGCTGAAATAATCGAGCATGTATCGATATGCCGTTTCTATTTCGGTGTATCGTGTGCGTAATTCCCAATTGTTAATTTCTTCAATACTTTCTCCAAGAATTTCAATAGCTTGTTTCAGCCTCTCATCTTGCAAAAATGTATTTGCCATACGTCGTATCTCGATTATTCTTTTGGCTTCCATACCTCTTTACAATTCTTAAATATGAATCTTTTATAAATGTCTGCTCTCCTTATATACAAACATAAACAGCGTGGCGTGCCACGCTGTTTATGCCTATAAAGAAATAAATTTATTCACCTTTGATTGCTGCTACGCCGGGAAGAACCTTGCCCTCGATAGCTTCAAGAAGTGCACCACCACCTGTTGAGATGTATGAAACCTGCTCTGCCATACCAAATTTGTTGATACAAGCAACAGAGTCACCACCACCAATGAGCGAGAATGCACCGTTTGCAGTAGCCTTACCGATAGCCTCGGCAATAGCACGTGAGCCGGCTGTGAAGTTGTCAAACTCGAATACACCTGCAGGGCCGTTCCAAAGGATTGTTTTTGCATCCTCTATGGCTGCAGCAAATGCTTTGCGGGCCTCGGGACCTGCATCCAAGCCTTCCCAACCTTCGGGAATATCGCTTACAGGAACAATCTGTGTGTTGGCATCGTTAGAGAATGCATCAGCAGCAACACAATCGGTCGCCAATACAAGGTTTACACCTTTTGCTTTAGCCTGCTCGATGATGTCGAGTGCCAATTGCAATTTATCATCCTCAACTATTGAATTACCTACTTTGCCACCTTGTGCCTTTGCAAAAGTATATGTCATACCACCGCAAAGGATAAGGTTGTCAACCTTGTCCATAAGGTTTTCGATAATACCGATTTTTGTTGAAACCTTCGAACCACCCATGATTGCGGTGAAAGGACGTTTAATGTCTTTCAGTATGTTGTCAACAGCCTTAACTTCTTTCTCCATAAGATAACCAAGCATCTTGTTGTCATCGCTGAAGTAGTCGGCAATGACAGCTGTTGAAGCATGACGACGGTGCGCTGTACCGAAAGCGTCGTTGATGTAGCAGTCGGCATACGAAGCCAAAGTCTTCGAGAACTCTTTCTGTGACTCCTTCATGGCTTTCTTTGCATCGTTGTATGCGGGGTCCTCTTTATCGATACCTACAGGCTTGCCTTCCTCCTCGGGATAGAAACGAAGGTTCTCGAGCATAAGCACCTCACCCGGTTTCAAAGCAGCAGCAACCTCGGCAGCTTTTGCGCAGTCGGGAGCAAACTGTACGGGAACACCAAGTTTTTCGGCAACTGCGTCAACAATCTGGCTCAAAGAGAATTTTGCATTCACTTTACCTTTGGGCTTACCCATATGTGACATGATAATGAGTGCACCACCATCGGCCAATACCTTCTTCAATGTGGGGAGAGCACCGCGAATACGTGTGTCATCGGTAATTTTACCCTCTTCGTTCAATGGAACGTTGAAGTCAACACGAACGATTGCCTTTTTGCCGGCAAATTTAAAATTGTCAATTGTCATGATTATAATTTATTGGGTTAATTAATAATGTATCATTTTAATTATGTATGGCTCGATGCCATTCTTTGCAAAAATACTATTTTAAAATAATAAAACGATAAAAACCGTTTTAAATTTATTAAAATAATTTTTTTACTCTTTTATATCCTCTTTAGCTTTTGTTTATTTGTCATAAACAGCCGCATCCTATATTTGAGCTTAAACTCGAATATATACTGCACTCTCTGTGAAAAACAAAGTTAACTTTGTTTTTTTTCGCTCGTTTTTTGTTTATATTTGCACAAAACATGAATTTAAATCAAATAATATGAGGAAATTTCTATTGTCTGCTGCTTTTCTTTTTTCAGCAGCACTTGTTTCGGCGGGTGACGATGGAACCGCAAAAAAAGGTTACGACCTTTTTCCGACACCCACAACACAGGCTATTCCGTACCGTATACCGGCAATTGCAAAAACAGTTGACGGCAGGTTGGTGGCGGTGGCCGATTACCGCTTCTGTCGTGCCGATATTGGTAACGGACGTATCGATTTACATTGCAGAATAAGTGATGACAACGGTGCTACGTGGGGCGATATTTTTACAATAATCTCGGGTGACGGAAAGAAAATCGACAATAATCCCAATAAATCGCTTATGGCCGGCTATGGCGACCCGGCTATTGTGGCCGACAGGGAGAGTAATCGTATATTGCTTATCTGTGTTTGTGGTTATCAAACATATTTTGCTGCAACACGTGAATACCCCAATCAGGTGGCGCGGCTTTACAGCAACGACGGAGGTCTCACTTGGAGCGAGCCCGAGGTTATTACCGAACAGTTCTATGCTCCCATAGACAACTCTCCAGTAGGTCCTATAAAATCGATGTTCATAGGTTCGGGACGAATATTCCAAAGTTCCGTTACAAAGGTGGGTGATTATTATCGTTTGTATGCGGCTATGCTTGCCCGCGACAATAAGGGGCAGTTCTGTAATTTTGTTGTCTACTCCGACGATTTTGGCGGTAAATGGAATATTTTGGGTGGGGCAGAGGCTGCACCTGTTCCTTATGGTGGTGATGAACCGAAAACCGAGGAGTTGCCCGATGGCTCCATCCTGTTAAGTTCGCGTTGCGGTGGTGGTCGCCTTTATAATATTTTCACCTTTACCGATGCCGGTAAGGCTGTCGGCTATTGGGGCGAACATGCATTCTCCGGTGTCGATAATAATGGTGTTACGGCTGTAAACAATTCGTGTAATGGCGAGGTTATGGTGTTGCCTGTTACACGAAAGAGCGATGGAAAAGATATGTTCATTGCACTACAGTCGTTGCCTTTCGGTTCGGGGCGTAGCAATGTAGGTATATATTACAAGGTGTTGGAGGGTTTCTCCGATTACAATTATCCCAAGAATTTTGCAAAGGATTGGGACGGGAAGTATCAAATTAGTAATCTTTCTTCGGCTTATTCCACAATGATTCAGCAGGCCGATGGCAAAATAGCATTCCTTTATGAGGAGGATACATATAAAACACAGGGCGGTGGTTACACCATTGTTTATAAGGATGTTTCGGTAGAGGAGATAACCGGCGGCCGGTTTGTATATAATCCGGCAGTAGACAGGGGCGGATTTGTTATCGGTACGCTTGATAAATAAAAATAACGAGTTGGCCCCAAGGCCAACTCGTTATTTTTATAATTGTATTATTTACTTAAGGGCGAAGATTTCCTCTTCCTCTGCAACGCAAGAGAATACTTTGTCCTCGCGGAGCAACCAACCAAGACCCAAGTAAAGTTCTTTGTCTTTCAATTTTGTAGCTTTCTTAATTTCTTTCAATGTAAGACCTTCTGTTTCATTGAGGGCGTTCCAAATACGACCTGCAAAATCACCAGCCATTTCTGTAATCATAATCATAATTTTTTAATTCAACTTATATCGTTCTGTTTAAAACGGTTGCAAAGGTACTTCTTTTTTTTATAATGACAATACCGAGAATGGTATTTTTATCAAATTTAATGCAAAAAAGTGTCTATTTATCATTTTTTTGCATATACTCTACCCAAATTATAGCAGCTTCCTCTACCATTTTGACACATGGACGCTTCTTGTAATACTCTGCTGTACGTGCTTCCGGGGTAGGAGGTGTCGGGCTGTTTTTTACCAAACCCAACAGTTCGCCACAAATGAGCGAACCATTGCGTTTCTCGAACTCTGCTGCCAACTTCTGTACCAACTTGTAATTGGCCTCTTTCCCTTCACTGTTTCTCCCCTCTGTGCAGCCTGTTTCCAAACCGGCAATCATAAACAGCCCACATGCGGCACCGCAAGTCTGGCGCATACGGCCTATTCCTCCACCGAACGATGCAGCCATCTTAAGTGCTTGTTCACGAGTGAAACCATACATATCGGCAAATGCTGCCACAACCGATTGTGAGCAGTTGTATCCCTCTTTAAAAAGAGATACGGCAAGTTCTATTCTTTCTTCCATAGCTTCTTATTTTAATCCTCGTGCACGTAGCAGAGCATCGGGGTTGGCGTCGGCTCCGCGGAAGCGGCGATATTCACGCATAGGGTCTTTGCTACCACCCATTTCAAGTAACACCTTGTAATTTGCTGCAGTTTCCTTGTCGAACAAGCCTTTCTGTTTGAACAATTCAAAGGCGTCGCAGTCGAGCACCTCGGCCCATAGGTATGCATAGTAACCTACAGCATATTCTCCACTGAAAATGTGGGCAAAATTGGTGCTGCAATAGCGATATTCTATCTCGGGAATAAAGCCGAGTGTTTTGCGCAACTCATCTTCAAAAGTATTGCAATCGAAGTTCTCGTAATCTTTTACAAGGTGCATCTGCAGGTCGAGCAGTGCGGCTGCAACAAGTTCGGTTGTCTCGAACCCAAGATTGAAGTACGAGCTGTTTTGCATCTTTTCTATAAGTGAATCGGGTATAACCTCACCTGTCTTGTAATGTTTTGCATATGTACGCATTACCTCGGGTGCAACTGCCCATTTTTCATTGGCTTGCGAGAAGAGTTCCACAAAGTCGTGTTTAACGTTCGTTCCGCTTACCGATGGGTAGTGTGTTTGTGTGAGCATTCCATGCAACGCGTGTCCGAATTCGTGGAACAGTGTGCGTGTCTCATCTATGTTAAGAAGAGCCGGCGTGCTGCCTGTGGGTGCAGTGAAGTTGCATACGTTTACAATCATCGGACGTTTTTGTTCGCCGCCCAAATTAATCTGGTTTACAAAATTTGTCATCCATGCACCTTGACGTTTCGATGGGCGCGGAAAGAAGTCGGTGTAGAAAATACCTAAATGTTCATTATCGTTGGTAAGAACTTCGTAGCTCTTTACCTCGTTGTGATAAACGGGAATATCGTTGCGCTCAATAAATTTTATATCATATAGTTTGCTTGCGCAATCGAAAGCACCGGCCAATACATTGTCAATCTTAAAGTATGGCTTTATGTCTTCGTCGTTAAGCGAGTATTTGCTTTTACGCAGTTTCTCGGTGTAGTAGAACCAGTCCCAGCCCTCGAGTTTGAAATTCTCGCCCTCGGCGTATATTATGCTTTGCAATGCTTCGGCTTCCTCTTTAGCCCGCTCTACAGCAGGTTTCCAAATGCTCATCAGTAATTGGTTTGCAGCCTCCGGTGTTCCGGCCATCTTTTCATCGAGCATATAATGGGCAAACGATTCAAAACCAAGCAACTTGGCTTTCTCTTGCCGCATGGATAGGATATTTCGAATTATAGTCTTGTTGTTGTTTGGGTTATTGTTGTTTCCGCGATTGTAGTAAGCCTTGTATATCTTTTCGCGCAACGAACGGTTGTCGGCATATTGCATGAAGGGTATGCAGCTTGGCTTGTCAAGTGTAAACACCCACCCCTCGATACCGGCCTCTTCGGCTGTTGCCTTTGCTGCATCTTTTACACCGTCGGGTAACCCGCTGAGTTCTTTTTCGTCGGTTATCACCAATTTGAAATCTTTATTGTCGGCGAGCAGGTTTTTCCCAAATTCAATTTGTGCAAGGCTTATTTTTGTATCCAACTCGAGCAGGCGTGCTTTCTCCTCGTTGTTCAAAAGAGCACCGCCACGAACAAATTTTTTGTAGTAATTCCCAAGCACAATCATCTGTTCTTCGTCAAGCGAAAGTGATTCGCGTTGTTCGTAAAGTGATTTAATGCGTGTAAACAGAGTGTCGTTCATGTACACGAAACCACTTAACTCGGTGAGCATCGGTGTCACCTCGTTCTCAATATCTGTCATCTCGGGGCTGTTGTCGCTCTCGTTCAGCGTAAAGAATATTGCCGAAACTTTGTCAAGAAGCCTTCCGCTCAACTCAAGTGCATCTATCGTGTTTGCGTATGTGGGTGTTTCTTCGTTGTCGATTATTCTTTTTATATCGGCACGTTTTTCGTCGATGGCAATTTTGAATGCTTCGGCAAAGTCACTTGTTTTGTATCGGTTGAACTCCGGCGCAGCAAAAGGGGCTTTGCTTTCGCATAGCAAAGCATTTTTTTCTCTCTCTCCGCTACATGAAATCTGTGTCAGCATAACTGTAATTGTTAGTAATGAATAGAATGTTTTACGCATAATAATTGTTTTATCTGAATCAAAGCTTTGTTTTATGGATTGTGTTCTACAAGACAAAGTTAGTGATAATTCGTTTAATAGAGAAATTTGAGGGCGGAAACTATAAATACACATCTAAATAGTAATAAAATGCCCGTATAAGGCTCTTATTATTGTGATTTTTTGTAAATTCGCAGTCGGTTAGGGGCAACTCTATCCAAGACATAAGAGAAAAAGAAGAAACGTTATGCTTATCTTGTACTTGAAAACGTAGGAAATTTTCAATTAGATGCAAGGATAGCATAGTGGTTCTCACGCGTATAGCGTGGGCTGCTATTGTTACATCTGCATCTATGGTTTCCTACGACCTTCAAGTAAGAGTGT
>JAFUKC010000014.1 GCA_017467885.1 Bacteroidaceae bacterium | reverse complement strand
TTAAATTTATATCCTTGAAATTTTTATAGGTCTTTTTTAGTATGTTTTTTCATTTTTCAAAGGCGCATAGCGGGCTATGTAACTGCAAAAAAGGGAAAAACAGACAAAAAAGAACATAAAAAGGCAAGCATAACTCGCGTACAATGTAAACATAATATTAGAAAGAAATTTAAACAGCTTCTTAATATTACAAACGGGAAACATAATCGCATGCCGAAAGAGCGCAACGCTCACCATCGACAGCAGCCGACACTATTCCACCTGCATACCCTGCACCCTCGCCACAAGGGAACAAACCTTCTATGGCCACATGTTGCAATGTCTCGGCGTTGCGCAGAATACGTACAGGAGACGAAGTTCGTGTCTCCACACCTATCAACTTTGCTTCGGAAGTGAGAAAACCGCGTGACGAACGACCAAAATTCTCGAAACCACGCTGCAAACGCGAAGAGATAAATTTAGGCAGCCAAAAATGCATTGGCGAGGATATAAGCCCCGGAGCATAGGAACTTTCGGGCAAATCGTAACTTAGCTTTCCACGTACAAAATCGGTCATACGCTGTGCAGGTGCAGTCTGCCGACGATTACCCATCACCCAACACAAGCGTTCCAACCGCTCCTGAAAGGCCATGACACGCAAAGGAGAATCGGGGGCAACATTTTCTATTCCATCTATATCCATCTGCATATCGGGATTCTCAACATCCTCGCAGTTCACCTGAACAACCATACCCGAGTTGCTCCATCGGCCACCACGATGCGAAGGAGACATCCCGTTCACAAGCAATTCCTCGCTTGACGATGCCGAAGGAATAACCACACCGCCCGGACACATGCAGAAACTGTACACACCCCTGCCACCAACCTGCGTGGAAAAACTGTACTCGGCAGCAGGAAGATAAGCCCCGCGCCCTTGCGGATTATGATATTGGATGCGATCGATAAGTTCCGATGGATGCTCCAAACGCACACCAACAGCAAACCCCTTCGCTTCCAACTGCACACCGTTTGAGTGCAGATAACGATAGACATCCTTTGCCGAATGACCTGTGGCAAGAATAACCGCATCGGCCGGAAACTCACCCTTATCGGTACGAACACCACACACCCTATTGCCCGCAATAAGCAACTGTTGCATACATGTTTCAAAATGAACCTCGCCACCGCATTTCAAAATAGTGTTACGCATATTCTCTATTATACGTGGCAGTTTATCGGTACCCAGATGCGGATGAGCATCGGCTAAAATAGAGGTACTTGCACCATGCTGACAAAATATATTAAGCACATCTTCGATACTGCCACGTTTTTTACTGCGCGTATATAGTTTACCATCGGAATATGCGCCTGCACCACCCTCGCCGAAGCAGTAGTTCGATTGCGGATTGACTGTGTGTGTGCGGGCAATATTTGCAACATCCACCTTGCGCGAACGCACATCCTTGCCACGTTCCAACAGAATGGGGCGGTATCCCTTCTCTATAAGTTTAAGAGCCGCAAAAAGCCCTGCCGGACCTGCACCAACCACAACAACAGCCCTACCATTGCTCACATCGGCATATTCGCGGGAAACGTACTCGTCGCCCTGCGGTATTTCATTGACAAACACACGCACCATAAGGTTTACAAAGATGGTACGCCGGCGCGCATCGATACTTTTTCGCAACACACGCACTGCATTTATCGAACGTAGGTCGAGACCTTTTTCGCGCGAAATATACTGTTTAATGCTCTGTTCGTTGACTGCCTGTTGCGGCAATACCCTTATCTGATATTCGTGAATCATTTCAGAGATAGTTTTGTCGTTTAAATCTTTTACCCGAAAATCAACCGGAAAGCCTCCTCGACCTTTGCCACCGGCCTTACCTCGATATTGAAACGCGAGGTATCGAGACGCTTTGTATTCGATTTTGGAACAATAATCTGTTTAAAGCCCAATTTGGCAGCTTCGGCAATACGTTGTTCGATTCTGTTTATCGGACGTATCTCGCCCGAAAGACCCACCTCGCCGGCCATGCACACTGTAGGCTCTATCTCTACATCCATATTGCTCGACAATATCGCGCTTATAACAGAAAGATCTATTGCCGGGTCGTTTACACGCAAGCCGCCGGCTATGTTCAGATAGACATCCTTTTGTGCCAATTTAAAACCTACACGTTTCTCAAGAACAGCAAGCAGCATATTCATGCGGCGTATATCGAACCCTGTGGCCGAACGCTGCGGTGTTCCATAAGCAGCTGTGCTGACAAGCGCCTGTGCCTCGATAAGGAAGGGACTGACACCTTCGATGGCCGAAGCGATGGCAATTCCGCTCATGCCGCTGTGACGATCGCTCAAAAGCAACTCCGAAGGGTTGCTTACCTGTCGCAGCCCCTCGCGACGCATCTCGTATATACCAAGCTCGGCAGTACTGCCGAAACGGTTCTTTATTGAGCGCAGAACACGATACAAATAGTGTTGGTCGCCCTCGAATTGCAGCACCACATCGACAATATGTTCCAATATCTTTGGCCCTGCAATGGCACCCTCTTTGGTTATATGCCCGATAAGAATCACCGGAACATTGTTCTCTTTTGCAAATTTAAGGAGCATGGCTGTACACTCGCGCACCTGCGACATACTGCCGGGCGAAGATTCTACAGTTTCGCTGCACATTGTTTGTATGGAGTCGATAACCAACAGCTCGGGACTTACATTTTTTATGTGTGTAAAAACAGTTTCCAGCACAGTTTCGCACACAATCATGCAGTTGCTTCGCCTGTGAGCGATACGGTCGGCACGAAGCTTAATCTGCTGCACACTCTCCTCGCCCGAGACATAAAGCACGCGACGCTCGCCCAACGAGAGAACTGTCTGCAACACAAGGGTAGACTTTCCGATACCCGGCTCACCACCCAAAAGTACCAACGAGCCCGGAACAAGGCCACCGCCAAGAACACGGTTAAGCTCGGCATCCTTTAAATCCATGCGCGGCAGTTCATCGGCCGATACATCGTCAATCAATTGCGGTTGCAGCACAACGCTACCCGAAACCTGCACCGAAGAACGGGAGGCCGATGCAGCGCGCACGACCTTTTCAACAAAACTGTTCCAAGCCCCGCATGCAGGGCATTTTCCCGACCATTTTGCCGATTCGTAACCGCAATCGTTACACAAAAAAACTGTTTTTTCCTTTGCCATACAAAGATACTTTTCGACACGCGAAGATAATGCATCGGAGCCGCACAGACAAGCATGTTTCATTTTTTTATTCCGATATTTATTTATAACTTCGTGGCGTTATCTTTAGGCAAGAAGCTACAATGAGAGAAACGGCAAGAGAAAGCAGATTGCAACCCAACCTGCTTAACACGACAAGAGCAAGAACATATACAGGGAACAGACAATCCGGCCGGGACGAAGGCTTCACATTGCCGTGTACCTCGCGCCCCAGAAGCGAAATGCCGGTAAGTCCTCTATGCATCGATGAGCAATTCAATATAACCATGCCACTCTATCCGCACATAAGAATCAATATGCAGCCTTTGCAGAAAGCTATTTACATATTGTTGCTTATGCACCCCGAGGGTATTCTTATAAAAGAGATTGGCAACTACGAAACAGAATTTCGGGAGATATACTGCGCTGTATCGGGACGCATGAACCGCAGCGTGATAGAACGAGTGACAAGCAAGATGATGAACCCGGCCGACAACCTTATACACAAAAGCCTATCGATGATTAAAAATGCCTTCCTGTGCCGAATGCCCGATTGCGAAGCTCGTCACTACATGCCCGTTACAGGCCGCTCGGTTGTTCACCGCATACCGATAGACCGCAAAATAGTATATACAAAATACAGATTCGGCCGGCAGGGGAAATAAGAGGTTGTTTTGTTTGTGCACATAAAGTAAACTTTATAAATTTGCCGACCGATTGGCTGCAAGTAAAAAAAAACATACACTTTGCAGCATATAACCGATTGAAAAGAAGAAAACAATGAAAGTGATGAAATTCGGCGGAACATCTGTTGGTTCCGTAAATGGTATTTTGAACCTTAAAAGAATTGTCGAAACAGAATACGATTCGCTGTATGTGATTGTATCGGCATTAGGCGGCATAACTGACAAACTGATAAAGACATCGCAGATGGCTGTGAACGGCGACGAAGCATTCAACGACGAATTTCAAGAGATTGTAACACGCCATCACGAACTTATATACAACATAATAGAGAACGAGGAGAAACGCAACGCATTGCTTTGGGAGGTAGACCAACTGTTGCAAGAGTTGCAGAATATCTATCAGGGCCTTGCACTGATTAACAATATCACGCCAAAATCGGAGGCTACAATAGTGAGCTACGGCGAGCGTATCTCGAGCCATATTGTAACAGCGCTTATTGAAGGAGCGATACGCGTAGATTCACGGGATTTTATCAAAACCGAGACAAAACATGGAAAATATCTGCTCGACAGTGAACTGACCGATGAACTTGTACGCAAACATCTTGCCGACACAGGAGCAAAGGTTACTGTGGTTCCCGGATTTATAGCATCGGACAAGAACACAGGCGAAATAACCAACCTTGGGCGTGGCGGTTCCGATTACACCGCTGCAATAATTGCAGCAGCCCTTAAAGCCGACAGTTTCGAGATCTGGACCGACGTGGATGGCTTCATGACTGCCGACCCGCGCGTAATAAATTCGGCATATACCATTCATCGTTTAAGCTATGTGGAGGCAACCGAACTTTGTAACTTTGGTGCAAAGGTGGTGTATCCGCCTACAATATATCCGGTATTCAAGGCAAACATCCCAATAACAATAAAGAACACCTTCAACCCTAAAGGTGAAGGAACTATAATAAGCGCCGAGAGCAACAGTGAAGGACGCCTTATCAAAGGTATATCAAGCATTAACGACACCGACCTGTTGACTGTACAAGGCCTTGGCATGGTGGGTGTGGTTGGTGTAAACCATCGAATATTCCGAGCATTGGCCGATGCCGGAATCAGCGTATTCCTTGTATCACAGGCTTCATCGGAGAACAGCACTTCGTTGGGATTAAGGCATGTCGATTCGGGAAAGGCCTGCGAAGTTCTCAATAAAGAGTTTGAACGCGAAATATCCATGGGCCTGATGGAGCCTATAACAGCTGTGGGCAACCTGTCGACTGTTGCCATTGTGGGCGAGAACATGCGCCATAATGCCGGAATCATCGGCAAATTGTTCCAGACATTGGGACGTAACGGTATTAATGTTATTGCTTGTGCACAAGGCGGACAGGAGACAAACATCTCGTTTGTAATAAATGCCAAACTGTTGCGCAAGACACTCAACGTCATTCACGATTCGTTTTTCTTGTCGGAGTACAAAGTATTAAACCTGTTTATTTGCGGAATAGGAACGGTTGGAGGCAGCCTTATCGAGCAGATTGCATCGCAACGCAACAAACTGATGGACGAGCATGGGCTTAAGTTGAACGTTGTGGGTATTGCAAACAGCCGACATGCCATCTTCAACCGCGAGGGGTTGAACCTTGCCGATTACCGCACAGCGCTATCAGAGAGTGCCGAGAGCTGTATCGACGACCTTCGTCGCGAGATAATAAAGATGAATATATACAACCCGGTTTTTGTGGATTGTACCGCAAACGCCGAAGTTGCCGGTATATACGCCGACCTGCTGTCGCATAACATTTCGGTTGTGGCAGCAAACAAGATAGCCGCATCATCGGACTACAATACATATATAAATCTTAAGCATATTGCACGCCAGCGAAACATCAAATACCTTTTCGAAACAAATGTAGGAGCCGGGTTGCCCGTCATAAACACAATTAACGACCTTATAAACAGCGGAGACAAGATTCTAAAGATTGAAGCAGTGTTAAGCGGCACACTCAATTTCATTTTCAATATGCTTAGTAAAGATGTGCCTATGAGCCAAACTGTACGCTTGGCACAAGAAAAGGGATACAGCGAGCCCGACCCGCGTATCGACCTTTGCGGAAAAGATGTTATACGCAAACTTGTAATACTTGCACGCGAAGCCGGCTATCGTTTGGAGCAGGAAGATGTTGAAGCCAACCTGTTTATACCCGATGAACTGTTCGAGGGTACACTTGAAAACTTTTGGGAACGTCTACCCGAACTTGACGCCGAATTTGAGGCAGAAAGAGAGAAACTCGAGAGTGAGCAAAAACATTGGCGATTCATTGCGAAATTCGAGAACAACAAGGGTAGCGTGTCACTCTGCAAGGTAGACAAGCATCACCCCTTCTACCACCTCGAAGGCAGCAATAACATTATAATGCTCACAACCGAGCGCTATAAGGAATACCCCATGCTTATACAAGGATACGGAGCCGGTGCCGGTGTTACGGCTGCCGGAGTTTTTGCCGACATAATGAGCATTGCAAATATTTAAATTTCCGTCTCATAAATTAATAAAAAGAAGCTGCGCCACACTTTTCATTTTGGCGCAGCTTCTTTTTATTTTCACTGCAAATTGATATTATCGGCACATTGCGGCTTTTCCATATATACTTTTACCGCAAGAGATTAGGCGGAGATTAGGCAACCTATTTATTTTGAAACAAATATTCATAGGATAAGCGGAATCTGCATATATTTTATTAATTTTGCGCTTGGTTTGTGGGCACAAAAAACGGCCTGCAAATTACATATTAGTTTATAGAGCGTTTTGTTTATTATCCTGTACTGAAATCTGGACAATTTCTTCTACCAAGGATAGAATACAAAGTGCTCACGTTGATTGTATATGGATTATATCTATATACTCTTCGACGTGGGTTTATTGTATATTATTTGGTAGCAGGCAGTCCAGAGCCACAGTACAATAATAAGCAATTATTCCCACGTTTTTTTTGTTTACATACCCCGACAGGGAATTAAGGGTAAATATATTTTAATGTATGAGAAACTTATTTATCTTGTTCTTGTGCCTGGGTATAAGCATTCAGCAACTGCACTCGGCAGAGACGACCGAACCTGACAGTTGTAAAAATCTGAAAAAGAAAACCGTTTGGACCATTTTCGACAGTTTAGGAGCTTCTAATGTTTGGCAAAAAGCTTTGTGCGACTCTACCGGAATGATATTCCACAGTAATTTAAACACATCTAACATCTCTTATGGCGGTACATCGTCGGGTGCAAATGTAATGAATGGTTCATTGGGGCGTGCAAAAAAATTGGTAGCCCTTAAAGATTCCTTGCCTATAGATATGGTTATATTCGGGAATGTAAACGACATCTCGTTCATGGGCAGTTCAACCGCAACAGGGACAATCAACGACGAACCTTGGATGCAGGGTGAGAAGGTTACTGCAGCAAACGGAACTTTTTCTTCTTTATCCGAAGCCAAAGAATACTGCAATGAAAACCTGACAACAATCTTGAATAACATACCCGAAACAAAACGTGCACCCGGAAATATTTTGGTTTTCCCATACCAGAACAGTTCGGTCAATGGCTATAGAATTCTTTTTAAATCGTCACCGACAAACAGCGGAAACAGCTTTATTAAAGTGGGCACAGCACAGTTCGGTATATATGTAACCCCCGATATGTCGCCAATGGATTTGGCCGAAAAAGCTGCCGAATATTTTTATGGTTCGGGTTGGACGGTTGTAAACAACGGCGACGCCTCGGTTACAATTTCATATTACAAGAGTTCCGAGACTGTTGTTTCTTTTAATGATAACAATACGGGAATATCGACAGAAGTAACTCAATGCAGCAGTTCAAAAGAGTACAACGTTTATTTTACAGGAAAAACAATAAACGATTGGTGCAATACCTCTTATTGGACAACCACAATATCATTATACTCGTGCTACAAAGGTATGTTCGAATACCTTAAAGAGAACCTCCCAACTGCCGAGATGTATGTAATGTTGCCCACATATATGAAAGTGGACTTTAATGATACAAGCATAAAGAACGAGGATGGAACATACAACGAAGAGGCTTATAAACAGACCAATTTATACAAGCAGTGGGTTAAACTTATGAATGTACAGAGTTCTGTTGCCGCTTTGTATAATATTCCGGTATTGGATGTTCACACTGAGTCGGGAATAACCATAAATAACGTTGAACAATATTATAACAGCGGTGATGTTCACCCTAAGAAGGAAGGCTACCTTAAGTGGACCGATGCCATATACAAAATGTTTAAGAGAATCTATTGTGAGTCTTCGATATACACGACCATAGATTCCGATAATTCTTCACAAACACAGATTCTTACATACAACGACAGCATTGCACTTGCCGACGACCTGCTGTCGATAGAGAACAGCGACACCGTAAAAGTGAGAGAACTTGCATACACTCGCAACTACACCGGCACATGGCAATCGTTTTATGTTCCTTTCGCTATAAAGTTATCGGAGATAAGCAACGACTTTGATATTGCAGAGATTAACAACATCCACCAATATGACGATGACAATAATGGGGTTATCGACCGCACAGAGCTTGAAATAATTAAATTAGACTCAGATGAGACTCTGAAAGCCAATTATCCATACTTCATTAAAGCAAAGAAGAGCGGTGTAAACACCATTATATTACAAAACACCGAATTGGTTGCAACCAAGGATTTTTCTATAGATTGTTCTTCGGTAAAAACAAAATATGTATTCACCGGTACATACAACGGAGTTGACGGGAATGAAATGTACACCAACGGATACTACGGGGTGAGTGAGGGAGCTTTAAAACAGGCCGCATCGTCTGAAGCCGGGCTGGGTGCATTCCGCTGGTACATGAAGAACGAATCACGCAACCCCGGGCGGGAATCGACACGCATAATAGATATTCGAGAGGTTGATGAAACCACCGGCATAACAGAGTACACTAAAGAGAAGAGTGACGACAAGTATAAAGTTTTTGATATGTATGGAAAGATTGTAGAAAATCCCACCAACGGCATATATATAATTAACGGGAAAAAAGTAATAATAAACAAATAATTTATGAAAAGATATAAAACACCGACAATACAGGTATTGGATTTAATTTGCGAGCCGGTATTATTGAACACCTCCAACATTGTTGTAGGCGGCACAACCTCTAAATTTGAAGTTACAGGGCAACGCTACGGCGATTTATGGAAGAATAAAGGATGGTAATCACAACAAAGACAGGGTGCCCCGAGAAGAAATGCGGGCACCCTGTCTTTGTTGTGATATTATCAGTGAGAACTCTTAATTCAGGCCCCTATCCCTTATTACAACATACAGAATAACGGGTGCACCGATAAGAGGAGTTATTGCCCCAAGCGGTATAAGCCCACGTTCACCCGGTAATTGACACAAAAGATTGCACAGCAGAGCTACGGTTCCACCCGTTAAGATTGTTGCAGGCAACAGATAAATGTGATTACCGGTGCGCAAAAAAAGACGGGCAAAATGCGGAACTGCCAACCCGATAAATGCAACAGGACCGCAATAGGCGGTAACAATCGCAGTCAACAAGCCTGTAAGTATTAACAGAACCATACGTGCCGACTTTGTTCGTACACCAAGGTTCGCTGCATAAGCATCGCCCAATAGAAGAGCATTCAAAGGTTTTATCATAAGCAACGATACCAACAGACAAGAAGTAAGGACAACTGTAAACAACGGCATCTGCTGCATCGACACACCGCCGAAATTACCCATACCCCATATAAGATAAGAGTGGACCCCCTCGGCTGTAGAAAAATAGTTCAGCAGCGATATTACTGCCGATGTAAGATAACTTACCGCCATACCGGCAATGAGAAGAAACAGATTGCTTCTTACCCAAGTAGAGAGCAATAATATAATGGCTATAATCAGCAATGCACCGATAAAGGCTCCTGCAAGTATTGCCACATATCCGCCAAAAGAGATACTGCCGGTTGTGAATGTTCCCTGTAACAGCAACATGACAACTGCAACACCCAGACCGGCACCGCTGTTTATTCCAAGAACCTCGGGCCCGGCCAATGGATTATTGAACAGCGTCTGTAACATTAACCCCGAGACCGACAGTGCCATTCCACACAAAAGAGCAGTGACAGCTTGCGGCAGACGCGATTCTAAAACAATAAGACGCCATATATCGTTTGAAGTATCACTCCCGAGCAGAATATCCGACACTGCGGACGACGGTATATCCACCGAACCCAAAAAAAGATTGGCTGCAAACAACACAAACATGACGATTGCAGCAATTATTATCATATTTCTACTATTCGTGCATCTTCTCATAATATCTCATTCTATAGCCCGGAAACATTTCGGGATGAAAGATGGCAGCAAGTTCACGTAACAATATATCGGGACGGAAAGGGGTCTCTTCGTAAAAACGTTTACGCCCAAGATTACATGCATATATATTTCTTTCACGAAACGGACGGAAGTGCCTGTAGCCATCAAATTCGCTTTGCAACGAGTTATAAGTCTTATCGGTATTCGAGTTATATTTCACCAACCATAAATCGGCCGAAGCGGCCCGTTCAAGAACAGTTTCGAATGCAAGGGGCAACGAGCCACGCCCGGCATTATCAGCAAACAGATAATCGGCTCCGGCATCCCTGTAAAGACACCCCATTGTGCTGCCACCCGAGGGAAGATACCATGCCGAGTTGCTCTTCAGTTCGCACATTAGAGTCGGACGGTAATTGCATTGTCGTATTGAATCGCACAACGAAACATAATCAGCCTCCACAACATCGAAAAGAGAATCGGCCACAGCTGCACACCCCATAAGACGGCCATAAAAACGCACCCATTCGGCACCTGCAAGCGGTGAAGCCTCCATATATTCCACACACTCCACAAGCGGTAGCGCAAGTTTGTCGAGCTTACCGTAACCACCATTCTCGTGTGGCAACACCCAAACAGCCTCGGGCGACAACTGTACAACATGTTCGGTATTTATATTGAGCGTGCTGCCGCAATCCTTTATTGTTCCGTTGCGCAGCCCCTCGCGCACATCACTTTGAGTAATATATTGTGCATCACAGACACCGGCAACGGCCGATATTCTACCCAAACTCCCCAAAAGTTCGGTGTGTACCGTTGAAAAGACAAGCAACCTGTCGAGCGGTGTACGCAACAAAGTTCCTTTCGGCAACCGCTTGGGTAGTGTGGAATCTTTCGGAACCAACAAATAACGGTTCATCAGTGTAGAGTTCCAAGGATTCTGTACATCGACGAGCGTATAGCCATCACACTCTACCATACGGAGGAGCGAAGCGTAACGCAACTCTAAAGTATCACCTACAATGACAACATCGTTGCTACTGCCGGCCGTATTACACGACAACGGCAGCAACACGAGCACAATCAACAACACAAGGCTGCAAACAACCCGCAAACAACGATATATTATATTATTTTGTCTCAAAGCGTGCACCGGAAGTAAAGTAACCCACATCGAACAATCCGCGCTGTACACCGTCGGCATCGAATATACGCATACATCCCAAAGAGCCGAGCTCGCCGTTATACCCTATAAAAATATCACCTGTCTCGGGATTAACAGAAAGAGAGTTGACATTCTTCATGGTATTGGCAGAGAGAAACTCATTAATCTCGCCGGTGACAACATCCATGCAATACAGCGGTGAATAATCGTATGCCGACGTTCCATAATTCCAGGATGCATTTACATAGTAAAGAGAACCCTCGTATGCAGCAAGCAAAGTTGCAGGAATGCCCAACGATGTAACAGTACCCTCTCTGGGAGAAACAGCAAGAATAGATGGAGCAATATCATAATAATTACCACCATCGACAACATAAACCGTACCGTTGCATACAACACTCTGTACACCCGGATTATATACATTATCCTTTACTTCACGTACTGTTCCATCGGCAAGATTGATGATAGATATCGAAGCATCGCCGTCGCATGCACCATAGTCGGAATTATTAACAACCAAATAGCCATCGCAATAACTGACACCTTCGGGGTAACTGCCAACCGAATATGTGGTAACAGAATCGGCTGTTGCCACATCATATACATACACATGCCCGTCGTAATTGGTAAGATATACTTTATCGCCATCCGTAGCCATCATACGCGGGTAGGCCATATTTGTAAGGAAACTATAGAAAGGCCTTACACGCTTGCCACTTTCATCCAATACCTCGAGCTTTTGCGACACACTCACCGAAACAAACAGTTTGCCGTCTATCCACAACAAATCCTGACCGGTATCACCCAATATCTGACCATTCTGTTGTACAAATATATCCTCATTGCAAAGTGGCGAACTTGCCATGCCGGTGGTAAGATTATAATACTGCAGGCTGGCATCATTTCCGTTCCAATTACCGTTGTTTATAATATAACAACCGGGATCGGTGACATCGTCGCCACCACCGTTGTTATCATCGTCACTACACGAGGAGAAAGAGAAAAGTGCAGCAAAAGTTAACATTGCAAAGTAAAATGACTTTTTCATAAAAAATAGTTTAAAGATTAACATTAAGAAGTTGTTTAAATATTCATTTTCAACGACAGGCGGAAACTGCGCCCTTGCATGGGGTAATAACTTATTATCTCGTAATTGTCATCTGCAATGTTGACCGCCTCGAATTTCCCCGTAAACGAAACACCCCAAACATTCCACGAACGCGACAACCATATTGAATGATCCATATATCCGTCAACCTCGTTCGACGGGATATTTTGTGCCATACGATAGCGTTTCCCGCTCCAGACAAGAGAATATCCGCAATCTACCGGCTTTGTATAAAACACAACAGAGAACGAGCCCGAGTGACGTGGAGTATAGATTATCTGGTCGCCTTTAAGAGTTGAACCATCCTTGTCGTTTACGGCACGCATATAATTATATGTGGCATCTATCCGCATCTGAGCAAAAGGAAGAGGTTGTACATCGGCCGAAACACTCATATCCACACCCGAGAGAGCAACCCTGTCCACATTGCTCATCTTCCAAATAAAAACACCGGGAACAGCCACAATCTTATCTGTAACCCGCCCCCAATAGGCATCGGCCGAAACAGAGAGCCTTTTCAAACAACCTACAGATGCAATATCCCCTACGACACCGACATTGAACATACGGCTCTTTTCCGGGCGCAATGTGTAATTCCCGATTTCACGATAGTATAGGTCGTTGAATGTAGGCATACGGAATATATCCTTATACGACATACGCAGCAGGAGAGCATTGCCAAACGGGCTTACCGAGAATGAGAATGAAGGAGAAAAACGCGAACGATCGGGAGCCGCACTCCCCTTTGGTGCCCACTCGGCAGCATAGGTATAAAGCAACGAAGCAGTGAAGGAGATATACTCCGAAACGTATCGGGAACTTACAGCCGATAGCGACGTAAGACGTTCGGGCCGAGAAGGCATCGTAACGTGATTGTTGTCGGTGGAAAGACGATTGTGAAACATCTCCTCGCTGAACGCAAAAGATAAACCTCGAATGAAAGCAGGAGAGTATTTCACCGTATAAGAAAAATCTGTTTCGTGCTGCCTGTATCTGTAATGCACCACACTGCCGGCTGCACGAGGTTGAGAACTCTTGTCGTAGGAGAAATTATGCTTCAACGCTGCTTTCATCTTAAATGTTGCCAAGGGAACATACTCGTAAAAGAGTTGCCCGAATAGATTACGTGAAACAAGCCGTTCGCTACTGAGCGGATTATCCACAATTACAGCACCCGGTACACCACGCGACGACGAATAACCGTAGACCTTTGCCCTCAATGTATGACGCCCCGAAGGTGTCCATGTAAAATCGGCCTCACCACGCACACTCTCTACATCGGAATTATTGCGTTTGCCCGACACATGTTTCAACTTGAAACCATACCTGCCACCGGCATTCATATAATCGGTAAAGAGAGAAAAACGGCAATTTCTTCCTATAGGCTGTGCAAGCAACATATTCACATTATAATAATCGTATGAAGCAACACGGGCGATAGCTCTAAAAGACCTATCGGCGGCAGTACGCGTCTGCAATGAAACCACACCTGCCGAAGCCAATGCACGTGCCGAAGTGTAAATATCATCACTTTGCCCTATCGTAAGTTGCAAGCCATCGAGGTTATCGACAGAGAAACGCCCTAAATCAACCTGTCCGCTTTGACAATCCCCCACAGCAACACCATCGTATATTACAGCTGTATGCTGCGCTCCAAGCCCTCGCACTGCTACGGTTTTCATGCCACCCACGCCACCATAGTCTTTCACTGTCACACCACTTAAGTGTTTAAGTGCATCGCCTGCATCGGTAGCACCAATTCTTTCAAGATCGGCCGATGAAAGATATTGCAAAGGTGATGCATTTAGTTTCACAGAATTACGTTCATTGGTAACAACCAACGAATCGAGAATATGTGCATCGTCATTCTGTGCAAAAACATCACACAGAGACAAGATGAATATGACACACCCTGCAAAACAGGACTTAAAGATGCGAAACGTTCGCATACCTATAAAGTTTGAATAACAAAACATTCCCTCGCTCTTCCTCGAAAGCACAATGGGTCGTTGACTCTGTCTTGCAGGTCTTCTGGCTGACTCTGTTTCGTTAGCCTTCCCACCCTATAGGAGCAGTGGCATTTTTGATTCACGAAACATTTAAAAGAGCTTACAGCTGCGGGACAGCACAGGATTTACACCTGTTTCCCTTTTAATCCGCGCCTCTTGAAAAGAGACTTTGGCGGAACAAGACGAAACAAAGATAATACAAGTAAAAAATATATGCAAAATCATTCGAATGATTTTGCATATATTTTTTAGAGGTTGTTTGAATTATTCAATCGAGATTATTCACGATACGAAGTTGCTGTCTTATACTTTCGGAATGAATAACTTCAAATATCTCCTTTACAGCGTCGTTGTCGAGGCAATGCAATGCACTGTGCTCGGCCAGACGTTCCACTGTCTCTTTGTATCTGTAAGGCTGAAAAACGGTAAGCCCTTTCTCTTTTTTCAACTCGCCAATTTCTCGTGAAACCTCCATGCGCTCGGCAATAAGACGCATCAACTCGCCGTCTATTCTATCAAGCTGCGTACGGAAACGGGCAATATCATCGGCATCTGTCTGCGAAGAGCGGTGCACCAATTTTTCGAGAATCTCTGTCAGCTGTTTTGGGGTAACCTGCTGGCGTGCATCGCTTAAAGCACACTCGGGATGACAATGCGACTCAACCATAACACCATCAAAATTCAAATCAAGAGCCTCTTGGCATAGAATAGATATAAGTTCGCGCTTACCTGCTATATGACTCGGGTCGCAAAGCATCGGCAATTGGGGCAGACGTCTTTTAAGTTCCAATGGAATCTGCCACTGCGGAGAGTTACGGAAAATTTTTTCGCCATACGAAGAGAAACCACGATGTATTGTACCAAGACGTGTTACACCGGCATTATTAAGGCGCTCAAGAGCACCTATCCACAACTCTAAATCGGGGTTTACGGGGTTCTTTACCAAAACAGGAATATCCACGCCGCGCAATGCATCGGCAATCTCCTGCACAGCAAAAGGGTTTGTGGTTGTACGAGCGCCTATCCACAGGATATCTATATCTGCAGCAAGAGCCTGCTCCACATGTTCGGGTGTAGCCACTTCTGTTGCCACCGGCAATGCAAATTCTTCACGTACACGACGCAACCATTGCAATCCTACACGTCCGATACCCTCGAAACAACCGGGTTTGGTACGAGGTTTCCAAATTCCGGCACGAAAAAATGTTACACCCTGCGCAGCAAGTTCGCGTGCAACCTCCATCACCTGCTCTTCACTCTCGGCACTGCAAGGGCCGGCACCCACTATAGGGCGACCGCTTTTTTCAAATATTTCAATAATGTCGTTGTTCATAGTTATTTTATCTTTTTAAATATATATCGGGCATTTGCCGTAGTTACTTCTTTCACATGCTCGGAGCTGCAACCATACAGATTCGAGAGGAATTTTACAACCTCAACTATATATGCACTCTCGTTGCGTTTACCGCGATAGGGAACAGGAGCCAAATATGGAGAATCGGTCTCGAGTACAATCCGTTCCAAAGGCACAACCTCCTTCAACACCTGCGGCAAAGTCGATTTTTTATATGTCACAGCACCACCTATTCCAAGCATGAAGCCATCGAACGAAAGCAACTTTCGTGCTTCGTCGCAACTACCCGAGAAACAATGAAAAACACCGGTAGGTGCATTGCTGCGAAAACCCTTCATTGTAGAATACAACTCCTCGAATGCATTGCGGGAGTGTATAGCCAATGGCAATTTTAAATCGCAAGCCCAACCTATTTGCTCCTCGAATGCATCAAGCTGTTGTTTTTTGAATGTATCATCCCAATAAAAATCAAGCCCCACTTCACCAACAGCTATAATACGCTCATCCTCTTTTAACAATTTATACATCTGTTCCAACTGCAAACGGTAATCGGCATCCACTTCTGTAGGATGCAGTCCTATCATTGGATAACAGATACCCGGATAACTGCTGCACATAGCCATTATAGGCTCTATGCTCTTCGTTTCGATGCATGGCAGACAGAGCGATGCCACACCGGCATCAATGGCACGCTCGAGCGTTGCTACCCTGTCGGCATCAAACTCGTTTAGAAATATATGTGTATGCGTATCTATTATGCCACTCATCAGTCACGTTTTTTACGGTCGACCCGGGTATAGTATATAATGCCATATTCGGCACATTTCTTAAGCCTTATATCGGCCGGGAAAGAGGCAAAAGCCTTCTCTATCTCGCTCCATGCTTCAAGAATTATCTCATCGCCTTCGAAGCGCATATCAGAAATATTCTTAAGAGCCTCGTTTGTACGTTGCTGTAATTGTGCCTGCCTGTCGTACATCTCTTTGAACAGGTCGAACACAACCGACACGCGCCCCATCGTTGGGTTATATATGGGAACACCACCCTCTTTCTGACGACGTTTCTCTCCTTCCATTATTTTTACGCCCCACTCCAGAACCGCACTTTCCGAAAAAAGGTTCGGAACCGTATCCTCGTCCTCGGGCAGACCATAATAAGAACGTTTATTGCGAGCTATCTCACCGCGCATAATAGACATACTCAACACCTGTATGAAGTGCGACACATACATACGTGCACGTTTCAATGCTGCTTCGTATTTTTCATTACCGCGCTTTGCAGATTGCTCGACAACGCATTTTTTATACATTGCCACCTCGCGTGTAAACCGTTCGAGAAAGGTTTTTGCACGATAATAGGTGTTGTGCGACAGCACATTGGTAAATATGCCGTTATCAATGCTGCTGTCCACAGCCTTGCGCAAAGCACGCAAACGCGCCTGATCGGTTTTAGGTAATCTACGGTAGGGCACTGTCGTGGAATTATAAGTTACGTTTAAGAAGTGAGTTTACAAAATTTTTCAATTCCAGTTTCTTCTCCTCGGCTACCGATACCTTATTTATATATTCATCACCAAGAGCAAAAAGCTGAATGATACGTTCCTCGCACACCCTCTTAACACCCAAGGTGTTATACATATTGGTAAAGAATGTAACCTTCTCCTTTTCGTCAAAGTTCTCTTTTGCAAGCCACGATTTAATCTCGGCAAGCTGTGCAGGCGAGGCAAGTTCCATTGCTTTTACAAGCAGATATGTCTTTTTGTTACAACATATATCGCCACCTATTTTTTTCCCGAACACAGCACTATCGCCATATACATCCAACAGGTCGTCCTGCAACTGAAATGCAAGACCGAACGATTCGCCATAAGCATACAGATTATCAATATCTTCGACAGAAGCACCGGCAAGCAAACCGCCCATCTTGAGGCATGCAGCAATAAGTACCGACGTCTTAAGACGTATCATCTCAATATACTCTTTCTCACCGACCGAATCACGTGTTTCAAATTCAATATCGTATTGCTGACCGTCACACACCTCCTTGGCTGTTTTTGTAAATAGTTCCATCATACTGCGGAACTTATCATCGGGAACATGTGACATAAATTCGCAAGCGGTAAGCAACATTGTATCACCCGAGAGAATAGCCATATTATCACCCCATTTTGCACAAACAGTAGGCTCACCACGACGTATGTCGGCACAATCCATAACATCATCGTGAATAAGTGTGTGATTGTGGTATGTCTCCATTGCCACAGCCGGATATAAGGCAGCCTCCACGTTGTCCTTATATAAGTTATATGCCATAAGGAATAATACCGGACGTACACGTTTCCCGCTCTGTGCCAATGTATATCTTATCGGCCTGTACAACTCCTGCGGCTCGCGCTCAATAGGCAACCCGGCTATAAAGGAATTTATTTTTTCACGTATCTGTTCCCAATTATACATTATTTCGATATTTATGGATTTATGAATTCTAAAAAAAAAGAGGCTGCTCCGCACGAAGCAGCCTCTTTCTTGTATTTCAATCTCTTAACGCAGACGGAATCTAACCGGCAATGTAAATCGTACACGCACTGCTCTACCAGCCTGCTGACCCGGAGTCCAATTAGGCATACTCTCTACCACACGTATAGCCTCCTTGTCGAGATATACGTCGCTCGAACTCTTTACAGCGTTTACGTCCTGAATAGAACCATCGGTATTTACAACGAACTGTACAAGCACACTACCCTGCGAGTTGTTCTCGCGACTTATACGGGGATACTTTATATTTTCCGACAAATACTTCATCAAAGCCTGCATACCACCGGGGAACTCGGGTTTTACCTCAACGAAATCATGGATTGTATCCTCGTCGGGCAAATCCTCGACAACGATATTGGTATTTTCGGTAATCTCTATCACCTCGCCCTGATCTTCAACAGAAGCAAGTTCATCCTCTACAACCTCATTCTCTTCTTCGACAATCTTAATAATATCGGTAATCTGTTTTGCCTGGGGAGGAGGAGGTACCACCTTCTTCTCGGGAAGTGTGATAGGAATCATAATCTCTTCTTCCAATGAAATAGCAATGTCGATGACATCACCGGTCTCTTGCTTTTTGTCTTTTGTAGTCCATTCGAAAGCCACGAACAGAACTGCAAGTACCAACACATAACCTATAAGGAACCATGTGCTCTTCTTCGATTCGAGATCTGCCTCTTTTGTCTTTTTAACCTCAAGGAGCTCGTTCTTCTGTTGATTGTTTACGCTACTCATATATTTTTGTTTTAATTTTCTTCCATTGGGGCAAAAATAAACAATATTTTTCAATATACATCCTCAAATACATCTTTTTTTTTATTTTATAAATAATATTCTTCAAATTACACGATAAAACGCATCATTGCCCGTTATATTATCAGAAGTTGTTTGAATTTATGTCCTTGATATTTTTATAGGTCTTTTTTAGAATGTTTTTTCATGTTTTAAGGGCGCATAGCGGGCTATGTAACCGCAAAAAAGGGAAAAACAGGCAAAAAAGAACATAAAAAGGCAAGCACAACTCGCGGATAATGTAATAAACTTTTTCGAAAGAAATTAAAACAGTTTCTTAACAACAAGTATTGCATTTGTATTCTTTTTATCGGCAATGACGAAATAATAAAAAAAATTGGTGTATCTTCGCCATAAATTTGGAACCGAAAATAGGCAACCTGTAAAACGATTGAAAAAAGTGTTGAAACTAAAAAAATATATTCTATTTATTCTGCTGCTGATACCCGTAACAGTGGCGGCACAGGACGGTAGCACAGCATTCGGCTTCCTGCGTCTTCCTTACTCGTCGCATGCAGCGGCATTGGGAGGCACCAACATTTCGCTGCCCGACGATGATATCACATTGGCAGCACACAACCCTGCACTGCTTGCAAACATCTCGGACAAGACGCTGAACCTTAACTATATGACCTACATGAGCGACAGCAAAGTTGCAGGTGTGGCATTCAACAAAGTAATTGGCGAACGTTCGGCCGCAGCCATCGCCGCAAGGTATGTCGACTACGGCACTTTCGAAGGATATACCGAAGACAATATTTCGACAGGCTCGTTCGGAGCAAAAGATATTGAAATGTCGCTTCTCTACAGCTATCTGTTTGGCGAACGGTGGAGCGGCGGTGTCACAGCCAAATTCATATATTCCAAATATGAAAGCTACAATTCCACAGCTTTGGGAGTAGACCTTGGAATAAATTATTACGACAGCGACAATGATTTTTCGGCATCACTTGTACTACGCAATCTCGGCGGACAACTCTCCTCATTTGAAGAGAAACACGAGAGGATGCCTTTCGATATTCAACTTGGCATCACCAAGCGTTTGGCGCATGCACCCATACGTTTATCGGTCACTCTAAATAACCTGCAACATTGGAAAGAAGACTATTTCTACAATGCCGATGGTTCGAAAGACAGTTTCACCGATTTATTGTTCAAACACGCCACATTCGGAGCCGACCTTCTGCTGGGTAGCAATTTTCACGTTTCGCTTGGATACAACTACCGCATGACAAAAGAATTATCGGCATCAGGAACAAAATGGGACGGGTTGACAGCCGGTGCAGGAGTTACATTGAAACGGATAAAATTAGGAGTATCATACAGTAAACTACATATTTCATCTTCATCTTTATTGTTTAACGCATCATACACATTATAATATATGAGAAAAATAACCATTGCCATCGACGGCTTCTCGTCGTGCGGAAAAAGCACTATGGCAAAATCTCTGGCACGAAGCATCGGATATCTCTATTTTGACAGCGGAGCGATGTATCGTGCCGTTTCGCTTTACTGCCTCGAGCAAGGCATCTCCGATGGTGACAACATCGATGTGGAAAAACTTAAGGCAAGCATGCATAAGATACGCATAACATTCGAATGCGACACCGAAACAAAAAATTCAATAACATTCCTCAACGGAGAGAATGTTGAGACCGAGATACGTTCGCTACGTGTATCACGCATTGTGAGCAAAGTTGCCGCACTCGATTTTGTTCGCAGCGAGATGATTGCCCAACAACGCGAGATGGGCAAACAGAAAGGGTTTGTAATGGATGGACGTGACATTGGTACAACCGTATTCCCCGATGCCGAGATGAAGATATTTGTAACAGCCTCGGCCGAGGTGCGTGCACAACGCAGATTCGATGAACTGAAAAACCGCGGAGACAACCCCGACTATAACGAAATTCTGGAAAATGTTTTGCAACGCGACCACCTCGACCAGACACGTGAGATAAGTCCGCTTCGCAAAGCCGACGACGCAATACTGCTCGACAACAGCCACATGACACTCGACGAACAACAAGATTGGCTGTACAAGAAATTTTCAGAACTCACAAAAGAATGATAAAGATAGAAATAGACGAGCATTCGGGATTCTGTTTCGGCGTAACCACCGCAATACAAAAGGCCGAGGAGGAGCTTCGTAAAGGCGAAGCCCTATATTGCCTTGGCGACATTGTGCACAACAGCAAAGAATGTGAACGGCTTAAACGACTTGGCCTGATAACAATCGACCACGAGACATTCCGCAACCTACACGATGCAAAAGTGCTGTTGCGTGCCCATGGTGAGCCGCCCGAAACATACGAAACAGCCAAAAAGAACAACCTGCACCTTATCGATGCCACATGCCCTGTTGTACTTAAATTGCAGCAACGCATAAAGAAGAAGTGGGAGCAGACAGCAGAAGAGAAACGACAGATCGTCATTCATGGACAGGCCGGACATGCCGAGGTGCTCGGTTTGGTGGGACAGACGCGTGGCGAAGCGATAGTAATAGAGAACACCCGACAACTTGACAACATAGCCCGCAACAAAAACACATATATCTACTCGCAGACAACAAAATCACTCGAGGGTTACAAACAGATAGCCGAAGCCATACAACAGCATATTTCACCCGATTGCAAAACAGAATCGTTCGACACCGTCTGCCGGCAGGTTGCAAACCGCATGAACGGTATAAGCGAATTTGCAAAGGCTCACCAACTGATATTTTTCGTATGCGGCAAAAAGAGTTCGAACGGAAAAATTCTTTACAACGAATGTAAGCGTGTAAATCCCAACAGCCATCTGATAGAAGGACCGCAGGAGATTGATTTATCGCTTACCGACAATGTTGAATCGATAGGAATATGCGGAGCCACATCCACACCAAAGTGGCTGATGGAAAATTGCAAACAAGAGATACTGAATTATAAAAACATATAACCATGAGAAAAATCAATTGTGTAGGCATACTGACATCCGGAGGCGATGCTCCCGGCATGAACGCAGCTATTCGCGCCGTCACACGCGCCGGTATATACCACGGCATAAAGGTAAAAGCCATTTATCGTGGCTACAAAGGCCTTATAACCGGAGAGATAAAAGAGTTCAAGACTGAGGATGTCAGCAATATAATACAACGCGGTGGCACAATACTGAAAACAAGCCGTTGCGATGAATTCAAAACACCCGAAGGGCGTGCCAAGGCATACGAAACATTGCAGAAAGAGGGCATCGACGCTCTTGTGGTTATTGGCGGTGACGGTACTATAACCGGAGCATACAACCTTGCAAAAGAGTTTGACATTCCTTGCATTGCACTGCCTGGCACAATCGACAACGACCTGTACGGAACAGACACCACCATTGGCTAC
Organism: Bacteroidaceae bacterium; assembly: GCA_017467885.1. GTDB lineage: Bacteria > Bacteroidota > Bacteroidia > Bacteroidales > Bacteroidaceae > HGM04593. Next base: position 71,363 of record JAFUKC010000014.1, on the reverse strand, counting down.
GACACCGCGCTCAACACCATTATGGAGTGTGTCGACAAGATTCGCGACACAGCATCTTCGCACGAACGCCTGTTCATAGTAGAAGTAATGGGACGTGATGCCGGTTTTCTTGCACTTAACGGAACTATCGCTACCGGTGCCGAAGCATGTGTTCTACCCGAAATAGACCCCGAATTTGAAACAATAAACAAATTTATTGCCAACGGCCTACGTCGCACCAAGAGCAGCAGTATCGTACTGTTTGCCGAAGGACGTGAAAAGGACTACAATATTATGGAGGTTGCCGAAGGAATGCGCCAGCGCTTCCCCGAATTGGATGTCAGAGTATCAATTCTGGGTTATTTGCAACGCGGTGGCAGCCCTACAGCCAACGACCGTATTTTGGCCAGCCGTTTAGGAGTGTCGGCGATAGATGCCCTGCTCGAAGGACAACGCAATGTAATGATTGGCAGCAGAAACAACGAGATTGTCTACATACCATTCACAAAAGCAATAAAAGACGACAAACCACTCGACAAGGATTCGGTAAGAGCACAAGAGATACTTGCATCATAAGCAAACTCAAAAGGGTTGTTCATTACCGGACAACCCTTTTGAGTTTAATCTGTATACACCTTTAAGAGCTGCCTCTTATACATATATCACAGTATCCATCATTATATCATGTGATTCGCATGGCAGTTCATCCAGCAGTTGTTCGGCAAAACACACCCCGATTTTGAAAGCTCTGAAACCCTCACGCGACATATATCTGTCGTAATATCCCTTTCCACGCCCCAAACGACAGCCTGCAACAGAAAAGGCTACACCGGGGATAATTGCAACATCGATAATATCGGGGGATACAGGCTCTTCACCCAAAGGTTCATCAATACCGAAGGCACCGCATTGCAAGGCCCCATTTACGTATGGATAAAAATCCATAACATCGCCACACACACGCGGCAAAACAATGGTAAACCTCCCTGCCAACAGCTCTATCAGTTGTTGAGTACGCGGTTCGTCGGGCAAAGAAGCATAAAGTGCAATAACACGCAGATTGGCATCGGCAACATATTTATCAATCTTCCCGGGCAGAAGCATCGACCTCGCGTCGCGCTCACACGCCGGGAGCGACAGCAAACGCTCCCGCACCAACGAACGTATCTTTCTTTTATCGGACATAGTCTTCATCAAACAGTTGCAACAACCTGCTTGCTGCCGCAAATGAGGTTAGTTTACCATCTTGCACGCACTGTTCATACTCGGCAAGCAACCGTTGCATATTCGGAGCATTATAGAAACGCGAATGCAGCTGCTCGTTAATACTTTCGTACATCCAATATTTTGCCTGACGGTGACGTCGTTCGTCGAAGAAACCTGAGATTTTAACATCATCGATATATGAAAAAATCATATTCCACACCTCGTCTATTCCAATATCGTAAAAACCCGAATAGGTAAGAACCTTCGGACGTATACCACTGTCGGGCATAGGGAACAATTGTAAAGCATTGCGATAATGCGCAGCCGCACGTGACGCTTCATCCACATTGTTTCCATCAGCCTTGTTTATTACAATGCCGTCGGCCATCTCCATTATACCACGTTTTATACCCTGCAATTCATCACCTGCACCGGCTATCTGAATGAGCAAAAAGAAGTCGACCATGGAATATACCGCAGTCTCGCTCTGCCCCACACCAACAGTTTCCACAAACACGGTATCATATCCGGCAGCCTCGCACAGTACAATAGTTTCTCGTGTCTTACGGGCAACGCCCCCCAACGAACCGGCCGATGCACTCGGACGAATAAAAGCCCGGGGATGCTGCGACAACCGCTCCATTCTTGTTTTATCACCTAATATACTGCCTTTGCTTCGTTCACTGCTTGGGTCGACAGCCAACACAGCCAATTTCCCACCTTTCTGCTGCAACACATGCATCCCGAATGCATCAATAGAGGTACTTTTTCCGGCACCGGGCACACCCGTTATACCCACACGCACCGACTTTCCCGAATAAGGAAGACAGCGCTCCACAACCTGTTGTGCCACTGCCTGATGTTCGGGCAACAGACTCTCGACCAGCGTAACCGCCCGCGACAATATCGTAACATCGCCACGCAATATGCCATCGACATAATCGTCTACCGACAACTGTATGGCACGTTTACGTCTTTTCCCCGCCAAATATGGGTTTATTATGTCGGGTTGCTCTACACCATCGTTAACCTTAAGACCTTTATACGCCTTGTCATTTTCGGGATGTTCCATACACGTATTATATTATATGATGCAAATATAGCGAAAGGCGAGTGGAGAATAAAATAAGTTTACTTATTTTTTATCCCGAGTCGCATCCTATATTCGAGCTTTAGCTCAAATAAACGGAGAAGCGAGCGAGGAATATCAAGCCTGCTTGGATATTTTTCACAGCGAATGCCGAGTTTATCTGCCGCAAGGCAAAAGTAGCAAATAAAAAGAATAAAGCCCCCGAAAGGAGGCTTTATTCTTTTTATCGGAAATATAATTTATTTCATTGCATAGTTGCCGATAATCATCTGACGAACCGCATCCATGTTATCACCGGTAACATTCATTGTCTCACCGTTTACAAGGAAAAGTTCGGCACTGTTCTCACCTGTAATCTTCATCAGCTTATTTACCTGATTGTTATACTCTACGCTCCAAGTATTTTCAGCCTCATCGAATATAAGATTCATTGCTGTCTCACCATTTGAGAGATTGTAACCATTATCGGTAGATGTTATGGTAACATTCTCACCATTTGCATTCTTCACAATCTTTGTTTCTCCGGGATTCGAAACAAGGTTGTCACCTGTCCAGAACTCAATAGAGTTCAAAACAAGAATATCGGCAAAGATAAACAACTCATAAACCGGAATTATATGCAAACCTATAAATACCAATTCATTAACGAACTTATCACCAATACCATCGTTCCAATCCTTAAGTTTGTTTGTAGCACTGAAAGAACCGATACAAGAACTCATCAGAATACAAGCTGACATGATAAACGCAGCAAATTTAAAACTCTTTTTCATAATCTTAGATTTTTAGTTAAACAAATATGTAACAAACTTTATACAATCATATTACAGTACACCGTCGACAACCAACGCCTTCACCAATGCAAAGAACTTCTCGACAGTAGGTATCTCAACTCGTTCGGTTGGCGAGTGAGGCGACATAAGAGTGGGACCGAATGAAACCATATCCATATCGGGATAGTTGGTAGATATTATACCGCACTCCAAGCCTGCATGAATCACGCGAACATCGGGTTCTTTGCCAAACATATTGTTGTAGGCTTTCTTAAGAGCGGCAAGCAACGGAGAGTTTACATTCGGTTGCCAACCACTATAGCCACCGCTCAACTCCACCTTCATCCCGGCCATTGCAAAACAGCTTGTAAGCTGCAGAGCGAGAAACTCTTTCATTGTATCGCACGAACTGCGTGCCAGAATATTAATCTCGGCCTTGCCATCTTCAATTGTCACAATCGACAGGTTGCTCGATGTCTCTACTGTATCGGGGATTGTAGGGATAAAGCGCAGAACACCGTCGTGACAAGCAAGAATTGCATCCACAAGATTCTCTTGAATCTCCTCGGGAACGACAGTTTCGGGCAACTCACACTCCTCGACTGTAATTGTAACACCCTCTTCTATTGTTGCATACTCGCTGTTGTAAAGAGCCTCGTATTTAGCAGCTATAGCCTTCAGTTCATCTACGCCCTCGGCCGGCAAAGTAAGCACCACACGACAGCTTGCAGGTATTGCATTACGCATGTTACCACCCTTCCATGCAGCAAGAGCCACACCACACTCCTCCATGGCTTCGCGGACAAAACGTGCCATAAGCTTATTGGCATTTCCACGCCCGGCATTTATCTCAAGACCCGAGTGACCGCCACGCAATCCTTTAAGCTGAACTGCAACAGCAACCTCGTCGTCCATAGCCTCAACCTCCATAAACTCCATCGACGCCGATATATCAAGGCCACCTGCGCAACCGATATACAGCACGCCCTCCTCTTCACTATCAAGATTCAGCAATATATTGCCTTGCAACTCACCACCCTTAAGACCGAAAGCACCATACATGCCGGTCTCTTCATCGGCTGTAATAAGAGCCTCCAACGGACCATGCTGCAATGTATCATCCTCCATAATTGCCATAATGGCTGCTACTCCCAAGCCATTATCGGCCCCAAGTGTTGTATTATCGGCATAAAGCCAATCACCCTTTACAACAGTTGAAATAGGGTCGGTCTCGAAATTATGTTTGCTATCGGGTGTCTTCTGCGGCACCATATCCATGTGTGCCTGCAAAATTATACCTTTGCGGCCCTCCAAGCCGGGAGTAGCCGGTTTACGCATTATAATGTTACCGGCCTCGTCCTGCCATGTTTCAACATTGATACTCTTTCCAAAATCAAGCAAGAACTTCTGAACAGGAGCCAAAAAACCCGACGGGCGGGGAACCTGTGTCAAAGCCTCGAAGTGTTTCCAAACCGCACGTGGCGATAAATCTTTTATAGTAACTGCCATAAATAATTATTATTTAATTAAACATTATCTTCTTATTTGTAACATAATCAGGCCTAAAATACCCAGCAGAGCCACAAGCAACGTTTGCGATGTATGCACAATAAGTGCAAACATAGCCGCATCACTTGCCGAAACACCATACAACACCATAATACTGATAACCGCAAAATGCCAAGGACCGGCGCCGTTGGGTGTAGGCACCACCACAGCAATACTGCCGGCCACAAAAAGCAACAGAGCCGCCCATACCGACAAGGTGCTGCTGAAAGAGAAGCAGAAGAAACAGAGGTAGAACTGCATAAAATAGCAGAACCAAATACCAACCGTCTCCCATGCAAAAAGCGAAAAATTCTTCATCTTTGCCAACGAAGACATTCCATCCATGAAACGAGATATAAATGTTCTCAATTTGGCCCAGATTGACATCTTCCTTATTATTATATACAGCACCAACACAATGGCAATCATCGAAAGAGCCAGAACAACCAAGCGCCCCATTGAAGAGAACAGCCCGTTACCAGATGCATTCACCCCCGACTCTATGAGAAAGCTGTAAAACACCTGCCATTGCGAAGTTATTGCAACCAACATAATAAGCAGCACCATCAATGTATCGACAAGCCTTTCAGAAACAAGCGTCCCCAACGACTGTACAAACGGGACACTTTCGCACCGGTCGAGCACAACACAGCGCGACACCTCGCCTATACGTGGCACCACAAGATTGGCCGCATAAGCTATAAATATAGAATATATACAGGTGGAACTGCGAGGAGAATAACCCAAAGGCGACAGTGGCAGACGCCATCGCCAACCTCTTATCATGTGGCTCAACACCCCGAATATGCACGAAAGCGTAAACCACCACATATTCATGCCACCGACAGCCCCCGAAACCTGCGCAAAATCGAAGTTTCGGTATATGTAGAACAGTATAACCACCCCTAAAAGCAAAGGAACAGCACTTTTTAAGGCTATATTTATAATCTTTTTCACAAGTTTCGAAAATAATTCGACATATTTCGATTACCTTTGCGAAGATAAGAATATATTGTTAGAAAACTTAACTTTTTTGACAAATATTAATTTTAAATTTTAAACAACAATCTCCATGAAAGCCGTAACAGCAAAGAAAAGGCTTGGCCAACACTTCCTTACAGACCTCACAGTGGCACGGAACATTGCCGACACCGTAGACGCCTGTCCCGGCCTGCCGATATTGGAGGTTGGCCCGGGCATGGGTGTACTCACACAGTTTCTGCTGGAGAAGGAAAGGCTGCTGAAAGTGGTGGAAATCGACGAAGAATCGGTATCATACCTCTGCAAAAACCTGCCACAACTGCAAGAAGAGAACATAATCCCCGACGATTTCTTGAAGATGCATCTCGACAAGCTCTTCTCGGGGGCTCCTTTCATGCTTATCGGGAATTACCCCTACAACATTTCGAGCCAGATATTCTTCAAGATGCTCGACAACAAAGAGATTATCCCCTACTGCAGCGGCATGATACAGAAAGAGGTGGGCGAACGGCTCGCTGCCAAACCCGGAAGCAAGGCCTATGGCATCTTAAGTATACTAATACAATTATGGTACGACGTAGAATACCTTTTCACTGTTCCCGAGACCGTATTCTCGCCACCGCCAAAGGTTAAAAGTGCCGTAGTGCTAATGAAGCGCAACAGCCGCACATCTCTCGAATGCGACGAAGCACTTCTAAAGAAGATTGTAAAAGGGACATTCAACCAACGCAGAAAGAAATTGCGAAACTCAATCCAACAGATTGTCGGGAAGGAATCGTCATTGTTAAACGACACTATAATGGACCGACGTCCCGAACAGATTTCAATAGAAGAGTTTATAGGATTGACACTAAAAGTGGCAAACGAATTAAGAAAGGAGGAGGCGCATGACTAAAGAATACATCGAACTGATAAAGAATCTTATCGAAAAGAAAGATTCTGTCCTGCTGCAAGAGAGCATATCCAAACTGCACCCGGCCGATATTGCCGAAATTTGCAGTGAACTCGACATCGAGGAGGCACGCTTCCTGTACAGACAGCTCGACAATGAAAGAGCTGCCGACGCACTCACCGAGATGGACGAAGACCTGCGTAACGAATTGCTCGAGGAGCTACCGTCCGAAGCCATCGCCAAACGCTTTGTCAACTACATGGATACCGACGACGCCGTCGAGATTATTCGTGACATGGACGAGGAGAAACAGGAAGAGGTCCTTTCACACATCAAAGACATAGAACAAGCCGGTGACATCGTCGACCTGCTTCAATACGACGAAGACACCGCCGGAGGACTCATGAGTACCGAAATGGTGGTTGTTAACGAGAATTGGAGTATGCCCGAGTGTCTTAAAGAGATGCGACGTCAAGCCGAAGAGCTCGACGACATTTATTATATATATGTAGTAGATGATGACGAGCGCCTGCGCGGACTCTTCCCACTTAAGAAGATGGTAACAAGCCCATCTGTTTCAAAAGTGAAACATGTCATGAGTACCGAAGTCGCGAGTGTAGATGTAGACACACCCATCGACGAGGTAACACTGCTTATCGAAAAATACAACCTTGTTGCCATACCCGTTGTAGACAAGATTAACCGTCTTGTGGGACAAATCACCGTCGACGACATCATGGACGAGGTGCGTGAACAGACCGAGCACGACCAACAACTTACCGCCGGTCTTACACAGGATATCGAAAGCGACGACACCATCATTAAACAGACTCGCGCACGCCTGCCTTGGCTACTAATAGGCCTTTTTGGAGGTATAGGCTCGTCGATGCTTCTTAACTGCTTCACCGAAACACTCGGCAGCCATCCCGAGATGGCACTTTTCATTCCGTTGCTTGCCGGTATGGGAGGAAACGTCGGAGTACAATCATCGGCAATAGCAGTTCAAGGGCTTGCAAACAACTCGCTGAACCCCAACCGCATGTTCCACCATATATTGAAGGAGTCGGCTGTGGCAATGGTAAACGCAACAATTCTCTCGGCACTTGTCTACACCTATAATATGTTTATCTATGGCTTTGCCGATATAATAACCTTGGCAGTGCCGTTAAGCCTTTTCGTGGTTATAATGTTTGCATCGGCATTCGGCACATTCATACCTTTGGTGCTCGACAAAATGAACATCAACCCTGCAATAGCCACAGGCCCCTTCATTCAAATTGTAAACGACCTTAGCGGCATGACATTCTATATGCTGATATCGATGCTGTTGAGCAGCATATTTATCCATTAAGTGCAGATACACTTGCATAATTTCACCCCTGAATAGCAAATTTCACCCACTATTACAGCGCTCGGCACCGCAAATCTGTGGTGCCCACTTGTTTTTCGGCAGATAAAAACAGATGCGTAAGTTTGCATCAGAATAAAAAAAAGATGCACATGAAAGAGCTAAAAATTGGAAATCTGGTTGCAACCACGCCTATCGTTCAAGGAGGCATGGGAGTTGGAATATCACTGTCGGGATTGGCCGCTGCAGTTGCCGAGGAAGGAGGCATAGGAGTAATATCGGCCGCAGGCCTTGGCGTAATACACCACGACCTTGCCGACAACACCCAAGATGCCAACATTGCAGGCCTGCGATACGAGATACAGAAGGCACGCAAAGCCACAAGCGGAATTATCGGTGTAAACATAATGGTTGCCCTCACCGACTTCAGCGAACTTGCCAAGGTTGCAATAGAAGAGGGAATAGATATAATATTTGCCGGAGCAGGCCTTCCGCTTAGCCTTCCTTCGCTGCTGACCGAAGGGAGCAAGACAAAGTTGGTGCCCATTGTATCCTCGGCACGTGCGGTAAAACTGATATGTACAAAATGGTACCAGCAATATAAATATATCCCCGACGCAGTGGTTGTCGAGGGCCCCAAGGCCGGCGGACACCTGGGTTACAAACACGAACAGATATTCGACGAGGAATATTCACTCGAGAAAATTGTTCCTCAAGTCGTAGCCGAAGTAAACCGCTTCGGAGCCGAGCACAACAGAGAGATTCCCGTCATTGCGGGTGGAGGAGTATTCTCGGGCGAAGACATATATAATATAATGAAAGCCGGCGCATCGGCAGTACAAATGGGAACCCGATTTGTGGTTACAGAAGAGTGTGACGCATCGAACGAGTTCAAACAAAGCTACATAAACGCCCGCAAAGAAGACATAAGTATTATACAGAGCCCCGTAGGCATGCCCGGACGTGCCATATCAGGGACATTCCTCGATAAAGTGTCGCAAGGATTATGCAAACCCAAGAAATGCCCGTTCAATTGCATAAAAACATGCAATGTAACCGACAGCCCCTACTGCATAATGTTGGCACTCTACAACGCCTACAAGGGACGTATGGAACACGGTTACGCCTTCTGTGGCAGCAACGCTTGGCAATGTAAAGAGATATTAAGCGTTAGGGAACTTATGAACAAACTGCGCGAAGAGTACAAAACAGCAGAGAAATCGAATAACTGAGAAACTCCTCACAGACAACGGGCTTTACTTTTAGCGAAAGTAAAGCCCGTTGCACATACATAATAATAGAAATTATTTGTTGTCTTATAAAATGTTTTTTATATTTGCACTCTAAAGACCGCAAAAACAAGCTGCACACGCAGAGCAACCGGCCCGAAGCAGGCCTGCTATCGTATGCGCCATATTTGCACGTTTAACCTTTTAAAACAAAAGCAGATGAGTGAAATGAACAAACCCAATGAAGAGCTCGTAGAGCAGAACATTGTGAGTACCCCTGAACAGGCTGTAAATGCCGCTACGTCCGAGTTATCGACTGAACAAAGCAACGCCGCAGAGCAACCTGTCGAAGTTGAATCAGCAGAAAGCACAAAACCGGACACACGTCAGGAGATAATCGAGCGCCTGCAACAGATAGCCGCCGGCGACGATGTGCTCAACTGCAAGAACGAAGCAGAAAGCCTTAAAGTGCATTTCTACAAATTGCGCACAGCCGAAATAGATGAAGAGCGCAAGGCATTTGTTGCGTCGGGCGGCGAAGAGAACCTATTCATCCCCTCGCCCGATGAACTGGAAGAATCTTTCAAGGCTGCAATGAACCAGATAAAAGAGAAACGCAGTTCGTGGCTGAAAGCACAGGAAGAAGAGATGCAAGCCAACTACGAAACAAAGATGGCACTGCTGAAGGAGTTGCAGGAACTTGTTGACAAGGCCGAACAAGGCACTCCCGAAGTAAACGAATTCCGCACACTGCAGAACCGTTGGCGTGAAATCAAGAACATACCACAAGACAAAGTTACACCATCATGGAAACAGTATCAACTACTTGTCGAGCAGTTCTACGACGTACTTAAGCTGAACAACGAATTCCGCGAATACGACTTCAAGAAAAATCTCGAAATCAAGACACGTTTGTGCGAAGCAGCCGAAGCTTTGACTGGCGAAGAAGATATAATAAACGCATTCCGCCAATTGCAACAACTGCATAACGAGTTTCGCGAAGCCGGCCCCGTTGCGCCCGAGTTGCGCGAAGAAATCTGGAACCGTTTCAAGGCAGCATCAACAACTGTCAACCGCCGCCACCAGGAACATTTCGAGAACAAGAAAGAGAAAGAGCGCATCAATTTAGAGCAGAAAACAGCAATATGCGAAGAGATTGAAGCCATCGACCCGGCCACACTCACCACGTACCAAGCCTGGAACAACGAAACCGAAAAGATTCTTGCCCTGCAAGCACGTTGGAAAGAGATTGGCTTTGCACCACAGAAGATGAACCTTAAGATTTTTGAACGCTTCCGCGGTGCATGCGACGAATTCTTCAAACACAAAAGCGAATTTTTCAAAAGCATAAAGTCGCAACAAGTAGAGAACCTCGAGAGAAAGCGTCTTTTGTGTGAGGCCGCCGAAGCACTGAAAGAGAGCGAAGATTGGAAAGCCACCGCCGACAAACTCACAAAAATGCAAAAAGAGTGGAAAGAGATTGGCGCCGTCCCACAAAAATACTCCGAGGCATTGTGGAAACGCTTTGTAAGTGCATGCGACGAATTTTTCGAAAAGCGCAACAAAGCAACATCGTCGCAACGAAACGCCGAGCACGACAACCTGAAGCTGAAACGTGCCATAATAGAGCAAATAAAAGCGATAGACGAATCGCTCAATGGCGATGAGCAGATAAAACAGATAAACGAGTTGTCGGCACAATGGAACACTGTAGGCTTTGTACCTTTTAAAGAGAAAGACAAAATACATAAAGAGTTCCGCGCAGCAATTAACACAATCTACGAGCGTCTGCACGTAAATGCAAACGAGCGCAAGCTTGCCAACTTCCGCAATAACATTGCAAAAGGCGGCAACAGCCTTACTCGCGAACGCGAACGCCTTATACGTCAATACGAATCGCTTAAGAACGAGATTGCCACTTACGAAAACAACCTCGGTTTCCTAAGCACATCAAACAAAAAGGGCGAAAGCCTTGTCGATGTAATGCGTCAGAAGATGGAAAAACTTAAAGGAGATGCCGAAGTCATTCTCAAAAAGATACATCTTATAGAAGACGAAATTGAAAAACAAGAGCAATAACACCCCATACACGTTCAATTAAGAAGAGGCTGCTAAAAATACCTTAAGAGTCAGCCTCTTCTTTTGCGAGACTATACCTACTGCCACAAAGTACCCACCAAGCAGCATAGATTATAATTATAACTGAGACATAAGGAGAGGGTAATAATATTTTGCAATAACTTTATCAGCAACAATTTTGTTAGTAACAAATTATTGCTTACCTTTGCACCTGTTATCGTTGTTGCAATGGTAGGACTCCGGCTTCGGCGGTAACTTTTAAGGTCGCTCGAATGGTGGAATCGGTAGACACGAAGGACTTAAAATCCTTTGGCATTTAAACGCCGTGCGGGTTCAAGTCCCGCTTCGAGTACGAAGTTAATCTCTTGTAAACCATAGATTTACAAGAGATTTTTCTTTACACTATGTACATTTTTTTGTTCGATTAGTAAACTGTATACACAAAGAAAAGCATCGATAATCTTTTAAACTTATGATTATCAATGCTTTTCTTCTCTGTCGGGATGACTGGATTCGAACCAGCGACACCACGCCCCCCAGACGTGTACTCTAACCGGGCTGAGCTACATCCCGTCCCAGACGTTGTCTGTATGCGTCTGCAAAGGTAGAGCTTTTTTATTTAATACCAAAAAATATTGAGGATTTTTTCAATGTTTTTTAAATTTTCCTGTTTTTCCCCGACTGATGCAGTTTAAGATTCATCTTTACCGCACCGCTGCACCTGCGTCATTACACGTAACCAATTTGCTCCCCACAGCTTTTCAATATCGCTCGGACTGTAGCCGCGACGCAACAGCTCGCATGTGATATTACGCAGTTGCGAAGCATCGGCACAGCCGGTTACGCAACCATCACCGTCAAAATCGGAACCTATTCCCACATGGTCGATGCCGGCCACCGAAACAGCATGCTCAAGGTGGCGTATAAAATCGATAATTGTCGCTTCCCCTTCTTCAACCAAGAAACCTTTGTACATTGTAACCTGCACAACACCACCCTTTGCAGCCAAGGCACGCAACTGTTCATCGGTAAGGTTGCGTGGATGGTTACACAGAGCCTTGCACGAGGAGTGCGAGCATACAACAGGCTGCCGACTTATCTCCAAGGCATCGTAAAAGCTCTTTTCCGACGCATGCGATAAATCCACCATCATACCAACCCTGTTCATCTCGAGCACTACCCTGCGACCAAAATCGCTCAATCCGTTATGTTCGCCTGCGCCACGTGCCGAATCGCACACATCGTTATCTCCATTATGGCAAAGAGTTGTGTACACAACACCCATCTTGCGGAAACGCTCAACGTTGGCAATATCATTGCCCAAAGCATAGCCGTTCTCAATACCTTTCATTATGATTCTCTTCCCCGCACATTTCAAGGGCCACAAATCCCGGGGATTGTCGCATACGGCCATATATTGCGAATTTGCTTCTACACGCCTGTCGATACCATTAAGCAACTCCACAGCCCTCTCTGTTGCCGCTTGCAACGAAGCGGTGTCGCGCGGGCCCTGTGGCAGATAGGCTGCCATTGTAGCAACATCCAGGAATCCTTCGTCCATCTTATGTAAATCTACAAGAGCAATCTTGCTGCGCTCGCCAAACTCCTTTACTACGTCAAACAGCATGGGTGTATCGCAATGTGAGTCGACAGATATAATTTCTCTATGAACCTTCTTTGCCCGGCGATACAGATCGGCCTCGCCTACCAGCCACTCGAAAAGTGGCATCATGCAACGATTATTGTCTTTTAAGATGAATGTTTCGGGGTGCCACTGCACACCGATGATTGAACGGCCATCGATGGCCTCCATAGCCTCTATCACGCCATCCGGAGCAACAGCACTGATTGCAAAGCCTTGCGGAACACGGCTTACAGCCTGATGATGAAAGGTATTGACAAACAGCCTGTCATTGCCCATAATACGGGCAAGACGACTGCCACGCTCGATATTTACCCAATGAGTAGCCACGCCACGTTCCTCGCTTTGGTCGTGATTCAACAGTCCTTCGCCAAGTGCAGCGTATATATCCTGGTGTACACTGCCACCAAGAGCAGCGGCAAGCGTCTGTATGCCACGACAGATTCCAAGGATAGGCAATCCCCTATCCACAGCAAGGAGGGTGAGCATCAACTCTTGTTCGTCGCGTTTTTCGTTGATATTATGCAGCAACGAATAATCGGGGCTCTCGCCCATATAACGCGGGTCAATATCGGCACCACCCGAAAGCAGCACAGCATCCACAGTCTTAAGTGTTTCGAGTAGAGCTTCCCGACAGGGATATGGGGGAATAAGCAAGGGAACACCCCCGGCCTCTAAAACCGATGCATAATAAGCTTCGGCCAGGCAGGCGTTCCCCTCGTTAAAATTTGCAGTAATACCGACTATAGGCCTGCGACCGCCTATCGGAAATTTTCGATGCAACCTGTCATACTCACTTTGCAGGTTGAAGCGTTCGGCATCCATCATCACATTGGCAGGTTGCGTTTTATACCACCATCGAGCACAATCATAGTCTCGGTGCTAACCACACCGGGAATATTCTGTATCTTCCCGTTGAGCAACAGCATAAGTTCCTCGTTGTCGTGGGCATACATCTTAACCAAAATAGAATAGGGGCCGGTGGTGTAGCAGCACTCCACAACCTCGGGAATTTCGCGAAGATGTTCCACTGTTTCCTTATACATGGAGCCTTTCTCCAGACGTATGCCTATATATGTACATGTTCTGTAGCCAAGACGTTTGAAATCGACCTCGTAGCTCGAACCGGAAATTATACCCATATCTATAAGATGCTGCACGCGCAAATGTATCGCTGCACGCGATACACCACACATCTCGGCCACATTGCGGAATGGTATTCTTGCATCCTTCGATATTATACTCAATATTTTAAGGTCCAAAGCATCAACTTTGCATTCGACATTGTTTTTCATATAATCACAAATATAGTTGTTATGTTTTTCGAAACTCTTACAATCTGTTCTTTACAGTCTCCTACTTCCTTATCACCTTTCTTATATCCACATCGAACACAAGTGTCGAATATGGAGGTACTCCTTCGGTACCCGAAGCACCGTACGCAAGCTGCCAAGGAATATACACCTTTGCCTTTGTGCCTTCGGGCAGAATCTGAAGCGCCTGCGACAAGCCCGGTATCAAATCTTTAACCGAAAGTTTCAGGACATGTCCGCGCGAAGATTCGAATGTTTCGCCATTTGTAAAACTTCCCTTATACATGCACATCACCGAATCGCCGGGAGCCGCAACAGGGCCCGAGCCTTCGACTGCAATTTTATACTGCAAACCTTCGGAAGTAACTTTCACCCCGGGACGTGTCAGATTCTGCTGCATGAAACGATCGTTATCCGAACGGTAGCGGTACTCGTTATAAAAGGCGATGGCGGCTTCACGCTCCATCAGCCGGGCATCGGAAGAGAAGTGCGACACTGTTGCTTCAAGAAAAAGGCGAGGGTTTATCCGGTTTATGGTATCGTCGGGATAGGCCATGCTGTTCGCATGCTGCATTGTTCCCAACGACGATGAACCGATATACAGACCGTAGACATAGGCCAATGCCTCGGGCGAATTTTCCAATGGAAAAGCATCGCGCACACCACGAACAAAATCATCATAATGCTCGGGGGCTATAGCAAAACGCTCCGATGCCACCAATGGCAGATTCTGTGTGATAAGCACACCCACACCATACGACACCGAGTCGTCTGTCGTTTCAAGCGAAGCATTGCCACTACCCAAATGGCCGTCGCATGAAAACAACGACAAGAGAGAGAATGCTGCTATAATAAACGAAGATTTCATTTTCATTTTAGAGTACCTTTATAAGCTCTACATCGAAAATCAAAGCACTGTAGGGAGGGATGTTCTCGCCTGCACCATGCGCACCGTAGGCCATATTCTGCGGAATAAACAGACGCCATTTGGCACCCTCGTTCATAAGCTGCAAAGCCTCTACCCAACCGGCAATAACCTGTGACACACCGAATACGGCAGGCTCGCCACGCTTAATCGAGCTATCGAATATTGTTCCGTCTATAAGGGTTCCTTCGTAGTGGCACTGAACGCGGTCGGTGGCTTTAGGCTGCTTGCCGCTCCCCTCTTTAAGAACCTGATACTGCAAACCCGAAGAGAGAGTTACCACACCTTCGCGTTTCTTGTTCTCTTCGAGGAACGCCTCGCCGGCCTTTTTCACCTTGGCATAAGCCTCCTCGGCAAGTTTCTGAAAATGCTCACTCACCACCTTCTGCGCCTCGGCATGTGTCATCTCTGTTTTATCGCCGGCAAGAACAGCCTTAATTCCCGCAACAAAATCATCGAACGCAATAGAATTAACACCCATCGACAATAAGTTCTGGCCGATACCCATACCCAATCCGTAACTGAATTTATCCATTAATCTTTTTAAATTTATAGGTTTCACATCTACACATTCTGTCATTTTGTCAAAAAAACAGAATGGTATTTTATTTGTTTCATTCTGCGCAAATATACAACAGAATCTTTATATCACGCAATTTTTGCATAAAATTTCACTCCTGCACCATTTCTTTTTAATCAAATAAACACACTAACAGGCAAAAAAAAATCCTTACAATTTGTCATTTAAAGAGAGATGACAAATCTAAAATATTTATTAGAAAACTGCATTTGTTTTTTCACTCACGCAGTTTCTTTACTTCGGCAAGGTTTCTTTTAACCTCATCGATATTCTCTTTTGAGAATATTCCCACAAGAGTATCGGCACTGCCCTCCCCCACAAGCACACACAAGACATTATCATAAGGCGCTCCCGGCTCGATATAATAGCGTATGACAGTTCTTGGACCCTGCTTCAGTTCACACACCAACCATTCGTCGGGCAAAGCGGAGAGCACATCGAAGATATCCTCGCGAAGCGAAGAGTTTGGATGAACACACATTGTTCCCTCGCCTATACGACCGGGAAATCTGTAGTGACAATCGGCACTGCTCATCACCTCGAAACGTTCCATGCTTGCAACCTTGTCAAAAGCCTCGCGCAAGGTGAGCCTATGGTTGCACGCCAAGCAAAGCAACAACAGTGATGAATACAACAACAAACGAATCATAATTATATAACTTTAAGAAATTTAAACAGCTTCTAATTACATCACTTCTTAAAATAAATGTCATATCTACTGAACAGTTCATGATACAATTTCATATTCGGCAACTCCCAAAACTTCGAGATGGCAGCCGGTTCTCCGTCCAAGTTGTAAATTTTAGCCCTTTCCATAGCCAACAAAAAAGGAGAATGTGTTGCAATAATAAATTGGCAACCATAATAACGGGCCGACTCCTCGATGTACTGCGCCAATTTCATCTGCAACTCACACGAGAGGCTGTTTTCAGGTTCATCAAGAAGATAAAGTTTATCGGGCAGAATGCTTTTGATGAATCTCATAAAACCTGTTTCTCCATTTGAGAATGATGGGGCAACCTCGCCCAAGTTCTCTTTAAGATATTGCGAACGAGTCTGTCGCCTTGCCGTTTGCGATTTCACAAGTTCGTCGACGCCATCGCCCGTTTCAAAGTCGATATGCATGATACGGGAATTGCGGGCGGCAAACCATTCGTTTACCACTCTGTCGCGATGTGCCCTGACGTGTCCGTTCTTTTGACGTGTATCGAGCATATATTTAAAAATGTCGTCGCTGGTTATCAGCATCGCAACATCTTTCAACTCCAATATATCATCATCCCATTCACCTTGCAGATAACTGCAAAATTCAAGATATTCATTATGAAAATCACCCTTATTATAGGCAGAGTTTCTTGTCAAACCCAATTTATTGGCTATTGCATTCAAAGCTGTAGATTTTCCCGAGCCATTGCCACCATAAAGCACTGTTATCTCCTCAAAATCCAATGAGTATAACCCACGCACAGACAACACCTTAAACGGATATACAGTATTCATGCTGTATGGATGGTTCTTGAAATAATCGGCCAAGAAATTGTCCTCCTTCTCGAATGTCGGGAATCGAAAATTATCTAAAAATATCATACAATTAGGTGTTTTATATTCTGACGTACCGGACTACAGCGAAACAACAGAGAGTTTAAGACCGTTTCATCCTGCACAAATATACAACACTAAGTTCGATTTTCATTTTTTATTTGGTGTTTATTTTATAACTTCGCAACCTAAAGAACATCATTCAAAAAAATGAATACGTTTACAATTATACTTATTGTATGCGGCGCAATACTCATCGCAGGCTATATTGTGCTGAAGAAGTATGCCGGCAGTGCATCGGCAACCGAGGAGGAACACCATCATGGTGCTGAGGACGGTGTATGTTGCGGACGACACGCGGTATGCAGTCATGGTTACGAAACAGTAAACCTGTATTTCGACGACGAAGAGCTGGACCGTTTCAAAGAGCGTGCAAAAGAGAGCTACACCGATGAAGAGATTGAAGAGTTCCGCAATGTGCTCTACACCATGCAGCAGCACGAGGTTGAAACATGGGCAAATTGCTTGCAGAAACGTGGTATAGAGTTACCCGAGCAAATTAAGGATGAAATATTGCTAATGTTGCAATAATTGCGGATGATGGAGATTTTTGTTTACAGTTTTTTCAAGAACGCACTTATTGGCAGCCTGTTTGCATGCATCGTCTGCGGCATTGTGGGCACATACGTGGTTTCAAGGCGGTTGGTATTTATCAGCGGCGGAATATCACACGCGTCGTTCGGCGGGGTCGGCTTGGGTATGTTCCTTAATATCAGCCCCTCGTTTATGGCATTTCTCTTTGCCGCAGCATCTGCTTTAGGCGTTCAGGCTCTGTCACGCGGCAAAGAGATTCGCGAAGATTCGGCCATAGCTGTATTCTGGATTTTGGGCATGGCACTTGGTATTATGTTCAGTTTCCTCACACCCGGTTACTCGGGCGAGCTGTCGACATATCTGTTCGGGAATATTCTCACCATCACCACCGGCGATATAATATTGCTTGCTGCAATTGCATTGACACTGTCATTGTTTACATCGGTATTCTTCGGAGCAATACTTGCAACATCCTTCGACCGCGACCACGCCGCATCGAGAAACATACCTACGGCCTTCATCGAAGGGACAATGATTGTTTTTGTTGCGCTCGCCATTGTGGCAACACTGCGGTTGGTGGGAGTGGTGATGGTTATATCACTGCTTACAGTGCCGCAAATGACTGCAATGCTTTTCACAAACAGCTATAAGAAGATTATTTTCGCATCCATTGTTATCGGATACACAACAAACGTGGCCGGATTACTGCTATCCTATTGGTGGGATATTCCATCGGGAGCAACCATAATAATATGTTCCATTGCATTTTATTCCCTTAGCATTATAGGCAAGGCTGTTTACAGAAGATGTGTAAAAGCAAGTTGCCATCCACAATAAAAACAGCTTTCGGTAGTTATTATATTGATAAAGTGATACTGTGAGAAAATACATCGTAAATATTCTGTTGGTACTATCGGTAATCGGCGTGTGCAGTTGTGCAAGCCGAAAGAAGAATACTGCACAGACACGAATGTATCACTCGTTCTTTGCACGATACAACACCTACTACAATGGAGATGTAGCCTTCAAGAAGGCACAAAAAGCACAAAAGGCGGGGCACAAGGACAATTATCTGCAACTGCTGCCACTTATGATTGTGAGCGACAAGAGCACACAAAAGATTGGTGCAGGCGACTACAACAAAGCAATCGAAAAATCGCAAAAGGCCATCAAGCAGCACTCTATTAAGCGTAAGCCACGCAAAAAAGCCGGTGCAAAATTGAGCGAGAAGCAGAAACGCTTCTATGCGCAAAAGGAGTTCAACCCGTTTTTATGGAGAGCATGGATGATGATGGCAAACGCCTATTTCGAAAAAGGCGAGTTCACCGAAGCGGCAAGTACATACATATACATCACACGATTATACGAGAACGACCCGAAAGTTCTTGCCGAGGCACGCATACGGCTTGCACAATGCTATGCCGAGATGGATTGGCTGTACGAAGCCGAAGACCTTATCTCGCGTATAAAACGCGATAACGTACCTGCAACGCTGGAACGCGAGTTCGCACGAACACAGGCCAATCTTCTGCTAAAGCAGAAACGGTATGCCGAGGCTATTCCACACATTGAGAAGGCTGTAAAGCGCAAAAACACCACTGCAAACGAACGTGCACGCGAATACTATCTTATAGGGCAGCTGTATCGCGAAACGGGCGACTCGGCAAAGGCATTCAAATATTTCTCGAAGACAATATCGCAAAGCCCACCCTACGAGCTCGAATTCAATGCCCGTATAAGACAAACCGAAACCATAACAAACCAAGACAAGAAAAAGATTATACGCTCGTTGGAGAAAATGCTTAAATCGCCAAAAAACAAAAGCTACATCTCACAACTATACTATGCCATAGGCAACCTGCACCTTAGTTCAAAAGATACCACAAAAGCTGTGCGGGCCTATGAAACCGGATTGGTCGAGGGCGAGAACAGCGGATACGGAACGGCGATGATGCACCTGTCACTTGCAAAAATTTATTGGGAACAGCAACGCTTCTCTAAGGCGGCTCCTAACCTTCAGAATGCATTGCATGCCTTGAACGAAGAGGAAGAGAATTATGACACCTACAAACTTCGTTCCGAAGTACTGCCGGAGTTGTCGACACACACCGACATAATCGAGAAGAATACCGAACTGTTGCTTTGGGCCACACTCGACGAGGAACAGTTGAAACCGCTTATAGATGCAAAGATTGAACAGGCCGAGTTTGAAGAGGAGTTGCGCGAGAAAAGCGAAGAGAAGGCCGAGAAAAGTGCAGCAGCAGGAGCGGGCAGCGACCTTGCGACAGCCGGGACTGCTGCCGACATGAGTACTGCCGACCAAAGCGAGGGACAATTGTGGTATTTCTACAATCCACAACTGCTGTCGAGTGGAATAAGGAGTTTTACCACCACATGGGGCGAGAGAGCGCTGAAGGACTATTGGCGGTTGAGCAAAGAGAACATATCACTTGCGATACAACAACAGCAGGACAGCATTGCCGGTGACAGCATAACCGAGTTCAGCGACAGCATAGCCGTGGATTCATTGGCAAGCGATACGGCAGCCTTTGAGGAGAGTTTGCCGGCAGACACATTGTCGTCCGACCCCACGACACGCGAATACTACATACAACAGATTCCACAAACCGACGAGCAAAAGGCCGCAATGCACGAAGCTCTTGGCAACGCGTTGTTCGAGGCTGCACGTATATTCGAGGAGAAATTGGGCGACAAGCATTTGGCACTCGCCTATTGGGACCGCTTCGTAAACGAATACCCCGAGCATCAACGTATGGCCGAAGCTTATTATCATCAGTTCCTGTGTTGCTCGCGTTGGGAGGAAGAAGAGAAAGCCGAGCTATACAAATCGATGCTGATTACCAACTACCCCGACAGCAGCATATCGAAAAGGATACAAGAGCCCGACTTCTTCGACAGCAAGGCCACAATACTTCATAAAGAGGATTCTATATATGCACACAGCTACCATCGATATATTGAGGGCGATTACGAAACAGTGATAACCAACAACGAATATACATCCCGTAAATACCCCGACGGAGCACATCGCAGCCG
Organism: Bacteroidaceae bacterium; assembly: GCA_017467885.1. GTDB lineage: Bacteria > Bacteroidota > Bacteroidia > Bacteroidales > Bacteroidaceae > HGM04593. Next base: position 50,588 of record JAFUKC010000014.1, on the reverse strand, counting down.
ATTCATGTTCATCGATGCCCTCTCTAAATTGTACAGTGGGAAGCAACAGGAGGCGTTGGGAAGCATCGAGAAGCTTGTAAGCAGTTTCCCCGAAGAAGAGGTTGTGGAAATAGCACAGGAAATCTCAACAGGCATAAAAGAGGGACGCCTGCTGCACAGCGGAATATCACTTTCTATTTGGGACAGAAAAATAGACGGTACAATAAAAAGCGAGGCAGACAGTATACCGCCATTCAGCACCGAACGATACGAGCCGTACTATTTTGTGTTGGCCTATCCCACCGATTCGCTCGATGAGAAACGACTGCAATTCGAAATGGCACGATACAACTTCACTCGTTACATGGTACGCAATTTTACATTAGAATTCAACAGACAGGAAACTATTACTCTGTTCGAGGTAAAAGAGTTCCTTAACTACGACGAAGCCTTCGTCTACCGTAAACAGCTATACTCGAACGGCGAAATGGCTAAATTGCTTGAGGGAATAAAGGCTTTTGTGATATCAAAATCGAACCTCGAATTGTTATTGAAGTACTACAGCCTCGACGACTACAACGAATTCTACATGAATGAGCTGTTGAGTATTCCTGAGCCCGATATTGACGGATACAGCCTCGATGAGCCCATGTTTGAAGAGAACGAGCCGCCGAGCAACAACAGAAAACGTTCAACCGATAAAGAGTGATATTATGGCATACCGACTACTTTGGGCCGATGATGAAATTGAATTGCTGAACGGCCATATTATATTCTTGCAAACAAAAGGTTACGAGGTAACCACCGTAACAAACGGCTTGGACGCCATTGAAGCCTGTCGCGAGGTCTCCTTCGACCTTGTACTGCTCGACGAAAATATGCCGGGACTGAACGGGCTGGAGACACTAAAGCAGATAAAAGAGATACTGCCTGCCACACCGGTGGTTATGGTTACCAAGAGTGAAGAAGAGGATATTATGGAACAGGCTATAGGTTCCAAAATAGCCGATTATCTTATAAAGCCTGTGAACCCCAATCAGATATTGCTTGCCCTTAAGAAAAACATACACAAGAAGGAGATTGTTGCCGAGAAAACCAACAGTGCCTACCAGCAAAACTTCGGCAAGCTGGGAATGCAGATATCCGACTCGCTTACGATAGACGATTGGTACGATGTATATAAAAAACTTGTCTATTGGGAATTTGAACTTGAGAATGCCGACAAAGAGATGCACAGTCTGTTACAGGCACAAAAGGAAGATGCCGACAACATGTTCTCGAGGTTTGTAAAGAAAAACTATATCGATTGGTTGGCAGCCGACCGCAGCAAACGTCCCATGATGAGCCATGATATCTTCAGAGAACGGATTTTCCCTTTGATAGACAAGGGCGAGAAGGTATTTCTTATTGTGATAGACAACCTGCGATTCGACCAATGGCGTGTGCTTGCAAATGAGATAGGCAGCATGTTTACCATAGAAGAAGAGATGTACACAAGCATACTGCCCACTGTAACACAGTATGCTCGCAATGCTATATTTGCAGGCCTGCTGCCTTCGCAGATAAAAAGCATGTTCCCGCATCTTTGGGTCGACGAAGAGGAGGAAGAGGGGAAAAACCTTAACGAAGAAGAACTTATAGGTACACAGATAGCACGCTACAGAAGAAAAGACCGTTTCTCGTACAACAAGGTAATGAATACACCGGCATCGTACAAGTACATCGACAACATACGCAACCTTGCGGGGAACGACCTTAACGTTCTGGTGATGAACTTCATAGATATGCTGTCGCACGCACGCACCGAATCTATGATGGTACGCGAACTTGCAGCCAACGAAGCAGCCTATCGCTCTATCACACTATCGTGGATTCGCCACTCGGCTGTGACGCGCCTGTTCGAATATCTTGCCGACAGCGAATACACCGTAATCATCACCACCGACCATGGCAGCGTGCGCGTGAGTACCCCCACAAAGGTTATAGGCGACAAGAACACCAATACCAACCTGCGATATAAGTTGGGCAAAGCATTGAACTACAACCCCAAAGAGGTATTCGAAGTGAAAGAGCCGGCAAAAGCATTCCTGCCGGCACCAAACTTAAGTACCGGATACATATTTGCCACAGGTGACAGTTTCTTTGCCTACCCCAACAACTATAATTACTACGTATCGTATTATAAAGAGACATTCCAGCATGGCGGTATCTCACTCGAAGAGATGCTTGTACCAATAATAACCATGCGTCCGAAGAAAAAATGACCAGACAATGAAAGAGATAATAATTGAGGCCGCTACAATAAACGAGTACCCCGAAGCTGCACATCGTTTCCTCGACATCATGAACGACAACCGCATCTTCGCTTTTTACGGAAAGATGGGTGCCGGAAAAACCACCTTCATTAAAAACATTTGTGAACAGATGGGAGTGGAAGATTGCATAAACTCGCCAACATTTGCAATTGTGAACGAATACGAAGCTGCCAATGCCGACACTATATATCACTTCGATTTCTACCGTATAAAAAATATTGACGAGGTATATAACATGGGATACGAGGAGTATCTCTATAGCAATGCATACTGTTTTATCGAATGGCCCGAGTTGATTGAGGAGTTGCTGCCCGAAGAGACCATAAAGGTATTCATCGAAGAGACGGAGCATGGAAGCCGCATTATACGTCTTGCCATAAACGAATAAAAAAAGAAAAGAGCAGAATTTGTTTGCAAAAAACAGCTATATTTGCGTTATAACCTGGAATAATAACCGACAACAGAAACACAATATGAAAATAGATGCAAATGCCTCGGGCACACGAACCATTGAAATTGACGAAGAACTGTTGCTTACGATAAAACGCTATTCTCTTTTTGAAAGAATAGCCAACAGCATGGGATTGGTAGACGAAGATGCACTGGAGAAACTGCGTTGCACCGTACGTTCGCTTATTGCATCGCAAGAAGAAGACTCGAAGACACTGTTGAAACTCGCATTGGTATTATACGACGACAACATGAAAGCGTTGGGGCTCAACAACCTGATAAAACTATACAACAATTGGGAAACAACCCAACCCAAAGAGGAGAATACAACCGAGCAAGATGCCTGAACACAAGATTACCGACTGGTTGCCCACTACACGCAAAGAGGCACAATTGCGCGGATGGGAGCATATGGATGTTGTCATATTCAGCGGAGATGCCTATGTCGACCATCCTTCGTTTGGAGCAGCAGTGATAGGCCGCCTGTTGGAGGCCGAGGGATTGCGTGTGGCAATAGTACCGCAACCCAATTGGCAGGACGACCTGCGCGACTTCAAGAAGATGGGGCGTCCACGTCTGTTCTTCGGTATATCGGCCGGATGCATGGACTCTATGGTAAACAAATATACGGCAGCCAAACGTTTCCGTTCCGAAGATGCCTATTCACCCAACGGAAAACACAGCATGCGCCCCGAATATGCCACCATTGTATATTCCACAATCCTTAAACAGCTATACCCCGACGTCCCCGTGGTTATTGGTGGCATTGAAGCATCGATGCGACGTCTTACACACTACGACTACTGGCAAGACAGTCTGAAAAAAAGCATACTGATAGACAGTAAAGCCGACCTGCTGGTATATGGGATGGGAGAACAACCGATAATTGCGCTCACTCGTGCAATGTTGGACTTTGTTGGAGAGAACAAAGAGAAGATGATAACAGCCGACGAGGCTGTTGCCATGGCAAAAGAGATAAGACAGATTGGTTATCTTACACAAGAAGTTACGGAAGAGGGAGAGAACGACAAGAGACTGTTTGCACACAACGATTGCCTCAGAAGCAAAGAGAAGCAAGCAGCAAATTTCCTGTCGGTAGAGAAGGAGTCGAACAGAGTAAATGCAAAGCGTTTGTTGCAACAATACGACGAAGGTACCATTGTAATAAATCCACCCTTTCCCACAATGACAACCGAGCAACTCGACCACAGTTTCGACTTGCCATACACCCGATTGCCACATCCTAAATACAACGGCAAACGAATTCCGGCCTACGACATGATAAAATTCTCGGTGAATATACACAGAGGCTGTTTCGGGGGCTGTGCATTCTGTACAATATCGGCACATCAAGGCAAATTCATTGCAAACAGAAGCGAAAGAAGTATTCTTAACGAAATAAAGCAAATATGCCGTATGCCCGATTTCAAAGGATTCCTTTCAGATTTGGGAGGGCCCTCGGCAAATATGTACATGATGAAGGGCAAAAACAGTGAGTTATGCGCAAAATGTTCCCGACCTTCGTGTATACAGCCGAAAGTGTGTCCAAACATGAATATCGACCACACTGCACTGCTTGAACTATATAAGAAGGTGGATGCGCTGCCGGGCATTAAGAAAAGTTTTATCGGTAGCGGAGTACGCTACGATATGTTGCTACACAAGAGCGGTAACAGACAACAGGACGAGGCTGCCGAAAGATATACCGAAGAACTAATAAGAAACCACGTCAGCGGCCGTCTGAAGGTTGCCCCTGAACACACCAACGATAAGGTTCTTAAACTTATGCGTAAGCCGCCGTTTGAACAGTTTCACCGTTTCAAACGTATCTTCGACAAGATAAACTCGAAGTATAATCTCAAACAGCAGATAATCCCCTACTTCATAAGCAGCCATCCCGGCAGCACAGTGGAGAGCATGGCCGAGCTTGCAGCAGAAACCAAACAGATGAATTTTCACTTGGAACAGGTGCAGGACTTCACTCCCACTCCAATGACAATGGCCACCGAGATGTATTACACGGGCATAAACCCTGAAACAAAAGAGAATGTGTACTGCGCAAGAAGCATGCGCGACAAGGAGACACAACGCATGTTCTTCTTCTGGTATAAGCCCGAGGAACAACGCAACATACGTAATATTCTGAAGAGACTTGGCAGAAACGACCTGCTGCAACACCTGAATAAAAAATAGCAACCATTCAATGGTCGCTATTTTATTTACTCTTCTACAGGCTCAAAATCCTCTTTGCCTACTCCACACAAAGGACAAGTCCAATCATCGGGAATTTGCTCGAAAGGAGTACCTGCCTCTATACCCGATTCAGGGTCACCAACAGCCGGATCATAAATCCAATGGCACACTGTACATACATATTTTTTCATATCTCTTCTTTTTTAATTAATAATATAACGCCAAAGATAACACTTTGTTTTAAAAAACAAATTAGAAGTCATATAAATTTGTCTTCGCTCATTTCAAACATCGATTGTACTCGTTTACATGATATTTGAAAAAGAAAGATACAACTTATTTTTACAGCAAATATTTGTCGATAATCTCCTGCATCCCGGCCGAAGCACTTTTACGTATAGCAACAACTTTATGTACACCTTTCACATCCACATCGTTAGGGTCGACAAGGTAAACAGGCACATTAACAGGCACATAATTAAGCAACCCCGCAGCCGGATAAACATTCAGCGATGTTCCAATTATGATAAACATATCGATATCGCACACAGCACGTATAGCATCTTCCATAAGAGGAACAGCCTCGCCAAACCACACAATGTATGGACGCAACTGCGAGCCATCGGCAGCCATATCCCCAAGATGAATCTCGGGAGCATAGGACGGCAAGGCACGTACATAACGCAGGTCTTGAGGAGCACGAGAGGAACAGACCTTCATCAACTCGCCATGCAGGTGTATCACGTTTGTAGAGCCTGCACGCTCGTGCAAATCATCGACATTCTGCGTAATTACCGTCACATCGAACCTCTCCTCAAGAGTGGCAATAAGACGATGCCCCTCATTAGGCTCGACAGTCAATAATTGCTTGCGACGTTTATTATAGAATTCCAGAACCAATGCAGGATTGGCTGCATAGCCCTCCGGAGTAGCCACCTGCTCCACCGGATATTCGTCCCAAAGACCACCGGCACCTCTGAAAGTACTTAAACCGCTCTCGACACTCATTCCGGCACCCGTAAGTATTGCAATTTTTTTCATAAAAGAGAGGATTAAAATAAACGATTTCCTATATAAACAAACAGGGAGAGGAAATGCCTCTCCCTATCTGCTTATTTGATAATTTCATTATTCTGTCACCGGAGTATCAGAAACCTCGGGCTCCTCGGGAGTATCCTCGGCAGGTGTGCCCTCCTCGGGTGTGTTGTTGCTCTCCTCCTCGTCGGTATCGGGGATACTTGGAACAACATCCTCGGGCTTGATAATTTCAACATACTCTTGATCGGGAAGAGGCAGATACCAATTTCTCTCGTCCGCCAACTTTGCATAGAGACCGGGATCTACCTGATAATCGCCATCGAAATAAGGAAGAGTATTCTTGAATCCACGACCTGCTACACGTTTGGCAAGGAAGTCTTTATCGTCAAGAGCCTTGGCGAAGCGGATAAGGTCGGTAAAACGATAACCCTCGAACGACAACTCCATAGCCGCCTCATCGATAATGAGGTTGGCAACGTATGCCTGACGAGCAGCCTCGTCATATTCGGGATAACTCACAGTTCCATCTTCCTCGTTAATTGTAAGTTCGTTGTTGTAACGAGCAATACAAGAATCGTGCATTGTATAATATGAATTATACTTGCTATCACCGGAACCACGCGAGTGAATACCCCTGTTTTTGGTAAGCATACGGAAGTCGAAACTTATTGTATCACCTACAACAATCTCTTTTTCGTTATAGAGAATCTCGCCCTCGTCGTTACGAATGGTATCACCTGTTTCCTCGTCAAGCTGCGGACTCGATGTATCGGGCACCATTACTGTCGACCAATTATCCACCAGAATATGATTACTGCTTACACCGTCACGCAGAACTGCCATCGCAAGGTCCAAAGCACCGTAAACATTATCTTCGCGTGCCATGCCCAAAACAGCCTCGGCAAAGCGCAAATAAACAGCTTCGGCACGATATACTACTATTCCGGGAGTATGGTCTACCAATGCAGAAAATCCTTTGCCAACCTTGTCATCGATACTATGCGACTTAAGATTGAACTTGCTTATGATATAATTGAAATCCTCACCTGTTGCATTGTCAGTCTCACTGTATGTAGTGGCATAAAGACGAAGGTCACCTTTCATCACCTCGTGAGTATTGTAGAACAAACCACCTGTAGGTTTCGGTGTCTCACCATCATCACCATATCTTACAGCAAGATGAACCTGACGTTCGCTTAAGCCTACAAGACCGGGCGAAGCTGCAACCTGATGATTTCCTACTGTTGATACCTCCTCAGAAGATTTTGCGGTAAATATACCCGACAATTCCGAAACTGTTCCAACCGAAGTAGACTTCTCCATGGGGATAACCATAAGGTTACGCGCCGCAACAAGATTAGCGGCATTATCACCTATCGCAAAGATTCCGGAATATCCGTTATAGACAATCTTTCCGTAATTTTCGTCATCAATTACGTATGTACGGTCAGAAGCAGCATAGAACTGGTTATCCACAGTAAGAACTTTGTAATAATAGTTTGCAGCCTCGGCATAGTTGCCAAGCCAAAGATTAAGATCTCCAAGAAGCACTCTTATGGGCATAAACATCTGGCGTGTAGGCAATGCCGTCTTCTGGTCAAGAACCTTGATACCCGACCAACGAGGCATGGGGAACTCTCTTGGGTCTTCAAACGGAGTAAGCTCTTCAATAAGGATGGGAGCCAAATCCTCAATACTCAATTTGGGCTGAGCCATAACCTTCTCTGCGTCGCTATGCGACAAGATTGGCTCGGTGAAGTAAGGTACGCGACCGTAATTTATGGCAAGTTGCAAGTATGTCCATGCACGAACGCTCTTAACTGCAACAAATTCTGTCAACATCAACTTCTTATTACTGTGCTCGAGTGTTGTATCGACACGATCCAAATAGAGATTACAATTGTTAATGATTGCATAATAATCTTTGGGAGAATTATATTTATTCTCACCCTCGCGAATGAAAGAGGCTATATGCTCTATATCCGCAACCGCCTTATCGGTCGTAGAGACAAGGTCGCCACGCAACTCACCAAGAAGAACGTGTCTGTCGGCAACCTTCTGTACGCTTTTCAGGATTCCCAACACCGAATATACGGTATCATTTGCTGTCAGTGTTCCAAAATCGTATTGTACACGTTTAGAATCGACATCAAGCATATCCTCACATGAACTGAAGCTGAAGGCTCCGCTAATAAGGATACACAAAGTATAGATTAAATTCTTTTTCATTGTTATATATTTTTTATCCAAGTTGTTCGGGATTGTCATAATCCGAGAACCCCGAACAACCCTGGTGTATTTTATTAGAGGTTAACCTTAACTCCAAGGTGAATACTTGCACTTTGGGGAACCAAGCCTGCATCCACACCTTGATATAACACATTATTGCTTACAGAGAACTCGGGATCGTTTCCAAGATATTTGGTGAAGGTAAGCAGGTTCTCACCGGCAGCCCAAACAGTAATACCCTGCAACCAACTCAAAGATACAGGAACCTGGTAAGAGAGCTGTACGGTCTTCAGACGCAGATACGAACCATCTTCGATCCAACGATCGGAGAAACGAGCGTTTCCATTCGGGTCGCCATAAGCGATACGAGGCATATCGGTTTTCTGTCCCTCGTAACTCCAACGATTCAACATTGCCGCACTTTGGTTAAAGAAGTTCTTTCCACTTTCGAGTTGCTGACGATAATAGTTGTATACATCATTACCCAAAGAGTAGTTGAGACCGATATTAAGTTTCCAATTCTTATAAGACAAAGTTGTATAAATGTTACCATAGAGGTCGGGATGAGGATCGCCGATTACAGTCTTATCATTCTCGTCTATGCAACCGTCGCCGCCTGCAAGGTCGACAAATTTCACATCACCGGGCTCAAATGCAACAGGATTGTTTGAAGCATCTAAATAATGCAGATTGCCTACCTCGTCGGACGATTTTATCACACCATCGGTCTTATAACCCCAGAAGAGTCCTATAGGCTCACCTTCTTTAATGGCAACCTCGCCACCGTAAACCTGCGTATTCTCGATAGGCTCGTCGAGCGAAGTAATCTCGTTCTTGTAGTGACCGGCCGAAACACCCATTTCCCATTGGAAATTCTCGGTATTGATAAGTTTTGCATTGATGGCAAACTCCAAACCGGTATTCTCCATATCACCGCCATTAGCCCAATATGTACCCATACCTGTAACATAGTCGTATGTTTTTGGAAGGAAAAGGTCGCTTGTCTTCGATTTATACCAATCGAAAGAGACTGCTACGCGGTCGTTGAAGAGAACTGCATCGAAACCTACATTGAAGCGAGATGTGGTCTCCCACTTAAGACCATCGTTCTCCACATTACCTATTTCCAAACCCATGAACTTATCCTGGAACTTCACGTTCTGCAAATAACTGCGGCTTGCGTAATAATCGACCGCATCGTTACCGGTTACATCGATACCCGCACGCAACTTCAACGAGTTGACGGGTTTAATATTGAACCAAGGCTCCGAAGAGATTAACCAAGCGGCCTGCAACGAGGGGAATATACCCCATTTCACACCACCCAATTTGATACCGCCATCGGCATTCTTGCCGTAACGCGAAGATGTCTCCATCGAAGCTGTCGCCTGCAAGAAATAGCGTGTTTTGTAACTGTAGTTTACATTCATGAACCAAGCAAGGTTAATCCATGTATTGTCGCTACCGGTGTTTGAAAGATAGTCGTTGTCGTTGGTAATGTTTGTCGCCTTGTCGTTACCCGAGTTGGCACCTGTAAGGAAGTTCGCATCGGAACGGAAATTTGTGAAACGGAAGCCCAACAAAGCATCAACCGAATGAGCACCCATCACTTTAGCCCATGTTCCGCGTGTTTCACTCGAAAGCTGTGATTCCTTACCGAACGATGAACCAAGATAGTTCTCGATGGTACCGAGATTTGCTGCATAGAAGTGAGGACCTGTACTATTGGCATAAGGCAAATAATACTTCTCGTTCATGCGATGCAACGAATAGTTGAAGATTTCAGAAATTGTGAAATCGCCCAACTTGAGTTCGGGAGCAACAGTAATACCAAAATGAGTATACTCCTGGTCGTTCTTGTTATCGCCCGAGCCTATAGAAAGAATAGTCATCGGGTTATAGAGGAAGTTATTATCGTGGGCCGAATTACGGTCGATACCGTATGCAAAGTTATCCGATTTGTCGTAACGGTCGGTAATCTTACCTACAGTCGAATATTTATAAGGACTTAAGAAAGGTGCTTTCACAGCTGCAAGAAAACCAATCGACGAAACAGGATATGATGTAAAGTCGGCACGAACACCATCATCAAGCAACTCGCGTGTAACTCGGTTATATGATATATCGAAACGTGTTTTAAGTGTCTCCGAAAGTTTAATATCAGAGTTGAAACGAATATTCATACGGCTGAAATCGTTACCTTCCAAAGTGCTTTCTGCACCGGTGTAACCTAAAGAGAAGTTATACATGGCAATGTCATCACCACCCTCTACATTAACCTTATAGTTTTGTGTAAACGCCTCACGGTACACATAATCGGACCAATCTGTTTCGTTGTGATACATGTTGTACTGATAGTAATCGGGATTACTCTGCAAGAATGGATATTCTACTCTTTGTACATCCATAGTACCTATCAACTCGTTGGCATAAGTACGATATTGCTCGGCATTCATTAAATCGGGCATACCGGGTGCAAGCGTATAGCTGCCATAAATATTGGCAGTAATACGTGTTGCCATACTGCGTCCGCGACGTGTGGTGATAAGAAGAACACCGTTTGCTGCACGTGTACCGTAGATAGAGGTACCGGTTTTAAGCAACTTTACATCCTCGATATCATTAACGTCTATGGATGAAAGAATATTATTGTACATACCCATGTGCAAAGCCTCTGATTTTTCTTGCAGGTCGAGAATTATTCCGTCTACAACAACCAAAGGCTGTGTGTTACCGTTAATAGAGTTTATACCACGTACAAACATCACATTACCGATACCGGGTGTTGCCGAACGTGTTATAGAACGAACATCGGCACCCAGCTTATTCTGTATTTCGGCATCGATTGTAATAGCCGATGAAAGTTCGGGCTGCAGGTCGTTAGATTCGGCTGCTACCAAATCATCGCTATATACCGAGCCGAATTTATCGTTATACAGGCGCACGTTGATAACGTCATTATTAAGAACGGGACGCTGTGTAAGACGATACTCGGGAGTTGAGAAACTTAACAAAGTAACGTACGAAGGTACCGTAAGAGTATACTTACCATCTGCATCGGTCATGGTGGTAATTCTCAAGTGTCCTGTACCCTGCACGCGTACACCGGGAAGCGGAATGTTGGTTGCAGCATCGTAAACCGTACCTGTGATGGTGCGTGATTCAACTGTTGCTTCGACATTTTCGACCGCTACCGAATCCTTTGCCTCAAGACCTCGAACAGGTGTAGCCGAAGCCGAGAGTACCGGTGACATCAACACCATTAATGCCACCACTGATTGCATGAATTGTCGCATATACATAGTCATTTTATTTTTTCATTCCAAATTTAAACTTCCTCGTCGGTATCGGGTACAACCTCATCGACACCACCGCCACCGGCAACATCGGACATTTCCTCTTCGGGAACCGGTATCAACAAGATACAATCGATACGTAATCTTCTCTCGTAACCTGTTACATATACCGGTCTTCTTTCCAAGGCACAATCGTACATCAATTTCAAACGTACAGATGTATCCTCCTCGGTATAACCGTACTCACATTGGTCGAATGTGATTATCGCCTCCTCACGAAGAGCAGGGTCATTGCTGTTATTGCGGTTCTTAACCACGTCGTAGAAGTATACCGAATCGATACGGGCTGTATCATTAACCAATGCATAATTATCGATATCGATAACTATCTGTTGCCATTTATTATTCTCATCACGAACTCTATCCCCTTTCGCAGTTGATTGATCTGTTATATACAATGTATCGATAGTAACACCATCGGCATTTGTCATTGTAAGAACCGGCTTGATACGACTCGGCTCCATATCATCTGTTTTACTTCTTGTGATATGAGGAGGTAACATAACCACCTGCACCTTATAACGGCCGGAAAGCACATTGGGAACACGGAATGTTGCATACGATTCGTAGTCGTTGTTGTTATTGTTAAGCAACAAATATCTGTTACCCGAAACCTTTCCTTCGAGCAAAGGATTGATTTGCGAAGGCAACGCCGACTCGCTGGATGCGGAGATGGTTCCTCCGGCAGCACCCCATTCGGTTATGTACGATGAACCTTCGATATCATCGGCATTGCCATACTCTGCCTCAATCTTAATTGTATCGTGCCATATAGCAGTCGATTTGAAGGGGAACTTGTTTATTATATAGAACTTACCGTTTGATACAGGTACCGAATCAATTACTGCGGCCTTCAAGTCGGCAAGCGCAAAACGGCGACGTTTATCGCGAAATGCCGAAAGCAACGAATCGGGCTCGCCATTCAAAGAAGGCTTTTGCTCTTTCTGACTGAATACCAAGTAGTTGCAAAGCATTGTACGAGCATACTCATATTGCATTGTATCCAACTGCAAACGACGGAAATCGGAACCTACCTTGCGGAAATTGAAGTACTTGGTTGTCTTCTGAACCATCTCGTGCCACAATTCGTTGGTGGGAACAAACATTATATACGAAGAGTCTTCGTCGTTGATTAATCCCATACCACCGTTTGCTCTGTTATAGCCGAGTGCAAGGAACTGGTTACTCTCGTCGAAGACAGAATCCACGTATGTTGTCTTACCGTCCTCGATAGGACCGGGAATACTTAAATAAGCATTAAACTTCTTGATATTAAACGAGTAGAGATAATCGGCAATAGAATCCACCCCCGGAGTGGTACGCAAACACTCCCAGATATTGGGAACGAAATCCATTGCATCGCTAATCTTATGCAAGAAACCATTCTTTGCACGAATATTATACTTATCGGATACAAGAGCAATGTTCTTAAATGTATAATTACCTGCGTCACCAACAAAATCGGCTTTCTTGTCATTCAGAAGAACTACATCGAAACGCTTATCGGTCTCTGATGAAGGAATACGCTTGCCGTTTGCTGCATGCAGATAATGCGTCATGTGACCAAGAACAAAACGATCAAAAACCAAATCACGATTACCGTTATCAATCTCGTTAATCAACGAGTCTCTTTTAGCCTCGGTGAGAGCACCGTTAACAGGAGCCCACAAAGTATATACACGCGATTGATTCAAAAGAGAATCGGCACAATCGACAATTACATTACCCGAAGCATCTTTTCTGCTACATGCCTTCAGCACATCGTAGAAATTGGAGAGTTCGGAATCATTTGCAATAATATCGAGCAACGTCTGAGAGGGAGCTTCGCTATTCGCCGAATAGTGGTCGTCCCATTCATCGGTACATGCAGAACCCAAGAAGAGTACACTCAACAAAGCCGCTCCTGCAAAAATTATATGTTTAAATAATTTATTCATATCTAAATATGTTTTTAATTACGTTTTAAGTATAGCTTGCTTTATTGTTTCTCCGCCCGAAGACGGAGAAACAATAAATATTAATGCAACTCTATCGATTCGGAGGACTCGTATGCAGGGTTCTGTTTCAACAAAGTATTCACATTCCGCTCACGCTCCGATATTGGGAAGAAGAGGTTATTTACATGATTCATACGGTTCTTAATCGTATTTCCACTTGTAGATGACTTCTGTGATATTTTATCTCTTATGCCTTCGGGACCATTCTCACGCAAAGCCTTTCTAACGAGGTCGAACCAACGTTTACCTTCAAAAGCAAGTTCACGTGCACGTTCATCCAATACAAGGTCGTTCAATCCCGATTGACCAACCTTGGTAAGTTTGCTTCCATTAAGGCTCGAACGGTCATTTACGTAATAAACCAAATCAAACGCTTTATCCAGCTGTTCTGTAGAAGGAGAAGTCAACAACGATATAGCTTCGGCCCACATCAACATGACGTCGGTCTTACGATACATAATCCAGTTTGCATCACACTCGCTGTTGTTCTGATACTCACGCGCAGTTTTGTTATCGGTTTCTTCTTTAGGACCGGAAGCTCTTACAACAAATTTAAGAACACTGGCCTCTACTGCACCGTTGGCAGCGTTGTCACCTTCACCCTCGCTCTCGGGAGTAATGAATGTTGAACGACGCCAATCGTCTGCCTCGTAAAGAGTGACAAACGACTCGGGAACATAGAAGTTACCACCTGAACCGGAACCGAACATCGAGAAGACGGTACCGTTGGAGTTAATATCACCATCGAACTCAAGCTCGAATATAGTCTCTTCCGAAGCACCCAAACCGAAAATACGGTCATAGGCCGGCGAAACGAGCACATCCTTATCCTCTTCCTTGCCAAGCTCTATATTTGAAACAAGATAATAGGGATTCTCGGAACCGGGGCCCATTATAGGATTGCTTTCTAATGCATAGTTGTGTTTTTCTTCCATTAACTCGGCCATATCCTCTATAATCAGACGGCAGTTCTCGATACATATATTATAATATTCATCGGGAGACTTGAAAGTAACCGGTGCAGACGGGGTTTCGCCACCCGAAGAAACTTCATCATCAGCTACATCGGCTTTTGTCAGGCCCTCACCCTCGGTTACTGTATCGTCTGCAGCCCCTTCGTTTTCGGTAACCTCGCCATCGGATACCTCGCCATCGGTATCATCCTCGGTTTGTTGAGCATAATACTTGGCAAATGCAGCCTGCCACAAAGCAACATCGGCCTTCATGGCACGTACAGCATTACGTGTTATACGGCAAGTGTTATAATCATCGTTTGTGGTGGGGAACGCACCGGACTCCATTACCAAAGGTTCGGCACGGTTCAAATCACTCATAATGCTATCGAGTGCCACCATGGGGTGTACCTGCGGATATTCGGGCAGATTGGCATCGGTCACACTTGCAACATACGACAACGGTATATCGCGGAATGTGCGCACAAGATAGAAATGACATAGTGCACGCAAAGCATACATTTCGCCCATAACAACATTCAAATCGCCTTGGCTGAAGTCCGGGTCACGCTCGGGTACAAGCGGAGCAAACTCAATAACCATGTTGGCAGCATTGATTGCCGCATAGAATATAGACCAATCGCAGAAAGAGTTCTTTTCTGTAAGGTAAGCCTCCACTATATATTTGTACTCCTCTGCTGCGTTATCCGAGTTTACAAGGTTATCGGCACGCACCTCACCCCAAATGTAATATCGTGACATGGCCGACGATGATATCAACTGACGATAAGCTTCGGCAAGCATACCGTTTACGTCATCCTCTGTATGCCAATAATCGTCATGAGTGGTCGAGTTGGGGGGATATATGGTTAGGAAGTCTGTACACGATGTAATACAAAGACCCAAACCAAGCACAACCATCAAGCCGGTTGTTCTTAATATATTTGCTATTTTTTTCATAATCTTCTTCATTTATATTATCATCAGAATCCAACAGACAATGAAAGTGTGTATGAGCTCGAACGCGGAGTCTTACCACCATCGGTAGAACGTCCGTAAGGACCTGCCGCAACCTCGGGATCAAGACCTGTATACTTTGTCAATACAAAGATGTTGTCGGCCGACACATACAAACTGAGGTTACGCAAACCATATTTCTTCAACCACTCGGGCTCGAAAGAATAAGATGCCTGAACGTAAGACAGACGCAAATAAGAAGCATCTTCTACATACCTGTCACTACCGAGGTCGTTGTAACCGTAGTTGTAAAGTGCACGAGGAATTTCGGTGATGTCACCGTCCTTACGCCAACGCCAGTTAACAGCATAGCTTTGGTTGTTGTTTGTATACATTTTTTCTACTCCCATACGGGCAGAGTTGATAACGTCTACATCCCAACGATATGTAAAGTTGGTCTTGAGTTGGAATCGTTTATAATAGAATGTGAAACCGAAACCACCTTGTGCCATAGGATTGGAGTTTCCAAGATAAACCAAGTCGAGTTCGTTGATGTTACCATCGTAGTTGATATCCTCGTAAATAGCATCACCACCTTGGAATTCATAAAGAGGCTCACCGATACCGCTCGATTCGTCAACTTTATAGTTGAATACCATTCGTTTGGGTGTACCATCGGCATTCATAACAACTTCACCGTTTGCATCAAGAACAATAGGACATGTCCAATTGTCGTTGCTACCGGTCTTTTCGTTGTTCTCTTTTATTTCAAGAGCCTTCTCCCAATTGTGGTAGCTGTAGCGATATACACCTTTGTAACGGAAACCATAGATAGAAGCAAGAGGGTTACCAATCTGGATACGACCAAGGTATTCACCATGACCGTAACCGTAATCGGGGTTACTGTTCTTCAAAATAGAGTACTCCATCTCCTTAACCTCGTTAAAGTTCTGGCCGATATTGAAATATACACTCATTTGCAACTTATCGGTGAGTTTTATTCTCGAAGTGCTCAAGTTCATATCCCAACCCGAGTTCTCTACGGCACCAGAGTTCTTAATCTTCAAAGAGGTGAAACCTGTAGATGAAGGTATATCGTACCCATACATCAATTGGTCGTAAGTTGTACTCTTATAGTAGTTGATAGAACCGGTAATCAAATCATTGAAGAAACCGAAGTCGGAACCCACGTTGAACTCACGTTTATCCGAGGCGCGGAGGTTTGTAAGACGGATACCCTCGGGGTGGAACGCTGTTATACCGGCGTAGCTGCCGTTCTGTGTATATGTGGTATACATCAGGTACTCCTGACCGGGATTATCACCCGACAAACCGAAGCTGGGACGTATTGACAACATTGACAATACAGGTTTTGCCCACTCCATCCATTTTTCATCGGAGATATTCCAACGTGCTGAAACAGAAGGATATGCCACCCATTTTCTGTCATCACCGAACTGTGTACGACCCTCGCCGCGAACAGTAAGACCTAAAGCATATTTTGAATCATATGAATAGTGCGATTCGAAAATAAAGTTTATACCACGCGACAATGAACGACCTGTAGAAGCATTTGTATATGAACCAACCGATGTACTTTGGATATCCTCTGTAGGCAAACCGTATGTAGATTGGCTCTGTGTTGTACCTGTGCTTGTATTCAATTCGAACTGTCCGCTCATTGTCAGATAGTGCTTGGGATTACCAAAATAGGGGGTAAATATAAGGTTATGACGTGTTGTGAAACCTAAACTTTTACTATCGTACATGGTGGATGCATTCACCGAACTACTCTGCCAACCTGTCTCGGCGTTATTAAGTTCCGAAGGTAGGAAAGAGTTATTGGAAAGTGTACCGGCATTCATATATACCATACCGCGATATTTCAATGAAGACTCGTCATCCTCGAGACCAAGCAAGTCGTACTCCAATGTGATTTGCGGAGAAATACTGTAGCTCTCCTGGCTCTTCTCGGCAAGATAAGCCGAAGCCACAGGATTTCGCATGGCGTATTGGTCGCTCAATGTGCTGTACGATTCATCGGACATATTAGCCTTCAACATCTTATAATAAACCGAAGAGGGATTTCCCATACGATCGTGGTAATAGATGCTCATGTTAGGCATAATATTCTGCGCTATTGCAAGCAAACCATCGTAGTTCTGCTGGTTGTTTGTATAAGAGAATGCAAACTCGGCTGCAACCTTGATACGGTCCGATACATAGTAATCCAATGAAAGACGTGACGAGAATGTCTCGTAGAACTGTTTGATGATGGTACCGGTTTCGTTGCTGTAACCTCCCGAAATACGGAACGATGCCTTTTCACCACCACCCACAAGGTTAACGTTGTAGTTGTTGGTATAACCATGCTTTGTTACGGCATCTACCCAATCGGTATTCTTGTTAAAGTTGTAATACTCCGAGAAAGATTCTTGTTTATAACTCAACTCATCAAGCTCTTTCGCCTCCTGCTGCGGGTTGAAGTGTGCCTCTTTCAGCAACATGGTATAATCGTCACCGTTAAGAAGGTTATACCCTTTACGGAACCATTTATCTTTAAACTTATAGCTGAAATTTACACGTGTGGGACCGCGACTACCGCGCTTTGTTTTAATTTTAATTACACCGTTCGCACCATCGGAACCCCAAACGGCACACGATGCTGCATCCTTCAACACCTGAATTTCTTCGATATCCTCGGGATTAACCGACAACAACTCCGAGAAACTCTCGTTGGTAAGGTTGGCATAGTCGAAATTGGCACGATCGTCTTCGGGCATTTGGAAGATGTTGTCATTTACGACAATCAAAGGCTCGGCATTACCGTTAATGGTAGATGTACCACGCAAACGCATCTGTGTACCCGAACCAAGGTCACCCGAGTTGAATACGACGTCAAGACCGGCAATCTGCCCCTGAAGTGCCTCGTCTACCGAAGTAAACGAAAGACCCTCCATCTCGCTCATGTTGAACTTCTGGGTAGCTTGTGTAATCTCTCTATCGAGAATATCCAATGCACCCTGACGTGTACGAGCCTTGTCGGTGATGACAATCTCTTCAATCATGTTATCCTCAATCATCTTAATATTGAAGACGGTACGTGAACCAATCTCCAAAACCTCTGTTTTATAACCGATATACGAAATTTCGAGTCGGTTGCTTGTGTTCTTGACAACCATACTGAAGTTACCTTCCATATCGGTCATGGTAGCTTCCACAATACGGTTGTTCTTATCGCGCTCGGTGACGTTTACCATCATAAGCGGACCCTCGGAATCACTTGTAATTGTTCCGGAAATTCTCGCGCTTCTTTGTGCAAATACGTCCGATGAACCTATAATGCAACAAAGCACAAGTAGTAATAAATGTTTTATCTTTATCATGGCGTTATTCTTTATTCTATAACATTACAGGCTTAATTCTGAGGATATACGGTGACAAAATCTGTACCGTCCTTATTTACCTGACAATAACCACATCCTTCGAGAAGATTGCCGTTCTTGTCCGTAACCTCTTTGCCGTCTTTATCGACAAACATATTGTTTTCGTTCAAAAGGAAACCATCCTCGGTAATAAGGAATGCAGCACCATTACCTTTCTGTACATACTCTTCGCGTGTGAAAGGATCGGTCGAGCCTTCGAGTTCACGCATCAGATAACCGATACGACGATACTCGCCACCAATCTCTACTGTCTTTTTGTATGCTACCAGATATTTCACAATATTGCCATCACCCTCTTCCCAGTCCTCGTTTGCAACAGCTACCTCGAACTGCTCTACAGGATAACCTTCGTCCGAGAATCGTTTGAAACGGCCATCATAACCGATATAGTTGGATGAAAGCAACGGACGATCAATCAAATGAAGCACAGCAAATGAAGAAGACTCTATACGCTCTTCTTTAATAGACATAGACGATACGTTTGTGGGGAATACAAGGTCGCGTGCCATTACGTTCCATGTTACATTTTCTTCACCCTCGGTAATAACATATGCTTTATCGACTTCGCTGTCTGTTCCGGCATAATATCCCGAATATTGATCTTCGATTGCGAGTGTAGAGCCCTCTTTCGACACCTGGGTTGTAAGGAATCGACCTGTATCATCGTTAATAGCCGATGTCTCATAAGAGTTAGCAGGTACGTTTTCATCTACATAAACCGAGTTATCTTGGAAGTGATAACGTAGGAATTTGTTAAGCATCTCTGCCATTTTCCTTACCTTGGCCTTACCCATACCACCCTTGGCTGCAACCGCCTCGTATGCATTGGCAATATCCTGCCATGTGGGCAAACCACACTCATAAGCTTTCTCCAACGCTTCGTTTGTGGGAACATATACCGTATAGTGATATTTACTCAAGAAAGGTACATACTTGTGGCCTGAAAGTGCCGAATAGTAACTGTACTTATCTTTGAATATAGAATACTTCACATTCATCTTCGCCAAATCGTTGGATTCGAACAATTCCTTCATGAAAAAGCCGAACGAGGCCATGCCTGCAGGAAGATCATTGGTAGCCGGGTCATCGGCAAGTTCGAAGAAACCTTCGAATTCGGAAGTATTTTTCAGACGATCGTATATATAAGTGGTTGTCGGTGTTGGAATACCTGTAGGATATTTATCGTCATCGGAGTAGGTACAATATGTGATACCGTTACCATCCTCCAATTTATCATCTGATTCATATATAAAACTACGCTTCGTCTTGATAGGACGACTTCCAAGATCTATTTGCTCGCCACCGTAGAATGTTACATCCACTGCATGACCGGCCTCATCACTTGTATTAACATCACACTTAAGATATGCATAACCCTTTGTCTGGTAATACTTATTTTCGCCGATAGAGCCTACAATGATAAGGTTCTCGAGCAACTCGCGTGCACGGCTGCGAATCCAAGAATTGTCATCAGTACCCTTCAATGCTTCGTAAACATCCGAAACTACATTCTCACCGGTACCGCTGGTTTTGCTTCTAACGGGAACGGTATCGTAAATCTCGAATGTTTCACGATCGAATCTGTATCTTTCGTAATAGAGTGCAGGCTCGGCGTTCAACGCTGTTGTATAATCCGAGTCGAATCTTAATTTATAGGCATACTCGGTTGAATCAACTTTATCGTTATCCCACATAGATGCAGGGTCGTAATATACAAAATAGTCATCATCGGGAACAATGAAACTGTATGTTGCATCCATAGCCAACAAATAGGAGTTATAAAGCATATACACCATAAGCTCGTTCATAATCTCCATATTGTAGAGAATTGTGGGAGGAGCTGCTACCGATTGATATATTGCCGGGCCGAATACATTATTTAATATATATATAACACCGTTGTTAGCAACAACACATTCGTCCACATGCTCGGGAGTCAGACCCATCTCACGATAACCGTCGTCCATCATCATTCCGAATTTGCTGGGCACTGTTTCGTAGAAAGATTCACGCATAAGGTTATTGACAAATTTAGAGAGTACATCCAAAGGAATACTGTCTAACGCTGCCATCATCTGCTTCATATCCTCCTCGTTCGGTTTGGTTCCTTCTTTAACATCATCAATTGTTATCTCCCGAGGTTTGATTTCGGGCGAGAACTGCTCAAGAATAAACTTTCCTGATGTTGTAGAAGAGAAGTAAGCATACATATATTCATCGGCAGGAACGAACATTGCGGCCATATCCTCCTCTGCATTTACCGTTGATTTTGTCTGAAGGCGGTTGCTTCCCGGATCGAATTTAAGTACCTCGTTCTTATTGGGATTTTCCACTGTAACAGGCTCGTAGTTCTTATTTACATCGACCTTGTAAATTGCAGCACCCGATACAGCACTGCTGTTTACATAACGACGAACAAACACCGAGTCGGGAGTTCCTCCGTAGTTGTATATTCCGTTATAATCATTACTCAAGTCTTGGTTATACACAGGAAGACTGAAACGATCGAGCATACGACTGAAAAGCTGTGTTCTATGATGATTACGCAACTCCTCGGCCATGTTCGAAGGCGGAATAAGAACACCGTTCATACGGTAGAGATAACCGTTCTTACATGTAATGGTGAGAGTATCATCGGCATAGTCACCGTAATCGATACCGCTCGATAACACTTTGTTCATATAAATAAAGACCTCATCTCCCGAACGGGTAAGCCCCTTGCTCTCGAAAATCTTATTCATATCGCTATCGAGAATTCCACGATTCTTAAGATAATCGGGGAGGAAGTGCACCATCATGGGCGCGTTATTGTCGATAGCCAAACGCATACCGCCTTTTTCGCGGAAATGCGCCCAATAGTGGTTGTTGTCGGGAAGACTGTCGGCAGGGAAGAAAGGAACAGAATCGGTAACTTCGGCCGAAGTATTACGGCGCAGACACTTACCGCGCGTCTCCTCCACATCTCCCGATGTACTCGACATCATATTCAACAGATAGGCGTTATCCAACATAGAACTGTTAAGAATAGTCTTCATCTGGGATTTTGTCAAGTCCTCGAAACTGTGAACATTCCAGCGGTTGTTGGAAGCAAAAAACTCATCGAACGACTTATCATCGACAATAAAGATGGTTTTGCTACCGGTGCGGTTCAACACGTCGGAGTACTCAAGACTGTCGATAAGACGAACGAAATACTTGTAGGTGTGGTCGCCCTCCTCGTCATTCAAAAACTCGTAGATGCTACCACCCAGCCAATCGGGCTCTTTGTCGTCATACTTGTAATCATCGAGACCTAACGGGTCATCGCAGGACTGCGCCAAACCGCCGACGAATAACATGCACAACGCAACCATAAGAGCATTGCCAATTTTGGTTAAACGGTGTTTTAACATAAATATAAATTTTATAATTAATTAGAATTTACAAATTTTGGTTTTATAAACACATTCGCATGGTGAGCCACCATGTAACGTGCAAAAATAAGTCTTTTTATCAATTATTCAAATAAAAAAAGCTATTTTTCTTATTCAAAGGCATTTTTCACATTTAGAAAAAATAAAAACGGCCGGTTTTGCTCAAAAATGAATAAAACCGACCGTTTTTATAAATTACAGATATTTAACAATCAAATGTTAAATTTTATTTTGAATCAGACTCATATTTAACTTTTTGCGCATCGCCTCGAGCCAACTCGGCAAATTCGTGCGGAGTGAATCTTACAGGCTCGACCATAAATTCGGGAACATTATACGAGCGATCGAAGAAATTATAGAAATGCGGCGACTGCTGTGGTAACAAAAAAGCTTTTGAAGCCTTGCCCGCAGCATCGACGTGAGCTATATACAAACGGGTATAGTTGGTATCGTCGCGACGCGAAGCAAAGAGAATCCATCTCGAGTTACTGCTCCACGAGTGATAGCTCTCGGCATAAGAGGAGTTAGCTTCGGACAGTGGACGACAATCCTTTGTATTCAAATCGTAGATGTATAAATCGGCATCTTTATGCCATACATGAAAACAACCATATTCTCCAAGAGCGAACAGCAGATATCGACCGTCGGGAGAGATACGCGGGAACGTTGCACTTTTGCCCAATTCAGACGCGGCAAAAACAGTATCTGTTGCGCCGAATGTTTTGGCCACAGGGTCCCATTTACGACGTACAATATCGTATTTGATATCACGATAACGCATTATCTCTTCAGTCATAAGATCGTTTGCCGTATCTTTAACCTCGAAATGCGCTGTGCCGTAATAGAGCCATAAGCCATCGGGCGACCACCATGGAAACACTTCCAAATCGTTCTTTGAATTTGCTACATTCGTAACCGTATTAGCTACGGGGTCGTATATAATTACGTCGCTTTCAAGATCCTGCACCTCTACCTTGTTGGCATTCTTCGTATGGAAAATCTGGCCGGTTGTGTTAACCGAATATGCAACCACATCGTAAACAGGGTTAAAGGAGGGGTAAACTCCGGCCGAGAGCGTCGAATCGGTTGACAAATCGACTTTGCGCGCCTCTCCATTATGCACAAACATCGTGCCGCCTTTGAACTGTCGCATATGAAACTGCATGTTATCGGTACGATAATTCTTATATGCATGACAGTTTATGCATTGCCCCTGATTTTCGGTCTGTACCAACATATTGTTATAGATGACATCCTCGTCGTAGTTTGTCAGATTACGTTGGCTTATAGTCAACGATTCGTAGCACACATACGATGGCGGTATCAGGCGATACGAGATATAAGAATCTATGGTATCGGGTGATACATTAAAAACAAAAGGTTTATGTAACAACCATTTACCATCCTTAGCGGTAAAAACCTCGACACTAACCGATGCTCCCGTCGCTTTTTCAAGCAGACCGCGCCACTCGTCGATGGAAGGTTTCACACTTCTGCCACCGACAACCAAAGCTGCATCACCGGCCGACAGCCTTGTAACATAATCATCGGCTTCGGTTGTAATATCAAAAGTCAATGGAGCTATATTGCAAGGAATGGTAACATCTTTATAATCGGGGTATATACTTGGTAACGTTCGAAGTTCGCCGAACTTTTCGGGCACTGCCGGGCCGCACGACAGGAGTACCGCCGACAACGTCAAAGAAAAAAGTTTTAATATCCTGGTTTTCATATTTTTACAAGCTGTTTAATCAATTACTTTTAATTTTTCGGACAAAGAAGTAGAAATACCAATAGGTATTACCAAAATCTTCTGTAAAGTATTGTGCCATCTCCTCTTCGCTCATGCCGGCATACTGTTTGGAGCGTTGCATAAAGGCATTAAACCTCATACGTACAGCCTTATCGATAGGTATGTTTGAAACATCTACACTGCTGTTCAGATTCGAGAAGAGCAACAGAGCCTCCTGATAGTGTAACGGCAGACGTTTCAGTTTATGCGTAGAGAAATATCGGGAAAGTGCAGGCCAGAACATCTTTGCATCCTTACGAGTGAGAACAGCCATCAATTGCGCCTCGGCATAAATGGGAGCAGGAAGTTCGGGAGTGAACTTGGAAAGTTTCTTCATCAGATAAACCTCCACAAAAGAATCGTCCACATCAAGAATATCGGTATATGAAGAATACATCTGAAGCGGTATCTTGAACTCCGGTTCCTTGGATATACGCGCCGGATTATCAAGGAACTCTTCATAGCGTTCGGCCCACGCAGAGTGGAACAGTGTGTGTTTTAGGATATTGATGTAGCGACGCGCCAATTTATATTCGCCGGAAAGCAGCATGCAGCGCACCGAATGTTTCAGATATTCAACTTTCCAGCCATACTCCACTGCATCCTCGACACACCAGCGATAACAGTAATTGAAATTGCCGTAATTGTAATAAGACATCTTTCCACCTGTTTGGGTCAGATGAACCTTAACAGGAGAATCTATGTCGGAACTGCCATCGGGATATGTAAACATCTCCTCACCGGCACGTCCAAGATAGAGTAATGCTATATTCTTGTTCATTACAATCTGACGTGTAGGAACATCGGCATCGCGGGCATAATCGGCAGCATTGCGCCAATCGCCCTCCCACATTGCAAAATTCTGTTTGTTCTCTATACGGAAATTATTGTCGTTATACCAATACAAACAAGCAAACAGAATCATCAGCATCAGGATGACATAATTTGTGGTTTTATAACGAAGATCCGCTTCTCCTTCTGACGGGACAGAACCGCCAAACAGCGAGAAGAGAAACAAGGTTGCAAACAGCAGTATAAAAGGCAGCCACTCGCGCATAAGGCCACGATTGAAATGGTCATCATCGGTAAGCACCCAATGATATGCAGGCAGGCCGGCTGCATGAACATAATCTTGAGAAATCATCTGATAAGACTCGTGCCACACCAACGGCACTGCAACCACCATAAAGAGAACAACTGTTGCAAAAAGCGAAGAGATTACAATCCCCACTTTGCCCTCTCGTTTAAATGATGCAGCCACGCTGATTACTGCCATACACAATGAAGCCGCCGATGCATATACGCCAAAAAGCGGGAAACCAAAAAAGAGGAAAAGTGGAGCAAAAAGATAATGCAACCTTCTACGTGCAACGCCAAAAAGCCACGAACCCTCTTTCGAAAATTCGAACAGACGATACAGCCATACGGAAAGCAATATCACAATGACGCCAAGAAGCGTTACATAATAATATCCGGGATGTTTGATGTAAAAAATCCAGTATCCGAGCTGTGTATTGGTTGCCAACAGCAGTACTGAAGGTATCATAGCCAACGACGACCATCTGTCGGGGATGGTAAAAATCTTTTTTACAAGAAAATACACCAACACCAACAGCGCAACATATATCGCCGCACCTAACACAGGATAATAAAAAAACTGCATAAGGAAGCAGCCTATGTAACCAAGCAACCCGGCCGGAACATTCATCGAACTATTCCAGAAAGTTTCATCGAATACAAACAGAGACAACTCCTCGATGCGCTTCAACAAAGCCGGTTCATAGAAGGCCAACAGCCCCCACACGACTATCGCGAAAACAGCCACCATCAATTTTGAGCGTTTTGCATAATCGATAGCGACAAGCGGTTGCGACACTGTATCTGTATCGTTTTTCTTTTTATTTTTCATAGTCATAAATAACAATTCGTATGTTTCCAACCTGCGAATGTAGTTATTTTTGCTTATATATACAAATAAAGCGACCTAAAGTCGCTAAAGTCGCTTTATTTGTTTGTTCCGTTACTTATCAATTGGAAATCGAGCAGCGTAAGTGCAGCCATAGCCTCAACAACGGGAACCGCTCGAGGAACCACGCAAGGGTCGTGACGACCGCGCGCTTTAACAACGGCATCTTCTCCCTCGGACGAAACTGTGGGTTGTTCCATAAGAATGGTTGCCACAGGCTTAAAAGCCACCCTGAAATATATATCGTTGCCGTTTGATATACCTCCTTGTATACCTCCGCTGTTATTTGTACGGGTAGCAATCATGCCGTTGTCGTTATAAAAAATATCATTCTGTTGCGAACCGCGACCGTATGCTGCCGCAAATCCGTTTCCGTAGTCGAAGCCTTTTGCAGCATTTATCGACAGCATGGCTTGAGCCAAACGCGCCGAAAGTTTATCGTATAGCGGTTCTCCAAGCCCTGCCGGAACACCTTTTACCACACAAGTAACCACACCGCCGACTGTATCACCCGTTTTTTTCACAGAGAGTATAAGTTGCTCCATTTGTGCAGCCTTCTCCGCATCGGGACAACGCACGACATTACTCTCCACGGCAGCCATATCATACAAGGTGTAATCTTTGTCGAGCACAATATCGCCAACTTGCGACGTATATGCTTGCACGGTGATGCCATGCTGCTTAAGAGCCAACTTGGCAAGTGCTCCCGCACATACTCGCACCGCTGTTTCACGTGCCGAAGAGCGACCGCCGCCACGATAGTCGCGGACTCCGTATTTCACATCATAAACATAGTCGGCATGCGACGGACGGTAGACGTTACGCATATTCTCGTAATCGCCGCTGCGGTTATTTGTATTATATATTACGAAAGCAATAGGTGTACCCGTCGAACGTCCCTCGAAAACACCCGACAAGAACTGTACTTCATCGGCCTCGTTGCGCGAAGTGGTAACCGCACTTTGCCCCGGCCGACGACGAGACATCTCGTTACGGATAAAATCATTGTCGATAAGAATCCCCGAAGGGAAACCATCGAGAACACCACCAATGGCAACACCATGCGATTCGCCAAAGGTGGTAAGGCGCAACAACCTACCGAAACTGTTCATAACTCCCGATTAAAAATCAGTTACAACCATCGCAACCACAGCCATCGCCGCAACTGCCACCACCGCAGCCGCCACAACCACCGCTGCAACCACACTGCGAAGCACGCAAAGAGTCGTAGAATTTCTTCATTTCACTCTCTTTTGCCTGACGCGACTCGACAACCGTACCGACAAATTGCAAATCGCAACCTGCAAGCGGATGATTGAAATCCATTGTCACCTTAACGGGAGTCACCTCTTTAACGGTTCCCAAAATGGGTGAACCATCGGCACGCATCATCTCTACTACGTTACCGGCGAAAATGTGTGCCGAATCAAACTTCCCATCAATGGTAAATACATCACGATTGAAATCTTGTACATGCTCGGGGTCATAATCTCCGTAAGCCTCGGCCGAAGGAATGATGAAATCAAATTCATCACCTTTCTTCAAATCCTTCAAATTCTCTTCGAATGCATCGAGTGTATAACCCACACCGGTGAGAAATGCAAATGGTTGCTCACGTGTAGCCTTCTCAAATTCCTCGCAAACACCATCACGATGCGAATAGAGCGTATAAGCCACACGCAGATACTTATTTCCGTTTTCCATAATTATTTATAATATTTCAGTAATTCGGGCGTAAAATTACCAATAAATATTGAATGTGACGCTATTTCGGCCTCGGCAATTGCAACAAAACGATTCAAGGATGCCGAGAACAGTGCCTCATCGGACGATGCATCGGCAAGCAGCAATACACTCATTATCGAATAGGCAGCCATCTCGTATATACGTCGTGAAAGGAAATCGATAACCTCTTGGTCTGCGAACGCCTGCACCTTTGCAAGCGATTCATTATAAATTGCAACCATCGCCGATATACGTGCATGCAAAGGTTTAAGGCTTTCGAGAACCTCGACAGCCAAATATTCGTCGAGCAACTGTGTGTAGTAGCCGCTTGTAGCATAGCGTATTGCTGCAACAACCTGCAATTGTGTGGTACCTTCGTAAATAGATGTGATACGTGCATCGCGATAGAGTCGCTCACACACATAATCGCGCATATACCCCGAACCACCATGCACCTGTACACAATCGTATGCGTTGCGATTGGCAATTTCGCTGCCCATACCCTTTATAAGAGGAGTAAGCGCATCGGCTTTTTTCGCATAAAGTTTCGACTCGGCACGCTCCTCGGGTGTCAGCGAACGTTCACGTGACACCTCATTGAACAGAGATGTCATATCGACACTTCGAGCTGTTTCATAAAGCAGACTGCGAGCCGCATCGAGACGCGCCTTCATTGTACCTATCATATCATATACAGCCGGAAAATTTATTATAGTTTTACCGAACTGCTTACGACTGTTGGCATACTCATAAGCCTCGTTGTATGTAGCCTGGGCAATACCTACACTTTGGGTAGCAATACCCAAACGGGCACCATTCATAAGCGACATTACATATTTTATAAGGCCCATACGACGGCTGCCGCACAGTTCGGCAGGAGCATGATTAAATACTATTTCACATGTTGGTGAGCCATGAATACCCATCTTATCCTCGATACGGCGTGTATGAACGGCACCACACTTCTTATCTACAATGAATAATGAAAGACCGCGACCATCCACACTGCCCTCTTCACTACGGGCGAGAACAAGGTGTATATCGCTGTCGCCATTGGTGATGAAACGTTTCACACCATCAAGATACCAGCAATTATCTTCCTCGCTGTATGCAGCCTTCAAACGTACACTTTGCAGGTCGCTACCGGCATCGGGCTCGGTAAGATCCATCGACATTGTTTCGCCTGCGGCAATACGGGGCAGATAGCGTTCGCGTTGCTCTTCACTTCCGAAGTTGTTTATTGTTTCGGCACAATCCTGCAAAGCCCAAAGATTACCGAAAGCAGCATCGGCACGGGAAAGAACATCCTCGACAAGTGTAAATATCGTCATTGGAAAGTTTAATCCACCATATTGACGAGGCAAGGCTATCCCCATAAGGCCGGCCTGACGGAAAGCATCAAGATTCCTTTGTGTGGCAGGTGCATATATCACACGACCATTCTCCAATTTCGGGCCGCATGTTTCTATCTCCATAGCATTGGGAGCAACAATATCGGCGCTAAGTTCACCAACAAGATTAAGCACCATTTCATAGCCCTCTATTGCCTCGGCAAAATCCACCGGAGCATAATTGAAATGCGCCGACTGCGAATAGTCGTGCTCTTTCATGGCAACAATGCGTTGCATGAGCGGATGTTTGAGATAATGTCTCAACACCTCGTTATCGGTATAATAGTTCATGATTTCTGTTGATAGTGAGTTATTAATTTAGGGATAACCTCTTCGACATTCCCCGTTATTATATAATCGGCTATAGCATTTATGGGCGCATCGGGATCGTTATTGACCGAGATGATTATACCACTCTCTTGCATACCGGTAATATGCTGTACCTGCCCCGATATACCACAAGCTATATACACCTTGGGACGAACCGTCATACCGGTCTGCCCAATCTGCCTGTCGTGAGTAGTAAAACCGGCATCGATAGCTGCACGTGTGGCACCTACCTCGCCATGCAGGACACGAGCAAGCTCGAACAACATGTCGAAGTTCTCTTTACTGCCCATTCCATAGCCGCCGGCCACCACTATTGGCGCAGATTTAAGATTGTTCTCGGCCGGCTGTATGTGACGTTCCAATATTTTCACTATGAAATCGGAATTATCGACATAAGCATTTATATCATGATGCACTGTATTTCCATCGGTTACATCGGGACGAACCACATGCAACGGCATAACACCCTCACGAACAGTAGCCATCTGTGGACGATGATAGGGATTTACAATAGTTGCAACAATATTGCCACCGAAAGCCGGACGTATCGAATATAGAAGATTCTCTATTGTTTCACCCGCCTTCTTATCTTCAAAATCGCCCAATTCAAGCGCCGTACAATCTGCAGTCAAGCCACAATGCAATGTAGAGGAGATACGTGGTGCCAAATCGCGACCGATTACAGTTGCGCCCAACAGAAATATCTGCGGTTCTTCCTCTTTTATAAGTTTGCACAAAACCGACGCATGCGGCAATGTTGTATAAGGGGCAAGGCGCTCATCATCGAACAGATGAAGTGTATCCACGCCATACGGATAAACCTGCCCGGGAACCGACGATAGGTTATGACCAAGAGCCACAGCTTCAAGCGAAACGCCTAACCTATCGGCAAGCTCACGCCCTTTGCTTATCAGTTCAAGACTCACTTCGGCCACACGGGCACCGTCGAGTTCGCAATATACCAATATATTATTCATGATTAGAGACTGTTTAAATTCTATTAATATTCATGGATAAAATTTTAAATGTTTAAAGATTACATTAAACAAGTGCTTATCCGATTGTATGATTTGCCAACAGTTCATCGACCAAAGATTTTATATCATCGTCATCGGCGCTGAACCGTTTACTCTCTTTTGCCTGAAAAATTATATTCTCAACCTTGCGAACCTTTGTAGGTGAACCGGCTAAACCGCAACGAGTTGCATCACCGTTGATATCGGCAAGCGACCACTCTTTTAACGACAAAGCCTCATCCGACGACAGCGATTGTTTATAACGATAATCGGCTGTGGCCTGCTCGGTAGGAATTGCAGCTCTGTGGAAACGCAGCATGCGATAAGCATTACAAGGACGACATGCAGCAGCTGATCCGTCAACAGTCAACAGCAAAGGAAGCGGCGCTTCAACAAGTTCCACTCCATTCTCAATTGAACGCTCTACTGTTATTTTACCATCCTGCAATGCTGCTATACGACGGCTGTAAGTAATTTGCGGCAATCCCAACTGTTGTGCAACCTGTGGCCCCACCTGCGCCGTATCGCCATCTATCGCCTGACGACCACACAATACAATATCATAAGAACCAATCTTGCGAATAGCCGAAGCTATTGCATAAGAGGTTGCAAGAGTATCGGCACCGGCAAAAGCACGGTCGGTGAGCAATACACCTTCGTCGGCACCACGATAGAGTGCTTCGCGCAATATATCGGCCGCACGATAAGGCCCCATAGTCAAAACTGTGATACTGCTGCCGGGGTTGGCTTCTTTTATTTGTAGTGCCTGCTCGAGTGCATTCAAGTCCTCGGGATTGAATATTGCCGGCAGTGCCGAACGATTGATGGTTCCATCGGCATTCATCGCCTGCTGACCCACATTACGGGTATCGGGAACCTGTTTGGCAAGAACAATAATGTGTAGTTTCATATTTTACATCTGTTTTACGGGTGCAAAGGTAACAAACCCTTTCGATTATTAAATATAATTTGGAAGGAAGTTGAGGGTGAAACCGCAAAAAATTTTCAGTTTCGACCCCTTTACATGAACAAAATGAACAAAAATATGGGTAAAATATAAGAATCTAAAAAAAACTAAATCCACACTAATTGCTTCATATACTTATTTTACGCAAAAAAACAGTTTCTTTATTTTCACCTAATTCATTTGTATTATCTTTGCTTTGATTGCATAAAATCATTATATTCGCAAACCGTATAATCACAAATCAACCATTGAAATGAGAAATAAGAGAATACACAAAATAGCACTTCTTGTAATTGCTGTGACACTTCTGTATGCCATACAATGTTCAACACCCCAAAAAGAGAAAAACAGATTTATTTCGGTCTGCAACACGCAATTGATAAGAAACAGTCAGCCATACTACTACATTGGCACAAACTTCTGGTATGCACCCATATTGGGAAGTACCGGCGAGGGTGGCAACAGGGAACGGTTGCACAAGGAGCTCGACAAACTGAAAGAGATGGGCATAGAGAACCTGCGTATATTGGCCGGTGCTGATGCAGGCAGTGCAAACGCCAACAGCGTTAAGCCCTACCTGCAACCATCGCCCGGTGTATTGAACGACACACTGCTGATTGGCCTGGACTACACTTTGGCTGAATTGGAAAAGCGTGGAATGACAGCTGTCATATATCTTACAAATTCATGGGACTGGAGTGGCGGTTACGGTTTCTATCTGCGCGAATGCGGATATGGCGATTCGCCTAACGCTTCGGGCGAAGGATATAACGAATATGTAAGATACAGTGCCCAATTTGTAAAGGACGAACGCGCAAAAGAATTGTATCTTAACCAGGTAAAGACGATTGTTTCGCGCACCAACAGCATCACAGGACGCAAATACAGCGAAGAACCGTCGATAATGGCTTGGCAAATATGCAACGAACCTCGTCCGTTCAGCAAAGAGGGCAAACAAGCATTCGCCGAATGGATTGCCACGACTGCAGCAACAATAAAAAGCATTGATGGGAACCATCTTGTTTCCACAGGCAGCGAAGGATTATATGGTTGCGAAACAGATGAAGAACTTTGTGAAAAAATACATGCCGACAAGAACATAGACTATCTGACCATTCATATTTGGCCGTTGAATTGGGGATGGGCTTCGCGCACAGAACCGGACAGCAGCATATACAATGCATGTCGCGAATCGAGCCGCTATATAGCATTGCACATGGAAATGAGCAAACGCATCAACAAACCGTTAGTCATCGAAGAGTTCGGTTATTCGCGACAAGCAAACAGAAACAGCCTCGATGCCAACGTAACAAGCCGGGACATATATTACGACTATATTTTTAATCATGTGGAAACAAGTGCTACAGAAAACGGAGTGATTGCAGGATGCAACTTCTGGGGTTGGGGAGGTGCCGGACGAGCAGACGACAGTGTATGGAACCCCGGTGATGACTATTTGTGCGACCCGCCACACGAACCACAGGGTTGGTATTCGGTATTCGATTGTGACAGTACAACAATATCCATAATTAAAGAGAGTACAAGCAAAGTAAAAGGAATTTAAACAGATTCAAATATAATACAATCATGTACAGGAACGACATACGTACCGTTATAACCCTCGATGCAGGTGGCACAAATTTAGTATTCGGAGCCATGCAGGCCGGCAAGTTTATTATTGAGCCTATTTCATTGCCCGCAAATGCACACGACCTCGACAAATGCCTTCAAACGATAGTATCGGGGTTTTCACAGGTAATAGAAAAATTGAAAACAAAGCCTGTTGCCATAAGTTTTGCTTTCCCGGGCCCGGCCGACTATCCGCGAGGCATCATAGGAGGATATCTGCCCAATTTTCCATCATTTCGCGACGGAGTTGCACTCGGGCCGTTCCTTGAGGATAAATTCGGCATACCTGTATTCATTAATAATGATGGCGACCTGTTTGCATACGGAGAAGCATTAGGCGGCATGTTGCCCGAAATAAATGAAAGATTGGAAAAAGCCGGTTCACAAAAGCGCTACCATAACCTTATCGGCTATACACTTGGTACAGGACTTGGCATTGGAACCATAATAAACAACAAATTGAATCGTGGCGACAATTCGTG
The DNA here is from genome assembly GCA_017467885.1 of Bacteroidaceae bacterium. GTDB lineage: Bacteria > Bacteroidota > Bacteroidia > Bacteroidales > Bacteroidaceae > HGM04593. Next base: position 16,964 of record JAFUKC010000014.1, on the reverse strand, counting down.
CATCGAAACATTCTGCCTGCAACACAACGAGATGCATGATGTAATTGTGGAAGACGGTGTATCCATAAGAGCAATAAAACGACTATACGGTGAACTGTCGGGGTGCACAGACCACAACCTTACTCCTCGCGACATTTGCGAAATTGCCGATGGGACACGCGAAGGCGACCAAAAATCGGCACAAGAGGCCTTTGCCATTTTCGGAAGAACCGCCGGTTCGGCAATAACAGTGGCAGCAAATCTGATAGACGGCCTGGTGGTACTTGGCGGAGGCATAACAGCAGCACACAAATGGTTCATGCCGGCACTGCTTGGCGAGATGCGTTCAAAACTACGTACATTGACAGGTGATGAGGTCGGCCGTATTCAAATGAATGTTTACAACCTCGATGACCCTGAAGAATTCGAGATGTTTGCACGCGGCAACGTAAAACAGATAAAAGTATATGGCTCGGACAGGACGGTACCATACGACACGCACAAACGCATCGGAGTTGCCATTTCGAAATTAGGCGCCAATCATGCTGTTTCGGTTGGAGCCTACTCGTTTGCTCTCAACGAATTAGACAAAAAAGAAAATATCGCAAAAAAACGATGAGAAACATCTCTGCATTGGTAATATTGTTGCTTTGCACAACCATCACAAAGGCACAGGAACCCGTCGACCTTGTTAACCCGTTCATCGGGACTTCGTCTTATGGAACCACACATCCCGGAGCACTATGCCCAAACGGGATGATGTCGGTTGTGCCATTCAACGTAATGGGCTCCGACTCGAACCGATACGATAAAGACAACCGATGGTGGTCGGCACCATACGATTATCGCAACAGGTATTTTACAGGTTATGCCCATGTGGCCCTTAGCGGAGTGGGATGCCCCGAAGCCGGTTCGTTGCTTGTAATGGCAACAAACGGGAAATTCGATACAGACTATCATAATTACGGTTCGTACTACACCGACGAAAAAGCATCCCCGGGATACTATTCAAACCATCTTACCAAATATGGCATAAAAAGCGAGGTAACAGCAACTCCGCGCACAGCCATACATCGCTACACTTTCCCCGAAGGCAACGGACATATTCTGCTTAACCTGGGCGAAGGACTTACCAACGAAAGTGGTGCAATGATGCGTCGCATCAGCGATACCGAAGTTGAAGGTGTCAAGTTGCTTGGAACCTTCTGCTATAATCCTCAAGTGGTATTCCCAATATATTTTGTATTGCGGATAGAACGCCAACCATCGCGCTGCGGATATTGGAAAAAACAACCGCCTATGAACGGCATAGAAGCACAATGGTGCGACGATGACGGCACATATAAGATTTACACTTCGTATAACCGCGAAATAGCCGGAGATAATATCGGTTGTTGGTTTACATTTGACAGCCTTGCCGCCAACGAAGAAATTACGGTACGCCTTGGCATATCCTTCGTATCAACCGAAAATGCCCGACAGAACCTCGACTGCGAACAGGACAAAAGAGGGTTTGACGAACTTTATGCTGCAGCCCGTAAAAGGTGGAACGATGATTTGGGACATATCCGCATAAAGGGTGGCAACAAAGACCAACAAAGTATATTTTATACAGCACTATACCACGCACTTATACACCCTAACATAATAAGTGATGTAAACAACGAGTATCCGCAAATGGAAAGCGGCAAAACAGGGAACAGTACCCACACACGATACACAGTCTTCTCTCTGTGGGATACCTATCGTAACCTTCATCAGTTGCTTACACTCATTTACCCCGAACGGCAAACCGATATGATACGTTCTCTCGTTGGCATGTATAAAGAGTGGGGATGGTTGCCGCGTTGGGAACTGTTCGGACGCGAAACTTACACCATGGAAGGCGACCCCGCAGCAATAGTGATAGCAGACAGCTATGTAAAAGGCTTACGTAATTTCGATGTAAAGACAGCATACGAAGCAATGCTTAAATCGGCAACAACAGCCGGAGCAGAAAATCCTATACGTCCCGACATTGACCCATACATAATTAATGGCTACATTCCATTAGGATACTTCTCGAACGACCTCTCGGGTGACAATTCAGTTTCTCATGCACTCGAATACTCACTTGCCGACTATGCAATAGCCCAATTGGCCGATTCGCTTGGCGATAAAAAAACTGCAAAAATCTTCAAAAAACGTTCTATAAACTATCGACGTTACTTTTGTAAAGAGAGCGGCACACTGCGCCCGAGAACAGCGGATGGAAAATTCATAAAAGAGTTCGATGCAACGACAGGTAAAAATTTCGAGAATGTCCCCGGCTTCCACGAAGGGTCGGCCTGGAGCTATACATTTGCAATACCCTACGATGTAGAAGGCCTTGCCCGACTGATGGGAGGAAAGAAGAACTACATAAAAAGCCTGCAAAGTATATTTGACAACCACCACTACGACCCGGCAAACGAACCCGACATTGTATATCCATACCTGTTCAGCAGGTTTAAAGGCGAAGAGTGGCGAACACAACACGAAGTAAACATTTTGCTGGACAGTTGCTTCAAGAACAACCCCGATGGATTGCCCGGCAACGATGACACCGGAACAATGTCGGCTTGGGCTTTATTCTCGATGATGGGTTTCTACCCCGACACCCCATCGGAACCATATTACACACTCACCACACCCACATTCGACAACATAGAGATTGATACACCGCAAGGTACTATAAGTATAGAGTGCGAGCGTCCCACACCAAAATGCAGATATATCGAAAGCATACAGATAGGAGATAAGCCATTAAAAAGTTTCCGAATATCGCATCAGGAATTGCTAAAGCACAAGAAACTTACATTCAAACTAAAAGAGAAACCATGATGAGAATCTCAAGATTATTGCCTGTTATTATTTTACTGATTGTTGCATGCACACAAAAAGAGAGTGATAAGCTTACACAATACGTAAATCCGCTTATAGGTTCGGGAGGTCATGGACATGTCTTCGTAGGAGCACATGTCCCGTTCGGGATGGTACAGGTGGGCCCAACAAGCCTGCCGCAAGAGTGGGATTGGTGCTCGGGGTATCACCAAAGTGACAGTAGTGTCATAGGATTCTCTCACACACATCTTAACGGAACAGGTATCGGCGACCTTTTTGATGTAACAGTTATGCCTGTGGTGGGAGAAGTAGAATATACTCGCGGATATAAGAAAGAAGGAAGCGGCCTTTGGTCGTATGCCGACCGTAGTCGCGAGATTACCGAAGCCGGATACTATTCGGTACCGCTTACACGCTACGGCATTAAAGCCGAAATGACGGCAACCGAACGCACCGCCATGCATCGTTACACATTCCCATGTTCTAAAGAGGCTGCCATTATAATTGACCTTGAGAACGGAGGTTGTTGGGACAGAACCACCGAAGCCCGAATATTCACCGAGGGTGACAGGCGCATTGCCGGTTGGCGTTATTCACGCGGATGGGCCAACAACCAAAGGGTTTATTTTGTGGCAGAATTCTCAAAACCGTTTGTATCGTTCAGCAAGCATGGCAACAATGATATGTACGGACGTGCAGCATTTGAGACAGAACAAGGCGAAATAATTTTGATGAAGGTTGCTATCTCGCCCGTAAGTGTCGAGGGTGCAAAAAAAGCATTGGCAACCGAAGCACCTCAATGGAACTTCGATAAGATTGTAAAAAAAGCAAAGGAGGCATGGGAAAGGGAACTCACGAAAATAAAAGTAACATGCCGAAACGAAGAAGAGAAGGTGATATTCTACACAGCCATGTACCATGCAATGACCGCACCGGCCCTCTTCTGCGATGTGGATGGAAATTACCGTGGTGCAGACGATAAAATACACCATGCCACACACAATACATACACCATATTTTCATTATGGGACACGTATCGTGCAAAAATGCCGCTTATGAGCATTATACAACCCGAACGAATGAGCCATTTTGTATCTACAATGCTGAATATATGTGACGAACAGGGACGCCTGCCTGTGTGGCATCTTTGGGGTTGCGAAACGAACTGTATGGTTGGTGACCCCGGAATACCGGTTGTAGCCGATGCCATAGTAAAGAAGATAAAAGGTATAGACCCTGCAAAAGCATTCGAAGCCATAGAAAAAAGCGTCGCACATAGTTCCCGCGGCCGAGATTTGCGGCGTGAGCACGGCTATATTCCATGCGACCTTTTCAATGAATCGGTGGCATACGACATGGAGTATGCCATTGCCGACGGAGCCGCATCACTTGCAGCATTGGCAATAGGTGATACAGTTGCTGCAAACAGGTACACCGAGAGCAGTCATTCTTATCGGAAACTGTTTGACCCGGCAAGCAGATTCATCAGGGGACGTACACAAAAAGGAGATTTCCGCGAACCATTCAACCCCTACTATTCAACACATCGCAATGACGACTACTGCGAGGGCAATGCATGGCAATATACTTGGCTTGTACCGCACGATGTTGAGGGACTTGCCGAATGTTTCGGAGGACGTGAAGCGATGATAAGCAAACTCGATTCACTATTTTCAGTTCCATCAACAATCGAAGGAGACCCTTCACCCGATATATCGGGACTGATAGGGCAGTTTGCACATGGCAACGAGCCTTCGCACCACATACTATACATGTACAACATGCTGGGTGAACCGCATAAAACAGCCGAACGGGTACGCGAAGTATTGAGCACGCAATATCACAATGCTCCAGACGGATTATCGGGCAATGAAGATGTAGGCCAGATGTCGGCATGGTACATTCTATCATCATTGGGATTATATCAAGTGGAGCCGGCAGGCGGACGTTACCGGTTCGGTTCTCCAACAGTGGAACGTGCCGAAATAGAGGTGGATGGCGGAATATTCACAATAGAAACAATAAACAATAGCGAGAAAAATATCTATATCAAGAATGTGTGGCTTAATGGCAAGAAGTATACCTTGCCCTATATTAATCACAGTGACCTGAAAGCTGGGAACACTCTCACATTTGAAATGAGCGATAAATATTGAGTATCCCGAAGTTCTCGTAATTCTTCATTTAAAGAATATTCCCGGAACAACCCCTTAAACATGTTTAGGAGGTGATAATTTTCATTTTTACCACAAATAACTCAACTTTATTTGGAGAGAGGTGTTTATCTTTTGTTATCAAGGTGACAAAAGATGAAAAAAATTACAGCCATATTTATTATTGCAACCACAATAGTAGCAGTACATGCACAGCAAGGTGAGAACTATCTAAACGGAAGATTACCCGACAATTGGAGTCAAGAAGAGCAGTTTCAACAGACAATTCCGATGGAGGACACCTGGTGGCATAGTTTCGACGATTCAAGATTAGATTCACTGATAACAGTTGCCGGCCGCAGTAATTACTCGGTACTCTCGGCCATCGAAAACATTCGGATTGCAAAAGCATCATGGCGCATTGCCCAATCGGCAATGTATCCATCGATAGACCTTGGTGGAGGGTGGCAAAGAAGTAAAACAAGTGGAAATATCTCCTCTACAGGCTACAAAGAGAGTTGGGGAGGCTACTTTGATGCTGCGGTATCCATGAGTTGGCAAGCCGACCTGTTTGGAAACATATACAAGCGTTCGCAGGCGCAGAAACAACTGTTCATGGCAAGCGAGGAAGAGTATCGTGCCGTAATGGTGACTCTGTGTGCCAATGTTGCCAAAACATATTTTTCATTGTTGCAAAGCCTCGGCGAGATGAATGTACTGCAAAAAAATGTCGACTCACAAAAAGAGATTATGAACCTTGTAGAAGTGCGATACAACACAGGGTTGGCCTCGAAGTTAGATGTTGCACAAGCCCGTTCGGTATATTACAGTACATTAGCCTCGATACCGGCGATGAATGCAACTATTCGGCAATATCGCAATGCAATGGCTATCCTTCTGGGAGAATACCCCGAAAACTTCAGAAATTGGCCGGGCGGGAACATTACACTTCCCAAGCATACAGGAGCTGTTGCCATAGGAGTTCCGGCCAATCTGCTTCGACGCCGCCCCGATGTGAGAGCTGCCGAACGCAACGTAGAAGCATACGCATCATTGCTTGGAGCAGCCAAACGAGAATGGCTACCCGAATTCTATCTGAATGCTTCGATTGGGTTTGCAGCAACAGATGCAAGAAAAATTCCGCGCTCGGGCAGCATGACCTGGGAAATTGCACCATCGATGCAATGGAATCTTTTCGATGGAGGCAGCAATACCAACAGTACACGACAGGCCAAAGCCCGCCTCGAACAAAGCATAATAGAATTTAACAGCACCGTTCTTACAGCCATGCAAGAGGTTGAAAATGCAATATCCGCATACCGCTATTCGATAGAACAGATAGAAGCATTAAGGGAAACCGTCCTACAGGGCGAAGAGACATTACGACTATCATTGGACCTTTACAAACAAGGATTGACACCGTTTCAGAATGTCTTGGATGCACAACGCAGTTTATTGAATTACCAAGACAACCTTGTTAAAGCACAAGGCTACTCACTTATTACACTTGTTGAATTATATGAATCACTTGGTGGTGGTTGGTAACTATAAACACTTACGTATATGAAAAGAATCGAATTCATAATTATGGCGGTATTGCTTATTACAGGCTGCCAAAACAAAAAAGACGGCAATGCAACACAAAATACGGCATTGCCTGTAGAAGTGGCAACTCCACAAGTTGAGACTGTCACACTTACACGCGAATATCCGGGTTATCTTGATGCCGACGCCTCGGTAGCCATAGTAGGACGTGTAAACGGAATTCTATTAAGCAGCAACTATACGGCCGGACAGCGTGTAAAACGTGGAACGTTACTGTTTGTTATAGAACCTACAGAATACAAGAATAACGTAACACAAGCCGAGGCTGCACTAAAAACTGCCGTTGCCAACCTTGAATATGCACGCAACAACTTCGAACGCATGAAGGTTGCCATTGAAAGCGACGCAGTAAGCCGCATTGAATTATTACAAGCCGAAACCAATGTTGCTACATACGAAGCACAGGTGAGCAATTGCAAGGCCGCCTTAAGTACTGCAAGAAACAACCTCGAACATTGCTATATACGCGCACCGCACGATGGACTGATTAGCCTTTCAAACTACTCTACCGGCTCTTATATTGCCGGAGCAGGCAACCCGGTACAACTTGCCACATTGTACAAGGATGATAAAATGTATGCATATTTCGATGTCACCGATAACCAATGGCTACGACAGCAACAACGCCCCGACGCCATAGGCAAAGAGGAGTATATAACATTCACATTGGGAGAAGACAGATATTTCACACGAAAAGCAAAAATGGACTATCTGTCACCCGACGTAACGCTGAGCACAGGAACGTTGCGGGTACGTGCCGAACTTGAGAACAGCGACGGATTTTTAAAACCGGGCAGTTACATAAGCGTTGTTCTGCCATACGAACAAATCTCCAACGGAATACTGATAAACGATGCTGCCATCGGCACCGACCAGCTGGGAAAATTCATATATGTTGTAAACGATTCAAACACTGTTGAATATCGTCACATAAGCACCGGTAACCTTATAAACGACACATTGCGCCTTGTCACCGATGGCATAAGAGCAAATGAGCGCTATGTAAACAAAGCAATCCTTAAAGTGCGCAATGGAATGAAGGTATTGCCATTCGTTGCAAAATAACCAATTAAACAACATAAAAATGAGTATTCCCAGATTCTTTATACATCGCCCTATTTTTGCCACCGTAATATCGTTATTGCTTTTAGTGGCAGGTATTGTATGCCTGTTTGTACTACCGATAGACCAATACCCATCGATAACACCTCCCACCGTACAGGTGAATGCAGTATATCCGGGAGCAAATGCTGAAACAATAGCACAGACGGTTGGAATACCGATAGAACAACAGGTGAACGGTGTGGATAACATGATATACATGAGTTCTACATCATCTTCATCGGGAACATACCAGTTGACGATAACATTCGAAGTGGGAACAGATATAGATATAGCAACTGTACTTGTACAGAACAGGGTGAACATTGCTCTGAACTCACTGCCAAGCGAGGTTACCCAACAAGGCGTTACGGTACAAAAGCAATCATCAAACATTGTACTGTTCATTACACTTACCGGAGACACCCTTTACAACCAGCTTTATCTGTCAAATTATGCACAGTTGCAGATTGTCGATCAACTGACACGCACACCCGGTGTCGGAGCCGTAAATGTGATGGGTGCAGGAAAATATTCCATGCGAGTGTGGCTCGACCCCGAAGCCATGCGTATAAGAGGAATATCTCCGGCCGAGGTATATCAGGCAATTTCGAAGCAAAACATTGCTGTATCGGCCGGATATGTCGGCCAAACGCTGGGAAAAGGAGCCGACAACGCATTCCAATACACCCTTAATGTTCAAGGGCGCCTGCAAGATGCACAACAATTTGCCGATATTGTGATACGCAACGACGGAGTGAATATGCTACGCTTACGGGATGTAGCCCAAATAGAGTTAGGCAGTGAAACCTACAGTTCCTCTTCGAGATTACAGGGCAAACCCACTGCAGCATTGGCTGTATATCAATTACCGGGCAGCAGTTCGTTGGCTGTTTCCAAGGCCGTTCGTTCAAAAATGGCTGAGTTGGCAGTGAACCTACCCCCACAGGTCGATTACAGGATTGCGCTCGACACTACAGACGTTGTAAGGCGTTCGATTGAGGAGGTTCTGTATACATTTTTAGAAGCCACAATACTTGTAATTGTTGTAATCTTCCTCTTTTTACAGAATTGGCGTGCTACAATTATACCATGCCTCACCATCCCTATTTCGCTTATAGGAACACTGGCAATAATGGAACTTTTAGGATTCTCCATAAACACATTGACCTTGTTCGGACTGATACTTGCCATTGCCATCGTGGTGGATGATGCCATTGTGGTTGTAGAGAACACTGCACGTATCATCGACGAGGAGCATCTGCCACCACGCGAAGCAACCGAGAAAGCGATGGACGAAATTACAGGCCCCATAATAGGTGTTGTACTTGTCATGCTGGCAGTATTTATTCCAACCACAATGATTAGTGGAATATCGGGACAACTATACAAACAGTTTGCACTTACAATAGCAGCATCAACACTGCTCAGCGGTATAAATTCACTTACGCTCACTCCGGCACTATGCGCAATTCTGCTGCGCCCCACGCAACCCGAGAAGAGAAAGAATCTCATATTCCGCATTTTCGACAAAGGCTATTCACAATTGCTGAAAATATATGATGTAACCGTAGGCTACCTGCTGAAAAAGAGATTACTCGCTGCTATATGTTTCATTGTCATGTCGGCATCGGCTCTGTATATGTTTATAAAATGGCCATCGACATTCGTACCCGAAGAGGATGACGGCTACGTGATAATAGCCGTACAATTACCCCCGGCAGCATCGCTGACACGCACCGAAAATGTCACACGCAAAATAGAAGAAATACTTGCCACATACCCCGAAGTAAAAACCAACATCAGCATAAGCGGATTCAGCATTATGAACAGTGGAGAACAGAGCAATGCTGCAGGAATATTTGTTGTACTTAAAGATTGGAAAGAACGAAAAGGGAAAGAACATTCGGCAGCAGCAATCGTAGAGCGTTTCAACCGACAGGCATATCTGCAGATAGAAGAGGCGCAATGCTTTGCCATTGTACCACCGGCAATACCGGGGATAGGCAATGTTGGTGGCCTGCAGTTGCAACTCGAGAATAGAAAAGCCTTGGGAATGGGTGAAATGCAAAAGGCTGTGGAAAGTTTAATTGAGAACTACAGCAGTAAACCGGCAATAGCATCCATGACCAGCTCGTACGAAGCAAATGTGCCGCAATATTTTTTGAACATAAACCGCGACAAAGCAATAAGCATGGGGCTCGATATTGGTGCCGTTCTATCCACTATAAGTTATTATATGGGAGCTGTATATGTAAACGATTTTGTCATGCTTGGCCGAATATGGCAAGTGAAGATGTCGGCAGGTGAACAGAATCAAAAGATAATAGAGAGTGTGTTAAGATTGAGCCTTGCAAACAACAATGGAGAAATGGTTCCATTCAGCAGTTTCATCACTGTTGAGGAGATTCTGGGCATAGACCAATTGGGAAGATACAACATGTATAACAGTGCAACCATTACAGCCAATGTTGCAGCAGGATACAGTTCGGGCGAGACAATGCAGGCTGTAGAGGAATTGGTAAACGAGCAATTAGGTGACGAGTTCGGATACGAATGGACCGGCGTAGCATATCAGGAAAAAAGCGCAGGAAAAACTACAACCATAATACTGATGCTTGCCTTGCTTGTAGCCTATCTTGTACTTGCAGCACAATACGAAAGCTGGAGCAGCCCGGTAGCCGCAATCACCGGCGTACCCATAGCCTTGCTTGGCGCCATAATCGGTTGTTGGATCATGGATATTCCAATAAGTATATACACACAGATTGGTATTGTTCTGCTTATTGCGCTTAGCGCCAAAAATGGTATTCTGATTGTGGAATTCGCACGCGACTTTCGCAGTGCAGGCAACGATATACGTCACAGCGCACAGGAAGCCGGGCATGTGCGATTGCGCCCTATTCTTATGACATCATTTGCTTTTGTATTAGGGGTAATGCCATTGCTGTTTGCCGACGGCGCAGGTGCTGCCGCACGTCTTTCACTTGGCGCCGCCGTTGTATTCGGTATGTTTGTAAATACAGTAATTGCCACCCTTTTTGTTCCAAATTGGTACGAATGGATGCAGACTTTGGAGGAGAGGGGCTTTCGCAAGAAAAACAGATTATAAAGTACCATAAGGTACATCAGGCTCGGCTGCAACAGATGATGAATCCTCATCGTCTGTTCTGTAGCCGATTTTACGAAGTTCGGCTTCCGGTTGCGACACAATAGCCCTTTTGCGCAACGCCTCATACTCGGCAAGCTCATCGGCCGACAATTCACCGACACCAAAAGTAGAATCGTCCATTAAGGCTGTGGCGGCCTCGGCAAAAAGAATTTCACCTAATTCGTCATCATTCTTTAGCTGCGAAAGTATGCGCCTACCCTCTTCTGTTGACGTACGACAATCAATAAACCTTTGCAACTCTTCTTCACTTACCATTTATGCCTGCTTTATATGTTCACATGCAAAATTAGCAAAAATATATTTCCCTATGGATTTTTATATGATATATTTCTATTCATTTAAAAGGAAGAGCCTATTTTACATACTCGCTCAGTTCCAACCAACGCATTGTTTTATTGTCGATAGCCTCTATAAGTTCCGAGATACGCATAGATTTTTTCAGTAACGTATCATTGTCGAGCTGTCCGCTGCTCATCTCCTTCTCGATGGAATCCTTTTCCTCTTCCATTGCAAATATCTCGCTCTCTAAATTCTCGTATTCGCGCTGTTCTTTGAAGGTGAGCTTTCGTTTCGTCACGTCGTTGCTACGCGACTGCTTCGTCTGGTTGTTTTTGGAACTCTTCTCGGCGACGATTTTAGCCTCGGCTGCCCGTTCCTCTGCGCACCAATCGCGATACTCGGTATAATTTCCCGGAAAATCCTTAATGTCACCCTCGCCGTTGAAAACAAAAATATGGTCGACAACCTTATCCATGAAATAACGGTCGTGACTGACCACAATAACACACCCTTTGAACTCGCAAAGATACTCCTCCAGCACCTGCAGTGTGTCGATATCAAGGTCGTTGGTTGGTTCATCGAGCACAAGAAAATTAGGATTCGACATCAATACCGTACAAAGATACAGACGCCGTCTCTCACCACCACTTAATTTATATACATAGCTATACTGCTTTTCGGGAGGAAAAAGAAAATGTTGCAAAAATTGTGATGCAGTAAGCATTTTATTGCCTACCGGAATAACTTCTGCAATAGCCTTAACCACATCTATAACCTTCATCTGATCATCAAAACGCAGTCCTTCCTGGCTGTAATATCCCCACTTAACGGTCTCGCCTATCTCAATCGTACCGCTATCGGGAGTAACCCGGCCAAGAAGCATTTTTATAAATGTGGATTTACCGGTTCCGTTGTTGCCAACAATTCCCACTTTCTCGAAACGCGAAAAAGTATAATAAAAATCTTTTGTTATTATTTTACTGCCGAAAGCCTTGTTCAGGGCCTTCATTACAAAAATCTTATTGCCTATGTACTGCGAACGTATCTCAAGTGTCACACTCTCTTCGTCGCGCATTGCAGCTGCTTTCTCTTTAAGTTTATAGAAGGCGTCTATACGATACTTTGCCTTGTGCGCACGTGCCTGCGGCTGACGACGCATCCAATCAAGTTCCTTACGCATAAGATTGCGTGCACGTGCAGTTTCTGCGGCAAGATTCTGCATACGTTCCTCGCGTCGTTGCAAAAAACAGCCATAGTTGCCTTTATAACGAAACACTTTGTTGTCATCAATCTCTATAATTTCGTTACAGACACGATCGAGAAAGTAACGATCGTGTGTAACCATCAAGAGACTTCCTGTGAAACGCGACAAATAATCCTCTAGCCACTCCACCATCTCCATATCCAGATGGTTGGTCGGCTCGTCAAGAATCATTAAATCGGGTTGCTCTATAAGAACCGAGGCAAGTGCAATACGTTTTCTCTGTCCACCCGAGAGTTCCCTTACATGCTGACCAAAATGCGAAATCTTAAGTTTGCCAAGCACCTGCCTTATACGGTTCTCGTAATCCCAAGCATCAAGACGATCCATCTCTTCTATCAGATGCTGCAACTGCGATTGATTGCCACCGGCCATAGCCTCTTCGTAGCGGGCGATAAGTTTGGCCTTCTCGCCCGTCCGTAACATACAAGCCTCTATCACCGTAAGATTTTCATCTATGTTCGGCTCCTGCTCCAAGTATCCTACACGTATATCGTTACGTAAGGTAATTCTACCATTATCGCACCCCTCTTCACCGGCAATAACCTTCAACAAGGTACTTTTTCCCTTGCCGTTACGTGCAATGAGTCCTATACGTTGCCGTTCTTCTACCGTAAACGAAATATCATCGAAAAGCAATAAATCACCGAAACTTTTCGAGATACCGTCAACTTGTAAATCTATCATAACCTCGACGTTTGTTTAACAAGCGCGAAGATACGATATTTTCATTTTACCGACAAGTATCTATTCCCATGCCAAGGCACTTGCACCAAGTATTGCCGCATCGGAATCACGCAATTTCGACACTAAAATCTTTGCCTTGCCTTTAAATGTGTGCAATATATTTTTGTCGACAGCTTTTTGCAACGGTTCCAAAAGATATTTTCCCGCACGTGCAAGCCCGCCGAAAAGAATTACAGCCTCGGGGCTCGAGAATGCTATAAAATCGGCAATGGCCTCACCCAGCATTGTTCCCGTTTTTTCAAAAATTTCAAGTGCTATTTTGTCACCTTTTCTTGCAGCCTCGTAAACATCACGCGAAGTAATCTCCTTTATATCGCGCAACATGCTTGGCTCGTTCATCGAAACGAGCATCTCCTTTGCTGTTCTTGCAACACCCGTCGCCGAGCAATAGGCTTCAAGACAACCACGACGACCACAGCCACACATACGACCCTCGTTTCCGCGCACCATTGTAACATGCCCGAGCTCGCCGGCAAAACCGTCACAACCATACACAAGCTGACCGTTTATTACAATACCGCTGCCAACACCAGTTCCCAAAGTTATAACAATAAAATTCTTCATACCTTTGGCCGTTCCATACGTCATCTCTCCTATAGCAGCAGCATTTGCATCATTGGTTACATAAACAGGAATTCCGCTCTTCTTCGACAACATATCGGCAAGCGGTAGTACCCCCTTCCATGGCAAGTTGAAAGCATGCTCGATGTTTCCTGTATAGAAATTACTGTCGGGCGCACCAACACCTACGCCACGTATACGGCCTTCGCTTCCTGTAGCTGTAATAAGACGCTTTATAACATCGTTCATTGCATCAACAAACTCTTCAAAAGTAGCATAAGAAGCCGTAGCAATACCTTCGTCACGAGCCAGAATCTCGCCACGAGCATCAACAATTCCAATTTTCGTACCCGTACCGCCTATATCGATACCTATAACCAAATTCTTCTCTACATCTGTTACCATAACACTCTTCTTTCTTTATTTATTTAACGAATAAAAAGAGAACAAACATAAGGATGTTTTTTATCCCATTGTAAACAACACTTTATTATATATTAATAAATATTCAGAAGTTGTTTGTAAAATAAACGAGACGGTGTAAAAATCGTTTTTTTGACACAGTCTCGTTAGGTTTAAGAATTATAAAATACAGGGCGTTGAAATTTAAGGCGAAAAAAGTGTAAAAAGTACTCGACTGAACCTTAATATCGATAACAACGAAATCGTTTGTTAATTATGACACACCGCCTTTTATCTACTCTTAATTAATAGTTTATCTGTTGCGACCATTGCCTGTACGCCTACCGCGCTCCGGACCGACGCCCTTGCCGCGAGGATTACGTTTTGATCGTTCTTCATCGTATTTCAAATATTTCTCATATTGCTCCGGAGAGAGAATCCCCTTCATTTGCTCGTCACGTGCAGCCTTACGCTGTTGCATTATCTCCATTTGCGCCTTCCGTTGTTCCTCCGTCATTTGGCGACGCTCGGGCTTTTGGCCATTTTTGCGCATCTCTTCCATACGCTGACGACGCGCCTTCATACTATCCTGCGCAGCTGTCATGTCGGCGTAGTTCAACAGATACACAAACTGATACTGCATACTGTCCAAAGCCACCGCCTTATGTAAGTCTTCGGTAAGGCGCATTGCCATCTCTTCAGGATTAAACTCCCTGCGTACTCTTTGACGACCATCATTCTGCGCCACAAGAACAACAGAAATCATCACTGCAAAAAACAATGTAATACTCTTCTTCATAATACTATTCATTTAAAAAAATGGTGGGCTGCATCTTGCTATTATGGCAATATGCAGCCACCACATTGGAAAAATAACAAGTAAAAGGTATAAACCTCTTATACTATATTGACTGCTATTGCCGAAAAAGGTTAAAAGCAAGCTTAAAAAATTTAACTCTTTTTAAGAAGTTGCTTTCAGGAAATTATTAAACCGTCACGCATATGTATTGTACGGTCGGTTAGGGAAGCAAGCCCCTCATCATGGGTAACAATAAGAAATGTCTGACCGAAACGGTCCCGTAAATCAAAAAATAATTTATGCAGTTCCGTTTTGCTACGACTGTCGAGACTGCCCGAAGGTTCGTCGGCCAAAATAAGCTGCGGCTTGTTCACTAATGCGCGTGCAACAGCCACACGCTGATTCTCTCCCCCGGACATCTCGGCCGGTTTATGCCCGACGCGTTGTTCCAAACCTAACAATGAGAGTAATTCCATTGCATTCTTTTCAGCCTCGCGACGCGACAGGCCTGCAAGCAATGCAGGAATCATAACATTCTCCAACGCAGTAAACTCGGGCAGGAGCTGATGAAACTGAAACACAAAACCAATATGCCTGTTTCTGAAATCGGCAAGACGCGATGCCTCCATTTTACACAGATTGACACCATCGAATATAATCTCACCGCAATCGGGAGAATCGAGCGTACCTATTATTTGCAGAAGCGTAGTCTTACCGGCACCGCTGGGACCTACAATACTTACAACCTCGCCTTGCCCAATGTGCATATCGACACCTTTAAGCACCTGCAAACTTCCGAATTGTTTTTTTATATTTTTAATCTCTATCATACATTCTTTATCACATATTCAGCAAGATAACAACCAAACACAGCCGTAAAATAACCTATAGAGCCTATTAATGGCTTACCCCCCGAAGGATTTGGCACAATTGCCGATTTTATCGGGGGTTCGATACTGAACACCACCGGCAGAGATGCCCGAGCCGGTGTGTTACGCAACATACGACGCAAATTCTTCGCAAGCGTACAATGTTCGGTGTGCCATAGGTCGCCAATACGAATCTGCGATATATCACACTTTGCACCTGCGCCCATGCTGGAGATAATACGTACATCGTGTTGCCAACAATAGGTAATAAGCGCAGCCTTGGAAGGCAATGAGTCTATTGCATCCACCACAAAATCGTAAGATTGACCAAACATCAGTTGCGGAATATTTACCTCGTCAACAAAGATGCGTTCTACGGTAACAGACACATCGCTGTTTATGCTTTGTAAACGTTCGGCAACCACTTCGCACTTCGAACGGCCTACAGTTGTCACAAGTGCCGGCATCTGACGATTAATGTTGGTGACATCAACCACGTCGGCATCTACCAAAGTGAATGAACCTACACCTGCACGACAAAGCATCTCGGCCGCCCACGAACCTACACCACCAAGACCAACAATCAGAACATGTGCATTGCACAATCGCTCTTGCCATTCATCACCAAGCAACAGACTTCCTCGCTGTAACCAATTTTTGTTTGCATTCATAATTGCAAATATATGTAGAACTCGCGAGAAAATGGCAGGAAATTGGGAAATAATGCAATTCGTTGGTAGATTGTTTAATACGCAACGGGCTTCCGTGGTTGTAATGCGGTCCTGAAAGACCGTATATAGATGAGTTAAGATATAGATTTGCTACTAATCCGTTGCCTTTTTTGAGGGCAAAAATCGGTCAGAAAAATCGTTCTTAATCTCCATCGGCATCCCAATAACCGCCTCAAAGAACGCGTGTTTTCCAATCTTTGCTATGACAAAGGTAAGCATTTTTTCTTGAAGTGAGAAAAAATATAGGCTCAGATATTGGGGCATAGTACTTTATTCTATATTCCGCTATATTATTCATGCCTTTCATTTGCTCTTTATACTTTAATTTTGCAACCAAAGTAAAGAGTTATGAATCAGGTAAATGTAAAGGTGGCGTTCTACCTCAAAAAGAGCGAAGCGGATGCCAAAGGCAATTGCCCTGTGATGGCGAGATTGACCGTCGG
>JAFUKC010000013.1 GCA_017467885.1 Bacteroidaceae bacterium | reverse complement strand
TTAATAAGTGTACCTTTATACATAAGGTGAGATGAATTTTTGTTTCTGTCCATCCGTACCTTAACTTCTCGTCCATCCACAGAAGATACAACGCCCACCCTAAAGACGGAATCATGGATACCTTTCTCTTTATTATTCATTACTACCATGTATCTGAGATTCAATATATGAGAAAACTCTTGTTATTGATTCCATATCAAAGCGACTTATAGATTTCGCAAATTCTTTTGTTCTATCATCTTGATTATCTTTAACAAACTTTTCAGGCGTTACGATAGTAATATTGTTGTTCAAACAAAGCGAATTAACACATAATTTTGTTTTGAATGAATCTTCTTCATCATTGCCAAAGGCAAAAATCACAATTTGTAAAGTCGGATTGCGGTCTGCAGCTCGTTTGGTGATTGACGCTATGTGCTCATCCGCAAAAGAAAAGCCTGCAACAAACAAAATTGCATTTTCCTTTTCTAAAGCATTGGCATATATCCTCATCAACTCATAAAAATGGTAGTCCATCACAGTTTGTTCAAACTTGCGTTTTGTTGGATTTACTATTACTAATTTGTTGTAAGCTTCTAGAAATGGAGTATAAATAGATGTATCTGTAACCTTAAGGCCGCGAGCTTCATTTACAAGCTGTTCATATGTCTTTTCTTTTATTTTTCCATCCTCATCTTCATAATTTACTTGAACAAACTGATTAGCGTCTATTTTCTGAATAGCCTCATCAATGTTATTGTACCACAACGTATTGTTTCTTACACCATTATTTCCCGTTTGTTCCCAATTAATTGAACCATGTATCTTTAAAAGGTTAAATATTGGAATCTCTGATGTATACTGAAAGTGAAGACTATTCTGACTAACTGATCTCATAAAATTTGATTCATCATAAAGCTGTTCAACACTTCCCTTAAAACCGTCGTTTAACTCCACTCCGATACCAGAAGCTGCTTGCTCAATCATAAGATCCACATTTGTGGAAAAAAGATTAACCTGTTTATTAAGCAACCTAGAATAACGTTTATTCATAATACCGTTCCACGCAGAGAGCAAAGCCTTGTAATTTTCTTTTGTTTTCTCATACAAATCTCCACATGGGCAGTGATTTGGACGAATAACTGACTCATAAAACGTCTTATATATTGATGCTTCAACAACTATATACTCAGACGCATTTGAGCTTGCTTTTTTATCTTCTGACAATTTTGTCAACCAAGTTTCTACAGAACCTAAAGTTGCTAGGTACGGCTTTGATGCACCTGAACCTATCATAAAATTTATATTGGCAGATTGAATATATTGTATTAATTCTTGAATACTCATGATAATATTGTATTTAATAAAAATCAACGCATTTAAAGCTCATAATGAGTCTAATAATTATTCCTTTTTCCCCTCATTTAATTGACTCCAATATCTTTATCACCTCTAAGTGACCAAGTAAAGTGACTAAGTCAATGCCCGTTTGTATTTCTGGCTCCGGCTATTAGGTTTTTCGGGAATAGTCATGACCAAGAATCCTCCCTCTATAAGTGGGTCAATATAGCGATGCTTTACATTATATCTATGTTTAAGTCCAAGATGTTCCATGATTTCAGTCATACTTCGAGGAGTAGAACAAAAATCAATTATATCATTGAGTGTGTCACTTAACTTAGTCACTGACTTAGTCACATTTTCCTCATCGGTGACCAAGTTAAGTGATAAAGAAGGTCTCACTACAACCTCAAAAGCAGTAATCTTATCCACATTGAATACTGGTTCAGGATTACCATTTTCTTGCAAGAGATTCTTCACGCGTTGAATTCCACGATTGAACATGTTAACATATTTCAATCCACGCATGGCTTCTGCAACAATAGGATTACGATAATCATTTACCGTTGGGAAATTCTCTGGACGAGCCTCACCATACAATCCACCAGCATTTAGAATTTCAATACGATCTTCATATTGATATAATCGAGGGTATTTCTTGTCTTGAATCTCAGGGATTTAAGATATATGGCGCTGTAATTGACGGAATGCGTGGTTTGGCACAAGCATTATACCCAATCCCCGTCCAGATGTGCAAATTCCATCAAATACTGATTACTCGCAGATACTTAACCCAAGAACCCGACCTTGATGCCTCATGCGAGCTTTTAAGCCTCGTCAAGAGCATTACTCAAATGGATAAAGAGAGTTTCATTGGTGCTTTTAATGATTGGTACGATAGGTACAAGGATGTTTTAAACGAGCGCATTCACGACAAAAGGATAAAGTGTCATACACCACCTTATATGCGCCCGAGGCTACGCTGCGCATATCTTAGCTTAAAACGAAATATGCCGTTACTATGGACTTTTTATGACCGACCGGAAACAGGGTTGCCTAATACAAATAATGGTATTGAAGGATTATTCTCAGATATAAAGAGTAAACTAAGAACTCATCGAGGAATTAGTAAGGATAATCGAAAAAAGTTTTTGGATGAGTATATTATGCGGCATTATTAAGAGTGGATTACCTCAACAGGGCGCGCCCTGTTGAGGTAATCCATCCTACTTTTTGTCCACCCTGCCTGTATTTTAGACAAACAAACCACACAACTTAAGCCTATAAAACACCGGCGGGACAAACAAATCAATATTGTTTGTCCCGCCGGTGTTTAATCATTTAATATGATTCTTACTGTTTAATATTCCTCTTCATCGAAGAAGAAATCTTCTTTACTTGGATAATCGGGCCAAATATCTTCTATACTTTCGTAAACATCGCCTTCATCTTCTATCTCCTGAAGGTTCTCGATAACCTCCATCGGCGCACCCGAGCGTACAGCATAGTCGATAAGTTCATCTTTGGTTGCGGGCCATGGTGCATCCTCCAATTTTGATGCTAATTCAAGTGTCCAATACATAGTTATAATGTTTTAATATCTTGTTAGTTTAATTTGTTTTGCCTATATCCTGATATGGTCTGCAAAAATAGTTCAAAATAATTTATTTACAACACTTTTCCCATTTTTTTTCAACTCCGTCATTCAGTAGTCGGGAGAGCGTAAACAGATAGTCGGATACACGGTTTATGTAAGTATACACCGTTTGTGGTATTTCACACTCGTGGGAGAGTGTTGTAAGTCGTCGTTCTGCGCGACGGCAAACAGTACGACACAGGTTTGCTTGTGCCGAAGCCCTGTTGCCACCCGGCAACAAAAAAGCTTTTATCGGTGGCAAGGCAGCCTCCATTGCATCTATGCACTTTTCCAATGATGCAAGTTCCTGCTCTATATCGGGTGTAGAATCACCTTTTTCATCGGCCAAGCATACGCCCACCGAAAAGAGTGTATTTTCTATTCGCTCGACAACCGAACATTGCGGATGCTCGGGAATAAGCGAGGCAAGCACCCCCAAATGAGCATTCAATTCGTCGATTGTACCATAGGTTTCAACACGCAAATGGTCTTTCGGCACGCGGGTACCACCTATAAGCGATGTGGTTCCGGTATCGCCGCTACGAGTGTAGATGGTTGCTTTTTTCATAATACAGGCTATTTCATCTTCAGCGTATAATGCTGTTTCTTATAATTATTATCAAAGAAAATAACTCCCATGCTATACATATCGAATGTTACAATTGTACGCGAATCTTCTACCATCTTCTGCCACCACTCTTTTAACTCTTTGGTACGATGTATACCTTCAACGATTATTACGGAGTTATTGTTTACGTGGTTAAGTGCCGATTCCACTGCCCTGTCATATTTGAGAGTGTTCCCTATATGTAACAAACCGACAACACCTACCTCATCCAGAACACCTTGCAACAACTCCAATCCATTGCCATAATGCTCTCTGCTCTGTTTTTCGGCAAGAAACACCTTGGCTTGCGAAGCAAGAGCATTGCATTCATCAACAACATAACAAATTGCTCTGCTTTTCCCCGCAATCATAGCAGATACAGCACTGCCGCTGCCGGCCGAGAAAGATATGATATTCTGTGGTTTTATATAATTTGCCATACGAAAAAGCAACTTACAATGTGCCACCGAGAACTCACCACCCTCCTTGGCTATAGCCGCAAGCTGTTCATAGGCATAATAAGGCAACCGTTCATTCAGCACCTCGGTTACAAAATAAAAGGCAGCAGGGGATTGAATTCCGAACCCCCTGTTGTGCCTATATCTGTTTATTATATCCGGGAGAGAGGACATCTCTTATCAAAGTGCAAAAGCCTCTTTTACTTTGTCTACGTAATCGAGTTTCTCCCAAGTAAACAGTTCTACTGTTATTGTCTTTGGACTGAGATAACGCGAAGTAAAAGTCTTTGTCACAGTCATTGGAGTACGTCCTACATGTCCGTAGGCCGCAGTCTCGCTATAAATAGGATTACGCAGTTTCAGACGCTCTTCAATAGCCTTGGGGCGCAAATCAAATAATTTTGCAACTTTATCGGCAATCTCTCCATCGCTCAAAGAAACCTTTGATGTCCCGTAGGTATTAACAAAGACGCTTACCGGTTCGGCAACACCTATTGCGTATGACAACTGAATGAGCACCTCGTCGGCAACACCGGCCGCAACAAGATTCTTTGCAATGTGACGCGCAGCATACGCAGCACTACGATCCACCTTGCTAGGATCTTTCCCGCTGAATGCTCCGCCGCCATGTGCACCCTTGCCACCATAGGTATCTACAATTATTTTTCTACCTGTAAGACCTGTATCACCATGGGGACCACCTATTACAAATTTTCCTGTAGGGTTTACATGATACTTGATATCTTCACCAAACAAGGCAAGCACTTTTTCTGATGTAATCTTTGCCTTTACTCGTGGCATAAGAATTTTAATTACATCCTCCTTTATCTGTGCTATCTGTGCAGCATCGGCTTTAAGCTGTGCTTCATCGCTTTCGTCGACCGGACGAATAAAATCGTCATGCTGTGTCGATACTACGATGGTATCGATACGCAACGGCTGGTTATTGTCATCGTATTCTATTGTCACCTGACTTTTTGAATCGGGGCGCAAATATGTCATAACCTTTCCTTCGCGACGTATTTCGGCAAGTTCCATAAGAATCAGATGCGACAAGTCGAGCGAAACAGGCATGTAACTTTCTGTTTCATTTGTTGCATAACCGAACATCATACCTTGGTCGCCGGCACCCTGCAACATTGGGTCTTCGCGCTCTACACCACGATTAATATCGGCACTCTGCTCGTGTATGGCCGAAAATATTCCACACGAATTACCGTCGAACATATATTCGCTTTTTGTATAACCTATGCGATTAATGACACGACGCGCAATGTCCTGAATATCGACATAAGCATCAGATTTTACCTCACCGGCAATTACAACCTGACCGGTTGTCACCAATGTTTCGCAAGCTACTTTCGATTGTGGGTCGAAAGCAATTAGTTCGTCAAGGACGGCATCGGAAATTTGGTCCGCCACCTTATCGGGGTGTCCTTCAGAAACAGATTCGGATGTGAATAAATATCCCATATTGATAGTCGTTTTTGCCCTACGGGCGGTTAATAATTATGTTTGACGTGGAATGGGAGCATGCTGATATTTAGCCGAGAGACCTCTTTACCGAGGTTTTTAGCATTTTTTATCGTGGTTGCAAGCAGCCAAATCTTTCCACACAGCCTTTCGGCATTCCAGGTGCGAAGTTACGCACATTTTACGATATATCGGCAGGTTTATCGTCTTTTTTTTATTAAACCTGCATTTTTAACCTTATTTAATAAGGGAGAGAATTTCCTTTATTGTCCTGCACAACACCGGATGCATCATTTGTGGAGCTATCTGTGCAAGAGGGACAAGCACAAATGCACGCTTGTGAAGCAACGGATGCGGTATTTTCAATCGTGGAGTATTTACAACTCTGTTACCATAGAGAAGAATATCTATATCTATCGTACGGTCGTGATATTTACCATCTGTTGATTTACATTTACGCCCCATCTCACGTTCAATGCGCTCTGTCTCGTCAAGCAGTTTCTCGGGAGTAAGCTCTGTGGCAAAGCATATAGCACAGTTCAAAAAACTGTTGTCCGATTCAAACCCCCAAGGCTCGGTCTCTATTACATCGGATACAGCAAGAGGTTCACCCAAGACAGACGTAAGTTTTGCTATCGCCTGTTTCAGATTAGCCTCTCTGTCTCCTGTATTTGTTCCCAAAGCAATATAGACATTCTGCATACAGTCTGTATTCATTTGGGTTCCTGTATTTAATCTATTATAAGCATGGCATCGCCATAAACACCGAAACGGTAACCCTCTTCCAATGCCACATCATAAGCCTTCATGACATTTTCGTATCCTCCGAAGGCCGCAGTCAACATCAACATTGTAGAATAGGGAGCATAGAAGTTTGCTATCATGCTGTTTGCAACATGAAAATCGTATTCCGGAAATATGAATTTATTTGTCCAACCATCATATTCCTTAAGCATTCCACCTGTGAGTGTGGTGGTTTCCAATACGCGTTGTACCGACGTTCCAACAGCACAGATTCTGCGT
Source organism: Bacteroidaceae bacterium (assembly GCA_017467885.1). Taxonomy (GTDB): domain Bacteria; phylum Bacteroidota; class Bacteroidia; order Bacteroidales; family Bacteroidaceae; genus HGM04593. The sequence goes on along the minus strand of JAFUKC010000013.1, from coordinate 20,600 downwards.
CCATCTGCCTTTGCCTTGTTTACCAATTGTACGGCCTCGGTATCTACACTTATAAGATCGGAATCCATTTTATGTTTTGTCAGATCCTCTACATCTATTTCGCGGAAACAACCCAACCCGATGTGCATGGTAACGTATGCCGCATCTATGCCTTTTATCTCCATACGTTTCATAAGCTCGCGAGTGAAGTGAAGGCCTGCAAACGAAGCGGTAACCGAGCCCTCTTTCTTTGCAAAATATGTCTGATAATCGTCAAGATCTCGAGGTTCCTCGCCACGCAGGTCGCGCAATTCATCGGGCAAAGGCGCAACACCAAGATCGAAAAGCGCCTTTTTGAATTCATCGTGAGGCCCGTCATACAAGAAACGCAATGTACGCCCGCGCGATGTAGTATTGTCTATCACCTCGGCAACCATCGAATTATCCTCGCCAAAATACAATTTATTACCTATACGTATTTTTCGGGCAGGGTCAACCAATACATCCCAAAGACGGAATTCCTCATTCAATTCACGCAAAAGAAACACCTCTATTTTTGCATTGGTCTTCTCTTTATTTCCATAAAGACGTGCCGGGAACACCTTACTGTCATTCAAGACAAAGAGGTCGCCTTCGTCGAAATAGTCTATAACCTCTTTGAACACTCGGTGCTCTATTTCTCCGGTCTTACGATGCAATACCAACAAGCGCGATTCATCACGATAATCGGCAGGATAAAGAGCTATACGCTCTGCCGGAAGTTTATACTTAAACTGTGAAAGTTTCATCTGGTGAAACGAGTTACTGAACTGATCCATATTCTAAAGATTTTGTTTTTCCAACCATGTTTTAAATTCGTCGGGATTTATACAATTTTCAATACGTGTATCGCCTATTCGTGTTCGCTCCAAGCGCGTAAGGTAAGCACCGCTTTGCAGCTCTTCGCCTATGTCGCGGGCAAGCGAGCGAATATATGTTCCTTTTCCGCAAACAACGCGAATTGTTATCTTTGGAGGCTCGAATGCAAGTAGTTCTATCTCCTCTATTCTTACCGGCTTTGGCGCAAGCTGCATATCGCTGCCACTGCGGGCAAGTTTATAAGCACGCTCTCCTTCAACCTTACACGCCGAGAATAACGGCGGCCTCTGCAATACCTCACCTGTAAACTTCTTAAGCACCTCGCAAAGCATCTCTTCGGTTATATGTTCATACGGATATGTGGCATTAACCGGATGTTCCATATCAAACGAGGCCGTGGTGGCACCAAGCATAATGTCGGCCACATACTCTTTTGTATGGTTTTGCAATTCTTCAATACGCTTTGTTGCTTTTCCTGTACACAACAGCAACACACCGGTAGCCAATGGGTCGAGTGTGCCTGCGTGCCCCACCTTAAAGCGTTTCACATTATGGTGCTTCGACAGCAGATAGCGTACCTTGCTCACTATTTGAAACGAGGTCCACCCGTAAGGTTTGAACATCGGAATTACTTCTCCTTCTAAAAAATTCATTATACAATTGTTAAATTGTGTCCGGTAAAAAGCATTACAAGAATGGCCGCCCCAATTATTATTCGATACCAACCGAATGCCTTAAAGCCATATTTGGTAACAAAACTGATAAAGAATTTTATAGCCAGCATTGCCACAACAAAAGCTACGGCATTTCCCAAAAGCAGTGTTCCAAGGTTGCTCATTATTATATCTGTGCCACCATCTTGAGTAAACAGTTTCAACATCTTGAACAAAGTTGCCGCAAACATAGTCGGCACCGCCAGAAAGAAAGAGAACTCGGCAGCAGCCTTACGTGTAAGTTTCTGTGCCATACCGCCAACAATGGTGGCCATAGAACGCGAAACTCCGGGAATCATAGATATACATTGAAACATTCCAATCCAGAATGCACGTTTCTCGGTAAGTTCGGTATTCTCGGACCCTTTGTTGAATATCTTATCGCAAAAAAGCATGAACAGACCGCCCAATATAAGCGTAACGGCAACAACTGACACACTTTCGAGCATTGCATCTATCATATCACTGAACAACAAGCCTAATACTGCGGCGGGAATAAAAGCCACAAAGAGTTTCCAATAAAAATCGTATTTATGCAGAAACTTCTTCAGCGGAGTGGCACCTTCGGGCAACGGGGTGTGATTAAGCCTGAAGAATCGTTTCCAATACAAAATCACGACCGATAATATGGCACCGAACTGAATGATAAACGTGAATGCTTTTACAAACTCAGTACTCTTTACGCCTAACAGATTCTGTGCTATAATCATGTGCCCTGTAGATGAAACCGGAAGGAATTCGGTGACCCCCTCCACAATGGCTATTATAATGGTTTCTAAAGTGCCTATGTCTTCCATTTAGCAGTTCTTTTATTATTATTTATTCTTTTCATCAAGGTCTTTACCCTTCGGCTTGTACATTATTGCATAGATAATCCATACAAACCCAATAAAGCACACAGCCGGAGCAAGTTTAATCCGCCTGAAACTGAATATATCCGGTTCAAAGTGCGTTTCGGTCGAGCCGGGACCTGTCATCAATAAAAAGCCAACGATGATTATTACAACACCTATCAGCAACAACTGATAATTCTTTTTGTCAAAAGCAAATTTTCTTTTATCCATGATTCTCACACATTTTTATATGAAATACAGGTCGTTACCACGCATGCGAAGAAAACGATTCACCGACAAGAATGCGCAGAGGACGGTTATTCCCACACCAAACAGAATAACAATACCGGCAACGGCAATTGCTTTCCCAATAGGAATCACTGTATATATTCCCGGCTCTTTTTGTGCCACAAAATATATTATTGTTCCAAGTAAAATATTTGCAAATACCCCCGACAATAATCCTATACGAAAATTTCGCATAAGAAACGGGCGACGAATGAAGCCCCATGTGGCACCCACCAACTTCATTGTATGCAACAAAAAGCGTTTCGAATAAATCGAAAGACGCACCATATTACCTATCAACGACCACGATATAAACATCAACAGAACAAGGAACACCGACAAAGCTAACGAAATTTTCTGTATATTGCTGTTTATGGTACTTATAAGTTCCTTATGATACACCACCTCTTTTACATCCTTATGCCCGGCAAGTTCCTTTTCTATTTTTGCAATATTGTCATTGTCGGCATATTCGGGCTTCATCGACAACTCTATCGATGCCTCGTAAGGATTATACCCGAGGAATTCAACCGGATTCGTACCAAGTTCAACAGTCTGTTCCTTCAATACCTGCTCCTTCGATATATATTCTGTACTTAATATATACTCTTTTTTATCGAGACTCTTTTGAAGTTTCAGAATATCTTCTTCCTCGCTATCACCATCTATTATAAGCGATACCGTCATATTACGTTTCACATGGTTCGACAACGAATCGGCTGCAATCATAAGCAGGCACATCACGCCAAACAGCATCAAGACGAGCGTTGTACTTACATAGACGCTGAACGTTTGTGTTTTAAAATTCTTCTTACTCATCTCTTTTTCCTAAAAACATATATGATTGAACTGCTTGCATTGCGCTTGTCACAACTTGCGACCCAGCCGACAAATCCATTCCACAGACCCTTAATAAAGGGGAAACGCGAACCTTTATATCTTTCACTCAACATCGATATATAGAACCCGTCGAACGGCATTGTCCTTTGCCGCTCCAATATAAAACCATGTTTCTTGCCCAGGCGTTGCATCGTTCCGGGCGAAAAATGCCACAAATGGCGAGGCACGTCGTATGCAGCCCAATGTTCACGATAATATTCGGCATCATACGATTTTATATTGGGAACAGCAACAATAAGCACTCCGCTTTCATCAAGCAACAGCGATAGTTGCATCCAAAATGCATCAAGATTCTGTATATGTTCCATCACGTGCCACATACTTATAACGTCGAAACTCTCTTGTGGCAAGCAAGTGAAATTCTCCTCCGACAACATTTCGAAATTAAATGTTTCCATCGAATATTTTCGAGCATTTTCACTTTTCTCAATGGCTGTTACAGACCAACCGGCATCTTTCATGGCCCGGGCAAAATAACCGGTCCCGGCACCGTAGTCCAATATTTTGCCCTCGCGCAACATTGTCAGTTTTTTAACCAATGCAACCTTGCGACGCAACATAATACTACGCGCTGCATGGTACAATTTATTCACCAAACCGGCCGATGTATCACTGTGCGAGATGTAAGCCGGCGATTCATAATATCTCCCTATAGATTTTTCATCGGGAATACCTTGTGTAAAGACAAAAGAGCAATCTTCACATTCACAAACCTCGAACACCTCACCTGTTGCGAAACGATCTTTGCAATCGAAACGCTTCTTAATATTGCTGCTGCCGCATAACGGGCATACATAGTGGGTTATTCGTTCCATTTGTATAGAAGATTTATTCGGAATTATTCAGAATCAAAATGCACACTTCTCCTAAAGTGCTTACAAAAATACATTATTTACACACAAAAATCACCTCTTTTACCAACTAATTGATGACGCAATTTAATTTTTTACATTTTTTAACGCTAATAAAGAAGTGCTTTTGATAATTTTGCAACACAAAGATTGCAAATGCAAGTTACGCACATGCGTGAAAATATTTTTACAATACACTTGCACAATCTTAACAGGAAAAATCTTGTATAATTTTTAATAATTTTAATCATGGGAAAATTGTATCGCTCTAACGACAGAGTAATTGCAGGTGTATGTGCAGGCCTTGCCAAAGGATTCGGCCTCGACACAAAATTAGTTCGAATCCTTACAGTTGTTGCAGCATTGATAACCGGCGGCATTGTATTACTCGCATACCTCATCCTTGCTCTTGTTTTACCCGCAGAAGGGAAATAATCACAAAGCCATTAGGATATGGGAAAATTAATGCGCTCCAACGATAGAAAAATCGCAGGTGTATGCAGTGGTCTCGCCGAATACTTCGGCCTCGACACCGGGTTTGTACGCCTTGTAACACTCATCTTGCTGTTTGTCTCTTTTGGAGCGGTGGCAATAGCTTATTTACTGCTTACGATTTTGTTGCCGATAAAAGGGAATAAAAAGAGCTATTCCGAACGTATGAACGAAAGAATAGCAAAGAAATAACTCTTGTAAATTTTAGAGGGTGTGTCAAAAAAAAATGACACACCCTCTAAAAATATACAAACTTACCATTTTATTCGACAATTTCACCAAGCAACGTTGCCGCTGTAGCATCGTTTATTTTCACCTTTACAAAATCTCCTATTTTATATCCTTTGCGGTCGAAAACAGCTGTCCTGTTCTGCTCGGTACGGCCATAGAACTGCTCACGTGAGCGCTTCGAAACACCCTCTATCAGCACCTCGTAGACATTTCCTATACATTTCTTATTGTTGGCAACCGAGCACTCTTGCTGCAAAGCTATAATCTCGTTCAAACGACGCACTTTCTCTTTTTCATCTATATCATCCTTCATGTGCTTGCTTGCAAATGTACCCGGACGCTCCGAGTATTTGAACATGAACGCTGCATCATAAGAACAGTAGCGCATCAGTGAAAGGGTTTGCTGATGATCATCCTCAGTCTCGCTACAAAAACCGGCTATTATATCGGTGGAGAGGCCACAATCGGGAACTATCGAGCGGATTGCTTCTATACGGTCGAGATACCACTCACGAGTATATTTGCGATTCATAGCTTTCAACATACTGCTACTGCCGCTTTGCACCGGCAAATGTATATTGCGACAAACATTAGGTTCCTCGGCAATCACACGCAACGTCTCATCACTCATATCCTTGGGGTGAGAAGTAGTAAAACGTATGCGCGCCTGTGGAGCACGACGAGCTACACGACGCAATAATTCGGGGAAAGTAATACGACTTCCGTCAGCCTCCTCAAAATTATACGAATTCACATTCTGCCCCAACAATATTATCTCCTTAAAGCCTCTTGCAAGCAGATCATCAACCTCGTTCAATATACTCTGTATATCACGGCTACGTTCGCGCCCTCGCGTATAAGGAACCACACAATAGTGGCAGAAATTATTACATCCTCGCATGATGGATATATACCCCGACACATTCTTGCTGCAAATACGCATAGGTATCACATCGCGATACGTCTCGGTTGCAGACAATTCGATATTCATTGCCGAATGCCCCATCTCGGCCTGCGCAATCAATTCGGGCAACGACAAATAGGCATCGGGGCCGGCAACAATATTCACCGAATACTTTTCAATCAGTTCCTCTTTCACCCTCTCGGCCATGCACCCTACAACGCCCACGAGGATATTCCTTCCTCTGCGCATTGCATTGAGCTGATCCAACCGACCATAAATCTTCTGTTCGGCATTATCTCGAATGGAGCACGTATTCAATAATATTAAATCGGCCTGTGCAATATCTTCGCACGTTTCGTATCCGGCAACACCCAGTATAGAGCCGATAACCTCGCTGTCGGCAACATTCATTTGACAGCCGTATGTCTCGATAAAAAGTTTTTTATTAGAGTTTTCCACCTTATAACCTTTTAGAAATCCGTTGCGAAGTTACACATAAAAACCGACCCGACAAATTCTTTTTAAAAGCTGTTTCATTTTATTTTCTTACCTTTGCAACAAACAGCAAACACTTCATTATGGGCCGCAAAAAATTTTCACAACGCGAAATTGATATTATTGGCAAGTTATTGCGTCGCAAAACTTCGGGCAACCGTTCCCAACAAAAGATGATACGACACACCTTGCGCACCGTATTCGAATTCAACATATCCGACTTCAACATACAGGGGAAGGCATTCGGATACGACGACCTGCAGGAATGTGTACGCCGGGGACGCATTCAAATTCTTGATGAAAAAACTATAGAAGAGATGAAACTGCGTCATGCCGAGAAACGCCGATACGACGAAACATTACAACAGGCCGAAGCTGTAGCAAACGGAGAGGTGGCAGATTGGCAAGAAGTTCTTAAGCAGTGGAACGAATATTATGCACAACACCCCAAGGAGAGCGAGAACCAAACAGACATTATTGCATAGAAGAGAGAACACACAAAAGAAGAACGATATTTATTGCAGCCACACACAACGATGACAACAGCCATTCTCATCTTTATACTCTGCATAGGTGCAAGTTTCATTACAAGAGTAAGCGGATTCGGCTTTGGAATATTTGTAATGATGTTCTTTCCTTATATACTGCCATCGTACGGCGAAAGCACCATGCTTTCGGGATTATTGGCAGGCTGCACAGCATTTTTAATAGCCATCCGTAATTTGCAATTCATCAGATGGAGACACATAGGCTGCCTATTGTCATTTAACATCATCACAGCATACATAGCAATAAAATACATGGCATCACTCGGCAACGACACATTGAAAAGTTGCTTTGGCTGCATGTTCATCATTGTAGCACTATACTTCATTTTTGGAGATGATAAAATTAAAATTTCCCATAAAAGAGGCAGTGTCTTCTTTTTAGGAATCACAAGTGGCATCATGGGAGGCATGTTTGCCATGCCCGGGCCGCCAATTGTATTATATTTAATAGAACGATTAGAAGACAAACGCTCCTACATTGCCACATTACAGGCCTTTTCGGTACTTATAAATATCTTCTACACTCTGTTTCGCTGCAATGCCGGGTTCTTTTCCGATAACACAATTTCTTGGCTGGGTATAGGATTATGCGGGGTTGTTGCCGGTAATCGGTTGGGCGAAATACTATTCAGACGCATCGATAGCAACACCATAAAGAAAATTGTATATTTCATGCTGCTTGCAAGCGGAATAACAGCCATCATATAAAAGCTGTGCAAAATAGATTTTAGCAAAAATATTGAAATACACCCTGCAATAAAAAAGAGTACTCGACTGTGCCTATTCTGCACATTTATATACAGAATCACATGTTAAAAGCAGCATTTAAAGGGCATTAAATTTAATTAACATCATGTAATTTTGTCATTACATATTTTTTTATATTTTTATCCCGAATTTTATTAAAATGCGGTGTAAACGGCAAACAGAATAATTAATTCTATATAGATATATGAGAAAAAGATTTTTACCCCTACTTTTTGGGATTGCATTGATAACACAACCTTCTGCAAGTTATGCCCAAAATGAATTTCAGGTAGTAGAGAGTGTACGAGAAAATCCCGACAACGAACCGCAACCAGTACACCCGTTGCCACACGCACGACAACTGATGTGGAATGAAACAGAGTTCTATGCATTCTTTCATTATGGAATAAATACCTATACAAACAAAGAATGGGGTGACGGGAGCGAAAATCCTTCACTGTTTGCCCCCACCGCAGCTCCCGACCCGAAGCAGTGGCTTGAAGCAGCAAAATCGGCCGGTATGCAAGGCGGTATTGCCGTTGTCAAGCATCACGACGGTTTCTGCTTGTGGCCTACAGCCACCACATCACACAACGTAACGGCATCGAGCAACGAATATGCCAAAGCAACAAATATACCGAAGGACTTTGCAGCAGCAGCAAAAGAACTCGGCATGAAATATGGTTTCTACGTATCACCTTGGGACCGCAACAGCGGATATTATGGTGACGGAACAAATAACTATGTTGAAAAATTGTTCATACCGCAATGTACCGAGCTTGCAGCATACGGCGACGACCAATTCGAAATGTGGTTTGATGGTGCAAACGGCGGCAGCGGATACTATGGCGGTGCCAACGAATCGCGCAGCATAGATGCATCTACCTACTACGATATTCCCAACCTGCGCCACCAAGTACATCAGTTGTGCCCCAACTGTGTCATGTGGGGTGTAGGCGGTGAAGCACGATGGATTGGTAACGAAGCCGGATGGGCAGGCGAAACAAACTGGCTGATACAGAACAATGGCCGTGGTGCAGGTGCAAACACCGAAGGTGCCGAAAACGGATGGCTGTGGCTACCCGGAGAAAGCGATGCAAAAGCCACCACAAAAGGTTGGTTCTGGCACGAAGGAGAGGATGTACTATCGGCCGAGCGTCTGTTCCAGATGTATCTTGAGACCGTCGGCCGCAATGCCACACTTATTCTCAACCTGCCACCCGACAAAAGTGGAAAGCTGCCGACAGCAACAGTAAACCGCATGGCCGAACTTGGTAACATGTTGAAAACACGCCTTGCCAACGACCTTGCAAAAACAGCAAAGGTAACAGTTTCGGAAACCCGCGCAGCCGGAGCACAACGCAACTACGAAGCCAGCAACATTATCGATGACAACAAAGATACATATTGGGCAGCAAACGACGGTTCAACAAGTGCAACCATAACATTCGAATGGGACAACGTACAGACTGTACGCTATGTAACCATGATGGAATATGTGAAGTTAGGACAACGTGTAAAGAATTTCACAATAGAAACATCCGAGAACGGTGTAACATGGACAAAGCAGGGTGGCAATATAAAATGTACTACCATTGGCTACAAACGTATTATTCCGCTTAATGGCAGCACCAGCAGCAGCTACAGTACAGGCTATAAAGCAAAATATGTACGAATCACAATCAACGACAGTAAAGCATGTCCTACATTGCACACAGTAAGCATTTTCTAAACACAAGCACATTATGAAACCAAACAGATATATATCATTAATAACAGCTCTTGCACTGCCGCTTGCATTGGTGGCACAAACCATTACATTCGATACAGAAGAGGCTGAATACAATGCAATAGGAGTATACGACACCTGGGAAGATTCTCCTTTCCGCACAAACGAGATGGAGGGCCGTACAGCTGTTGTAACAAATCATCTAAACCAAATAGACGACCTGCTTGGAGAAGCAGCCAATGCCACCGGTAAGATGCTGGCGGTACAACGTTCCCGATTCGGCAGTAACACATTCGGAGTACGTATCGACCTTAAAGAGCCGTTGGCACTGACAACCACCACACAGTACGTTCATGCACTTATACATAAACCGGTGGCCGGACGTACCCTTCTTGTCGGCCTTGGTAAACGCAACGACCGCCCCGAGCAACCGCAGGATGTGGAACAATTCTGGGAACTATCATCGGCCGACCTTGTTGCCGACAAATGGCAAGATGCCGTTTATGCAATAAAAGGTGCAGGCAACATAAGCATCTACAGCCTTGTGTTCGTAGTAGACTGCGAATCGCCCCACAACCTTACAGAGGATTTTATTGCATACATCGACGAAATTGAGATAAACAACAGCGCAGCTCAACGTATCGTATACACCGACTATGCTATAAACTACGAGAAAAATGCAAACCACACACACAGTTCACGTTGGATAAAGAGCATCGGATTCAACGGTTCAAGCGACGGAGACCAAAGTATCGTACTCAACACGGCATCCAACAAGCAACTATACTACAACAGAAGCGAAGATAAGCCTTTTACAGCAAAAGCCGGCGAAAGCATTACACCCACTTTCACAATGAATGGCAACTGGATGAATGGTTACGTATATCTCGACAGAGGAAACGATGGACGCTTCCATGCTAAAATTAACGAGGACCTGAGCATCACAGAAGGCTCCGACATTATGACATATTCGTTCTACACAGGATCAAGCAACGATGCAAACGGCATAAACAGCAACGGTGTGCAATTAAGCGGAAACGAGCGCAACGCACTTAATCCCCCCGCATTTAAAATTCCGTCCGATCTTAAGAACGGATTTTATCGTTTGCGCTACAAAATAGATTGGAACAGTGTCGACCCCGGCGGTTGTACAATGGAGGGTAACACCATCACAGAACAAGGAGGTGCCATCGTAGATGTACGTCTCAACATTCATGAAGAGACAACAAAAATTTCGGCACACCAACGTAACTGCGAGTTGCTCTCGGCCGAAACAGGCGAAGGATTAGGCGGCACAGTCGTTCCATTCGGCAAAGATTATAAAATAAAGGTTGTACCCTCTAACGGATTCGCCTATCGTGGTGTAACAGTTGTTCATGGATACAACATAGTTATCGACCCCAACCAAGACTATGCAGTTACAAGCGACCAATACATCCACGAGACCAAACAATATTCGATAGATTATATCCCCGCAGACCAATTCGACGACAACAACGAATGTATAATTCCGGCAGAATATATCGATGGCGAAGTACATGTTATTGCCGATGTTGTTTCGGGATACAGTGTCAAATATAAGCATATATTGAATGGAGAGGTAGCCAACACCGAGGTAATAATAACCACCGACGGGACATTTCCCACCCCCTCACAACCTTGGGGCATCACCCTTGGCAATTTGCCCACAGGCACCGTCACCGAGAACTGCATCAGAGAGGTAGACGTAACGTTCGACTCAAGCGTACTCCCTTTTATCGCTGCAAGCAGTTACGAAGAAATTACCAATTGGTACTACCTGACCTTAAATAATAAATATCTGTTCTACCAACCCGGAGCGACATCAATACCGCTGAACAAGGATGAAGTAGACAAGAATAACAAAGATGCATACACATTTGCATTTGTGGGAAACCCCTACAGTGGCTACCAGATTGTCAATTACGCAGCAGGCGAGGGGTTTATACTCTCTTCATCGACAACAATGAGCGGCACGACAGGTGGCAGCACATATCCTGTAATGACAGCCACACCCGTCCCCGAAGGCAATAACACCGGTTGGCTGCCATCAAGAAGCACACACGCCACCAATGGCTTTTATTTGGAGCAAAAGGGGTTCAGCAGCAACAAACTTAACAACCGCGACAATAAGGTTGCATATTGGACAGCCGGCTACGGCGCAGGCTCCACCTTGCTTGTTTCAGAACGAAAGATGGGAGAGTTAGGCGAAATAGAGGATGCCATAGACGATTTAAAAGAGACAAAGATAGCAGGAACCGACCCCGGTTATTATACCGAGGAAAGCATTGCCACATTATACGGAGTTGTTGAACAGGCCAACAAACTTACAGATGAAAGCACGCCGGAAGAGATTTCAGCCATCGGTAATGCGCTGAACAGTGCAACAGAGGCACTGCAAGCAAATGTCCCGGTAAAAGGTTGCTACTACATACTTAAAAGTGCATTTCCCGGATGGACAACAGGCGATAAAGCCATGTTCAGCGATGGCAGCACTATTAAATGGAAGGATGTAAACTACAATGATGCATCATTTTTTTGGTTACTCGAAGATATTAAAAACGGCAAGTATATTTTTAAGAATGCAGGAGATTCAAAATATATGAGTGGCAAAAACATGAGTGCCACGGCACCTGCAAATGGAGCAACACTCACAATGCTTGCCACAGGACAATATAACATTATCAGCGAGAACACCATACTTCATACCGAAGGGCATTCGGGAGGAAGCGGCGAAAACGGAAATATTGTATCATGGAACGCAGGGGCAAACTCCTGCTCGGCTTGGCACCTGCTTACAGCCGATACACCCACGGCAACCGGAAATGTAAATATCACATACAATTATGTAAACAACAGCAACGTATGGCACAGCGAAGAGAAAAGTGTTGCGATAAACACACCACACGCTACACCGGCAAGCGCATTCGGGGCCGAAGCAATGACTTTAAAAGGCTACGGGCTTGCAAGGGAGGGGCAACAGAGCATCGATGTTATATGTACACTTAACGGAGAATTGCCATTCGAATTTGAGCAACAATGGAACCGCAATGGCAATTGGTACTACCTCACATTGGACACACGCAACAACTTTTATCTGAAACATACAGCCAATGCAACGTCGATAACACTGAACACAACCACCCTGCCGACCGATGAGGAACTTCTGAATGCATTTACCTTTGCATTCATAGGAAATCCTTATCTTGGATACAAAATAGTAAACTATGCCGCTGGTGAAGGATATATACTTTCGTCATCCACTACAATGAGTGGCAACACCGGTGGTGGAACATTCCCCATTATGACCGACGAGAACAACAAGCCTGCAAACAACAACACCTATTGGATTGCCTCAAAGAGCGAACACGCCAATGACGGTTTCTACCTCGAACAAAAGGGATACACCAATAACAAAATGAATTATCGTGACGGGAAACTGGCATTCTGGTCGACAGGCAAAGATATGGGATCGACATTCGTTGCAAGCAAACGTACAATTGAGAGTAGTGATGAGGAGACAGCCATCGACGGAGTATCGACCGAAGAAAATAGAGGAGCCTATGGAATATATAACCTCTCGGGACGCCGCTTTGACAGAGCCCAGGAGAAAGGTATATACATAGTAGATGGGGTTAAGACAATAATGAAATGAAATAAACACCCTTTTTACACAGTGGCCGGAGCACACCCGGCCACTGTTATTTTATAAGGAAAAGAGTACATATTTTAGGAGTTGTTTAAAAATTTTCCGAAATTTGTAACGGATTTATATACATTGTGAAGAAACGGCAGTTTTCTATTATAGAAATCATTTTGTTAAATTTTTAAATAGTATCTTAAAAGGTTGTTTTAATTTATCTCCTTAAGATTTTTATAGAACTTTTTTAAACAGTTTCCAATACTAATAAAGTTTTTTTTACGTTAAAGATAGGCATGAGGAAATTAACCATTACCATAATTATATGTATTTGTGCACTGATTGATGTCAAGGCACAATACGATGTGCACTTCACGCACTACTGGGATATGATTAATTTCTACAATCCGGCAGGTGCAGGTTCCACAAAGAAGTTACATGCCTATGCAGCATACAGCAACCAGATGTCGGGGTTCGAGAACAATCCTAAAAGCATGCTTATAAATGCCGATTTACCGCTTACCATGCTACGTGGCGACCACTCCCTTGGTGCTGGTGTCATAAACGACGAGATTGGAATCTTCACCAACCAGCATCTCTATTTAAACTATGCATTCGGCCTGAAATTATTTGGTGGACGAATAGCAATTGGAGCACAGTTGGCGCTTTTGAATGCAAAAATAGAACCGGGGAAGTTAGAGTTTGGAGGAGAGAGCAACGACCCAGCATTTCCCACAAGTGCAGCCGACGGAAACACATTCGATTTCGGTGCAGGAATACTCTATCAGCACAAACTATTCTATGCAGGAATATCGGCCCTGCACATAAATGCCCCACTTATAGAAATTGGCGAAAAAAACCAAATGCAAGTAGATCCATATTTTAATTTTACAGCCGGAGGCAATATACCGTTAAAAAATCCGTTAATAACCATACAGCCCTCGGTGCAACTGATGACCGACTTTGTTTCATGGCGTGCCGATATAACCGCGCGAGGCAGTTACAACTATAAAGAGAAGAACTTTTTTGGAGGTGTAACATACAGTCCCTCAACCTCGGTTACAATGTTTTTAGGAATAGAATTCATGGATATAACAGTAAGCTATGGCTACGAATTATTCACATCGGGGGTAGGTGCGGAAAACGGCAGCCACGACATATACATAGGTTACAAGATGGACCTTAATATTTTTAAGAAAGAGAAAAATAAACATAACAGTATAAGAATATTGCAATGATGAGAAAATTAATTTTTCTACCGGCAATCCTCGTTGTTTTTGTACTTGCAGCCTGCATGGGACCACGTACAAGCAGTTCTATGGGCGGCGAGGTAACAGGAATAAGCGGAACTGCCATTAACGAACCTGCACCATACGGCATGGTTCTTGTAGAGCGTGGCTCTATAAAAATAGGAGAATCCGAGGCCGATTCGCTTTGGGGAACATCGGCACCCGTAAAAGATATTTCTGTCGATGCCTTTTGGATGGACGAAACCGAGGTTACAAATGCCGAGTATCGTCAATTTGTATATTGGGTACGCGACTCTATTATTCGCGAACGTCTTGCCGACCCGCAATATGGTGGCGATGAGAGCTATAAGATTACAGAAGACGAATATGGAGAGCCCATCACCCCCTATCTTAACTGGAGCAAACCTATTCCTTGGCGAAAACCAACCGAGGACGAGCAGCGTGCCATCGAAAGCGTATATGTGATAAATCCCATAACAGGAGCAAAGATGCTTGATGCATCACAGATGAACTATAAATATGAGATATACGATTACACCCAGGCCGCATTACGAAAAAACCGCCTGAACCCCGCCGAACGTAACCGTAACACCGACATACCTACAAACTACAACGAAGTTGTAATTATATCGAAAGATACAGCATATATCGATGACGAAGGCAACATTGTGAACGAAACCGTAACCCGCGAATTGTCGAGTGTATACGATTTCCTCAACACGTACATCGTGAATATATACCCCGATACAACCTGCTGGGTAAACGATTTTCCGAATGCAAATAACGAAATATATCTTAACCTCTACTTCAACAGCCCCAATTACAGCGACCATCCTGTAGTTGGTGTCAGTTGGGAACAGGCAAATGCATTCTGCGCATGGCGCACCAACTATCTGCTTCGTGGCATGGGTGCACAAGCCCGCTACATCCAACGGTACCGCCTTCCTTCAGAGGCCGAGTGGGAATACGCCGCACGCGGTAAACAAGGCGGCAAATACCCCTGGGAAGCCGATGATACAAAAAGTGACAAAGGTTGTTATTACGCCAATTACAAACCGGGTGAAGGAAACTATACTCAGGACGGCAACCTGATAACATCGAAATGCGGAATCTACTCGGCAAACAGCAACGGACTATATGATATGGCAGGCAACGTAGCCGAATGGACATCTACCGTATATACCGAAGCAGGTGTATTGCAGATGAGCGACATCAACCCTGATATGCAATATCGGGCCGCAAAGGAAGACCCTTACAACATGAAGAAGAAAACCATCCGAGGTGGTTCGTGGAAGGACCCCGTAAAATTCATACAGGGAGCCACACGTTCTTACGAATACCAAAACGAATCACATTCATACATCGGATTCCGCTGTGTACGAAGTTACGTGGGAACCGGTAAAAAAAGATAATAACAGGTGTAACACACATCAACAGAACAATCATGAAAAAAAGCAGAAGTTTTATAAGCCGCATACAGACATTTATGGATTCGCCTAAAGGCCGAACATACACCAACTATATCTACAGTTGGGGTGCGGCAATCGTTATTTTGGGAACATTGTTCAAACTGACCCACATTGCAGGTGCCAACCTTATGTTGTTTATCGGTATGGGGGCCGAGGTGATAGTCTTCTTTTTCTCGGCATTCGAACGTCCGTATGAACTTGCCGAGGAGGACAGAAAAGAGGATAGAGCAATAGCAAGAGCCGAACGCGAGAGCATGATGGCAGCAAGCAATACAGCACAACCCGTAATAATAAATGGCAACACAAACACACAGCAACCGATAGAAGGAGTAAACACAAACGGAGTTACAGGCCCCATTGTTATAAATGGCAATCCGACAGCTACACCTGCAGCATCCATCGATGCAGAACTTGTGTCGGAAATGGATGAAGCAACAAAAGATTACGTCGAGAAAATACGTACACTCAACGAAGCCATACAACGCATCGCCCAACAGAGCGAAGCCTTGGGGCGCAATATGGAGGAGATGGAGACACTCTCGCGCAACCTCACCGGTATAAACGCACTCTACGAAGTACAGCTTCGCAGTGCCGGCAACCAGGTTGGTGCCATAGATCAAGTAAACGAAGAGACCAAAAAGATGGCACGTCAGATAGAAGAACTCAATGCCATGTATGCACGCATGCTCGAAGCCATGACAATAAACATGAACAGAGCACAATAAAAACCACTCAACGAGAAACAGATGACAGTCAGGAAAAGTAAAATCACACCGCGTCAGAAGATGATAAACCTAATGTACGTTCTTCTGATGGCCATGCTGGCTCTGAACGTATCCTCGGATGTGTTGAACGGTTTCAACCTCGTCGACGACAGCTTATCGAAGAGTGTTGCCAATGCCAATGTACAGAACAAAGCTCTGTATAATGAGTTTGATCAACACATGCAGCAAAACCCCGAGAAAGTTAAAGAGTGGTATGGGCGTGCACTGCAAGTAAAAAACATATCCGATTCACTCTACAACCTCGCCGAAGACCTGAAGATACGTATAGCAAAAAAGGCAGACGGATCAAACGGCGATTATAGTAACCTGAAGAATCGTGAGGACCTTGAGGCTTCTACATACGTTATGCTGTCGGCCGGCAGTCAACGCGGACAAAAACTATATGATGCAGTAAACAGCTATCGTGAGAAAATTCTCACAATGATAACCGACACCGTACAGCAAAAAATAATAGAGAGCAGTTTCAGCACCGAGGTACCGCGACGCGACATATCGATGATGAAAAATTGGCAAGAATACCATTTTGAGAATATGCCGGCAATTGCAGCCATAACACTGCTCACAAAATTACAGAACGATGTAAGATATGCCGAAGGCGAAGTTCTGCACACTTTATCGAACAATATCGACATGGGCGATGTACGTGTAAACCAGATACGCGCTCTTGTAATACCTACATCACGCAATGTTGTACGTGGCAGCGATTTTTCGGCACAAATAATACTTGCAGCTGTCGATTCCACACAACGTCCCGAGATATTCATCGGTGAGGAGAAGCTGAATACCGAGAACGGATACTATTCGAGACGATGCAACACCGTAGGTGACTATACACTCAACGGATACCTTATGGTAAATGACGGCTCGGGAACATCCACCCGGTACGATTTCTCACAAGGCTACACGGTTGTGGAACCTACAGCCACTGTAAGCGCATCGCTGATGAATGTATTATACGCAGGCTTCGAGAACCCTGTAAGTATTTCTGTACCCGGTGTCACAGCCAAAAACATATCGGCAAAAATTGCAGCCGGCAAAGGTACTCTTAAAAGCGATGGCAAAGGCGGGTTCATCGTTACTCCCACACAAGTGGGCGAGGAACTCTCAATAGAGGTAACAGCCAAACAAGAAGACGGTAGAATGCAAAGCATGGGAGAATATGCTTTTCGTGTAAGACAATTGCCCGACCCTACACCGTTTATCGAATACAAAGATGCCGACGGAAACATCAAACGTTACCGTGGTGGAGGGCCATTGTCAAAACAGGCTCTTATGAGCACAAACGGTATAATAGCCGCCATAGATGACGGGCTGTTGAACATCGGTTTCAAAGTAGAATCTTTCGAAACGGTGTTCTACGACAACATGGGCAATGCAATACCCGAAATCTCGGATGGAGCATCATTCTCGGCACGCCAGAAAGAGTTGTTCCGAAAATTATCACGAAACAAGCGTTTCTACATATCACATGTACGAGCAATCGGGCCCGACAACATCAAACGTCTGTTACCCACATCACTTGAAGTGATAATAAACTAAAACGGTAAAACAGTATAACAATACTATATTATGAAGCTATCGAATAAATTATTTGTCGTTACAGCAATATTACTCATGGGACAATATGCCTTGGCACAACCTCCCGCACGTAAACGCGACAAAGCAAAGGAAAAAACCGAAACGACGCATACCGTACCCATGTCGGAGCGTGCAAAAAGCCAATATCCCACCACTACAGCACCAACCGACGTGGTGTGGAAACGCGATATATACCGCATCCTCGATCTCACCAAAGAGAAGAATGCATCACTCTACTATCCGGTAGAGCAGATGGGTGACAACATGAACTTGTTTACATACATCTTCCGCCTTATTGTGGACAAATCCATTAATGCATACAAATACAACTTCGACGGATATGAATATTTTACACCCGAAAATATCGAAAACCCCGAAGATATGCTCAAGAACTACCGAATCTATTACGAATTCGGTGAAGATAGCGCATTGATTGTAAACGCAAGCGATGTACCAAGTGGCGAGGTATTAAGCTACTACATAAAAGAGAGTTACTATTTCGACCAACGCACATCCACCTACAACCAACGTGTTACTGCCATATGCCCGGTATTGCACAGACAGGGTGAATTCACGTCTGAAGTGACAAAGTATCCCATGTTCTGGCTCAACTACGACGAAATTGCCCCATTACTTGCACGCCAAAATGTTATGTCAAGCAGCTACAATAATGTTTCGGCCATGAGCCTCAATGACTATTTCACAAAGCATAGCTACGAAGGCGAAATTTACAAAACAGTAAATCTGCGCAATCTTGCATTGAACCAATATTGCAAAGATTCTACAGAAATTAAGAATGAGCAGACTCGAATCGAGAAACAGTTAAACGATTTCCATTCTAATTTATGGAATCCGGTACGCCCCGAAACCAACGACAGCATTTCGGGCGATTCGGCTGTAACCGATGAAAAAGAGAGCAAAAAAAGTGTGACACGCCGCCAGAAGAAAGAGACCAAAGAGAAGAAGGTGAAAAAAAGCAGCTCTTCGGGAAGCTCGAAAAGCAGCAGCTCGCCACGTGTATCGGTGCGCCGCCAACGACGATAAATTAAATTCTGAATATGATAAGCAGTTGCATCTTAAATAAAGCAACTGCTTATTATTTTATATCGTGTATCATATCTTGCTTTTAATGTTTTTTAACTAAACGGGGGGGTAATTAAAGTACATTAATTTATATTTGTGAAAAATATTAAAATTTCAGTATATGAAAAAAGGGTACTTACCGATTGTAAAAACAGGATTTCTTTTCTACGCTCTGCTATCGATGTTGCTATTCGGAGTGTTTGTGTGGTATATCTATGGTACATCTGTATCCGATTCTATGACACCTGCATCGTGGTTCTACTATATTACAGCCGCCGTATCACAAGCCGCACTATTTTCGTTGGTGCCATTTTTGCTTTCATCACCGGCACTGATTGCCGGTAAAGCCGGACGTAAATTAATTCCCACACTTATTATCATTTTCTCAATAATAACGATTACTTACTTTATTGCAAACGGAACGGTATATTCACTCTATCGCTTCCACATAAACGGATTTATTCTTGAGATGCTTACGGGCGACAGTGCCGGAGATATCTTTCAGTTCGACATTCAGTTGTATGCAAAAGTGTGCGCAACCATATTTTTCATTGTAGCAATCATCATCGCCATGTGGTTCGTATGCAAATGGCTGTACCGACACAAGAACTACGTAGCGGCCACACCTATAATTTCAGTTATCGTATTTTGTTCAATATACTCAAACCTATACCACGCCTATGCTGATGCGATGAGAATTCCGGAGGTTGTACGTAGCTCGGCGGCACTGCCCTACTACGCCCCGCTTACAGCAAACAGATTCATGCAGAAATTGGGTGTAGTTTCAAAGGAAACGCTATCAACCAACATAGGGGGGGGTAACGGTTCGGGGCTTAAATATCCTCAGAATGAAATTGTTGCACAACCGCTCGACACAAAGAAGAATATTCTTTTCATCCTTATAGATTCTTGGAACAAAAGAACCTGGAGCGAGGAGTGCTTCCCTAACATCTGGGATTTTGCAACGGAGTGCAGCAGCTACGAGAATCACATCAGCAGCAGTAACGGAACATACGGCAGTGTATTCGGACTATTCTTCGGACTGCCACACTATTTCATAAAGAATGCCGACGTAAGCGGCCTGCAACCGGTGCTCATCAACACATTGCTGGAACAGAACTACGACGTTAAGGCGTTTGCCAGCGCTACACTTGTATATCCTCCGTTTGCACGACTGATATTCTCGAATGTACCCGATTTACGGGTTGA
>JAFUKC010000012.1 GCA_017467885.1 Bacteroidaceae bacterium | reverse complement strand
ATTACTCATTCGATTGCTACTTGCCGCTTCAATCCTTTCTGCCGTATACAGGGTGCTGCGCAACTCGCTTCGCTCAAACATGCTCGCACTGTTTCCTGCATACGGCAGGGATTTACGCTCGCTCGCTTACGGTGCCGGTTGTTTTTTCAGAATTACCGTTTGCAATGGTTCAGTTATTGCAAAAGTAACTTTTAATCTTCGGCACTGTCTGAAGCACGGTTTCTTTATATTCTTTTTCTAAAAAAGGAACAAAGGAAAGTTTAAAGTGTGGAGAAAGAATAGCTTGTGGGTCACCGAGAATTTATAAAAAAGTCTTGCTTGATTACGAACTCTGCAATGCTCTTTTGCTGTGTTGCTTGTCTGTCGAATATCACTTGCAGCTAATAAATTTAATGAATCTAATTATTACTTTTTCTTTTTCTACATTCGAACAAAGTTATAGCTGTAATCGTTTAAGTTATTGAAAGAACAAAAGAACTTACCGGATAAATTACTTTTTCTTAATCATTCAATTCCCCCGAGCAGCCTTCCGTAGTGATACGCAGGGCTGTTTCTTATAATGTAGATAATTTGTTGTAATTCGGGATTGCTTTCTGAAGTTTTTTATTGAAAGCTCTGTTTGTTTTGCTATTATTTTCTATCTTCGCCTTGATATTATAGTATGTCGAGGTTTAGAAATTTTTTGGTTATAATATGCTTGTTGGTGCATGTGGCATGTAGTAACGGGAATGGAGCTGAATATGAAAATGTTCTTGCCGATTCTTTATGCAATAGCATAGAGGCCGGGCGTTATGTGGATATTGAGGATGTTTATCGCTCGGCATTAATGTTGGATAGTATAGCTGAGGATGGAGCGGAATATAATTTCATTGCGAAGAATGCTTTGGCTTATGTTGCTCTTATGAATATGGACTACTCCGGGGCCGAAGGGCTTTATAAGCATGTGGCAGAGGATGCTCGTTGCGAGGTTGAGCGTTTGATTGCCGATGTGGGGCTTATGATGTTGTACTATAGAACTTCGGCCAATCGTGAATTTTTTGATTATCGTTCCGAGGCATTGCAACGCATAGCACGTATAAATGAAGAGGCCGGGAGTCTGCCTCATGACGAGTGGGTTCGTTTTTCGCGTGCATTGGTGGAGTTTGATATTGTTTCTGTCTGTTATTTTGCCAATATTGGTATTGAGAATGAGTTGCTCTCTTCTGTCGATAGGTTGAAGCGCAGTATAGATAGGATTGATGATATTCCATTGAGGATTTATGCTCGGATGATGCTTAATATTCAGTCTTCTCAATCGCTCTCGGAGCAGTTTGATGTTTTGACTTATGGGTTGAGGAGGGCGCAGAGTTTGGGATTGCGATGGCTGTCGGGAAACTATCGTTTGTTGCTTGCCATAATGTTGCGTGATGATGTTATGCGTTCCAAACTTGTTGAGACTTCTGCCGGACGTATTACCGAGTTGGGTGGTGATTCCATTAATCTTGATATACTGCCTTTGCATATCGCGATGCAGGCTGTTGATGATTTTAATGAATATGGCGACGGATTTATGACTGTAGAGGCGCAGTCGGTTGTGGCATCGTGTTATACGCAGATTGCTCGTTACACCGAGGCTCTGTCGGTTCTTGAAGATGCTCTTTCAGTGGTAAATGGCTATTATCTTGCTAATGGAATGGCGAGTGATTCTTTTCCGCCATTTTCGATATATGATGTCGATGAAGCTATGGAAATGGACTATATGGAGAACGATAGTATGAAAAACATAGCCGAATGTCTGTTGAGCGTACGGCGTGAGGCTGCTTGTGCTCATGCCGGTTTAGGTGATAAATATGCTTCGGACATTAATCGTAACAGTTATCTCGATTTGTTGCGTACTACACGACTTAATAAACGGATGGAGCGAAGTGCCGAGATTGCAGCAGAAAGTGCCGGGCGTATGTATATGTGGTCTTTGGTTGCAGTCATGACCCTTGTTACGGTTTTTATAACCATGTATATACTGAATAGAAGATGGT
The DNA here is from genome assembly GCA_017467885.1 of Bacteroidaceae bacterium. Taxonomy (GTDB): domain Bacteria; phylum Bacteroidota; class Bacteroidia; order Bacteroidales; family Bacteroidaceae; genus HGM04593. The sequence continues at coordinate 27,108 of JAFUKC010000012.1, read as the reverse complement.
CTGTTCGAAATAAATCATATACTGATGACATGAAGGCGCTTTTGGCGTTATGCAGGCAACTTATGTCATCGTTGCCACAGGAATTCTCTGACGAAAAGGAGGTGTACGATGCTGTTGAAGAGATACTGAACAGTGGTCTGCACAGTTTTTCGGGTAGGACGGTTTTTAAAATCGACAAATCCGGTAAAGGTTTGCTTTGTGGTTCTGCTTTTCTGTATGTATTTCCGTTGGAGCAGATGGATGGTTGTAACAACGATGTTCTGTATCTTGGTTGCGAAAAAGAACTATCGGCCGAGAGGCACTCGTTGATAGAGCTTATGTTGCCATATATATCGGTGACATTGGACGAGGGACGGCGAATAGTAAGGCTTGCCGATGAACAACAGCAACTTGAAGAGTTGCGCGAGTCATATAACAGTTATCTTGCCGGGCATAAACGTGAGAATATTCTCAAACGTGTCTCTGTTGCTGTTGTTGCAGGAATGAAGCCATATATGGATAGAATGCTCAACGAGTTGAAGCACTTGTACGAGGCAGGAGAATTTGGGGAACTCGAGCGTTTACGTTTGGAATATGTGGCCGAACTCTCCGATAAGTTGGATGATTATAATGTGATTCTTGAGCGTTGGATAAAGATGCGACGTGGTGATTTGAATTTGAATATCGAAAATTTCTCTGTTGCCGATGTTTTTGATATTATTGCAAAGCGTGCCCCTTCGTTTGAATATAAGGGGTTGTTGCTTGAGGTTAGGAATTGCTTTTCTGTTGTTAAGGCCGATAAGGCGTTGACTCTTTTTATGATAAATACATTGACCGATAATGCCGGTAAATTTACGCCTTCGGGTGGCAGGATTATTGTAGAGGCGGTGGATGGTGACGGCTTTGTTGAGATTGCTGTGAGCGATACGGGGATTGGTCTTTCTAAGCAGGAGATAAATACTATACTGAACGAGAAGGTATATGACGCATCGATGATTGGGTGTGATATTGCATCGTCTGCAAGCAAAGGTGGTGGTTTCGGCCTGATGAATTGTAAGGGTATAATTGATAAATATCGCAAGACTGATGCTGTGTTCGATGTGTGCCGTATGAACATAGAAAGTTGCAGAGGGCGGGGAAGCCGATTCTCGTTCCGTCTGCCGAAGGGGGTGATAAGGGCAACAATTATTGTTCTTGCAATGTTGTTTTCTTCTGTTTCCTATGCTGCCGGTGAGTATTTCGAACAGATTAACGCTTTGGTAGATTCGGTCTATAATTGCAACGTTAATGGTCGCTATGAAAGTTCCTTGCAGCATGCAAAGAGTGTTATAGGGTGCTTCAATGATTATTACAAGGAGGTTATAGGCGGTGATGATACACTTTCTTTTTCTTCCTCCTACTATTCGGAACTTTATTGGTGGCGTAATGAGCTTTTTCCCGATTCTTTAACAGAAGATATATTCTATAATCTGCTTGATGTACGTAACGAGATTGCTGTTGCGGCACTTGCCATTAACGATTGGAATACCTACAGATATAACAACGGCATATATTCTCAACTTTATCGTCTGGTGCATGAAGATAAAGAGATTACACTCTATTACGAGAATATGCGTCGTTTGGCTAATTACAGGCAGGTGGCAGTTGTTATCTGTATAACATTCATTATTGTCTTGTTATTGGTATATGCTTCGTTGTATCTGCGTCGTGGAGTGATAGAACGTATGAATGCTCAACTTGTACTTGATGTAAACAAGCGATTGCTGCGTTCTGCATCTGCCGAACGTATGACGGTTTCGGAATTTACTTGGAATATTGCAGATGAAATTTATACGGGTTTGCGTGAGTTGTTGCGTATAAACAGTGTTGTGGTTCTTCTTAAGGGGGATGAGAAGGATGGTTTTGCAATTGCCGCTTCACCTGTAAAAGAGGAAAATGAGAATATTATATATTTGAAACGTGCATTCGAGAGTGGCGAGGGTGCTGTTTATGCCAAGGGGCTGTTTCGTGTATCTCCTTTGGTGGTGATTGTTGCCGGTAAAAGGATTGTTTTGGGTTCCATTGGCGTATCAATGGAACGTAGTTTAACAGAGAACGAACAGATGTCGGTTGAACTTATAACCGATTATGCAGCTTCTGCTGCATATCATTTTGCTGTACGTTTGGCCGGTAGCTATCGAAGTCTCGACGAAGTTCAGGAAGAAACAGAACGTGTAAGAATGGAAGAGGGTCGTTTACATGTACAGAATATGGTTATGGATAACTGTCTGTCGACTCTGAAGCATGAAACTCTGTATTATCCCGGGCGCATTAAAGAGCTTGTGGATGAGGTATTGAGTGATGATATGCTTTCAAGCGATGTTTGGCATGAAAAGATAACTGCAATGAAGGAACTGATGGATTATTATAATTCTATATTCGGTGTGCTTAGCAGTTGTGCCATGCGTCAGCTCGATGATTCATCATTTCGTATCTCAAAGGTTCCAATGTCTGATGTGTGGGCCCATGTGACTAAATTTATAGGACGTCGTGCTGCCAAGGCTTCGGTTTCGATAGAATTGGTTTGTGATTCCACCGAGGCTGTTGCCTGTGGTGACCCGGATCTGATATACTTCCTCTTCGAGTCGTTAGTTACCGCGGCATTGACAGAAAAGAGTGATGGCTGTTTGCATTTGAGCGTAGTTGAGGAGGAGCAGGCGATTCGTGTACATCTGTTGGATGAACGTCGTCATATTACAGCCGAGCAGGCTGTCGAGTTGTTTACTCCATCAAGGGGTAAAATAACAGCCTCGGGAATAAAGGATATGGAGTATCTGGTGGCGAAAGAAATTGTACGTATGCATGAAGATAATATGGGCCGGCGTGGTGCCCGTATGGAGGCGAGCGATGGCGAGAAAGGTCTTTCTATTTTCTTTACATTACCTAAATGAGAGTTATGGAGCAAAAATTCAGTGTTATAATTGTTGAAGATGCAAGATTGGAGTTAAAGGGTACCGAGGAGATTTTCAGAACTGATATTCCCGAGGCCGAGGTGATAGGTGTTGCAATGAGTGAAAATGAGGTGTGGCCGCTTTTGGAGCGAGAACAACCCGATTTGTTGTTGCTTGATTTGGGATTGGGTGGCTCTACGACAGTAGGTGTGGATATTTGTGCAAAAGTAAAAGAACTTTATCCGGATATTAAGGTCTTGATTTTTACAGGTGAACTTCTGAACGAGAAGCTATGGGTTGATGTGTTGGATGCAGGTGCTGAAGGAATAATCTTGAAAACAGGTGAACTGCTTACCAAGAATGAAATATCCTCGGTTATGGCCGGTCGTCGATTGGTTTTCAATCAGCCTATTCTGGAGAAAATTGTTGAGCGTTTCCGCGAGGTTGTCATGAGTGAGGCTATACGTCGTAAATCTATCATTGAATATGAGATTGACCGTTACGACGAGTGTTTTCTGCGACATTTGGCTTTGGGTTACACTAAAGAGATGATTGCCAACCTGCGTAGTATGCCATTCGGGGTGAAGTCGCTCGAGAAACGGCAGGCCGATTTGATTACCCGTCTTTTCCCCGATAGCGAACAGCGTGGAATTAATGTCACTCGTTTGGTTGTACGTGCCATAGAGTTGCATATTATTGATGTGGATAATCTTGAAGCCGATGAATAGAAGAAATATTGTATATTATCCGGTGATTCTTTATTTGTTGCTGTTGCTGGTGGCTTGGTTGCTCTCTTGGCTGTTTGGGGTGATGAATATTGTTGATGATGCCGGTAACATGCGAAGTTTGATGACAGCCGAAGGGGTTCGGCGAGCAGTACGCTCCTCGGCCGAGGTTATTAATGCTGCACCATGGGGCTGTGCTATGTTGGTTGTTGTTTCGGCGGGCCTGTTTGCCTCCTCGGGATTGTTACGGCTTGTTTGTGATGTTGCAATCTTGCACCGAATAACCATTAATCAGCGTCGTGCAGGGTTTATGGCATTACTTGTCTTGTTGTTGTATATAATTGTTCTTCTGATGTCGGTGATGGCTCCATGGCGTTTGCTTATGGGAGTTACTGATGAAATCTCTGTATCACCGTTGGCCAGGGGATGGTTGTTGCTTATGTCGGTCGGTGTTTTGTCGGTTTCCGGGATATATGGTTATGTATACGGAAATTTCCGCAGTATTATGGATGTGATGAACGGGGTAGGCAAGGGGGTAGAGTTCTTTATACCTGCATTCATGGCTATATTGCCGGCAACGGCTTTGCTGTCGTGTATGCAATATATGGGTGTTCTTGATATTTTTGGGGCTTCCTCCTCAATTCTTGGAACAGTGGAGGATTTTGTCTATTTCTTTCCTTTCCTGTTTGTTTTGTTTACAAGGAACAAATTTTAGAATTTCTTTAGATTGAGTCTTGCATTCTTCGATTGCAGTATCATTTTGTTGCGGTCGAGATGTTCTACAGCGAACCGTTCGTTTTCCGCATTATATATTCCATAATCTATTAGTGCTCCGTTGTTTGTCTCTATCATCTGTATAAAAAGCGAATCTCCTGTATATTGGAATCGTCCGTATGATTTGCTTATTTGTATCAGCTCGAGTTGTATCCTCCAAAATCGGTTTTCGTCTGTCTTATTTATAATATCTCCATCGGTATTTGTAATCTTGGTTAGTTTCCAAAAACCGCCGAGGTCACCATTGTTGTCCTCTTTTTGGCAACCTGTAATAACTGTTGCTGCCAACATCAACAGCAAAACATTGCAGATAATATATTTATACAAATGGCTCATTCTCATTGTTATTTAAAGAGGTTTATTATACCTGTTTTTCGTATCGATAGCATCCCGCCGGTATTGTCGTTGTACAATTCTCCTTGGTCAAATGCAAACGAAGCCGAAATACTCCAGCCTTTAAAGCGTTTGGGGCTGTAAGTGAACTCAAACAATCCCGAAATGTTTTCTCTTATTTCTGTAAACGGATTACCGTATGTTCCCCAATTATTCGATTTTGTCAATAGAATCCGGTAGGCAAGTTCGTTAAACGGCTCACCTTCCACACCAAGGTGGAAAGCTTCTACACGATTGTTGTATGTTGATAATACACCGTCTGTGTTATACACAGGTGATGTAGCCAGTGGGGTTCCTATTATCATTCCGTAATTGAACCATCCGTTGTATGTGTGATGGTTATAATTGTTATCTACACAACTTATTTGGTCGGGAATTTTGTTGTTTGAATCGTGATATATAGGTCCCGATTGGTTTTTCAGGTTGAAGTATTCAATGTTGATACCTCTTATCCATCGTCCGTTTTTCAGCGTTAGTTGCAGGCCTACGAGTTGCTCTGTCCATAATCCATATTCCCAGAACATTTGCGAATGGTCTTCAAAGGTGTGTTCGTAGTATATACCTAATTGCCACTCTTTTGCGTGCCATGTGATAGCTGTATGCCAACTTCCCAATTGGTTTCCACTTATGTTGCTTTGGTCGTGTACGTTATATTGCGAATCACCTTTTGTGGGAATAAGTACCGATAAATAGTCCTTGGGCCTTGCCGGGTTATGATTAGTTTCTCCCGGAACGTTAAGCATGTTGTATGTGGTGCCGCCGAATTGTGCAGCCATTTCAAGGCCGAATTCGTATGTCAGTGGGAACTTCTTTTCGTTTCCCAATTTGAAGTATGCCGCTTTCGAGTGGTATCTTACTCCGACTGTACGCGATTTTCCTTCAGCTACAAAATCTTTCTGCCAATCCTCGTCGCTGAACCATCCGTATGCCAAATGCCCTCGCATGGTAAACCATCCGCTTGTTCCGAGCAGGTCCCAATATTCGGGTACCTCTATACGTATTTGAGGAATAGGGCGTGAATTTCCGCTCTCAGTCAGTCCGCCGGTTGTCAGTCTATGATTTTTAAAATTACTCCAACGCTCCTTCTGTCCCAGGGATAATGTGAACATACGCCAACTTATATCGGCAAATGCTTGTTGTACGAACAGGGGCGATGTCATATTTTTTGCAACAACTACATCGGCTGCATATTCTATCGACAAGTTACTTTTGGCAAAAGCATGGTTACCGGAGATTCCCGCGCGCAAATAACCGTTTTTTGTATCGATACTGCCAAGTCCTTGGCGGTTCGACATGTGCCAGAATGGTGTATATGTTCCATTTGCAGCAGCGCCGGTCATTTCAATGTTATATGAAACGTCTTGTGCATGTAGAAATATACACGTCGTAAAAAGTATGGCACTTGTGAAAAACTTATTCATGTTTCCTTTTTAATATGGTATCTTTTACTGAATGCAACTGCCATACAGGATAGCTAAACGCTTCGCGTTGTGCGAGTCTGTAAAAACGAATGCAATTACGTACTTTCCAGATATAAGCTTTTAAATAATCGGCTTTATTTTGCAGAATGTTATGTTCGCCATAATGCCCGAAATTTCCGAATGTAGTTATCAGCCACATCATCTTGCGGGCATTCTTTATGTCTGTTTTTTTGAAATTGCACATGGCATAGTCTCTTGGCAAGCCAAGCTTCTCGATTGCAATGTATGTCAGCGCCTTGTATGTCTTGTATAGTTGCAGTTCTTTTAAAATACCAATGAATTCTGTAGCTTCTATATATTTTTGGTTACGGTATATAAACAGAACCCAGTCGCATACCTGGCGTAATCCTATTCCCGAGGTGATGATGTGCCTTTGTGTGTGTGCCAATAATTGTATGGCATTGGCTGTTTTTGGCAATACAGGTATTTGGCAGCCATTTATTTCAACATATTCATCTCTCTCATTAAGCAGTTTTTCCATTATTTGGCTATACAGCTTTTGTGTTTTCTTCGAGTAGAATGTTGCACTCTTTTTGTGCAGCTCGAGCGAGATGTTCTTATATGTTGTTTCTGCGTGTGATTCTTCAGAGTTGTCCTCTATGATGCAGTTTTTTGAAATAAAATGTTCTATTGCTTTCTCAAAATCCCTTTTTTTGAAAAATAGATCTATGTCACCACATACCCTATGTGAAGGTTCTGGATAATATGCCGCAACACCCTGTCCTTTCAATAAATATGCTTTTATACCGGCCGACTCCATCTCTGTTATCATGTCGGCAAGCTCTTTGTTCATGTAGGCATTCTGCTTTTCAATAATTTTTTGGGCTATTATCCATTGCATACGCAGTTGCTTTTGTGGTTGCAACTCTTGCGGTAGTTTGGCGATGGCATCGAGCATTATCCCGGTTACAGTCTGCTCCTTTGCCATGGAAAACAATTGTTGCCACTCTTCTTCATTAAGGGGCCTCTTTATGTATGGTGTATTGCCCCAGATGGCACATTTAAGAAGTTCGAAAAACAACTCGCCCATAGATGATGTTTAAGCTTCAGAATTTTTATTGTTTTCTTTTGTTTCGCAATGCATATTTAACTTGCGATGATGCCACCTCATATATTTTATAAGGATATCTTAAACTGAATAAAAAGACGTTAGAGTATATATTATTTTGTTTCATCGCCCTCAACTGTTCCTTCATTATCAGCCAACGGCATCGGAAACCGTTTGTGCTGGCACCTCCCGTACGCATCGTTACAAAATCGCGTTTAATATATTTTGTTGTAATACGGTTTATGAATATAAGTCGCAGCAGATTGTCAAAGTCTGCAGCAATACGGTATCGGGTATTGAATGTTCCGAATTTCTCGTAAACTTCACGTTTGCAATAGAACGTCGGATGTGCCGGCATGAATCCGAATCGCATTAACCCACGTGTGAATATTCGTGAAGAGTAGTACCTGACACATTTGTTCAGGTTGTTATCATTAACGTAGTGTATATCGCCATAGACTGCATCGGTTTTGTATTTGTCCATGGTATTAGCAATCTCTTCAAGAATATCATTTGCGGTATAGAAATCATCGCTGTTAAGAATGCCGACAACATCTCCTGTGGCCATGGCAATTCCTTTGTTCATTGCGTCGTAAAGTCCTTTGTCTTTTTCGCTTATATATCGCATGCGGCCACCGAATTTAAGCTCATACTCTTTGATTATTTCCAAAGTATTGTCTTTAGACAATCCGTCTACAACGATATATTCAATATCGTTGTATGTTTGTGTCAGTACCGATTCGAAAGTATCTCTTACGGTTGCAGCACTGTTATATGTGGCTGTGATAATGGAGATTGTCATTTGGATACTTAATTTATAGTATTTAGGCAGAGGTATATACAGTGCTTAATGTAAAAACGAAACTGTGTTTGTTATATCTTACCCTTATGCTTTTATATCAGTTACCATGCAAAAATATCCCTTTTTTATCATAAAACAAAGTGTAATGGAAAAAATGTTCAATGGCATCCATGATAAGAAGTTGTTTTAATTTATGTCCTTGAAATTTTTATAGGTCTTTTTTAGAATGTTTTTTCATGTTTTAAGGGCGCATAGCAGGCTATGTAACCGCGAAAAAAAAGGAAAAGCAGGCAAAAAAGAACATAAAAAGGCAAGCACAACTCGCGGATAATGTAATAAACTTTTTCGAAAGAAATTCAAACAGCTTCTAAATGTATTGATGGGTTGCAGAGGCCTTTTGTAATAAAATTGAAATTTCTATACAGCTTCTTATCTCTTAAGGTGCTCTCATTCGTTTCTTTGTTGTATATTCGCGAAGTTATTATACTTGAATAAATTCAATCGCAATTTGAATGGACGTAGTTATAGATGGCATTAAATATGAATTGTCGACAACCGATCGTTGTGCTGCGGTTTTATGTAATGAATACTCCGGTAGAGTGGTGATTCCTTCACATGTGCAGTACGATGCAGTGCTTTACGACGTGACGGCTGTTTCCGAGAAGGCCTTTGCTGCTTCATCGGTCACAGAGGTATGCATAGGCGATGAAGTGCGTGCCATAGGCGCAGATGCTTTTCGCGATTGCGAAGCTTTGCATAATGTTGTGTTTGGGAACAAATTGCTGCTTATGGGTGCCGGTGCTTTTGCCGGATGTACAGCCCTGAAGTGTATCTGCCTGCCCGATAATCTGATATCTGTCGAACGCTCTCTATTCGATAGCTGTACATCGCTCGAGAGTGTCACTTTAGGAGATTCCATCGAGAGTATTGGCGAGTATGCCTTCTGTGGCTGTTCGTCGCTTGAGCAGATTGTTTTACCCGAAAGTACAACTACTATCGAGGGGTGGGCTTTTCGTGATTGCAGCAAGCTTAAGAGTGTTTTTCTTCCGGTTTCTCTATGTGAGATAAAGAGGGGGGCTTTTTGGGGGTGCTCGTCATTTAGTTCATTCGATATTCCTGTTACTATTAACAGAATCGAGCAAGGAGTCTTTGCCAATTGTACGTCGTTGCAGCATGTGACGATTCCCGACACGGTGCTGGACGTTGGTTACGGGGCATTCTATAATTGTTCCTCGTTGTGCGAGATAGTATTGCCATCTTCGGTGCAGTCTGTTGGTGAACAGGCTTTTCGCAGTTGCTCTTCGTTGCAGCGCATCTGTGTCATGGGCGAGGTTCCGCCCATGTGTGGTGGTGAAATTGCCGATGCCGCAGTATATTTATCGGCTGCTTTGTATGTTCCGGCAGGTTGTGTCGGTGAGTATGGCTTTGCACGAATCTGGGAACGATTCGGGAATGTAGAGGAAGTTTGAAAAAAGAAATTACTTAATTAAAACCAATAAAACATGTACAAAAAGATTTTACTGATTATCGTAGCATCTCTCTCGACGCTTGGTGTTGTAAAAGCCGATACCATAGAGCGGATGCGTTTGGTGCGCGATGTGGCTGTGCGTCGTCCGGTTGTTACCGACAGTGTAAATGTAAAGGGTGAGGCTCCCGATTTCTATCGGATAATGTTTCAGTCCGGAATTTCGTTGGAGGATGAGAGAGCCGGTGCACGTGAGATTGCAGCCGACAGTAGCGGTTATGTGATGCTCGACAGGCAGGATGGCAATAGAATATACCTGCTTACCACACGTTTGCGTGCCGATAGGTTTGCCAACGCTACGTTGCGTTTCCGTTCACCATCGCGTTTCGAAGTTTACGTCGATGGGGCAATGCAAAGAAGCAAGATGTCGGTTCAGGATTCCCTCTCTCTTGCCGAATCGTGCGAATTTCGTTTGCGTATGGAGCCGCAGATGCTTTATAAAGTGGCTGTAAAGATGCTTGTTGCCGACAACGATTCGTGTGCTCCGGCTCTTAAGGGCGAGTGGGAATTACGCGACGATACGGTCACAACGATTTCATGCAGCCCCTCTCTGAAAAGTCGCTATCTGTTGCCTAATACAATCTACGGAAGCCGTATATCGGGCATGCGTATTTCTCCCGACGGGCGTTATTTGCTTACCACATATTGGGATAATTTAAGTGCAAAAAGCAACCATCACTATACCGTTCTTTCCGAAGTGAAGAGTGGCAAGAAGATTGCCACATATCCTGCCGGTTATAAATCTATAGCATGGATGCCGGCCTCTCCAAAATTCTTCTACAAAGTTGTGTCGGTCGATGGCGAGAAGATTATAGCGGTAGACCCTGTAACATTGCAAGAGAGTGTTGTAGCCGATAATATTCCTCGCGGTAGTTTTGTGTGGTCTCCCGACGAAAAATCGCTCTATTATAGTATTACAGAAACAATCGAAGGTGATAACGGTCCTGTTCATCGTATGATTACACGCAGCAACCGTTTGCCGGGTAGCCGCAATCGCAGTTTTATATGGCGATACGATATTGCCGCAGGTGCTTGTGAACGTCTTACCTGGGGACTGGATGGTGCCTCGTTGTGCGACATCAGCAAGGATGGAAAGTCGTTGTTGTTCATTTGCAGCGAGCCTGATGACGATAAATGGCCTTTCCGTAAAAGTTCATTGTATAAAATGAATGTGGAGACACTTAAGGTCGATACGCTTGTGAAAGACGATAGTTTCATGAGCAAGGCCTATTTCTCTCCCGACGCATCTCAAGTGTTGCTTATAGGTGGACCCGAGGCTTTCGGTGGTGTGGGAAAGAATTGCGGAAATCATCCCATAGCAAACAACTACGACGAGCAGGCATTTATTATGAATGTAGCCGACAAGAGCATTAATCCTATAACAAAGGATTTTGCTCCCAGTGTAAGTTTCCTTCAATGGAACAGTGCCGATGGCAATATCTACTTCTTGGCTACAGAGCGCGACCTGAATCCTGTTTACCGTTATAATACGAAACAGGGGAAGTTCGAACTTTTGCCACTTGAGGGAGATTGCGTGCGCAGTTTTTCTATTGCAGACAAATCAGGAGTTGCTGCATATACAAGTGTTACCGCAAGTAGCGGACAGGCCGGTTATCTCTACGATGTACGTAAACGAAAATCAACACTTGTTGCCGACCCTTATGCAAAAGTGTTGGAGTCGATAGAGATGGGCGAAATACACGATTGGAACTTTACAGCATCGGATGGTACCGAAATAGATGGTTATTACTGCTTGCCTCCCGGCTTCGATGCTTCGAAGAAATATCCTCTTATTGTATATTATTACGGTGGAACAACACCCACGCAACGTACAATGGACAATCCCTATTCGGCACAGTTGTTTGCTTCGCGAGGGTATGTGGTGTATATAATAAATCCCAGCGGTACGATAGGATATGGTCAGGAGTTCTCGGCTCGTCACGTAAATGCCTGGGGTAAGCGCACTGCAGATGATATAATTGAGGGTACGCGTCGTTTTTGCAGTGAACATCCTTATGTCGATGCCGAACACATAGGTTGTCTTGGTGCTTCGTATGGCGGATTTATGACACAATATCTTCAGACGCAAACCGATATTTTTGCAGCTGCTGCATCACATGCCGGTATCAGCAATGTCACAAGTTATTGGGGCGAAGGCTATTGGGGTGTAGGCTACAATGCTGTGGCAGCAGCTCAAAGTTATCCTTGGAGCAATGCCGAATTGTTTACCAAGCAGGGTTCTCTGTTCAATGCCGATAAGATAAACACTCCGTTGTTGCTGTTGCATGGAACGGCCGATACCAATGTGCCGGTGGGTGAGAGTATACAGCTGTTTAATGCGTTGAGGATTCTTGGCAAGACTGTCGAATTTATTCAAGTTGATGGGGAGGACCATTTTATAGCCGATGTTCCCAAACGCGTATTGTGGCACAATAGCATTATGGCGTGGTTCGAACGTTGGTTAAAGGAGGACAGCCGTTGGTGGGACGATATTTATCCACATCGTCACGTCAAGTAAGGGAAACGGATGTGAAGGTGACTAAAAATTATTCCAATATGAACCCCGAAAGTTAACGAAAAACTTTCGGGGTTCATATTGGAGTTTAAACAGAATTTTATTATATTTTATTTCTATGTTCGTCAATCATTCTGATAAGTTCTTCAGATGTACCGGTCTCTATTTTACGGCAAAACATTTTGCCGGAATCAATTAATTTATCAAAATCCTTTTCGCAATATGTTGCAATTTTATCGGCGTATTCAATGTAATGCAGAAGGGTCAGATTTTTTAATCCCGGATAATCTCCGCTGTGATATACCGCTTTCTCGGCATAAGGCGAGTTAAATACAATAGTATGAATCATCATTTCGTCCGGAGTGAAACTGTATTTGAAATAGTTTATAAATCTTGTTGTGCTTGTTATTGTATCATATACATATTTCATGCAATTGTATGTGAGACAAAACCACGAAGACCCCATAAAGACGTCTGTTTTTTCATCCTTGTTTGTGATATAACTTTTTTTGGGGAAAAGAAAAGAGGTTTTACGTGCTAAATAAATTAAAACGCGAGTGACGTAATTTTGCTTTTTAAATAAATCTCGTACATGATATCGGGTTACTTTCTGTAGTTGCTGCGCATTCCCGTTTTTCGAAAGATTGTAGGCCATAATAAGTTCTTTGTCGGGATTGATAATTAAATAATCAATGATTTTTTTATCAGACCATAACGGATAGTCGAGTCCCGACAACATAAATATCCGTTCGAACTCAATGTTATCGTTTATACATTCCTTGAATAGTTGCAATTGAACTTTGCATTGAGAAAATCCTCCCCACATGACATTTATGCGTTGTGTAAGTATTTTGGTTTTAGGAAGATTTTTCAGATAACTAAAATCGTCTATGTTCGATTTTTTATCTATGTGAACATAAAACCACGTTTTGTCTTCAACGTATAAAGAATTTATCAATCGTTCGAGTTGTTTTGCGTCTTTGTGCGCTGCGATAAGATAGGCTATTCTCATATGATAAATGTTTTAAGCCTATAACTCTCAAATTCGGCATTATAAAAATAAACCGTTTTTGCACAAAGAGACGTGGGAGTTTCTACCTACTTATCCCAGTCTTATGGCTCTCGCATTGCCAACACTCAAGGATAAGCAACGCAGCCAGCCCACGCCATGCATATTATATTACTCAATAGCCATTGGTGGCTGCTGAATATAATACACCCAACGCGGACGTTTTGTTGCCGTATCTTCTTGAGTGGTTCAAATTTGCGAGATTCTAAGACTCGAAGATAACGTTTGTAAACGTCCTTTCTCAATAATTGCCAAGCAATTGTGTACTACTTCTTGCTTTGTGACAAATTATTGAATTAATATGTCATGCTACCCACCCAACCTCTTGTGGCCGGCTGAATATGTTGCAAATATAGCAATTTTATTAAACATCAGATTCTGTTTTTAAATTTTGTAACAAAATTGCAACCGAAAATACTTTTATTGCATAAACAGGTCAGTGAATTGAATAATTTATTGTATTTTTGCGTGATTAGCCGTTTGCGTCGTGTGTGGCGAACGACATCAGTATTAATGAAACAGCTTCTTGCCAAGCCGTTAAACTGATAAAAACATGAATAAGACAAAGCTATTAAGACCGTTTCTTTGCCATAGGGCCGATAAAATTGCGAAATACGCAGGTAATACAGCACAAATCCAAAATAAGGTACTGAAACGTCTTGTGAGTACCGCCGAAAATACCGAGTGGGGTATTAAACACGATTACAAGAATATTCACACTTATGAGGATTTTGCCTCGCGTGTTCCCATGCAGGATTACGAAAGCCTTAAAGGGTTTATCGACCGTATGCGTCATGGCGAAGCCGATGTATTATGGAAAGGAAAATGCCGTTGGTTTGCCAAGTCTTCCGGTACAACAAACGATAAAAGCAAATTTATTCCGGTTACTCCTCGCGGTTTGCAGCATGCTCACTACTCGGGCGGGGTGGACACTGTGGCTCTTTATCTTGCCGATACTCCTGACAGTCGAATGTTCTCGGGTAAAGGATTGATTCTTGGTGGCAGCCATGCTTCGAATTATAATCTGAAGGATAGTCTTGTAGGCGATTTAAGTGCCATCCTTATCGAAAATTGCCATCCATTTGTGAATTATATGCGCGTTCCCCACAAATCCATTGCTTTATTAAGTGATTTTGAAGAGAAGATGGAGAAGATAGCACGTGCTACATGCAATGTGAATGTAACCAATCTTTCGGGAGTTCCGTCGTGGATGATGGCGGTACTTAAGCATATGCTGAATATTACCGGCAAGAACAGTGTGGATGAGCTGTGGCCCAATATAGAAGTGTTTTTCCATGGTGGTGTGGCATTTACCCCATATCGCGAACAGTATCACCGGCTTATACGCAAGCCCGATATGAAATATCGTGAAACGTATAATGCCAGTGAGGGCTTCTTCGGAATACAGAATGACCCTTCCGACCCGGCTATGCTCTTGATGATAGATTATGATATATTCTATGAGTTTATACCGTTTGACGAGCTGGAATCTCCCAACCCGACTATTGTTCCGTTGTGGGGTGTCGAGAAGGATAAGAATTATGCTATGCTTATCAGTACTTCGTGTGGCCTTTGGCGATATATGATTGGTGATACAGTGCGTTTTACAAGTACCGAACCCTATAAAATAGTGATTACCGGCCGAACAAAACATTTTATAAATGCGTTTGGTGAAGAGCTTGTGGTGGATAATGCCGAACAAGGCTTGTCGGTTGCATGTAAGGAGACGGGTGCAATGATTGCCGATTATACAGCGGCACCTGTGTTTATGGATGCCGAGGCTCGTTGTCGTCACCAATGGCTTATCGAATTCTCGAAACAGCCGGCCTCTGTAGAGCTGTTTGCCGAAATACTCGATACTGCATTGCAACGTCTTAATTCCGATTACGAGGCCAAACGTTACAAGAATATTACGTTACAGCCGCTGGAGATTGTTGTTGCGCGTGACGGTTTATTCAACGATTGGTTGAAGAGTAAAGGCAAGTTGGGTGGTCAACATAAGGTTCCACGTTTGAGCAACAGCCGTCGTTATATCGAGGAACTGATATCGATGAACGGTTCTCTTTAACTGTTTTATCGGAAATATATTTAATGGAAAATAACCGTTTCTAAAAAAGTGATGTTTGATAAGGTTAAAATAACATATCTGCTTGTGATGCTTCTGCTTGCAGCATGTGCAAGCATCGGTACACCCGACGGCGGTCCTTACGACGAGGAACCACCGGTTTTTCTTTCGGGTACTCCTTCGCCGCGTGCAACAAATGTAACAGATAGAAAGATAGTCCTGAATTTCGATGAGAACGTGAAACTCGAAAATGCTTTCGAGAATGTCATAATATCCCCTCCGCAGATAGAGATGCCTCAGATAAAGGCTTCGGGGAAGCACGTCTCTGTGGAATTGCTCGATTCGCTTAAACCGAACACCACATATTCGATAAACTTCAATGATGCAGTAGTGGATAATAACGAGAGTAATCCGTTGGAGGGTTTCTCCTATGTGTTTTCTACCGGCGAAAATGTCGATACGATGGGTGTGTCGGGAACTGTACTTAATGCCGAGGATCTTGAACCTATAAAGGGTATTCTTGTCGGTTTGCATAAGGCCGAAGATGACTCGGCGTTCTTTAAGAAACCATTTGAATATGTTTCGCGTACCGATGCAAGCGGACATTTCAGTATTAAGGGTATTGCCCCCGGTAAATATCGTATATATGCTCTTGCCGATGCCAACCAGAACTATCTTTATGACCAGAAGAGTGAAAAGATAGCTCTGTACGATGCACTTATAGAGCCGTTTGCCACACCTGCTGTACGGCAGGATACCATTTGGCGCGACAGTGTTACCATAGATACGATACGCGAGGTTCCATATATACGTTTGCGCCCCGATGATATTGTTCTTACTGCGTTCAACGAACCGCTGTATAACCAATATCTGTTGAAATCGACACGAACAGAACATACCGATTTTAC
This sequence comes from Bacteroidaceae bacterium, assembly GCA_017467885.1. Taxonomy (GTDB): domain Bacteria; phylum Bacteroidota; class Bacteroidia; order Bacteroidales; family Bacteroidaceae; genus HGM04593. The sequence goes on along the minus strand of JAFUKC010000012.1, from coordinate 10,894 downwards.
CCTGTTCTTTGCCGAAAAGAACGAATCGTTACCACGAATCGATGGGCTCGATTTTGATGCTGCCGATGCTTTTATAATAGAGCCCGGCGCACATTTGGATACAATAAGATATTGGTTGCAGGATTCAACGGTGTATAATCGTGATACCATCTCCTTGGCAGTAACGTACAATGTACTCGACTCGATGGGCTTGTTTGTTCCTCGCAGCGATACGCTTATACTTTCGCCTCGTAAACGTCGTGAAACGATTCTCAAAGAGCAGCAAGAGGAGCGTGAGAAGGCCGAAAAGAACTTTATAAAGGCCGCAAAGCGTCGTGACGATTACGACGAGAATAACCCTCCCAAATATATTCCTCCTACTAAAGAATTGAAGATAAAAACCGTAGGTTCATCGTCGATGGATGTGAATGCAAACTATACACTCGATTTTACCGAGCCTTTGTCGGCTGTGGATACAACATCTATCCATGTACTGAAGGCTGTGAATGATTCCACATGGGTGGATATCCCTTACGTATTCAGGCAAAACGAGGATAACATCCGTCGGTATACCGTTTATGCCGAGTGGCGTCCGGAAGAAAAATATAAGGTTTCCATTGATTCTGCTGCTTTTCATGGATTGTATGGCGGCACATCATTTAAGAAAGAGGACGAACTTGTGTTTCGTTCGCTCGACGATTATGCAGTACTTTATCTGCGTATTCCCGGTACAGGCAATTCGGCAATAGTGGAGTTGCTTGGTAACAGCGGTGCAGTTGTCGATGCAAGGCGTACAAAGGATTCACGTTGTTCTTTCTTCTTCATCAACCCCGGCAAATATTTCTTACGGCTTATAATCGACAGTAACGGCAACGGAGTTTGGGATACGGGCGATGTGTCGAAAAATATTATGCCCGAGAAGGTCAGCTATTATCCTCATGCACTCGATTTACGTGCTCTTTTCGAGTATACACAGGACGATTGGGATATAAATATGCAGCTCGATAAGCAGAAACCGCTTGAAATAACCAAACAAAAACCCGAACGTAAGCGCGTGAAACGCAATAGAAACGCCAACAGAGATTTCAAATGATTACGATGAAAAATAACAAAATATACCTCTTATGGGTATTACTGCTTCAGTGCGCAATGTTGTATGCGCAAGATTTGGCACAACGTCCTGCTTTTCAGCCTGGCGAAACACTTACATGCAATTTCTACTTTAATTGGAAATTCATTTGGGTGAAGGCCGGCGGAGCATCGCTGAAGATTCGTGAAACAAAGTTCAAGGGGCAGGATGCCATTGACATGACAATGTTAAGTTCCACAAACAGCAGGGCTGATGCTTTCTTTCGCATGCGTGACACGCTTACGACAGTTTTCACCCCCGACATGAAACCTCTCTATTATCGTAAAGGCTCGGCCGAGGGCAAGCGTTACTATCTTAACGAAGTGTGGTACGAGTATCCGCAAGAGGGTAAAGTGCTTGTCAAGCAACGTTTCTGTCGCGACAACGATAAACCTAAATATAAAGAGGAACTTGTCGATGGTCAGGTGTACGATATGATGAGCCTGCTTGCCTACGCCCGCACGCTCGATTTTGCTTCGTTGAAGGTGGGCGAGCGCATGACTTTCCCCGTAGCAAGCGGTAAGCGTATAGAACCACAACATCTTATATACAGAGGCAAAACACGTACAAAGGCCGATGATGGCTATTATTATGATACTATAATAGTGTCGTTGGTAAAGGAGGATGATGGCAAGGAACGCGAAATAATCAATTTCTTCGTTACCGATGATGATAATCATTTGCCTATTTTGCTCGATCTTGCATTGAACTTCGGCTCGGCTAAAGCCCGTATATCAAAGAAAGAGGGTTTGCTCTATCCGCTTAAGCCATCGGGAAAGCATTGATTCTATTGTAAGAAGCTTTAAATTCCAAGGATATAAATTAAGAAGTTGTTTAAATTTATCTCCTTGGAATTTTTATAGGGTTTATCGGTATTTATATATAGAACAAAAGGCAACAGGATATATATCCTGTTGCCTTTTGTTCTATAGTTGCCTATAATAGTTCGTTCTTTATTTTTCCCAAACATCGCCCCATTTGCCGCGGCGCTCGTTGGTAGCCGACGGAGCAGGGTCACCAAAAGGAATGCTGTCGGCAATCATGTACTCTGTAATAATGTTCTCTGTGGTTATTTCCGGCTTAAAATATTCTTTCTTCATAATTAAAATTTCTTTATTATTCCACGTCCGTAAAGGACGTGGAATATGTTTAATCGTTTAAAGTTTATCTGATAACAACTTTCTTACCATTCACAATATAGATACCCTTGCCGGGGTTGAGCACGCGGTTACCCTGCAGGTCGTAGATTATGGTTTCACCATCGGCACCTGTAATCTCTTCTACACCGGTTGTACCTTCGCTGTCGGCCTCACCACGAGTGAAGATGCTTATCTTTGCTGCGTTGTTGAGGATAACAGGCGAGCCGTCGATGTCGGTGATTGTCAGGTGCAGGCGGAAGGGTTTCAAATCGGTTGTACCTATTGCCCACTCTCCGTTAGTCGTAACAACATACTTGTCGGCGATATCCTCTGTAGAGAGAGTCTTGTACGAACCTGTCAATGTATAGGTGTTGAATACGGACGAACATACCACCTTGTTCTCTGTTGCCGTATAGAGTGTTGCATCGGTCAACTCAATATTCAATGCTGTATTCTCGTTGGATGTAGCACGAATGAGGTAGGGATAGTTTGCCTTGAGTGTACCACTCTTCAACTGTATTATTTCCATGCTCAATCGGTCAATTTCACCGTCAAAGTCATCATCGTAGCTGTGGATGTCGTTGAAGTATGCAACCTCTTTACCATCGGCAAGAAGTTTTTCTACCGGAACTTCGAATGGTAGGTACAATGCGTTCCATTTTGAGCCGCTCAACAATGTACGTGTATATGTAATCTTCTCTACCAACTTCTCGCTGTCGTTGGTGAATTCGGTAACACTGCCGTCGGTAATTGTGTACTCGCTTACCACCTCTGTCTGTTTAAGGCTGTAAGAACCATCGCTGTTCTGTGTCATTTCGATAGCTTTCTCGTTTGCAGCAACAGTTCCGTCTATTGTAACATTGCCTGCTATGGTTGCGCCGATACCTGTAGAAGCACTGTAGTTCTTAATCAGACGATCCTGATAGAATGCGTAGGGTCCACTCAACTTTCCGCCGTTAACGGTTACTGTTGTCGCATAGTTTGTTGTGTGTTGCGAGAGTGCGATTGCTGCACCCGAAACAGTTGTACCGCTGTCGGTAGTATTGGTTGTAAGTTCTGTTGCTGTAGATTCTATGGTACCGTCGTTTACAACAAGCTTGCCGCTACGCATCTCGATACCTGTTGCTGCTGTGATTGTACCACCGTTAACGGTTACTGTACCATCTTGCGGGTTGAATATACCGTAACCCCAAACTGTTTGTGTTGCTGTAATTGTACCGCCGTTGATGATGATTTCTGTACCGCAGCGGCCACCGTTACCGGCAATAGCATAGTAATTACCGATAAGTTTACCTGCATTTACGGTAAGTGTTGCTGTGCCATTGGCTGCATTGTCTCCTGTATTTGTCATCTTGACAGCAGCGTACACACCCGAACCGTCGATGGTACCTGTGCCTTCGGACGATGAGTCGTCGATGGTAAGGTTGCCTCCGTAAAGTACGCATATAGCAGCATCGTTGCCACTTGCAGCTGTATAATCGGTTTTGAGTGTATGGCCGTTAAGGTCGAGTTTTACAGCACCGTCAACTTTTGCCATCTCGCTCAAGGTAATGTCGCCGATAAGAACAACCTTTGCAATGCTGTCGTTCTCTGCCTTGTCGATTGCATTCTGAAGTGTGTAGCATCCATAAGAATCTGTTGAACCTTCGTATCTTACAACAGCTACAATCTTTGCGATGTTTCCTATTACCTCTGTGGTCTCGCTTACCTCAATAGAACCTGTAGCTGTTGAATTTGTAACGGCCGATGAATATTCGCCGTCTTGGCGGAGTGCTGTTATAGAACCGCCGGTGATGGTTATTTTTGTGCCTTCTGCTGCGGTTTCTCCATCGTTGTTTAACTTAACGGCCGAATAGTCCTCTGCCTCGCTTTCATCTATCGATGTCATGTGACTGTCGGTAACAGTGATTGTCGAGTTTTCGCCCCAAACGTTAAGAGCAATGCAACCGGTAATCTCAGAGTCTTTTATTGTAACTTTTGCTCCGTCCGACGAACCGGGGAGGTTTATTGCATACAAAGGTTTACCCTTTATTGTTACATTTTCGAGTGTGAATTCTCCTGTTGTGTTGTAGTTGATACCACGCTGGCAATAAGAAGCCGTACAATCTACTGTGAGATTCTTGACTGTGAGGTTTACTCCTGCAGCACCGCTCTCTACAGTGATAGCTCGGCTTTGGCCTGTGTATGTAAGGGTGTTGCCGTTACCATCGATGGTGATAGATTTTGTAACAGTTACAATGTCGGGAGTTGTGACGTCGCCAAGCAATGTGATGGTTTCGCCATCCTTTACTGCTGCAACAGCTTCGGCCAAAGTGTTGTATAAAGTTTCGCCTATCTTGGCTTCGCTGCTTAAAGCAATGCCGTAGGTGTTATCTTCATTCTCAACAACAGAATAACCTTCTGCAAGATAGCTTTCGTCTATGGTGTATGTTGCCGCGTATGTACCACCCGAGATGACTACCTCCACAGGGTTACTTGTCGTGATGGGGTCACAACCGCCGATGGTCTTGCCTGCTACTCCTGTAAAGTCTCCACCGGTAATTGTAATATCCATTGTAGGCGTGTAGGTGTCGTTACTATAGATTGTTTCACAATCGGTAAGTGCGCCGATAGATGTGAATTCACCGCCGTTTATTACGAGGTGGGCTGCTACGTTATTGCCATATTTGACATTTGCACCCAAAGAGATTACTGCACGTGGGTTGGTAGCTGTTCCTTCGTACACACCGTTAGAGAATGTACCGTCGTTGATAGTCATTGTTCCGCCGGAACTCATGATAATAGCGGTCCATGAACCGTGGCTGTTACCCAGATTGTTGGCATCGCTTGCTGCTGCCGGCTTGGTAGAATAGCTACCACCGTTTACGGTAACATCTCCTGCACCCGAGACTGCTACTGCTGCCGAGAGGTAGGGTGCCGAGTTGGTACCTGTAACCGAAATCTCGCAGTTGTTTACTTCGGCTGTTCCGCCTGCACATTCAATTGCACCGATATACTCATTCTCTATTGTTGCATTGTCGAAGGTTGCTGTAGCATATGCGATGTAGAACGCAAATACATTGCGAGCATTGTATACGTTTGCAGCTTTGAATGTACCACCGTTTACATCGAGTACGTTACCCGAATAGTTGGGGCCCGATACCTGTCCGTTGGTTTCTACATTTACATCGTTCAATGTTATTTTGCTGTTGTAGTTGCGGAATTTGAACAATCCGCCGTTGTTGGTGTCGAAGTCGTAACTACCACCGTTTACGGTAACCTCTGCAGCTGTGTTTACATCGATGATACCGAGTGCTTGTGCATCTGCCGAATTGATGGCGCCACCATTTGCATTAACGGTGAATGAAGTACAGCCTGTGCCCAATACAAATACACGACTGCCTGTTACACCCGAGGTTGTAATGGTCTTACCGTTAAGATCCAATACAAGGTTCTTGTTGATGTCGATTTTCTCGGTCAGTTTCGTGTCGCGATTAAGAACCACTGTTTCGCCTGCTTTAGCCTTCTCGATGGCTGTTGTAAGATAGAAGTAGTTTGCTGTGCCTACCGATGCTACAACGTCGTTAAGTTCGGGTGTTTCGCCTGTCGAGGTCTCAACGGTAAGGTTCTCCACCTCCAGGGTTCCGCTCAATTCGCTTGTGGGATTACCACCGTAAAGGTAACCGAGCGCATAGTTCGCATAACTATCACCATAGCTGCCTGCATAGGTCTTTATCTCCACATTCTTGGCCGAGAGGTTCGAACCCGAAATGGGCTGTGTGCCTTTGTTGTCTTCGGCCATACCTACAATGGCGCCCAATCCGCCGGCTGCCGATGTCACTGTGACACCCTCTACGTGTGCACTTGTAATGTCGGTCGTGCCCTCACCGCCGTATCCGAGGATACCGCCGGCACACCAGAATGTCGATGTGATAAGGCCGGTGCTGCTTCCTTGTCCGTCGCCTGTTGCAACAACCGAGACGCTGTCCATAACCACATAACCGTGTCCGGCAATACCGCCGATATAGCCGCGTCCCGAAATATATACGTTGCCTGTTACGTGAACATTGTTTATCTGTGTGCTTGCGTAAGCGTTACCAACCAAACCGCCAACGTTGTTGCTGTTGTCGGTAGATTCTACGTGTACATTATTCAATGTGAGGTTCTTTATCACTGCGTTGCCTGCTGTGTATGCAAACAGACCGAGTCCATTGCCGGCCTCCTTAACGTTGAGGTTCGAGATTGTGTGGCCACCGCCATCGAACACGCCTTTGAACGAACCATGGTCGCCTGTCATAGAACCGATGGGGTTCCAAGCGATACCATCGAGGTCGATGTCGGCGGTCAGTTTGAAGTATACACCTGCAAACTGTGTAGAGCCGTCGGTGGCCTGCTCGTCAACCTTTTCGCGGAACCAAACAAGCTCGTCGACGTTGCTGATGAGGAAGGGAGAAGCTTCGGTTCCCTCACCTTTAAGTCCCGATACAAAAATTTCAACGTTACCGGTGATTGTGCCGGTGGTGGTATTGTTTACTTCAGCATCCAATGCTACTGTGGCTGTTTCGGCAATGGTTAGGTTTTTGTCGCCACGCAATTCGATGGTAGCCTCGCCCATCTCCGAAATATTCACACTTGAATTACCTGTTATTATTAAATCGCCGTGCTGTGCTGTGATACCTCGTCCTGTTCCACCCGAGATGGTAACATTCGAACCGTCGATTGTTGTAGCTGAACGGTTGATACCATGCTCGATAACGTTTGTCAGTGTTACAGTAGAGTTTTCAATTACTGTTGTTGCATGAACAACTCCGTTTACTTTACTACCGGTGATGGTGCTGCTTGTAACGTCCAATGTTGCGGTCGATTCGCCGGCATATACAATGTAACCGGCTGTGTACTCGTTGTCACTGATGTTAAGAGTAGAATTAGTCAGGTCGAGGTTGGCTCCGGTCTTAAGATGGAACACTGCATAGCCTTTTATTCCACCTTCTGCCGATGTAATATTTACATCGTCAATAACCAATGTCTTGCCTGCATTAACAAGGAAGTAACCGTCACAAACATGAACATCGTCCTTGCCTAATACAATATTACCGTTTTTAATGGTTGCATTGTTGTAATAGGAGTTCTCTACATTAATATATAGTGTCTTGTCGTTAAGGTCGATGGTTGTGCCGTCGGCAACAGTAATTGCAGCGTCAATTGTGATATCTGCAGTAAGAATTATGTTCTGTTTGCCGGCGTCGAGTGCTGTTTTCAGTTCGTCGTATGTTGAAACTTCTGTGGGGCCTGCAACTGTTACATTCTCGGCTGTATTTCCGTTTGTGTCGAGTGTTACACCTTCGGGGAGTTCTACTGTCTCGGTAGAACTGTGCAATAAGGTGATGGTGCTGCCGGTTGTAGCTTCGGCTGCTGCGGCTGCAACAGTAAGGTATATCTTACCGTCCATTAATACACCGGTTGCAGTTTTATTTCCGCTGCGGTCGATAACTGATAATGTACTTGCAATATCATTACCCTCGGAGTCCTGTGCTGTAAAAGTAATTCCGTTGCAATCGGCATCGCTGCCTGAGTCTAACTCGATGTTTGCTGTTTTATTATTGTAGGTGTTACCAATGAGTGTTATTGATGCTGCGTAACCTACAGCAACAGCGGGTTTATCGGTGATGCTCTCTGTGAATGTTGCATTCTGAACTGTAAGGGTGCTTGTTACGCTTGTTTCGTCTTCCGAATAAACTTTAATACCCTTTTTGCTGTCGATGGTTCCACCATTTACGGTTACCAATGCATCGTCGTATACCCACAAACCATATTCGCTGCTGTTTTGGAAAGTACAGTTTGTGTAGGTTGCTGTGCCTCCGCTTGTGCAGGCGCCATTGGGGAAAGTACAGTTTGTGTAGGTTGTTTCGCCACCCTGGATAGAGAAGTAGCTGCCCATGTGACCGGAGTTACCCGACCATTGGGGATTGGCCTTTGCAAGAATCAAATCGGTGAATGCTACAGTTTCGCCGTGAGCCTCCAGGTAATCACCGCCGGCTGCTTGGTTAACGGTCATCTTGGCACCGTCTGCCTTGCCGATAAAACTGATAGAGGTGTAGCTTCCGGTCAGTTCAATGCCGTTGACAAACTCTACCTCACCGTAAATCTCCATTGTAACGCTGTCTGTCATAGCTTTTGCAGCTGTGATGGCATCGCTGAATGTTTCGTACGTATTATCGCCGATTTTAGCAACATACGCATTGCCGTCGGTGTCGGTTTCGGCAGGTGCTGCCACAGCAGCATTAACCGAAAGCACAAAACAAGACAGCATCGCCACAAGGGCGGGGATGAAATACTTTTGTTTCATACGTAAAATTAATTAATAAAAGAAATTTGTAAATTTGTTATCTTTTTAGAACTTTAATAAGACAAAATAAGGCTGTAAACTGTTTAAAAACAACGCGGTAATGCGTGTATGCGCTGTAATTCGATGCAAAGTTACTGATATTAGGTCTAAAATTACCCCCCGTGGTTAAAGAATGTTAAAAGTGAAATATGATACAAGGCCTATTTATATCTTCGCACAAAATACCGGAAAATATTCAGACAAATGAAAAAGATACATACACTCTTTCTGCTTCTCATAATGTTTGCAGTGTCGTTGCCATCGTCGGCAGCAGATATCGATTCTCCGAAACGTGAGTTTCGTGGAGCTTGGATTCAGGCTGTAAACGGGCAGTTCATGGGCATGAACGAGCAAGAGATGAAAAACTACCTTACAACGATGCTCGATGAACTGAAGAAGGCGAATATAAATGCAATTATATTCCAAGTGAGGGTGGAGGGTGATGCTCTGTATACCTCTTCGCACGAGCCCTGGAGCCGTTATATATCGGGAAAGCAGGGAACATCGCCCGGGTGGGATCCTTTGGCATTCATGGTCGATGCCGCACATGCGCGTAACATGGAACTGCATGCATGGATAAACCCCTATCGTGCACGAACAAAGGGTACGCGCGAGGTTGCCGCTACTCATCAAAGTGTTGTGCACCCCGAACGATTTATCGAATATGCCGGTCAGATCTATTTCAATCCCTCACTGCAAGAGAACCGCGACTATATCTGTATGATTGTCCGTGATATTGTTTCGCGTTACGATGTCGACGGCCTGCACATCGATGATTACTTCTATCCCTATCCGTCGGGCGGTCTTCAATTTTCCGATGATGTAGATTATGCCCGTAGCGGTTCTGCATTGAGCAAGGGCGATTGGCGTCGCGAAAATGTAAACCTTCTTATAAAGCAGTTGCATAAAACGGTCCGTTCGGTAAAACCTTGGGTCAAGTTCGGTGTGTCACCGTTCGGTATATACCGCAATGCATCGGAAACAGTACCTGACGGTAGCAACACTCGAGGTCTGCAAAGCTACGACGACCTCTATGCCGATGTTTTGCTGTGGATAGATAAAGGTTGGGTCGATTATTGTATCCCACAAATTTATTGGGAGATAGGGCACAAAGCTGCCGATTATGAAACTTTGGTCGAGTGGTGGGTAAAGCATGCCTCGAATCGTCCGCTTTACATCGGACAGGATGTGAACCGCACCGTTCGTGCTGCCGACCTGCAAAACAGTAAACGCCATCAAATGCCACGTAAGATGGAATTACAACGTTCTTTCCCGGCTATACAGGGGTCGTGTCTTTGGGATGCGGCATCGGCAGCAAAGAATGTTGGTCGTTATCGCGAAGTGTTGACACAATATTATCATTGCAACCCGGCACTGATGCCTTCTGCGCCGTTTATCGATAAGAAGGCTCCCAAGAAGGTGAAGGGTGTTCGTGTTATCGACTCGCCTGAAGGTGAAATTCTTGTTTGGCTCACACGTGACAAAAAGAAAAAAGACCCGATGAACGACCCTTGGCGTTATGTTGTTTACTGCTTTGCCGACGGGGAGAAGGTCGATTTGAACAAGACCGAGAATATTGTTGCCGTAACTTCATCTAAATTTTATCGTCTGCCTTCCAATGCTTGCGGAAAGCGTACATACGTGGTTACTGTGCTCGACCGTCTGCAAAACGAGTCAAAAGGTGTAAAATGTAAAGTGAAAGAGTAAAAAGATGAATAATCCCGTAATATTCGAACTGTCGGTTTGTGATGCCCGTTATGTTGGGGCCATAAGAAAGTTGCTGTCACAGCTCTCCTCGTCACCTGTCTGTTTCGACGAGGCAACATTGTGCGATATTGTATCTTCTTCTTCGAGCCGTCTTTTTCTGCTCGAATATGGGGGTGAGGTGTACGGAATGCTCACTTTGGCCCATTATCTTGCACCCACAGGCCGCAAAATGTGGATAGAAGATGTCGTGGTGGACTCGGCCATGCGTGGACGTAACTTTGGCCGTATGTTGGTGGAGCATGCTATGCGCGAGGCTGCCGCAATGGGTGGTACCCTCATGCTTACATCGAAGCCTTCGCGTGTGGCGGCAAATGCTCTTTATCGTTCGGCAGGTTTCGAACCGAAAGAAACGAATGTTTATAAGAAGCAATATTAAGAAGCTGTTTGAATTTCTTTCGAAAAAGTTTATTACATTATCCGCGAGTTGTGCTTGCCTTTTTATGTTCTTTTTTGCCTGTTTTTCCCTTTTTTGCGGTTACATAGCCCGCTATGCGCCCTTAAAAAATGAAAAAACAT